>CAZTIG010000015.1:0-68669 GCA_964613665.1 uncultured Chloroflexia bacterium
TAGACGTACTCCCAGTCGTTGGTAAACGACTCGGCGCGGAAGCAAAAGGTCTGCGACGCGCCGGGGATGTAGCAGGTATCCCCACCCACAGAGGGGTCGAAGGCGACGTACGAGCCGGAGAGCGACTCGATGCCGTTGGCGTGCGTCGTCATGTCCGTGGCAGGGGGATTGCCCTCGGGCGACTGGGCGGAGACGGGGCCGATAACGCCGGCGATCAGAGCCAGGAGGGCGAGGAGTGCCCAAATTCGCTTCATGGAGTTTCTCCTTTCTCAGATGAGGCCCACCGTCACGCTCGGAAGAGGTCGGACCCGGGGGAGGACAGCCCTGGCGGGCCGTTGCCGGGTGTGAAAACGGGCCGGTCACTGCGCGCGATAGATGTCCCGCTCACCTCCTTTTCGCGGAGCGTTGGAGAAGCGCTGGCCATCTCCCGGCCTGGTTCCCGGAAGAAGAGGGGTCGCACGGAAAAGAGAGACCGTACGGCCGGGGTTTAGTTGTATTATACCATGCCTGTCAAGGGGGGGCGCGGTGCACGGGTAGCGTACGAACTGCTGTGAGCCGCCGAGGACTCGAACCTCGAACCCATTGATTAAGAGTAATCTGCTGTGAGGCTCCTGATTCGAGGTTCGCAGTTGGTAAGGTGCTCCGACCATTTTGGCCGCCTTGTGAAAGACATTATACCTCATTTTCTGCCGACGTTCAAGCAAATTGCCCGACCCTCCGCTCCGGTCAAGAAACCCGGTTTCTGTGCCCGAGGGCTTGAAGAGACCGGGTTTCCATATCAGCCAGAGCAGTTACCGTTCAGGGTTGTGCCCGTTCAGGAACGAGCTACCAACTGTCGCACCGGCGAGTACTTGAAATGGCACGCCTCCACTTCCTCGGTGCGAAAACCCAGATAGATGCGCACGGTTTCCAAACTGGAGTGGCCCAGGAGTCGGCGAAGGGTTTCCAGATCGCCGCCGGCGAGCACATAGTTCTTGCCAAAGGTATGCCGCCAGATGTGACACCATTTCCTTTTGCCCACGATGCCGGCCAACTTGGCCCGGCGGCGCATGAGCTGATTCAGGCCGCTCCCTGTAAGGTGGGGGGTGCCTAACTGGTGGGTATGGCCTGCCGCTCTCACAAATAGCCCCTGAGCGTCGGTAGGGCGGTCCTCCAGATACAGACGCAGGGCCTTGACCGTTTCCGCTGAAACCGGCACCGTCCTTTCCTCGCGGTCCTTGCTGTTTTCCGCGCGGACGCGCACCCTCCCGTGGTCGCTGGCGAGAAAAAGGTCTGCCGCGGTCAAGGCACAGACCTCTCCGGCCCGGAGGCCTGTATCGAACATGAACAGCATTAGGGCACGGTCTCGCCGGCCGAGAGGATCGTCATCGCAGGCGGCCAGAAGCGTGCGAATCTCGTCGAAGGACAAGGTATCGGGCAATGTCCGGGGAATCCGAGCCCGCGGCCGGCCCTTCATCGGGTTCTCCAGCAGCAATTTCTCCTGGACGCAGAAGGAGCAAAAAGCCCGCACCGACCGGTCGTAAGCTGCAACCGTAGCCTTGGTAATCTCTCCGGCCTCGCTGCGGGCGTAGAGCTGCCCGAAGAAGGCCCGCATGTCCGGGTTGCCCAGGCGGGCCACATCGGTGCCGTCGCGCCCCTCGAGAAAAGTCACGAAGGGGGTCAGGAGCCGCCGGTGGAACAGGATCGTCGCGGCCGCGCGCCCTTGCGAGCGCTTTTCTGCCAGGAATTCGTTCAGAGCTTGGTTCGCATTCATTTCTGTCCTCCAGGGATTTTGGTTAATGATACCTGGGGGACTCGATTCGTGCTTGCAGCAGCATCGGTAATGCTCCGCATTCGTTGCATCTGCTATGCGAGACTCTGGGAGCGCAAGTTGTCCTGATCGTCTCCCACCCAGTCTACTACTTTCCCCTATATCGTGCAACTGTTCTAAAAGTAAAAAGATGACTCCGCGCCTCTGGCTGTAGCCAATCAGCCTCATCTCGTCTTTATTGTTCTACAAATGCATTTCTATAGCAGCATTTTTGCGTTCACAGATAGAACTCAAGATGCTAGAATGGGGCCACTGTCAGAAGTGAAAGGCGACTCCCGTGCCCAACTCAGATGCGGTGAAATTCGGATTGCTGCTCAAGAAACTGCGCGTTGAGGCCGGCCTGACCCAGGAGGGCCTGGCCGAGAAGATGGAGGTGGCGCAGACGTACGTCAGCCAGGTCGAGCGGGGCGTGTCCGTTCCCTCCTGGAAGTACCTGGTCGGGTTTGCCAACACGGTCGGGACGAGCGCGATCACGCTGCTACGGCAGGCCGGCCTGTTGAGCGCGGCCGCCGTTCCGTACGAGCAGGAGATCGCCGAGCTAATCGCCGGCGTGCCGGCCTGGCAGGACCTCTTCGACTTGGCGAAGGAGAACCCCGCCATTGTGCCCGAGATGCTGGCCTTTGCGCGGTATCTGCTGGGGAGACAGGGGGCCGCTGCCCGGGAGAGGGGGCACTGACTGCACGCGCGAACCGACACCGGCGGTTTCTGTCTCGACATATTCGAGCAGGTGGTCACCGGCGTGCTCCAAATCAGGACCCCGGCAGAGCAGAATCCTGCCGGGGTCGTTTCAGGGTAATGTTCATCTGACTGGAGTCATACATTCACCAGTGCGCTGGTGTCGATGTGGGAGTCTGTTGCCGGTTTGCATTGCCACAATCTCGGCAGAGAAGGACTGGTCCTCGGCGGCAAGAGACTGCCGATCCTGTTGCCAGTCTCCCTGGCGGAGGCCCAGTCCGTGCTGCAGGCGCCGCCACTCTCGAGAGCGAGGGCTTTTGCTTCGATGCTCATCTCGTCCAGACCTCACTGTCTCATCACCAACGGCAGATACACCGACCAGCCGCTGCCAAGCAGAATGCCGTAGTACGTGCCCTCGTTGTCATCCACTGTCCAGGCCGGCGTGTCGTCGCCATCCACCGCCAGCAGGAAGAAGCGCAGGGTCTGCCCGCTATGGCCAGCACCCTGGGCCGGGATGACAAAGGACCACGGCCCGTCGCCGTTGCCGCCCGGACCCGTGCCGGCGATCGTGTTCTGGTTGTACGGTGCCGCGTAGCCATAGTACAACGCCGCGCTGCTCACCCCGTGGTTCCCGCGCGCCGAATCGCTGACCTGCGCCTGGACGTGGATGCCTTCGCCTATGCCGGCCTGTCCCGGGGCAGCCACAGAAGTAATGGCCGGCCCCAGGCTGTCATCATCATCGCCCAGCACGGCACAGGGAAGGGTGTGCTGTTCGAGCGCGATCTCGCTGACCACCACGAAATTGCCGTTGGTCCGGCGGATGGCGACAGTGACGGTACCATCGCCGATGTACGTCCAGATGGGGACCGAAAGGGAGTCCTCGTGCACCAACCCATCGCCGAGACTGACGCTGCAGCCGGTATCAAAGTCATCGATCCACACCGTCTCCACCCTGCCCGCTCCATCCTCTTCGTAGAGCGTCAGGTTGAGCTGGTAGTCCCGCCCCGGGAGGAGGTTGTCGAAGCGGTAGCGGACCTCGTTGCCGGCAATTGTCCGCACGGTCTCTGCCGGCGTTGTCCCCCAGGACTGGCTGCCATAGCCGTTCAGATATCCATAGCCCGTCAGACTGCTGTAGGCCGGGTCGCGGGCCGCGTCCGGTCCGGAGTCCAGGTACACATACTGGACCTCGCGCAGCGCCTCCTCGCTGACCACGGCGCCGGCCAGTTGGCTACAGCGCACGGACGTGGTGACGGCATGGTCCGCGTAGAGCGCCGGATCGAGCAGGAGGGAGAGGCATTGGACCTGGCCCCCCGTCAGAGTCACCGCCGTGCCCATGTCGAAGCCATCTGCCCACACCGTCTCGGTGCGGCCGGCCCCGTCACCCTCGTAGAGAACCAGGTCCAGATGGTAGAAGGCCGGCAGCAGCATATAGTCGAAGCGGTACTGCACGCCCGCGTTCCCGTCCGGGTTCCAGCGTACCGTCTCGGTGGGCAGCGCGCCGCCACCCCACGCCAGCGGCTCCCCGTTGAGGTAGCCGTAGCCCAGCGTCGGGGAGTAGACGGGGTCGGGGGAACTGCCGCTGTCCAGGTAGACCTCGGGGCCGATGCCGACGTAGAAGTCGCCCTCGCCCTGGTTATTGGACTCGTCCCCCTCGCGCACGGCCGCACCGGCGTCGGCCACGGCATAGAGGGTATGGGGCCCCAGCGGTCCAGCCGTCCAGCACACCGTCGCTGTGATCGTGGCGCCGGCCGGCACGGTCAGCGTGACCGCGCCGAACTCGGTCCCGTCACCCGGTGGGCCGTCGTAGAACTGGAGGGCGCTGGCTAGGGCGTCGGACTCACCAGCATTAACTACAGTCGCTATCACGGTGGCGGCCTCGCCGTTGTGCAGGAGCAGTGGTGTGGCCTCGATCGTCGTGACCTGCAGGTCCGGGCGCGTGCGGACGTGCAGCGGCTGGCTGGCCCGGTTGTTGCCCTCGTCTGTCTCAGCGATACGGTTGTAGGGGTCTAAGCGCACCTCCACTGTCAGGTCGCCGCCCCAACCAGTAGTGTCCCAGGCGATGGACAACTGGGCCGTCCCGCTTGCTGGGATGGTAGCGACAAAGGCGCTGCCCACCAATGTGTTGCTGACAACGGCGGCCGCCACGAGCGGGCCGCTACCGGCCGACCCGGCGTTGTGCACCGTGGCCAGCACGTGCACCAGGTCGCCGTCGGCGGGGTCAGGGTTGTCAAAGGAGATGTCGTCCGCGGCGATGTGCGCGTCCACGTCAGGGCCGCGCACCAAGTCAAGGTTCGTCAGAAAGAGATCACCGCTGGTGTCCAGGGAAACGCTGATCGGGACGATCACATCGCTGCCATAGGGATCGGGCAGGGTGTGTAGATAGGTGTTCAGGCCAGCCGCCAGGTTGGGGGAGGGAAGGATGACCGGCAGCGTTGGGACGCCGGTGTAGGTCCACTCCACGCTGCCATCGGCACCGACGTCGAGGGCGGACGTGACTGTAGGCACGCCCAGCTCCAGGAGCAGGAGGTCGAGGGTGGCCGTGGCATACTCGCGCTTCTCGAGGCGCACCCGGAAAAGCTGATCGCCGGCGGCGGCATACTGCCCACGCTCGCCGAACTGCAGGCCGTAGCGCTCATAGTTGGTGACGCTCACCGGCAGGGTGAACTCGACCTGGTCGCTGCCGTCGGCCAGCTTGCGGATAATGTAGCAGTTCAGCTGTTGCGTACTGGCGGGTGGATCTGTGGATCCGGCAAAGCTCTGACAGTACTCAACGCGGATCCGGCCGTCACCCCCATCACCGCCATGACCAGCGTAGAATGATCCACCGTGGCCGTGAAGCGAGGTAACCAGGTTTGTCCCCAACGTCGCCCGCTGGCTTCGAATCAAAATGGAACCACCGGCGCCACCACCTCCGGCAGGGGCAATGTCGCCATTAGCACTGGCTCCATCTCCTCCATTCGCATTCATCGATCCCGTGAGCTGGAATTCTCTGGCGAAAACCACGAGGAGCCCACCGCCGGCCCCTCCGCCCGCTCCCACGTATCCCACTTCTTTGATCCCTCCACCACCGCCACCACCGAAGACCATCGTCACCAGATCTGAAGAACCGGCCGGATTTCCACCGGCACCAGGATGCTCACCGTTTCCGGCACCACCAGGAGTCCCATTTCCGCCACCACCTCCCGCACTACCGTCTGGGGCCCCAGTCTGCATCCCACCTCCTCCGCCATTGCCATTGGCAGAAGTGGATTTGCCCCCTGCACCAGGGGTTCCTTCCCCTTGGAAGGAGTAGTCAGTGCCGCCACCCCAGCCCACTCCATTGCCACCCCAAAAGCCGCTACCCGTTGCTCCATATTGGTTGGAGGTGCTTCCGCCGTTCATAGCGATGCTTCCGCCGACGTCTACGGTTCCGTTAGCCTGGAAGACCAATATCCCGCCCGTACCTCCGTCCCATGCCGGTGCGGTCAGTGTTCCACTACTCTGAACGGTGATATTTCGGTATCGTGGCACCCTGATGGCCTGAGCCTTTCCGTTTGTGCTGTCGTAGGAGTAAGCAAGGGGCTTGGCCAAGGTCCAGCTAGTGGGGGAGTTGATGGCTGCGATCTGGCCAAACTCCCACAGACCGACGTTGGCCGTACCTTGTGTCTGGTGGAAGAGCACAACATCACCGACACCAAAACCGTTCGAGTTGGCGGGCGAGGCCGAGGTTCCGGAGGCGGTGACATTTACCCGCACGTTGTTGATGACAATCGTCTGTCCCGATCCCACCGTTAGGTCACCATCACGCCCATCACCAAACATAGCCAGCGGCGCAGTCTGGCCGGAGAAATCCGGTCCATATTCCCCCACCCCCGCCAACTCCCCGGTCATACTGTAGACGTAGAGCGGGTGGACGCGTTCATAGTCCTCGCTGATAGCCTGCGTGAAGGTAATCACATCGCCGGCTGTGTGCGGGCCGGGCACGTAGGCATAGCGGTCCCAGGGTTGCAGGGCATCGCGAGGGTAGGCCAGCGCAGCCTCGGACAGGGCCAGGATGTTGCCGCTGATGGCGATGCCCAGCCCTGGCTGCTGCGCATCCGTCGTCCGCAGGTGGGCGATCGCGGCGTAGGCTCCCACAGGCAGATCCGCCGTGTCCAGAGTGAGCTCGATGGCGGCCACGTCGCCGGGCAGGATGGAGCGTATGCCCGCGGTCGCGGCCGTCACCCCCGCGGGCGCATCCAGGTAGACCAGCAGCGGTGTATGTCCCACATTGGCGAGCGAGAAGGTATGCTGCAGTTCCTGTCCCTGGGACACGGTGCCGAAATCCCAAGCCAGGCTGCTGGCCGCCACCTGGGGCAGGGGATCGGCAGCCAGGGTGGGGAGCGGCCGGCCAGCCGAATCAATGATATTGCCCCCGGCGTCGGTCCAGAAAGCCAGCATCAAGTACTCCAGATTGGGGTCATACGGCTGGGTGAAGACATCTGTGGACCAAGTCACTGTGTACAGCGTGGGGCCGGGCTGGAGGGTAAAGGTATAGGGTAGCTCGGCCACCACCGTGCCGCTGGCCACGAAATTGACGTAGAGGTGGGCATCCTCGATTGGCGCTGGGTGTGGGCTGTTGAAGACAAAGGTAGTTGTGTTCCCGACGTCGGGGTCAAAGGGGCCGCTCGCAACAATCTGGAGGCCGGCAGCATCGAGCATCTGCCCGCTGTAGGAGGAAAGATCGTCGCCGAGGGAAGCGATCTCCACGGGGGTGATGAACCGATGGCTGCCCTGGGGGTCGCTGTACGAAACGGCAACGACAGGTGGTGTGTAAGGCTCGCTCTCAACCGTGTAGGTAAAGGTGTCACGTGGGGTCAGCGCGGCCACCGTGAACGACTCACTCGCCTCGATCGTTCCCGTGTCGAAACCAACCAGCAGCCCTTCTGCGCCAGCGGAGACGGGCAGGGGGGCATGATAGGCGCCCCCCAGATCCAGGCTGCCGCTGTTCCCGGCACCATCATCCCAGGATATGGCGGCGCTGCCCTGGCCGACGATACCCGGCGTGGTCACGGTAAAGGTGTAAACCTTGTCCTGCATGCCCGCACAGCTGCCGCCCGTGTAGACGTGCGCCGTGCTGGCCGTCCAGTTTCCTAACCCCGGCGGTAGCACCAGGCTGCCCACCGCTACGTGGCCCCCGGGCGGGATCCGCCCGTTCCCGCCGACCGTGTTATTGCCGATCGTCGTGGTGGCATCAGGGGCGTACATCACGGCGTCGATGCCGTAGGCGTCAAAGGTGCCGTTGTTCTGTACCGCCAGTTTGACCGTCACCACGTTGCCCTGGCGGGAAGAAGCATAGGCTGCTAGAATACCGGGCTGTGGGTGAGAAGCAGGATTGTCCTTGTCAGTGCCGTACTGCAGCTCGACACGGTCACTGTAGCCGTCGCGGTCGGAGTCACGGTTGAAACGAAAGAGGATGGCACCACCGGCCCGAGCCTCTTGTTCCTGCAGGGGCATACTGCCCACGTTGGCACAATCAACTGGGTCGCTGATGTTGCAGGTCTGGTAGATGTTCCACCAGGAGATGTCCGAAAGGTAATTCTCGTTCCACACCGGCGGGTTGATCCCGTTGAACTCCGGCGTCCAAAGCGAGGCCAGATTCCCCTCGGGGTCCTCGCTTGAAGGGAGGTAGCGCTGGACGACATCCTGTACGGTCTCCACGCCCCATGTTGGGACCACGTAAGTATCCACCGTCTCGTCGCCGTCCTCGACAAAGACGGTGAGTCCACCGTTGACCGCGTCCTGGTAGAAGAGCTCGTCCGCGCCGTAGGAGTAGTCCTCCAGTACGATCGTCAGCGGCTCGCCCAGATCCAGGCGGCGCATCTGGTCCAGGGTCAGGGGGACGGCGTTGGAGGAGAAGGTGAAGTAGTCTCCAGGGAAGACGTTCTGCAGTGAACCTCCAGGAAATTGCTCCCACGCCGGGTAGGAGATGACCGGGTTGGGGTCGCTCCCCAGGTAGACGTTAAAGATGAGCCCGGTGATCTCGCGCGCGTACTCAGTACCGCTGTTCTGGACGACAAAGTCAAAGGTCAGGTCGGCGGCGTGGCTCGAGTCCACCGCCCAGGCCGTGCTCCAGTTGCGGCCGCTGGTGAAGGCCTCGCCCTCGGTGACCGTGTGCTCCTCATACTCCTCGTGGGTCGTGGTCTGGGCGCCGCCCCAGGAACGGCCATTGGTGCGCGTTTCAGTGTGACGGGGCTGGGAGATAGCATGGCTGAGATCATACAGTCCGCGCGCAAGGACGTTGCCCTGTCTGCTCAGGTTGTAAGACAGCCCATCGAGGGAGTTAGCTAGGCCTTGGAAGTTGGAGTTCTGGTTCTGCAAAACCAGAGCAAGCTGTTCGGGGGAGAATCCTACATCGAGTTGCTGGGGCGGATACTCGTTTGGCCCCACCTGGTTCTGTACTTCATCGGCCTTGAATGCGTCATAGATGTCGAACCCGCCTTGTACAATGTGGAAAGCTCCGGCAGCGAGCGCGGCTACACACCCCAGGCCAAGAGTGAAACCAGCAGTGGTAGCGCATTCTCCTGCCACGGCTGCAGAGATACCCAACCCACCTACCGCAAGATGTCCGGCTCCGAACCCGAGGTCCCGCCAGTTGAATCTGGGGGTGACCGAACGTTGCCAGGGCTGTCCCCACGGCGAGCGTTCGACGGGCCCAATGGGTGCTTCAACCGCTTCGGACACCTCCTCCCACTCATTCCACGTGACCGTGTTGGCAATGCTCGTGCTCTGCCCGCGGGTGACGCTGGTCTCGTACGAGTGCGTCGTCTCGACGATTTCGCCCTCCTCCGTCGTGATGACTGTCACGCGCTCCACCGTCCAAGAGCCGGGCACAACGTAAACGTCCGGGATGGGAAACCCGGCCACAAAGAGGTTGTCACCCGGCGGCAGGACCCAACTGGGCATCTCGGCCTGGATGAAGTTCCAGTACTCCTGGCGAGGGTAGCTGCCATAGCCACAGGTCGTGGGCGCGCCGGGACAGTAGGTGATGCCAAAGAGCTCCTGCCCGTCGTCGAACTTGTCGCGGTCGGTGGTCTCACCGGTGACGCGGGAACCGACCATGTAGGCCTCGGCGTAATCAGGGATGGTGTCCCAGTCGCCATCATTGCAGCCGCCGGGCTGGTTCCAGGCCGGCCAGGGGTTGGGCGGACCAAAGGGTGGGCCATAGCCGTAGCGCACGTTCCGCGGCAGGGTAAAGTCGAGCAAGGCATAGACCTCCTGGCCATCGGTATAGCCGTAGGGGTCGCCGTCAGTGTTGGGGTTCAACGGGTCGGTACACCACCACTGCTCCTGGGTATCGCTCAGCCCGTCGCCGTCGGTGTCCACGGAAAGAAGCGATGCCAGGCCTGCCCGCTGCTCCGCCGTGAGCACGAGGTGCACCGGTTCACCGTGCTCGTGCGCCGCCCGCACGACGTCCAGTTGCGACTGCAAACCTTGCACCAGCCAGGGTTTCTCCCGCCCGTGGGCGTTGAGGAGCGAGTCCAGGGAATCGGCCTGCAGCGGCCGGAATCCCAGGCGGGCCAGCGCTTCCATCTGCTCCTCGTTGGCCAGCAGCAACCCCCAATCGTCGCCGCGGTCGAGCGCGGTCACGCCAAGCTGCTCCAGGCGCTGCCAGCGGGCCGGCCCCTGGACCGCCACGCGGGTACGAAAAAGGCCCAGCGAGGAGAGTTGGCCCGGTGGTTCTGGCTTCTGGGCCACTGAGAACTGCAGAGGCGAGAAGATCAAGCCGAGGAGGACAGCAGAACAGACCACCCGGTAGATGCGAGTCATTGCTCCCATCGTGAGCCTCCTTCGAAGTGGCTGGTGCTGCCAGGGAAGGCAGGTTGGCCAGCCCTGAAAAACGTGGCGGTGATGCGGTTGACAGAAGTTGAGGCGTCCCCGATAGCTGCCAAGGATGGCTTACTATGCTGAAATCATACCACATCGCCGACCGAGTGTCAACTTCGAGAAGACCTCAGCCCGACTACCCCGCTGCCCTCTGAGCCTGCTTTCCGCGCGCTAACCTTCTTGTCCACTTCTTCCCATCCTTCCTATTCTCTGCAGCGGGTCCTCCTCCGTCGGCTCGGTGTAGATCATCACCGTGTTCAGGCTGGCATGGCCCAACAGTGAGGCCAGCCCGCGCAGGTCGCCGGGGTTGGCCTCGAGGTTAGGGATTGCATAGGTATGGCGCAGGGTGTGAGTGTGCGAAGTCTGCACGGGGGGAACAAAACACGGGCAGGATTATGCGCTCCCGTGATGACTTCACGGCCCCCCGGCCCAATGAACTCTCCCAGTCCAGTATCGACCCATCAGGCTCCCGTGACAGGAATCCTGAGGTATCGCGCAACGGTAGCCTCCTGGCCCACAGAGTTGCCATGTTGCTGGACTTGTGGTACATTGTAGTGAACAAAAGCAAAGCCTCGCGGCTGTTGAGAGCCCGAGGCTATGGTCAGGGCGGGCCTGCCGCCCGGCAGATTCAGTGTAGCACTTGGGCCCGCCCACGTCAACGGGTGGGCTTTTTGCTTCTTCTTCTCTGGTCCGCCGACTGGGTGACAGCGATGAACGAGCGACCCAGACGTGCCAATACCAAACTCATTCTGGACTCGCCTCCCCTTCTTTGCCGGGAGGATTGGGGTGAGGCCATAGACGTAGGAACGTTCTATGGACGGAAAGAGGAATTGGCCGCCCTGGAGCAGTGGATCACGACTGACCATTGCCGATTGGTGGCAATCGTGGGACTGGGGGGAATCGGCAAGACATCGCTCGCTGTCAAACTGGCGCAACATATTCAGCTCCATTTCGACTACCTCTTTTGGCGAGATCTCCGAAACGCCCCCCTCATCGATGATATCTTGGGAGACGCCCTCCGATTCCTGTCGGATCAGCAACAAGTTGACCTACCGCAAGGTGCGGACAAGAGGATATCGCTGCTCATGGACTACCTGCGGCGGCAGCGCTGCCTCCTGGTACTCGACAATATTGAAGCGATCCTGTGCGAGGGCGAGCGTGCAGGCGGCTACCGGGATGGCTTTGAGGGATATGGGCAGTTGGTCCAAAGGATGGGAGAGATGGGCCACGCAAGCTGCTTGGTGCTGACGAGCAGGGAAAGGCTCAGGGAAGTAGCCGCTTTGGAGGGCCGGACGTCACCGGTGCGCTCATGGCAACTGTCCGGCTTAGGCCAAGTAGAATGCCAGGAAATACTAAGGGACAAGGACCTGTTCGGTCCTGAGGATTCCTGGGCCTCTTTGATCGAGCACTATAGAGGCAGCCCGCTCGCCCTCAAGATCGTCTCCGCTACCATTCGCGACCTCTTTGGCGGTGACATCGTCGCGTTCCTGGACCAAGGGGCCAAGATCGTTGGAGACCTTAGCGACCTTCTTGGGCAGCAGTTCACCCGGCTGTCAGCCTTGGAAAAAGAAATCATGTACTGGTTGGCAATCGAACGCGAAGCGGTTTCTCTGGAGCCTTTGCGGGAGAACCTGGTACTGCCGCATGCCCAGCAGAAATACCTGGAGGCGTGCGAATCCCTGCGGAGGCGTTCACTGATTGAGAGGACAGATAAGCCAGTACTTTTCACTCTGCAACCAGTCGTTATGGAGTTCGCAACCAGCCGATTGATCGATGAGGTCTGTCAAGAGATTGACTCCGGGAAAATCGCGATCCTAAACACCCATGCGCTGGTAAAGGCGCAGGCCAAAGACTATGTCCGAGCCAGCCAACTTCGCCTGGTCCTCAGACCGGTGGTAGCTAACTTGATAGCAGCTTCGGGCAGAGAGGGAACCGAGAATAGACTGAGGTCAGTCCTCGCAGCATTTCGGAATGAGCACCCCCGTTGCCCTGGATACTTCGGCGGAAATGTCATGAACCTCCTGGTTGAGGTAAAGGGGGATCTGAGCGGCTATGACTTTTCGCATATGACGGTTTGGCAGGCATACCTGTGTGGTGTAGACTTGCACCGTGTAAGTCTTGCCCACTCCGACTTGGCCAGGTCTGCTTTCACAGAGACTTTCGGCAGTATCGTTTGTACCGCATTTAGCCCCGATGGCAAGCTGTTCGCAGCGGGGGCCAGCAACGGCGAGACGCGCGTTTGGCGGGTTGGTGAGAACGCACAGGTTTTCGTTGGCAAAGGGCATACTGATTGTGTCCGCTCCGTTGCCTTCAGTCCTGATGGCAACATTCTCGCCAGCGGCAGCAGCGACCATACGGTGCGTCTGTGGGATCCCTTCAACGGGCAGACTCTCAAAACCTTCTCGCACGAAGACCGGGTCAGGTCCATCGCCTTTAGCCCTGACAGCCGCATCTTGGCCAGCGGCAGTGAGGATCGCTCCGTATGCTTGTGGGATGTCAAGACAGGGCAGCGACTGAACACCTTGCGTGGACACAACGACCGCATATGGTCGGTTGCATTCCATCCTGAGGGAACCCTCCTTGCCACGGGTAGTGATGACCGTATAGTTCATCTCTGGAACGCTCACAGTGGTCAGGTAGTTCACACCCTTGAGCACACTCATGAGGTCAGGTCAGTCGCTTTCAGTCCAGACGGTCGTGTTCTGGCCAGTGGTGGGAAAGGAGCGGGTCTGCAGTTATGGGACTGTCGCACCGCGGAATGTATCAAAACCTTGCTGGGACACGCCGAAACTGTGTGGTCTGTCGCCTTCAGCCCCGACGGCCTTTCTCTTGCCAGTGGCAGTGAAGACCAGACGGTGCGGCTGTGGAACGTCTCTACTGGAGAATGTACGAGAGTCCTGAGTGGGCACAGCAATTGGGTTTGGGCGGTTGCATTTAGCCCTGATGGGCAGGTCCTTGCCAGCGGCAGCGAAGACCGCACGCTGCGACTGTGGGACACACGGACGGGGCAGTGCAGCAAGTGTCTCCACGGCTACATGAACTGGACTCTGGCTGTCGCGTACAGCCCAGATGGATGCAGACTCGCAAGTGGTAGCACTGATGGTAAGGTGCGCTTGTGGGATCCGCGCTCGGGCAAGTGTCTCAAAACCCTGCACGCGCATTCCAACGCAGTGAGGACACTCCAGTTCAGCCCTGACGGCGCCATGCTGGCCAGCGGCAGTGATGACCGCACTATACGGCTCTGGGATGTTCGTTCTTGGGAGCATCTCCAAACGCTGCGCGGCCAAAGTGGCCGGGTGAGGTCACTTGCTTTCCGGGCCGACGGCAGAATACTTGCCAGCACTGGCGCGGAAGACCAGGACATACGATTGTGGGATGTCAGCATGGGCCAATGCCTCCGGAGCCTAATCGGACATGCAAATCGAATTGAATCTGTCGTCTTTAGCCCCGACGGCTGTATGCTGGCGAGTGCAGCCCAGGACCAAACTGTACACCTGTGGGATGTCGATACCGGCGAATGCCTCCACTCACTACGAGGGCACACAAACTGGGTATGGTGCGTGGCGTTCAGCCCCGATAGCCAAATGGTTGCGAGCTGCGGCGATGATCGGACGGTGATGTTGTGGGACGTTCGCAAGGGCAAAGCCGTCGAGACCTATCAGCACACCAACCGGGTGTGGGCTGTTGCCTTCAGTCCAAACGGCCGCCTGCTTGCGAGCGGCGGCAATGACGGGATGGTACAGTTGCGAGACATCCGGACAGGGCAATGCTGGACACTGCAAGGGCACACCGATGCCGTCCTGTCAGTCACCTTTAGCCCAGACGGAGCCACGCTCGCCAGCGGCAGCGACGATGAGACAATCCGGCTATGGAGCGCACGGACAGGTAAGTGTCTCAGAGTTCTGCGCAGCGCCCGTCCCTATGAACAGATGGATATCACGGGGGCGATTGGGCTGACCGCAGCTCAGAGAAGTGCATTGAAGGCATTGGGGGCTGTTGAACGGGAGGAGACGGCTGTCGCCGAAGGGGTGGAACCGGAGAGGTCTGTCCTGGGAGAAGGAAGAGGGAACCAGAGTTCCACCAAGACACGAGGAATTCATTGTGACCCCGAGACGGGTCATATCATGTTGAATGGTCGGGAAGTGACACTCCAACTGAGCGAGGAACAACGCAAGTTAGTGAGGTTCCTCTTTAGCAGAAAAGGCGCAACTTGCACAAAGGACGAGATTGCGCTGGAGATATGGGGGGATATAGAAGAAGGAATGTCCGATTCAGCGATCTACGAGTTGGTCAAGCGGGTGCGGCAGAAGATGGAGGAAGATTGGAGACATCCGCGCTACATAGTCACCGTGCCCGGGGAAGGCTACCGGCTGGAGTGACCGGAGGACTGAGCCATCCTCTGCCGGGAGGTAAGGCTTGGATTGGTCATTGCTCCACGATGCCGTGATCATTGGTCATCCGGAAGACCAGACGCAGGCAGAGAGCCTGTACGCCCACCTGGCCCAGGCCGGGCTGCGTGTCTGGATGGAGAGTGCCCCCCGGTCGACCGATCCCTCCCACTGGAGCCGTGTGGAAGAGGCCCTGAACACGTCCTCCGCTATCCTCATTCTCTGGGGCCCCCACAGGCTAGAGCAGGAGCAATGGCGAGAGCGCGACCTGGCCTACTGCATCCGCCAAGCGCGACACGATTTCCTAGTCCTGTACGTCCTCCTTCCCGGCACTCAGCCACCCTTGGGCACCTGGGCGAACATCGAAAGCTGGGTGTGTTTCCAAAGCACCCTGGATGAGCCAGAGAACCTGGCCCACTTGATCATAGCCGTTCGGAGAACCGCGCCGGCCGAGCAACTTCGGCATCTCCCCGGTCGCCGCGCCAGCACCGAGCGAGCAATCCAGCATGACGTGGTCATCAGCTATAACCGAGCTGACCGTGCCCAGGTAGAGGTACTGTCGAGACAACTGGCCGAAGCGGCCGGCCTGCGGGTCTGGCTAGACACGGAAAGCGAGCACCCCGGAGAGTCCTGGTGGGGAGAGCTTGAGGAGGCCATGCTGGCTTCGTCCGCGGTCCTACTCACCTGGGGGGCGCACGACTTTGGACAGGTGCAGCGCCGTGAGCGAGACCTGGCTTATGCAATCCGTGAGGCCTGGCCTGGCTTCACGATCGTCTACGTCCACCTGCCCGGCAGTCCTCTGCCGCAGTTCAGTTGGGCCAACGTGGACACTTGGGTGCGCTTCGAACATACCCTGGACGAGCCAGATACCTTCTCCCGAGTGGTCGCCGCGATCAAACGGGAGGCCCCGCCCTCCTTCCTGAAGTCGGAGTTGCCCGGCGAACCGGCCCCGTACCGCGGCCTAGAGCCCTTCCGAGTGGAGGATGCCCGCTTCTTCTTCGGCCGAACCGCTGAGACAGAGGAAATGCTGCAGCGGTTGCGGCGCGATTCTTTCGTGGCCGTGATCGGAGCCTCGGGCTGCGGCAAGACTTCGCTGGTGCGGGCCGGTCTGTTGGCGCGACTGCGGGGCGGTGCTTTGCCCGGCAGCGCTGATTGGCAGCAGGTAGAGGTTCGGCCGGGCAGCGCTCCCTGGGAGTCGCTGGCCCAGGGACTGGGCACCCTGGCCGGCCCGACGACCCAAGAAGAGGACTTTGCCAAGACCCTGGCTCAGTCTGAAGATGCTATGAGCAACTGGATCGCCGGTCTCGTGACAGCGGGGCGGCAGGTGGTCCTGGTGGTGGATAGGTTCGAGGAGGTCTTTACTCTGTGTCGAGATGAGGGCGAGCGCGCCCGCTACATCGCTGCCCTGCTGCACCTGGTGCGCCACCCACAGCGGCCGGCGTGGGTCGTGCTGACCTTGCGCGCCGACTTCTTCGGCGACTGTGCCCGCTACCCGGCCTGGGTGGACGAACTCGTCGCCCATCAGTTCTACTTGAAAGCTCCCTCTGTCGAAGGACTGGCCGCTGCCATTGGTGAGCCAGCCGCCCAGGTGGGAGCCATCTTCGAAAAGGGGCTAAGCGAGCAGGTGCAGGCGGACGTGGGCGATCCTACGGGCCGGCTGCCCCTGCTCGAGCATACCCTGAACCTCCTGTGGCAGGGCCGGCGGGGCCGCTGGCTGACTTGGGAATGCTACCGCCAGATCGACCAGGTGGATGGAGCCATCTGTTTCCACGCCGATGGGGCACTGGCGAGGCTCAGCCCGGACGAGCGGGAGATCGCCCGCCGCATCTTCAGTCGGCTGGTGTGGATTGGGCCAGCGGAGAAGCTGGCCGGGTGGCCGCGGCCGAAGAAGTGGCTGCTGGGGCAATTTGCCGGGCGCGGAGCAGCGGAGCGGGTACTACAAAGGCTGGTCGAGGAGCGACTGGTGATAGTCCGTGAGGGAGATTGGGGTGGCGAGAACACGGTGCACATCATTCACGAAGCGTTGCTGGATCACTGGCTGGCGCTCAGGGAATGGATCCGCAAAGAGGGTGATTTCTACCTGTGGCGGCAGCGGCATCTGGAACCGCGCGTGGAGGAATGGCAGAAGAGCGGTAGTGGGCTGCTGAGAAACGACGAACTGGCCCGGGCCGAGGTTTGGCGGAAACGCGAGCCGTCCCAACTCGGGCCTGCCGAGCAGCTATTCATCGCCGCTAGCGTCCAGCAACGAGAAGAAGAACGCAAGCACCGCGAGCGGCAGGTCCGCTTGCTCTCCCGGCTGGGGCTGGAACAACGCTTCGGTTTCATCCTCATCGGCCTCGTGGTCATCATTGCAGCGCTCGTTCTCTACCTATTACTGAGTCCGCGGGAACAGGCCCGCATGACCGGGGACTTCCGCGTCGCCGTAGCGGGCTTTGTCGAGACGGGGCATTCCGGCGATCCAGAACTGGGAAAGGAACTGGCCGATGGCGTCTACCTGCGCCTGCAGCAATGGTGGCAGGAACAGGACACGGGCTTCATCGTGACCGTTTGGGGACCCGAGCGCGTCGGCGCCGTCCAGGGCGCGGACCGGGAGGAACAAGCCCGTTCAGCCGAGCGTCTGGCCAGCGACATCGGCGCGGATATGCTGGTCTATGGCACCATCGACACGAGCCAGGCCACCTGGCAAGTGGCTCCGGAGTTCTACGTCTCCGCGGAGAACTTTCACGAAGCCCAGGAAATCGTCGGACAGCACGAACTGGGCCGGCCCTTCCCCCTTTCCGGGCAGGGCAACATCGCTAGCCGCATCGAGCTGAGCGACCGGCTTGCCGCCCGCACGCGCATCCTCTCCCAGATCACGCTGGGGCTGGCCTATTTCTCCGTCCAGCGGTTCGACCGAGCGCTTGAAGCGTTTCAAGCAGCAGAGACCGTCACTGGTTGGGACGAGCAGGCCGGGCAACAGGTGCTGTACCTGCTACTGGGCAATTCTGCCGCGAAGATGGGCGATTTGGACCGGGGGGAAGCATACCTGCGACAGGCGCTGGCACTGGACCCGGAGTACGCCCGTCCGCTGGTGACCCTGGCCGGTATCCAGTACCTGCGAGCGCTCAAACCGTTCGGGCAGACCAATAATCCATCCGACGTGGATGCCAGCCTATTGGACCAAGCTGAGGCCACCTACTGGCAGGCCAGCCGGGCCAGCCATCAACCAGCGCTTTCGGACATTCCGACCAAGGTCCATTTTGGCCTGGGCCAGTGTGAACTGATGCGGGCCTACTCAGGCCACGGTGGATCATATGAGACTGCGGCGGAGGAGTTCCGCGCCGTGATCGCCGCCTATGGCGATGGCACAAATCCGCGGCTTCGGGAACTGGCCGCGGAGTCCCATGCGCGGCTAGGATTGATCCATGATCTGTCCGGTCACCCGGACGAAGCCGCGGAAGAATACCAAGCAGCGGCAGCCCTTCTGGAAGACAACCCGACCAGACAAGCGCTGTACACGAATCGGATGCAGGAACTCAGGAGCAGGTCCGGCCCAGAACCCTAAGCCCTCAGCAGGTGGGAATGGGTGTGCGGTGACGCAGCGGACGCGCCCGGGGTGCTGCTCCCCGGCGGGGTCGCCACAGGTCCACGGCGGGAGCCGCAGATGCACGCTTTTTGTCCGTTGCTGCGCCAAGTGTGGCAGCCAAGGAGGAAATCATGCGCAAGCTCGTTGCCCCAACCACCCTTGTGGTCATGCTCGGACTGCTGTTGGGGAGCGCGTGCGAATTGCCTTGGAACCCCAATCCGCCCCCGAACCCTCAGAAAACTCCTACGGGGATACGCGGCACAAGTGAGAGTACTCCCGCGCCAACTGCGGAGCCGGCACTGGAAACACCAGTGCAAACCCAATCCCAGCCCTATCCTATCCCCACCGCGGCAGAGGTCACAATGCGCAAGGGGGTGGCCTTGTACTTCCCAATAGTAGCGAAGATGTGTTTCTCAGTGGGCAGCGAGTGCGTTGCCGTCAAAGAGTTTCCGTCCCCTGCCTCCAAGCGCACACTACCTGAGGATATCTACGAGGAGGTCGCCTTCTGGCCCGCTGGGACATCCGGTGACACCATGTGCTTCTACTCGGGCGATCCCGACCAACCAAAAGGGATGGAGGAAGCGCTTCGGTCGTGTGACCTCCTCGCCAGGCAAGCTCCTAAGGCAGGCACAATCTGGAGTCTTGACCCTGGCGACGAAATCGAAGTACATCTATGTCTAGACGATAGCATCGTCCTCAACAGTCAGCTCGTAGCGCCCGATGGTCAAATCCTGGCTTTTCAGGAGCAGGGCCAGGAGAGTTGCTGGGGTAAGACTTACTGGGAATTCTCATATCGGCCTGGACTTGCCGATGTTCTAAAGTACAGAGGAGGGGAGTACAAAGTCATCCTCACCGGAGACCAATATCAGAACACCATATCCGTTGCTTACTCCTCAGACCCCTCGGTTGTCTTCTACGAAGGGCAAATCCTCCTGATGGGCTTCCCGCCAGGTGAAATCGCCAGGGTCTTTCATATGGTCGACCTGAAGACCACCGAATGGGACGAGTTCCTTATGCCCCCCTCTGCAGCGCTCCTGATCAACTTGACGGTGCCGACAGGCTATGACAGCTTTTGTATCGTGATAGTCGGTCAGGGAGAGCGCGCAGTCGAGTTCCGGCCGGGATGGGCATGGCTTGAAAAAGGACTACTGAAGAAGTGATCCCCCTCGGGGCAGCTGTTCTATGTCAGGCCACCGCGGGGCCCAATTACACGGTTGGCTCACGGCATCGGCGGAACTACATCAGTAGCGGGTTAGCCTGAAGAAGAGCACTCGGAGAGGGCACATCTGAAGGAAACTCGCCGGAGAAGCTGGCGATCGGCCCGGCCCGTCTGGGTGCATAGGAGGGAGAGATCAATCCCAGTCCAGGGAAATTGGTGTGGCAGGTTGCTTCCCCTTTGTTTTCCCCGGATGAACGCTCAAACACACCGAATCGCTGAGAGGAGAGCCTACGTGGCTCTCCTTTGATCATACCCCGAAAACGCCCAGCCTGTTTCTGGCCAATCGTAAGGTCAATACGCGCTTCCCCCCCAGCCAACGCCGACCGTTGGTAGATCGTTGGTCGTTGATTGAGACAAGGCCCAGGCATCATGGTATCCTGGGGATAGAACACCAGGCAAGGCGACCGGCGTACCCGGGAAGCAGACCGGGATCAAGCGAGGCAAAAGGAGGACCAAGCCATGGAAGAGCGAAACATGCCCGTCGGAAATGTCGAGTTCCACTCAAGCGCGAACCAGGAGGGTACATCCATGCGTGGCACGTATGTCCGGAATCCGTGGCTTAAGTCAGTGTTCATTCTCGTTCTGCTGCTGGCATTGGCGCCCATGGCCATCGCCCCGACCACCGGCCAAGCCGCTCCGGCCCTGGCCCCGACCATCACGAACGACGACCCCGCGCTGACCGCCGGGTGGAAGAAAGTCCGGTCCGGCTGGACCCGCGACTGCAGCGGCATCGATCGGGACGCTTACTGGACATACAGCCGGCGCCCAGGCCGTTCAGGCGATGTCGACTCGGCCAGGTGGGAGGTCAGTCTGCCGCAGTCCGGCCTGTGGGAGGTGCAGGCCTACATTCCGGGTGTGGGCAACGGGTTGGCTGACACCAGAAATGCGCAGTATCGGGTGGGCCACGCCAGTGGTGAAACCTTGGTCCCGGTTTCCCAGCGCGGCAACTGGTGTCGCTGGATCAGCCTGGGCACCTACACCTTCAACGTCGGTCGAGCTGCCTATGTCTACCTCGGCGACTTCACCGGCGGTGAGAACCCCCAGACCAGCGTTGTCGCGGACGCCGTCAGGTGGGTCTACCGGGGCGATGGCGGGACTCCGCCGAATGTCGCTGATCATTTCGACTGGCCGGTCAACCCGCCGAACGGCGATGGTTGGGGCACGAAAGGATGGGGAGCCTGCGGCGTTGGCTATGGTTGGCTCGACTGGGCCTGTGTGGAACGGGACGGAAACGGCAACTGCACCAAGCACGAATACCACCCCGGCGTTGACCTGAACAAGTGCAGTGGCAAAGACAAGGGTAAACCCGTATACGCGGTCGCCAACGCCGTCGTGGTCGGTGATCCCTCCACGTGTAGCATCCTGCTGGAACACACCCTCCCTGACGGTACCAAGGTCTGGTCCAACTACAAGCACGTCGTCCCCAGTCCCGGCCTGAAGGCTGGCGACATTGTCCATCGTGGCGGTCAGATCGGCACGATCGAAGACAACCACCTGCACTTCGAGATCAGGACCAGATCTGCCGAAAGCTGGCCGGGCTGCAGTTGGGCTGTCGGCCTGACCAAAGAGCAGGTAAAACAGAGGTACACACCGCCGATGGCTTTCTTGAGCTCTCACCGCTGAACAGCGATGCCGGTCGCCCGTGCCAGCCACGGGACAGATCTCCCTGTGGGGGTAGGCTGGCACCCCCACACCACGCATCATAGGAGGAGGTGTAACAATGCGTAGCGCCAAGTTCTTCCCAATGCTGGTAGTAATGGCCGTGCTGCTCGCGAATGTGGTTCCGACAGCGATGGCCCAGGGCACGATCCCGGATCCGCTCACTTCCACGAATCCCTGTGCCATTGCCGGCAAGATCGCTGCTGCCGGGGACAAGGCCGATGAGGTCTGGGCGGCGCTGTCCGCGGATGAACAGGCCCGTCTGTTGGAATGCCTCACCGTTGACCACTCCGAAACGGAGGTAGCAATGAGCCCGCAGGGGGCGACTCCAGCGGGATGCCGAACTGCGACATATTCTGTCAGCGGGAAAAACGTGTGGGGGCAAACCCTCTACACCTACTACCAGAGCATCTACTGGTGCTACAACGGCTCCACAATCACATCCAAGTCCCGTTCCAGATACGGCAGAGTGGGTGGCCTGGGGTGGGAATTCGTTGGCAATGTGTCAAGCCAGCAGTGGGGAGGCGTAGGCTCCCGGTACTACATATCCTGGACGCAGGGCCACTTCCAACTTTGCGTAGTGTGGGGGTGTATCCAGCTAAAGTATCCGCAGATTGATATGACTGTCAACGGTAACGGCACCTGGACCGGATACGGCTATCCGGAGTGAACCCGGGGCGAACTGGATTCACCAAAGCAGTGGGCCTGTGACAACACGACCGTTCGTGAAGCGTGACCCTCAACTGAGGGCCACGCTTTCTGTGTGCACCCAGCGTCCATTGTCAGGCAACGGCCGGTATGGAAGGCATAATCATCAGGCCTCTAGGATGGATGGGGCCAGCGAGGTAGTGCGTCACGATATGCTTGGGCGCACCAGGGCAGATGGACATGCGCTTACGGGATCAATCGTGGGATTCCCCGGCGAAGGTATGTTGTGGCGAGAGACAGTACTGTTTTAGAACAGGTGCCTATTTCCCGATATTCCCTACTCGTTCCATCCGCTCCAGTAAGTCCTCCTCCGTCGGCTCGGTGTAGATCATCACCGTGTTCAAGCTAGCGTGCCCCAGCAACGAGGCCAGACCGCGCAGGTCACCGGGGTTGGCCTCCAGGTAGCGCGTGGCGAAGGTGTGGCGCAGGATATGCGGGGTCAATTCCTCAATCCCGGCCCAGCGGGCGTACTTCTCCAGCAGTCGGCAGATGCCGCCGCGGTCCTGCAGCGGCCCGCGCGTACCCTGCCAGAGCGGATCGCCGTCGCCCAGTTCGCGGCCGATCCGTTGCAGGTACACGTTCAGTGCGTTGCGCACGTCGGCGGTGAGCGGGACGGTCCGGGTCAGCCCGCCCTTCCCGCGGCGCACGGTGAGAGATCCGGAGCGGGCCTTGAGCGCTACATCGCTGCGACGCAGGTCCAGGAGCTCGCCCACCCGGACGCCGGTGCCAAGCATCACCTCAACCAGCGCAATGTCGCGCATGTTCCCGGCCTGCTCGACAACCCGGCGCAGCTTGTGTTCCTCCTGCCGGGAGAGAGCCTTGGGTTGGCGGGCAGGGATGCGCAGCGTGCGCACCTCGGCGGTGGGGTCGCGCCGAACCAGGCTGCGGGCCGCGGCCCACTTGAAGAACCGGGACAGGGCGGCCAGCCGCCGGTTGACCGTGCGTGGAGCGGCCCGGCGGACGGTCTGGAGGTGGGCCTTGAAGTCCTCGACGTCGCGGGGGAGAACACCGACGGCCTGCAGGTCTTCGCCGAAGGAGTCGCGGTACCACCGGGCAAAGTCCTGCAGGTCGGCGGTGTAGCTCTGCACGGTGCGCGCCGACTTGCCTTGCTGCCCCAGGTGATCCAGCCATTGGGGTATCGGATCGGGCAGAACTCGAGCGTCCATTTTTCTTCTGTGGCCTCGTTTTTGGCTCTTGCAGGGTCGTTTCCTACCCTCCAAAATAGCACAACCGGCCTACTTTGTCAAACTAAGGGGCGTTATCGATACACATTATGGGGCGACCTCTTTTTTGACTTGAGCATGCCGGTATGGTACAATAGAGCCAAAGACTGAGCCCCGCGGCTTTCGCGGAGCCCGGGGCACGGCCAAGGCGGGCAACGCCCTGACGATGTCACTTTAGCACACCCGCCCGCTGGCGTCAAGTTGGGCGGGTTTTGTTTTGGAGGTCCTGCGCAGTTTCCACCGTGGAGCCGCAGAGCGGGGGGGCCAGGATGAGACAGAGCAGCCGATCTTCATTGTGTTCAACGTGTTTCTCAATGGCCGCTGGCGTAGGCGCGGATGCAATCGCCTCCAGAGTCTGCCAAGCGGAGTACTCGGCTGATGACATGCTGCCTGATGACAACTACGTCGGTGCAGAAATGGAGCAATCCAACGTGCTCAAAGGGTCGAAGAAGTGAGTAGCATGGAACTGAAGACAGCAAGCTTCTCAGGTCACGAGTCATTTCCCCTCCGCAGCACCTGGCTGAACAAAGGCGTTGTAGGCTGTTCGGAGGATACACTTCTGTTTGCCAGGGATGAGGCCATGGTCTTGCTCGGCGTCGGCAAGAACATGGTGCGTTCTATCCGGCATTGGTGCTTGGCCACCAAGATGCTGCAGGAAGACCCGGCAGTCAGGAACAATCGAGGACGTCATCTACGCCCTACACTCATTGGCGAGAGACTCTTTCTCACCGGCGGGGGCTGGGATCCCTACCTTGAGGATATTGGAACGCTGTGGCTGATACATTGGCTGCTGGCCACGCATGTGTCAAGGGCCACAACTTGGTATTTCGCGTTCAACGAGCTACATCAACCCGATTTCACGCGAAGCAGAATCGAGCGTAGCGTTTCCGACTGGGCTCAAAGGATTCCGAACGTGCGGTGTAGCCCAGGGACACTAAGACGTGACGTTGACGTCTTCATTCGAACGTATGTCAGCGCCGCCGCATCCTCAGCCCAGATCGTCGAGGAGTCGCTGGAATGCCCGTTGGTTGAATTGTGGCTCATATACGAACAGCCGCAGCACAGCCTGTATGCTTTTGCCCGGGGACCCAAAGACAGCTTGCCAGATGCAGTCTTTGCCTATGCGCTGTTCGACTATGCTCGACAGCACGGTGAGAGACGCGCTTTCACGTTTGACGAGTTGGCCTATGGAGCCTTGGGTGTTGGTCGGGTGTTCAAACTCGATGAACCATCTCTTGCCGAACGCCTTGACAGGCTAGACGCTTTGACAGGGGGCGCCTGGCAATTCAGCGAGACCGCTGGCCTCAAGCAAGTTGTGCTCATGCGCGACATAGATGGGCTTGGTCTTCTGGACAGCTATTACTCGCAGCAACGAGCTCAGAGTATACGGGGGCAAAGATGAGCGGTACTAGACCTCTGAGCGAGTTGTTCCAAGTCAGGTCGCGCTTCTATCGCTCCGTGAACATCATAGCCGACCAGGACGATCCCTATGCCCTGTCCGACTATATTGTCTCACCGCTTAGCCGAACAGTGCTGCGACGGATCGGCGATGGTCTGAAACTCGGCTCCCGAGTTCGCGCCTGGTCCATAGTTGGGCCCTATGGTGCCGGAAAGTCGGCCTTTGCTCTCTTCCTGGCCAAGGTTCTGGGTTACCCGCAAGATGTGGATGCACGCGAGCAACTATGCGCGGTCGATGCCAACCTGTGTGAGGAGTTGCACAGACAGATCCCAGGGCTGGAAGAAAGTGGCTTCCTTGTTGTCCCCATAGTAGGGAATCGAGAGCCTTTGGCTCTGGCAATACTGCGCGGCTTGTCAGCATCGCTATCCACTGGTCCTTTGGCAAGAGAATCCACAGAGTTGGTCAAGAGGCTGAATTCGCTCTCGCAGCAGGTCGAGCAGGGTGACTTACTACCGGCCTCTGTCTTGTCGGAAGCAGCTGAGAAGGTAGCCCAGACGGTGCGCACAGCCGAGCACAAACCGCTGGGTATGCTCATTGTCCTGGATGAATTGGGCAAGCTCCTGGAATACGCGGCTCTCGACCCCGCCCGCGGGGATGTCTTCCTACTTCAGTCGTTGGCTGAACTGGCCGCGCGTAGCGGCGATAACCCGCTTGGGTTGATCGTCATCTTGCATCAGTCCTTCGAACACTATGCTGCCCGGCTCAGTCCGCCTCAGCAGCGCGAATGGGCCAAGGTGCAAGGCCGGTTCGAAGAGCTCGGATTCCTGGAATCGCCAGGTGAGCTGTTGCGGCTACTTGGAGAAGCCATTCAGCCCCAGACGCCTCTCGATGGTCTAGATGACGTTGTTGCGGAGGAAGTTGCCCAGGCCGGGCAGTTGGACCTTTCGCCAAGAGAGATTGAATGGCCCGATGTAGAAGCAACGTTGAGGCGTTGTGCTCCGCTCCATCCAACGGTCGCCCTTGTGCTCGGCAGGCTATTCCGCAGCCGTCTAGCTCAAAACGAACGCTCGCTGTTCGCTTTTTTGACTTCTGGTGAGCCACATGGGTTCCAGGATTTTCTGAACCACGCATCGTGGAATGGAGATGGCCACCGCCCCTTTTATCGGCTTGATCAGTTATACGACTATGTCTTGACAGCGATGGGCAGTGCGCTCTATTCTCTGCCCCAGGGCAAAAAGTGGGCGGAAATCGAAGATGCGCTCGAACGCTTGCCCAAAGCCTGTCTCGCCCTTGATGGCCGCTTGGTCAAAACAATCGGCATATTGGGTGTGTTAGGTGACCAGCGTCGCCTCAAGGCCTCGCCTAGCGTTCTGGCCTACGCCTTGGCCGACGGGGGCACGGCTGCTGAAGATATCTACGCTGCGACGCAGCGTTTGTGCGACCTGGGGATAGCGATCTATCGCCAGCACAAGGAAGCCTACAGCCTGTGGGAGGGCAGCGATATTGATCTGGACGAGCGGTTCCAGAGAGGATTTGACCAGGTCGCCAAGTCCGCGAGTCTGTCTGCGCTCTTGCACGATCGCGGTCAGTTGAAACCCTATCTGGCAAAGAGACACCTCTATGAAACGGGCACACTGCGGTACTTTATTCCTTGGGTTGCCGGCCTGGATGACCTGGCACGGGTCTGTGAACAGCCTTTTGGCTCAGCTGACGGAGCTATAGTCTTTGTTATGGGGGACAACGGGGAGTCGATGGACCAGACCATCAGGGCCGTGGTCGAGATATCAGGGCGTCTCCCATCTCCTCGCCGGGAGCTCTTGCTGTTTGCTATTCCCCGGGATACGCACGCCTTGAGGCAGGCGCTGGAGGAGGTTGCAGGTTGGGAATGGGTGGCCAAGAACACGCCCGAATTGGAGGGTGATAGCATAGCTCGCAAAGAGCTGGCTGGTCGCCAGATTGAGGCAGAAAACCGGCTTGGTCGGCTCTGCAGGCTCTGCTTTGAGGGAACGTCGAGCCATGCGACTTGGGTTTGGGTTCACGCCGGTGAGTTGAGCGAATTCAGAAGTGCCGCTGAGCTGTCTTCAGCCCTATCCACTCTGTGCGACCAAATCTACCATGCCGCTCCTATCGTTCGCAATGAGTTGGTGAATCGGCGCGCGCTCTCTTCAGCCGCTGCTGCCGCACGCCGCAATCTGATCGAGCGCATGCTTACTCGCGCCCGTGAGCCGCGATTGGGAATCGTTGGTTTTCCTCCAGAACTCAGCATGTACCGATCCGTACTGGAATCCAGCGGTTTGCACCATCAGTCTGGGGCCAATTGGGAATTCGGGCCTACCGAGACAGAGGATCCAGGCAAGGTAGCTAGCCTATGGCAAGGGATTGATGCCTTCCTTGATTCCACTGAGAACAACAAGCGCTGTGTAAGCCAGCTTTTCGAAATGCTAAGACAGCCGCCCTACGGCATCAAGGACGGCTTGCTGCCCATATACTCTGCCGCCGCAATACTACATTGGGAGGCCGAGACTGCTCTCTACGAAAGTGGCACCTTCATCCCGAATGTCGAAATCGCCGTGTTTGAGCGCCTCATCAAAGTTCCGGAGAGATTCTATGTCCAGCGCTACCGCTTGGGTGGCGCTAGATCCTATCTGTTCGAACAATACTCGGCTTTGCTGGGAAAAGGCCAGCCGCCGTTAGACCGGACAACTCTGCTGAGCGCGGTTCGCCCCATCCTTGCCTTTGTCCGCCAGTTGCCACCCTACACCCATCTGACCCACGCCCTCAGCCCTCAAGCGATCGCAGTCCGCGAAGCGGTTGTGTCTGCGCAGGAACCGCACCGCCTGCTTTTCGATGACCTTCCCAAGGCAGTAGGGATCGATGCCAGGCAGGTCAATGCCGATTCGGGGGCAGCACAAGCCTTCTTCGCGGCCCTGAGAGATGCCTTGTTGGAGCTGCAGCGTGCCTATGATGAGCTGTTGATGGCTGTGCAGGGGGAGCTATTTGAGGCTATGCGATTCCCCGAGGGAATGGACGCGGCCCGGCAGGAAGTAGCACGGCGCGCTATGATCCTACGAGAGTACGTGTCTGACCTGCGGCTCAAAGCGTTTGTCTTGCGACTGGCCGATACCAACTTACCTGAGCGGGAGTGGCTGGAATCGGTTGCTTCGTGCTTGGCCAACAAGCCGCCCAAGCAGTGGAGCGATCACGATCGCCTTCGTTACCAGACTGAATTGGCTGAGCTGTGTGGTCGATTCAGACGGGTGGAGGAGATCGCTGTTGAGGCGCTAGGAATGGGCGGGCTTACCGAAGGTGCATCGCTGATTCGTCTTGGCGTTACACTCGCGTCCGGCGAAGAGCGGCGCGAAATCGTCAGCGTTCTGCCAGAGGAGGCGGCTAGTGTGCGGTGGGTGACCGATGAGCTTGAGGCTACTTTGCGCTGTTCGGGGAGACCAACGCGCCTCAACCTGGCAGTCATCGCGGAGCTTGTCGCCCGGATCTGCGGCTTATTGGCGACAAAGGAGGGAAGCGACCGATGAGTGGCACGAGGGTGCGCCATATTCTGAGCCTCTCTGGCGGCAAGGACAGCACTGCATTGGCTATCTATCTCCGGGATCGCATACCTGACCTGGAGTATGTCTTCTGCGATACAGAAAAGGAACTGCCCGAAACGTACGAGTACCTGGCGCGGGTAGAAGCGTACCTCGGACGGCAGATATTGCGGTTGAAGCACGACGGACGGGATTTTGATCACCACCTGATCGTTCGGCGCGGTTTTCTGCCATCGCCCCGCAACCGTTGGTGTACCGAGCATCTGAAGCTCAAACCGTTTGAGGCGTTTGTCGCCGACGATCAGGTGTTCAACTACATTGGCATCAGAGCTGATGAAGATCGAGAGGGTTACATCTCTCACAAGCCCAATATCACGGCTGTCTACCCATTCGTGGAGGCAGGAATCGTGAGATCGGATGTGTTTCGTATGCTTGAGAGCTCTGGACTAGGGCTACCCGGCTACTATCGGTGGAGGTCGCGTTCAGGCTGCTACTTCTGTTTCTTTCAGCAGAGGATTGAATGGGTTGGCCTACTAGAGAACCATCCTGACCTCTTCGAGAAGGCAAAAGGCTATGAAAGGTATGCTTCTGACGGATCATCAGTCTATACCTGGACCCAGCGCGAAAGCCTGGAGGAACTTGCACGTCCGGAGCGAGTGGCCCAGATAAAACAAGATCATGCTCGTTCGATGGGAGCGGAAGCGAGCAGATCCCCAAACCGGCGGCTGATGGAGGTATTTGAGG
Organism: uncultured Chloroflexia bacterium; assembly: GCA_964613665.1. Lineage (GTDB taxonomy): Bacteria > Chloroflexota > Chloroflexia > DTKN01 > DTKN01 > CAZQFV01. The sequence continues at coordinate 28,781 of CAZTIG010000015.1, forward strand.
ACTTGACGGAAGATACTTGGGAAAAGGCTTGTCTGATATGCAACCTCTAAATAGCAACGAGGATACCCACTTTTACATTGACAATGCGCCACCCGAGGAGGTCGCTTGGACACTCCGTGTTTTGTCACACGCCGAGGGGCTAGCACCCCAGATGATAGCGGACAAACTGTACGCCGAATATGGGTTTAGAATGCAGCAAGACAAGACCTATTCACCGCGGCGCCTCTTTGACTTAGGGCTGGCAGAACAGGCCGGTACCGGCACGAGGCTACGATACAACCTCTCGAGCCTGGGGTCCAGATTGCAGGAAATGCTGTTCCTCGACCAGGAGCTGTACGCGGACCTAATGCATTTCCTTCACTACTCAAGGTACGATGAGAGGCCTGAGACTCGGAAGTACTTGTGGAGCTACCGTTGCTGTTGTGAGATTGTCTGGGCGGAAGGGCGGGCAGTGCCTACGCAGGAGCTCGCAGCAAATGTGCAGACCCTCATGAGAGACAGATTCTCCTACCTAGATTTCGGTGCACGAACTGGTGCTCGATTTGACGGCAGTGCAGCCGGTCGCTTCTATGGGTGGATTCGGGAATTGATGCCGCAACCTTTTGTGAACCAGAACAACGCACCGCTCAACAGACGAACAGTATCACACTACGAACTGGCCTTGCTTGGTCTGGACTATATCTACCGCTCACGGGGCTACCGATACGGTGATCCTGTTGTGCTTGATGATAGCCTGTTGGCCGATGTGGCCTGCGTGTTCTTTCTCGAACCCCAATGCTGCCGAACTCTTCTCGACCTGGCTGCTAAGGTGACCCGGACAGTCGTTCTGCATGACACCTTCGCCGGCACCTCGGTGAACCTGGTGTCGCCCTACGGCATCGAGGACATATAGGACATCAGCCCATGAGCCTCTACATCCATTGGATGAACCTGATCAAAGAGAAGGCGACGTCAGACTGGCTTACGGACGGCCAGCGCGCGGCGTATGATCCTATCGTCAGCCGGTGGGCCACCAGCGCCTTCATCAACCTCTGTGGTCCACAAGGGTGTGGCAAATCATTCGTGGCCCGCCTTCTGGCGAAGGAGCACGGCTACACATATACTCACGACCTGCAGTCAGCCCCGCCCAACACGGGGAACGTGGTTGTCGATGATGGCGGATACGTGCGCCTGATGCGCGCTACGGCCCAAGTCTTGGGCATTGGGCGTGTGATCGTGGTCACTCAGATCCCTGTGAAAGACCCCATGCCGCGCGCCGAGATTCGGCTGACCGAACGCGATGTGCGGCAGTTCCTGCACAACCTCTATACCCACTGCGGAATCGAGTTCGTCGCCAGTAACCCCGTAGGCACAAATCTGGCGCAGATACTGAGAGCGGAAGTGATCGCCAGAGGAGGACACGATGTCGATTGAGGATCTGGATGTCATCCTGAAAAAAGACCCGATCATCACCACCTTTCCTGTCTCGGTGTTTCAGACCGAACCGCAGACGGTAGAGCAGTCTTACCTGACCCATGCCAAAACCCACTTGAGCCTGGGTGACACCGAGAAGCACGTCGATACTATATTCAGATGGGTGAGCGGACAGAACAAAGGCGCATTCATCGGCGCAGTCGAGGGCAACTATGGAGAGGGCAAAACGAGCTTTCTGGTGCACGTATGGGCCAAGAGCCAGGAGCGCCGCGTCTTCACTGTGCCACCGTTCGAGTGGATCACCCTCGCCGACGGCGTAGATGCTATAGGCGCGTGGCTGGCATACATCCTCGGCAGGGAGCATCCAGCGCAGGCCAAAAAGGCCAAACGCCTGCACGAGGAGTACAGGCGGAAGAGCCTGGAAGATGTTGCCCGGGAGACGGCCAAGCAGACTGGTGGGGACTATGAGACCATCCTGGCCGCTCTAAGGTATCGTGAGGAGCAGGGCGATCGCCTGACAGAAACGACTCCGGAGCGGTTTCTGGACCTCTGTGCGCAGTTCAGCGAGCTGGTGAAAGAGGTTGGATACCAAGGGCTATTGGTGGTGCTCGATGAGCCCGAGGTTGCTGCAAGAGAGATGGGAAAGGAAGCGCTTGCCGACGTGTTGTTCAGACTGGCCAACCTGCTGCACGAGCGGCAAGGCCAGTACGGCGTGCTGGTGTCGATGCCCACCAACTTCCTGGCTGACATCGCTAGACGGTATCCAGCGCTCACAGCCCGGCTCCAGGCTCGTGGGTGCTTTCCGCGGCTCCGCGACGTCTATGGCCCCGACTTCGCGCTAGACCTATGGCAGCGGTACGTGACCGAGTTTGACCTCGGGGAACAGGGTAGGCGTATCGTGTCGCCCTTGGCGCTGCAAGCGATCGGTCAACTAGGATCGTCCGAGCGTTCGGACCTGTCGTACGGGCCGCGCACGGTGGTTTCGGCCTTCAGCCGCATGGTGTATCGGTTCCGTGAGACGGGGAAGACCTACGAGCCCCAGGACTTGGTCCAGGACTGTCTGGACGAGGAGATCATGGCTCAGCTGGACTACCGGACCAAGGTGCGCGAGTTGCTGCAGTCACCCGAGGTAACGGAGCCCACTCAGGATGCTGTGCTCCTGTTGGCCGGCTTCCCAGGTGGGCTGAAGGTCGATATCGCGCAACAGCTGGGAATGGAGAAAACCCTCAGAGATATGGCGCGCCGAGGCACCCTGGTGTACAAGACTGCTACAACCTTTGGTCTACATGGTCTCCGGAGGGAAGGAGCGGTTCAGGCCGATCCTCTCAGCGCGGCGATCCTGGAGATCGAGGGCGAGTTTGCCCCCAACCGTGCCACCTTCGGACACACAGTAGCGGCCTTTAGGGATCACGTGATCCCTCTGCTGTTTGAGCCGCGCAAAGGCCAGCAGCTTGTGGGCTGGGATCAGGTCTGTCCATGGACCAAGCAGGGGATAGACACGTGGGTAGGCACCTTCGTGGGAGCGTTTCTCCAAACGCAGAAGCACTACCCCAAGCGAGCGGCGTTGACGGTCATCGGCTCGGTCGGCGAGCTGCCGGGCGACATCGACGTACCGGAACTACCTGTGGGCTCGGGTCCCCAGGAATATGATGCGGTCTTTCACTTCCAGTTGAGATGGAACACGGAGCAGCAAGTCCCTCAGAAGAGGCTTGTCGTCCACCCGGGTGACCCGGCTCAGCACAAGTTCGGTTACGTGGGCGTCGTGATCGACCTGCTGCAGGGTAGCAGCGCCCCGCCAGCATTGCTCGACCTAGTCGAGACCGAGAGCTTGACGCCGCTGTGGTTGCTCAACCTTGTCCACCACATGGATCAGGAGACGCTGCCAAAGGAGTTCGATGCCCCTTGGCAGGCGATGCGCCAGACTATGCTGCGCGACATGATTCCTCTCTTCTTTGGAGAGGACCTGGGCACCCAAGCGGCAGACGAGATCGGCCAGTCGGTGCCGGGGTCGGGCCTGAGCCTGCTCGGGAGCCTGTTCCAGAGGATCCTGTTGGCCCGGTATCCGAAGTACTCGACGCTGATCTGCTCTCCGCACTGGCAGGAGCGAGTAGCGGCCTACGTCCGAGCACTGAAAAGCAGCGATATTCCTCTCGCCTGCAAGCGTGGGCGGGAAGAGTGGAAAGCAGAGGGTGAGGTTGGCCCGAAAGCCTTTGGGACGAGCCGCATGAACTTGTCGAATGCATTCGAGGGCTTGGAGAACCTTGTGGTGATTTCATCCGCTGGCCGCACGGCTCCACTCGAGGTGCAGTTCCGCATGCATCCGCTGGAGCAAACCATTGCCGATGTGATCTGTCTGGAGCGGTCCGAGCCGCAAAGAAAGCTGAAGATCGATGGCAAGGAATGCTGGTGGATTCCTGTAGATGACCTCATGCCGATCATCCTGACCAGTGGGTATACGGTTGAGGAGTTGGCCAAGGTCGTAGAGATCGGGAGTGCGCGAGGCACCTTCAATGTTACCACACAGCGAGGGGAGCGCATCCTCTACTGCAAACCTATCGACCCTGATCAGATGAGGCGGAAGCTTCAGGATAAACTGGAGGATCTCACCAGGGAGATCGCCGAGTTCAGCAAACTGCCCGAGTTTCACAGCCGGTTCGATGCCGAGGATATCGCCAGGCAGATTGCCGCAGTGCAGGACGAGACAGAATACGAGCGGCTGGCCACTCGCCTGAACAAGGAGTTTGAGCAACTCCACCAAAGATTGCCTGGTTCCTTTGACCGGCTTCAAGAAGGGTTGCGGATTACCCGCAGCGACGTGGTCCAGGCAGCCGGGCAACTCGCCAGTTCGCGCGAGGTAGCGAGCCTCAATACCATCCCCTCAGGCAAGTCGGCCTGGGTTGCCAGCCTTGGTCGTCACATTGTTGGCAACCTGAAGCCGACAGTGGAAGAGATGCGTACGGAAGGCACGGCCCTCATCAAAGAGCTGGATGGATACCAGACGCGGTACAAGTACCAGGGCCAGTTGTATCCAGTGAACAACATCGCCCTGTTGGTTGAGGGAACTTCTAGAGCGGCAGATGCAAAAGCGCGGGCGAAGCAGTTCATTGACCGCACGCGGGATGTGATGATTAACCTGCGAGACTACGAGGAGTGGCTGAGCCTGCTGCGGCGCTCCGACCAGGTCTACGAAGCGCTGCTACAACTCCAAGCCAGGGAGCTGGACCGCGCTGCTACAGCCGGCCTCCTAGCCGAGTACGACAGGTTCTGCCAGGACGTCTCCGACCATCTCGAGGTCCGGAATGTGTCTGGCCTGAATGCGCACAAGCAGTTCTCAGCAAACCTGGACGACATCGAGAAGGAGCGGCAAGTCTATCTCGGTCAGATCAAATCGGAGTTTGACCAGCGTAAGGAGGCTGTCAACCGCTTCCTCGCGGCGCTCAAGTTGGACCGTCGGGTGACCACCGCCTTCAACCCAAGCAGCAGCGAAGCCTGCTACCAGGAGATGTTCGAGCAGGGCGCGACGCACATCCGCGAGGCAGCCATCGACCGGTCTCTTCTGGAGATCGAGGCCCACGAACGAGAGCTGCTGTACGCCCGAGACATCCTCGCCTGTGTGGAACAGGAGCAAGCAGCGCCGCTACTCACGCGCCTGGAAACGGCGCGGGGTAGCCTGAAGTCGGTCGATGCTCGGGTTACACCAGCGTGGCTGCAGGGGGTGACCGAGGAGGCCTCGGCGGACGAGCGGACTGGCATTGTGCAGGCAGTTGATGAAGCGCTGGATGTTGTCCGCGCAGCACGCGTCTTGGTCAAGGGGGCAACTCGGACGGCGCCTCCAGCAGAGGGGCGGGCCAAGGCTATGTACGACCTGATCGTCGAGAGCGGCAGCCTGGACCTCAAGGCAATTGTCCTGCGCATGATGTCGGGTTCCGAAAGCGCGTCTCATGTGCTGGACGAGTCACTGGCAAGCCTGGCCGACCTCTTCCGCTCCAATTGCATCCAGATCCGGGTGGAGCGACGGCGGGACTAACCTATGGACACCGAGGGTTGTGCTGCCTGGGACATGGGGTCTATCCATCCCCGTCTTCCGATCTTGTCGGAAGCTATCGATTGCTACCCAGCGGAGTTCACGGGCAACCCACTTCACCTGCTTTTTCTGAACGGCGCGGAGCGGATCGAACGACCGCAAGAGTTCCTCCGCCAGCTGGACGCTCCACCGCTGATGGACGAGCGAAGACAGTACGTCTCGGGCGACCTCGGCTTCTGGCCATTCCCCACATTTGACCTCAGCACACGTCCAGACCCATGGTTGGTATCGCAGCGGTTATTCGAGCGCTTTGATGAAGCACGCCGATTCCTGAATACCCAGACGCGTATCGGTCGGATCATAGAGTCCAAGGTCAAGGAGCACGAACCTGACGTGGTAACCCTCGTGATCGCAGACGGACTCTCTTACTACGATCTTCCAGAGGGGTTAGGCGCAGAGCCATGTTTGGTCAATGGCGCAAGCATCACGGAGGTCGGGTATCTGCTGGTGATAGGCAGGCCCGAGGTCTCACGACTGCTCTTTGCGGCGGGCTATCGAGAGCAGATTGGCTTCACGTACTATTCCCCAGATCCCAACAGCCTTGCCGCTCAGATCCTCTCGCGATTTGCGGATTCTCAGACTGTCAGGGTAAACTCATTCGATGAAATTCTCGCCCATCTGAGCCAGACCCACATGGGTAGGAGCTACGTCCAAATCGCCATGCCCGGGCTTGACCAGCTATGCCATGCCCACCACGACGAGCCCCCACGGGATTACTATCTGCAGCAGATCTTGCAGCGGTTCGACCGGCTCATTGCCTGTCTGGCGAAGAGGGGGCGTCGGGTGCTAGCATTTCTCACTGCGGACCACGGCATTCTGTGGCGGGAACACATTGAGGGCAAGGTCGAGGTAGTTGGAGATCTGCTCCCAGAAGACGCCCGTCACGTGCGGCACGTACAAGGGCATTTCATACGAGACTATGGCCGGTGTTGTACCAATTTTGGACAGCACTATACGCTGCTTCGTGCACCGTGTATGACCCGCAACCTCAAAAGCAACGAATGGGGCGTGCACGGAGGCATATCGGCTTGGGAATCCATTGTGCCACTGTTGATGAAACATGTATGACTTGAAGGAGGCGGCATGTACGACAATACCATCCTTGTTGGCAGTGAAGTCGACACAGGCGAGCAGGTACGTATCCGCGCGGACCAATCGCAGCGCATCCTGGTTTGTGGCAAGACGGGCACGGGCAAATCCTACACGCTAGGTGTCTGCATTGAGGAATTGGCTCGGCTGGCCCGCGACATCCTGCTGGTTATCGATGCTCAAGGTATCTTTTGGACCATGGCGGAGCCTAACCCGGTGGATCGAGAGACTGACGGATTGTGGAACTATGATCGGTCGCCCCGAGGGTTTCCCGTAAACCTGATGGTGCCGGGCGATCCCGTGGAACGATTCGGGGGCCGCGATGTTGTCGATGCAATGGAACAGCGCGGCATTCAAGTCCAGGGCCTCCGACTGAACCCCTCGGACCTAACGCCGGAGATGTGGTGCGACCTATTTGATCTAGATATCAATGAGCTCCAGGGTAGTATGCTCTTCAAAGCAGTCCGGCAGTGCGGTCAGCGTCTAGGGCGTGATTTCCTGATCGATGACGTTGCTCAAGAGGTGACCAGGCTGCGGGGCCTTGACGCCACCAAGGAGGCCATACTGCGCAAGCTAGATATGGCGCAGGATTGGCAGATCTTTGAGGACAAGGCCTATCGGGAGATATGGGAGATACTCCGCCCCGATGTGATCAATGTTCTGGATCTGAGTGTTATTGCGCAAGGAAGATATGGGCTTCGCAACCTCGTAATCGCTGTGCTCGCCAACTTTGTCTTCCGTAAGCGCACAATAGCCAGGCGTCGTGAGGCACTGGGCCTGGAGGCTGACACCAAGAAGGTTTGGCTGGTCATTGATGAGGCGCACAACTTCTGCCCCAGCGGCAAGAGCACACTGGCCAAGGAGATTCTCATTCGTTGGGCAAAGGAAGGTCGGCAGCCGGGTCTGTCCTTGCTCGTGGCCAGCCAGCAACCTGCAGCCATTGATCCGGAGATACTGACGCAATGCGGGATCCGCATCGTGCACCGCATCACCTCGCGGGACGACTTCCGGGCCGTGGATGCGCTGAGCCAGGATTTCTTGGCAGAGGGTCTACCGACCCGGATTAAACGGCTTACCGGGCCCGGCCAGACGCTGGTTATCGACGATGAGCGGGAGACCGTTGTTATGACTCAGGTGCGGCCTCGCCAGAGCCTCCATGGGGGCAAGGGCGCGTAGGCGGATGGAGGGCGATCCATGCTCCGGAAATGGGAATACAAGACTGGTACCCGTAGCTGAGTGGCATGCCCGTATTCCTGACGAACGACTGACCGCGGCCCTCATCGACCGCCTCACGCACCGGGCCCACATCCTCGACCTCGTCGGGGAGGCCCGTCGCTTCCGGCAGCGGCTGGAACGGGAGGCCCGGTCCTGACCAGCCCGCCCGGCGGGGTGGGCTCACTTTCGGCCATCAAATGGGTCCAGATTCGATCATCACGGCGAGACGTCTCGCCTCCAGGTGGTCCAAGTGTTTCTGTCAAGGTGAAAGGGGACCGGTTTCGCTTGACAAAAACACGTCTCCGCCGTGGCGCGCAACTCGACTTCCTGGTGAATGAGGGCATAGGGGACGCTGTAGTAATGGTGCTCGAACTCGACGTGGTAGTCGATATGGACGCGGGCCATTTTCCAGACGGCAAACTCGTAGGGCTGCGCCGGGAGTGGCTTCAGCGCCAGACGGTCCAGCAGGTCGAAGAACTCGCGGCGGGAGCGGTCATAGTCCTCCATGGGCTTGTCGTTCAGTTCGGCGAGCAGTTCGCGGATGGCCTGGTTCAGCTCGGCCAGGCTGAGGAAGGTGCGGTCGCGCAGCTGGGCCAGGATCCAGTGCTCGATCGCCTGGACCCCGACTTCGGCCTTAGTACAGCGATGCGCAAATGCGCACCGGGTTTGAACTGCGGAACAAGTTCGAGTATACTGGGCTTGGAGGTGCAAGATGCGTGGCCCCAAGCCCAAGTACCGGATCGAATTAGCAACCGAAGATGCGCAGCGCTTGCGCCAGTTGGTCAACGCCCATAAAGCGGCCCAGGCCCTGGTTCTTCGCGCCCACCTGGTGTTGCTCGCGCATATGACCACTCGGACTGGAGCAATCAGCAGATTGCCCAGGCGGTGGGTTGTACGGACTGGACGGTCCGCAAGTGGCGGCGCCGGTGGACGCAAACGCACCGGCTAGAGGACTTGCCCCGGCCGGGCGCGCCGCGGCCTTTTTTCCCCCTGAAGTCCGTGCGCAAGCGACGGCGTTGGCGTGCAGCCAACGGCGGGAAAAAGGCGTGCCGCTGGTCCGTTGGAGCGCGGGGGAACTGGCGCGGCGTCTGATCGCCACGGGGCTGGTCGCCTTGATCGCGGCCAGTACAATCGGCCGGTGGCTGGCGCAGGAAAGGATCCGCCCCTGGCGCTATCACAACTGGCAGCATATTCTGGACCCGCAAGCATCCCTGGAGTGCGCCCGCCCGGTGCTGGGGCTGTACGGACAGGCGCAAAATCTGCTGCAAAACGGGACGTGGGTCGTTTGCACCGACGAGAAGACCTCGATCCAGGCCCGCGAACGAAAACAACCACCGCGGCTGGCCCAGCCGGGGCATCCGGTCCTGGTCAGTCCGCGGCACAAGCGCCAGGGGGCGCTGCAGCTCTTTGCGGCGCTGAGTGTCGCCGATGGCCAAGTGTACGGGCAGTATCGTGAGCGCAAGCGCTTTGTCGACTGCTGCGCCTTTCTGACGGGAGTCCTGATCCCGGAGGCCGTACGGCGCAAGGTACAGACCCTGGCCTTGGTGCTGGATAACGGCACGACCCATGCGCCCAAGCAGTTGGAAACGTGGTTGAAGGCTTGCGTCGCCAGTTTGCCGGAGAAGTTGGCCAGCGAAATCTACTGGCTGCCCACGAACGCTTCCTGGCTGGACCAGATCGAGATTTGGTTCAGCGTCCTGCAGCGGAAGCTGCTGCAGCCGAACGACTTTGCCAGCGTGCAACAGCTGGAAGAGTCGATTCGGGACTTTATCAAGCTGGGCAACGAGACCGCGCAACCGATTCATGGAAGACCTCCGCCTTTCCTCCCCGGCGCAAGCGCCGGGGTTTCCAGGCGGAGGTCTTCCATCACTATCTTTGCACTTTGACTATGCCGCCAGGCGGGCGCATAGTTGCCCGGCGGTAACACCCGACCGGAACTGGTCCTCGAGCCAGATCAGGAGATTGCGTTGATGTTCGGCCTGAATCACACGACGGGCACCGCCCCAGGTGATGTGCTCCGCTGGTTGCTCGACCTGGAGCCTGGCACGCTGCTTGTCCAAGAAGTAGGCCAGGCAGGACACCAGCGTCCAGAAGCGCACGATGGCGGTGGCGCTCATCACCTGGTAGTGGTCACTGCCCAGCAAGTCTTTGTAATCCTCGAAAAGTGTCTCAATGTCCCAGCGCACTGCCAGGATGTCAATCACAGCCTGGGCATCGGCGTCGACCAGGGTGCTGCCCCAGTAACGGACCTGCGCCAGGGGCTGATCCAGGCTGTAGCGCGTGATCAGCACCAGGGTGGGACCCAGCTTGCGCACCCAGGTCCGCACGGCGTGGACGTAGACCTTGTGCCCACCTTCCTGTGCGGGCCAGGTGGCCTCCACCCAGTCGGCGTCGCCCAGGCCTGCGGCATAGGTGCTCAACTGGACCCACTCGGGCTCGCCCTCCGGCGTGCTGATCCGCATCCAGCGGTTGCTCTTCAGCCCGCCACTGAGATCCCAGTTCCGGCGGGCCGCCGCCCGCCGCACCCGGCAGCAGTGATACCAACTGTCGACCAGCACGTGGGTGTGCGTGTCCGACGGCGGTTGAAAGGTCTCGATCTCCGCCACCGCCAGGTCCACCTTGCTCTGGAACGGGACGCCCTCCCGTTCACAGACCGCTTTCTGGCGGTACAGCCGCGGCAGCAACGGGCAGCGCCGGCCCAGCAGGAGGTAGAGACTGGTAAACAGGCAATGTCCCGGCACCACCTTCTTCTCCGTGGTCGAGTAGTGCTGGCCCAGACCGGCCATCTTCCGTCCTTTGGGCTTGCCGTGAACCGAATCGTCGAGGACCAGGTAACCGGTCACGAGGGTTGCCTGGGGTCGTCCCCGCCGCTTGGGTCGCTCAGCCCGCTGCCGGCGATGTTCCGCCTGAACCGCCCCGGCCAATTCCTGCCCAAAGTCGGCCTGCCAAGTACGCGCCACCTCCTCAGGAGTCCAGGGCCACAACCCCAGGAAGCGCGAAAGCCCAGACAGGCTGACCTTTTCCCACACGCTCGACAGCAGTCCCTTCAGCGTGTGCCGGCCCTCGTGCTCGATCAGTCCCAGAAGTACGGTCACGAAGTACTTCCACTGGCGGCGACTGAAGCACGAGCGGAACAGCTCCAGGTAGTTGCGCAGCGCGTCGAAAAGGCATATCATGGGCTTGGGCATGGTCCACCTCCAGGACAATGGCGTGTCGGCGCATACCATTATCCATGGAAAGGGCCATGCCCGCTACTTCAGGTTGGCAAAGTGCAAAGATAGTCTTCCATGAAACAGCCCTTGGGGCTCGGCAATACTGTTGACACGGCCGAGATGACATAGTAGAATGGACCTGGCACGAGAAGCAAGGGCCGCGCGATGCGCACGGCACTCAAGAGGTGTATCTCCAGCCGGCTAGATGCTGATACGGCAAGAGGGTAGAACACCGGCTGGTCGGTGGCAAGCTGGGTGGGCTTTGCGCATGGGGACCAGTCCTGTCCGGAGCGACTCTCCCGGCCCGCGGAGGGCTGGAGCGGACCATGTAGAACACGTCTGGCAGGCATCACTGGCGACGAGGGTGTATCATCAGCGGGACCCCTTGGTAGGCTGTGGAATAGCTCGTCGGTCGCCAGAGTGGAGGGCCTTGCATGGGAAACACGGAGGCAGTGCTGGAATTCCTCGAGACCAGGGCGCCTGACGCCATCTGCGACGACTGCATCTCATACGCCACGAAAGTGGAACCACGCCAGCAGGTCAACCAGATCGCTCGCCGTCTGGCCGGACGAGGCCTGCTCCAGCGACAACAACGCCGATGCGCGGACTGTGGGGGCATCAAGAAATGTAATGTCTTCGCAGAAGGATCCCCGCCGGTTCCCATGATGCGTATTGCGGAAGCCGCTGTCACCTGCGCGGCCCGGCCGCTCGAGTTGAGGCCCCCCGCGCCAGACGTACGCGAAATGCGCGACCATATCGTGCGCTTCTGCCGCGGAGTTGCCGCCAAAGCACTGTCGAGCCTCCCCGATGCTGGGCCGACTCGCCTGATTTCTGAGCTGCGAGAGGCAGAGGTCGTTCCCCCTCATCAAGCCAACATGATGCTCACGATATGCGGGCTTCGCAATTCCTATTCGTATGACAAGATCCAATTCGGCCCCCATGAAGTTGCAGTTGCGCGTGCGGCCTGGGCGATCATAGAGGCGTGGGCCGTCGAGCATCACCAAGAACTGTGGCGTCTGACAACTCGCTAACGCTGGCCTGGCGGACTGGACCTGCGGAGACGATGGTCTTGCCCGTCGGCTTGCTTAAGCTCTAGCAGTGTTGCCCGCTTCCGCCGGGTAGTCTGGTTCGAGGCGGTTGGGCGGCGCGGAGGATGACCGATGGACGTTGTCTGGGACGGCATCACACGGGCCGAAACGCTGGGCGAGGCGGCGGCGAACACCCGCTCTGCTCTCGCAGATGCGGCCAAAGGCTGCAACTGGCCCCGCATGCTTGAACTCGTGTCCGAGCACAGCGAGCTCGTCAACTCCTGGCGGCCGGGCGGGAGATCGCGCAACGCGCCACTGCATCAAGCCGCCTACGCTGGTGCGCCGGTCGAAGTAGTGCAGCGGCTAATCGAAATGGGAGCGTGGCGGACACTGCAGAATGCTCGCGGTGAACGCCCGGTCGACGTGGCGGAGCGAAAGGGGCACAATCACCTGCTCGAAGTTCTCGCGCCGGTCTACAGGCACCGGGTTCCCATCGGGGTGCTCCTGAAGATTCAGTTCCACTTCCACGAGGTGATCCGAGCCCGAGCGGAACGGCTGGTGCAAGAGCACGCTTTGCGCCTGCCCGAACTGGAGCCGCTTCTGGAACTCGCCCGGCCCCAGGTGTGGTTCGCGGTCCCAGGTATGTACGGTGGGTTCAGCTACCGCCTGGAGTCGGCTGGCCTCGAGGCCAAGCTGGTCTCCGAGAGTTGGTGTCGTGTCGCCGATTGATAATGGCAACGGCACGACATTAACTGCGAAGGTAGCCGGCTCGTCGCGGAAGGCTTCGTGTAGCAGCCAGAGGGCGACCAATGTTGACAAGCTGGTGCGGTCCCAGGTGCTCTCGGAAGTGGCTGAAGAAACCGACCACGACGACTTCGAGTCTGAGGTTGTCCGGCGGCAAGGACGTGCCGCCGCAGTCTACGAGCGTTCGATGCCTGCGGAGGTCTTCCGTGAGGCGTCTGATCATTGTGCTGCTCAGCTTCATCGCGGGTCCGATCGGGAAGCTGCTGGCCGACTGGGGGGTGCTGCTGCCGGGGGAGCGGACAGGCGTCTACGTGACCGCGCCCTTGACTGGACTATCACCAACTGATGTAGCGTTGTGGTCCTGGAGACGGTCCTGCGTGCGCGCGGCACAGGCATACTGGTCGACGGTCTGCTTCGGGCAGCAGAGTTGTTCCCGTTTGCCGTCTCCCTGCGCTCTCGGATCTGCCGATATCCATGACATTTCTGCTGCACCAGGAAGGATGGGACCCGACTCTCGTACGACCGGTGCGGCAGTTGGCTACTGCAGTTCGATTCCAGGCACCTGGGGAAGATGATTCGGCGCGTGGCGATCAGGCTGTTCCACAGCTATTCCCGAAAGGAGAGGCCCCGTGAAAAGGCTGCTTCCGGTGCTCGTGCTGACGATCACCTGCGCGTTTCTGCCGACCAGCAGCAGGCATGCCCAAGGCATGGGGGCAACTTGTCCCGATCTCGCCCGTGCGCCATGGCCCGCTTCTGCCCGTCCCGATTCGACCTGGACCATCGCGATCGTGGATAGCGCGGGCTGGGCCGGGCGGTATACTTCTCTGGCCCTGGACAGCAGCGGCTACCCGCACATCAGTTACTGTCTGTACGACATGGTCAAGGACACCTGCGTCGAGCTCAAGCACGCCTACCAGGACAGCGCCGGCTGGCACATCGAGGTAGTCGAGAGCGGCGACGGAGTGGGGTTTTTCACTTCCCTGGCCCTGGACAGCAGCGACCACCCGCACATCAGCTATGGCGACGAGGCCAATGACGACCTCAAGTATGCCTACTTCGACGGGACCTGGCACACGGAGGTGGTCGATGCGGCGATCGATGTGGGCGTAGTGCCAGGGTCTGCGCTGGCGCTGGACTCGGCCGGCCGACCGCACATCGCCTATCACGACAGCACCGACTCCGACCTCAAGTACGGCCACCTCGACGGCGCCGCGTGGGTCACGGAGTTCGTGGATACCGCAGGCAGCACGGGAATCTACCCCTCCCTGGCCCTGGACGGAAACGGCTACCCGCATATCAGCTACTTCAACGGCACGGACTGGGACCTCAAGTACGCCTATTGGACCGGCTCGGCCTGGCACATCGAAACCGCGGACGGGATCGACTCAGTGGGGATGGCCTGTTCGCTGGCGCTGGACTCGGCCGGCCGGCCGCACATCAGCTACAACGACTTCACCCACAGCGACCTCAAGTACACCTACCACGACGGCGCGGCCTGGCACAACCAGACGATCGACGGCAACGGCAACACGGGCTGGGCCACCTCGCTGGCGCTGGACGGGCTGGGCCGGGCCCACATCAGCTACTACGACGGCACGACCGAGGACCTGAAGTACGCCTGTTTCGACGGCGACACCTGGCAGATTGAAGCCGTAGACAGCGGGGGGCGGGTTGGGGAATACGGCTCCCTGGCCCTGGACGCCGCCGGCCAACCCCATGTCGCCTACTACGCCTACACGGGCCACGATCTCAAGTACGCCTACGTGTGCGCGGCTCCTACGGGGGTACAGATCAACGGGCCGCGCACCGCCTTGGTCGACGCCCCGGCCAGCTACGAGGCGGTGGCCCTCGCGGCGAGTCCACCCATCACCTTCACCTGGAGCAGCGGGGCCAGCGGCGCCCAGGCGCAGTACAGCTGGCCGCTGACCGGAACATACTCGATCCAGGTCACGGCGAGCAACGCCTGCGGAGCGGCGTCCGGCTCTCTGCAGGTGACCGTCATCGCGGCATGGCCCTATCAGATCTACCTGCCATTGATGACCAAGTGAGGCCTCCCGTGGGCGTCGATACCTCCAAGGCCGTCTTCACAACCGGCGAGGTCGAGTTCATCATCGCGCAGCTCGATCAGGCAGCCGCGCGGGGCCTGCTCGCCCGACGAGCCGAGGCCAACCCCTACCTGTTGGCCTCTTACATGGGGGTGGAGGGGCACGGCATTTCGCCCAAGTGGAACGTCAAGGTGTACACCTTCAGCCCCAAGAAGCGCGGGCACAGCATCGTCTGCGTGGACCGGCTGGTGTTGGGCCAGATCGTCCAGGGCAACCTGGACTGCTTTACGCCCCCGGCGCTGCCGGTGCTGCGCATTGACGACGCCGGGTGGGGCTTCCCACTCTGCGGCGTGATGGTCGGGGTGTCCGACGAAGTCACGGTCGAGACGGCTACCGTTCCCGTGGAGTACTTCCGCGACGATGGCCCGAATCGCTTTGAAACAAAGCGCTACCTGAAGAAGTACGCCGAGCTGGCCGTGCGGCTCCTGGAGCGTTTCGGCGCGACCCCGCAGACGCAGCGCATCGAGATCTGCTCGGGGTACGTGAACCAGCCGCTGCGGGAGAGGCTGCGCCAGATGGGCTACGACGCGCGGGTGGTGGAGATACGCGGGCTGCTGCAGGAAAGGCTCGAGGCGCTGTACCGGGCCTACGTGCTGGCCGAGACCGGGGCCGACATCTACTACGACCCCAAGGCCCTACCCCAGAAAGAGATCCCCCACCGGTATCGCGAGAGCCTGGCGTTCGGACTGCGCAGCTGCCCCCACCTGGTCAAGACCGGATGGCAGGCGCTCGGCGGCAAGGCCACGAGCGGTCGAGGGTACCCTTGAGCGTGGGGCTTCCGGCCCTGCGCCGACTACCCCGGCTAACGCCTGGGAAAGCACAAGCCTACCTTTCCGCCCACACCCACACCACGCGCCCCACTCTCATCGAGCGCACCTTGCCCTTGCGGGCCCAGTGGCGGACCCTCTCCGCCGGCACGCCCCACTTCTCGCCGGCTGCCGTGGCCCTGATCCACCCCGGCGGCACCACCAGCCCTGCGAGGCTGGCTTCCTCGACAAACCACCGGCCCCCAACTTCTGGCCGCGGATCCGCTCCTGCTGAATCCACTGGACGATCGTCCCGGGGTCCATCCGCGTCTTTGCGGCGGCCTCCCTGGTGGTGATCCAGCCCGGCCGGGGCGTCTGCTCCGCCACCGCGACCTCCTCCACGATCCACTGGCCGTTGTACTTGCGGCCCGGCAGGTAGCCTGCTTCGACCCGCGCCACGACGTCGGCCTGGCTGACCCCCAGCCGGGTTCCGGCCTCGCGCGCCGTCAGCCAACCTGATGGGATCGTGCGCCGGGCGATGGCCGCCGCGAGATCGTGCCGGTCCACCTGCCAGCGCATCCCGCTCTTGCGGGCGCGGATCCGGCCAGCCTTGACCAGTGCCCGCACCCGCCCGTAGGAGAGCCCGATCTCCTGGGCCGCGACGTGCAGCCAGGCCCAGCCCGGCGGCGGGAGCCAGGCTTCCAGGGAAGCGATGCGGATCCAGACGTAGCGCCCCTGGTAGATCCGCTGCACGTGCCCGTATTGGATCAGCTTGTACAGCTGACCATAGGTCAGGTGGTAGCGGTCGGCCGCTTCCTGAATGGGCATGTAGTGGTCGTGGATGTCCTCGAACATGGCGGCACCTCGCTCGTTGCTGCCATTGTACTATGCCCCGGCAGCAGGCGCAAATCTACCCCCATGCGGTTGCCTGAGTATGGTCCCATCGGGGAGCCCCCGCCGCTGATTTGCGCTTTCTGCCCAGCTGTGCTATAGTGCTCGTACTCCCTTCCCCTAGTGCCCCTGGTGGGCCGGGTGGTCCCTCTAAAGGCCGCCCGTCCACCAGGGGGAGTTTTTTCAGATGGGGTCAACGCAGCAGGTGACCCAGCCGGGCCACTTCCTCCCGGTGGCTCAAGCCCTCCAAGCGGCAAAAGAGCTCAAACGCATCTCCCCCCAGCGGCTGCCGGCCGCTCCCGTCCTCCCCGTGGAAGCAGATCCACCAGCCCTCCTGTCGGTTGACCCCGAAAGAAGGGTGGCGATCCGGTGGGTGGAAGGGGCAACTGCCCATCCCGGTCTGGGGGTCCAGGCAGGTAACAGCGAAAGCGAGTTCCCACACGTCCAGCAGCGCGTTCAGCCGGGCGATGGGGCTGCCCGCCCCGCGCCGGCCGGCGCGGGGAGAACATCCGGGTGTCCTTCTTCCCTACAGCAGCCCCAGCAACCCCGTAGCCTCCAACTGCTCGATCAGATCTCTCCGCTCCCGCCGCAGGAAGCGGAGGCGGCCTTTCTTGAGCGGGTGCGCCCGGCCGACCTCCAGCACCAACCTGGCCAGATGAGCAAGCTCCGGGTTTGCGGAGGCCGCAAGCGTTTCGAGCCGGCCCAGGTTCTGCGTGGAAATGTTGGACTGGCTCAAGAAACCATAGATATCCTCTTCGTCCTCAGCCGCCTGCCTCTCCTCTTTCGGCCGCCGCATACAGTCCTGGCACACGTGCATCTTGTGCCCACGGCCGGAGAACTTTTCGTTGGGCCGGTAGCGGCCGCAGATTCTACAATAGTGCGGCATAGGCTCTCTCCTGCCGGCACTTCTCCCGGCTATCCGGTAGTCCTGCTTTCCAATCCCCGCCGCAGGTCGGCATCGAGCTGGGCGGCGTCAACCAACTGGACACCCAGGGCCTTGGCCTCGCGGCGTGCGGCCGGGGAGAAGCCGGCGCGGGCGAAAAGGACGTAGTGCGTCTTCCAGCCGGCGCCCAGGGCCGGGAGATGCTTGACGACCTGGGGCCCTTTGTGCTGCACCAGGTCGCGGACCACCTCCCGCCCCACGGAATCCAGGCCCCACTTGCACTCCCCGATCAGGACGCTATGCTCCTCCCAGTTCAGCCCGACGACGTCGGCCTGGACCACCCGACTCCAGTGGGAGCCGACCTCGCGGATGGTCACGGGCAACTTCCCGGCCCGGCTCTGCTCGAGGACCCAGCGCCGGCATAGCTCCTCGAAGGCGGTGGCCCCGACAAAGGCCCGCAGCCCCTCATAGATGCCGGCGACTACGCGGTCCGGCTGGTAGTCCACCTCCTCCTGGTAGGGGGCCACGAAGCGGAAGTAGAAGCGGAAGAAGGGGTCCAGCAGGTGATAGCGCCCGTGGCGCGAGCGGTCGCGCTGCGCCGGCGGGACGGTGATCGGCGTCCGGCGCTCCACCAGGTGCAGCTCCTGCAGGCGGGCCAGGTAGGCGGAGAGATGGCCGCTGCCGATCATCGTGGCCGCGGAGAGTTCGGCCAGGGTGTGGTTGCCGGCCCCCAGCGCCCGGATCACCGACAGGTACGAGGTGGGCTCGCGGAGCTCGTCGTACAGCAGAAATGCCGGCTCAGCCAGGAAGGGGCTTCCCGGCGTCAGCATCTTGTGGATGTTGTCCAGCAGGCTCTGCCCTCGGTCGAGCCAGGTCCAATAGGCCGGCACGCCGCCCACGATGGCGTAGCCAGCCACCCGTTCCTCAACGGACCAGGTCGGGAAGAACTCTTCCAGGCTGGCATACGGGAGCGGGCGCAGGCACCACTGGCCGGTGAAGCGTCCAAAGAGCGGCGATTGATAGGTGAGCAAGTCTTCCATCGCGTGGACGTGTGAGCCGCAGAGGACGATCAAGAGCTGCGAGTCCTGGAACAACTGGTCCCAGGCGTGCTGGAGCGAGGAGAGCATACCGGCCTCGGCTGCGGCGGCGTAGCTGAACTCGTCGACGATCAGGATGTGCCGCCGGCCGGCGTAGAAGTTGGCGATGGCCTGCCAGCAGGCGGCCCAGGAATCGAAGCGGACCTGCTGCACGCCGGCAACCCGGTCGTACAGCCGGCTCCGCTGCAGCACGGCGGACTCCTTCTGCGCAGCCCAGTAGGTGTAGGGGACACCGGTGCCCTCGATCCAGTGTCGCAGCAGCAGGGTCTTGCCGATGCGCCGGCGGCCGTAGAGCAGGATCAGCTGCGCCGGACCGGGGTGCGCGCGGTGCAGCACGGAATCCAGAAAAATCAGTTCCGCCTGGCGGTTGACGAACATGGGCGTCTCCTCCGAATAAGCTACACGCCGATTAGTCTAATCAGAATGTAGCCTATTCTACCATCGGCGACCGGGCTTTGTCAAGTCGAAACTCTTCTTTGCGCCCTGGCCATTGGATTTGCGCCATTACTCCGGCGGTGGTATAATAGTGGTACTCCCTTCCCCTAGTGCCCCTGGTGGACGGCTCGCTCCTTAGGGGGGGCATCCCGTCCACCAGGGGGTGTTTTTTCAAGAAGGCTCAACACAGCAGATACCCCAGTCTGGCCACGCCCTCCCGGTGAGAGAGCCCGTTCAGCCGGCAGTAGAGCTCGAAGGCGTCCCCGCCCATCGGTCGGCGTCCGCTCCCGTCTGCGCCGTGGAAGCATATCCACCAGCCCTCCCACCGGTTCACCCCGAAGGAAGGGCGGCGGTCCGGCGGGTGGAAGGGGCAAGAACCCATCCCGGTCTGCGGGTCCACGTGGGTGACGCTGGAAGCGAGCTCCCACACATCCAGGAGCCGGTTCAGCCAGGCGATGGGACTGCCCGCACGCGCCGGCCGGCGTTGCGGCGGGGCAGCCGCCTCGGACACGTCCCGGACCGGCCGGGGACGGTCAAGCGCGCGGATCGCTGCCGCCGGCGCCCGGCCGCGCCACAGCGCCGCGAGCTGCTCGGCCACGTCGCCCGGTTTCTCGAACAGATACCGCTGCCCGTCCAGCCGGTGGACGCCAAAGGGCCCGCGCACGAGCGAGCCGTAGGGGGCGCGGTCCTGCCGGGGGTAGAGCTCGACGGCCCCGGCCAGGACCAGCCGGTCGAGGTAGGAGAGCCCCACCCGCCGGGCGCAGTCTGCCAGCACCAGCTCGTCGAAGAATACCCACAGGTGACCGCCGCGCCGGCTCAGCTCGAGGTGAGCGGGGATACCGTCCGCCGCGAGCGCTTCCTTCAAGCGGTGGAGGCCGTCCCACCCCTGCCGGTCATCGGCGTCGAAGCACAGCCAGCGGCACCGCCCCTCGTGCAGGGCGTACCACCCTGCGGTGACGCAGCCGCCCAGGTGGGCCCGGAGCAGGAGGTCGGTGACCGGGGCCGGCACGCGGAAATAGCCCCCATCCGACCGCTGCAGGGCATAGGTGTCGCCGCGCACGACGAAGAGCGCCCGGTACAGGGCGCGGGCGTCACTCCCAATCATCGCCGTCTCCTGGGGCTACTACGGCCCGCGTTTCTCCAGCACGGCCACAGCCAGCAGGGCCGGGTGGTCCGGCAGCGCCTCCGGGAAGGGCACGTCCGCGGCCGGCCCCCGGTCGTCCACCGCCTCGACGGCGATCTCCCCGCTTTCGGCGATGAGGGGCGAGCGGTTCAGGACCTTTTGCCAGAACACTTCGACCGCCTGGCCCGCATCCAGGGCCTGGACCTGGGCCAGGAAGGTGCGGCCGGCCTGGTGGTAGAGGAGGCCGAAGACGTGCCAGGCTGGAAGATTGGTCACGGGTGTGCTCCCTTTCCTATTGGCTGTCCCTGTGCTTTCTAAGCTGCTTATCCTAACCTGCTCAGATTCTGTTCTGGAGAGGGTGTCAAGCTGCGCGCTGCTCCCGTCGCTGCTCTCCTGCCCTTGTTCTCGCTCACTTGCTCATCGGCATGACTACGTCGCAGCCGGCGATCGGCTTGCCTTCCGCCTCGAACTCGAAGAGCACCGGACGGTGCGGTTCCCGGGCGTAGGCCACGACCGTGGCCTCGTCCGGCGCCCCCGCCAGGACCAGGTTCAACCGGCGGGCGTCCAGGGAGACGGTGACGCCGGCCCCGGAGACGGCTGCGGGGACCTCTGCCCGGCCGGTTCCGTCCTCGCCGCTGGCGGCGACGGAAACCGCCCCGTCCTGGAGGGCCAGGTCGCAGAGGCCGGAAAAGCCGGCCACCGCGCCCAGTGCCCGGCGCAGCTCCCCTGCCGGGAATGCGGCCCGGGTCGCCCCGTCCTTGTCCGGGACGATGGCCTCGTAGTTGGGCAGCCTGCCTTCCTCCAGGGCCGCGCGGGCGCGCAGCCGGGCCGGAGAGGTGGCGATCAGGAGCGCGTTCGCCGCGGCTTCCAGCCGGACCGTCTCCGTCTCCTCGAGTAAGCCGGCCAGCCGCCCGAGCTGTACGCTGGCCAGCAGCTCCACGTCGCGGGCCGCTGGCTCGGCCGGTTCGACGTAGCGCAGGGCGAGCTGGAACCCGTCCGCGGCGGCAATGAGCAGTCGCCCCCCGCGGGCCAGGACCCAGATCGTCCGCGCCCAGGCGCGCTGGGCGTCGTCGGGCGTGGGCACGCCGCGCACGTGCTGGAGGGCCGCCCTCAAGGGCGCGGCGGCGAACTCGCCCAGGAAGACCGTCTCTCCAGATGTCTCTTCGACGGCGGGGAAGCCGGCCGGGTCCAGGTCGCCGGGCAGCGTCGTCGTGCTGCTCCCGGCGCGCAAAGTGATCCCCTTCTCGGTCGTGGCCAGGTCCACGACCTCCTCCCCGTGCAGCGTGTCCAGGACGCCGGGCCGGAGGAGCACGGCGCCCTCCTCCCAGACCACCGCTGGGAGCGCCGCCACGACGGCCGTGGTGATGTTGGTGGCCGCGGCGGTGGCACCGCCGTTGGCGCGGACCAGCAGGTGGTTCAGCTCCGGGGGGCCGTACTTCGTCCCGGTCCACGGGGCCAGCCGCTTCAGGATCTGGATGCCTTCGCGGTTGAGCACGATCTTCATGGCGACCTCCTTCTTTCTTATAGCGGCAGCGGCAACTGCACCGCCGCCGGCGCACGATCACCAGCGTCATCGTATCCATTCCCATTCAAGGAAAATGGAGAGCCCCCACGTTCCAGGCAGCAGGTTGATGCCCACCTGAAGTGCCCCCTGCTGTCGAAAGTACCACGGGAATCTGGCGCCTGACGTAGTGCAAAAACCTATTCTCAAACTGGCTGTCATTTCGGTTGTCTCCTTTCTACAGCGCCAGCGGCAACTGCACCGCCGCCGGAGTGCCGGCGTTGTGCTGGTGGCTCCGCGCTATCTCCTCGCCCAGTCGAGCGGCGTTGGCGGCGGCATGCTCGGCCCCGACCCCGTGGTTCGCCCCGCCGCAGACGCAGCGACAGACCGTCCCGCGAGCCTCGTGGCAGCGGGCGTCGCAGCGGCCAAGACACCCCTGGGAACTGTGAACGGCGAGGACGGTGGCCATCGGGACACTCCTTCCGGATCGGCTCTCCCGACGTGGACACGGGTTAGCGAGCTTCCGCCCCTTTCTCGACCACGGCCCGGCCGGACGGGTCAAGGGCCGCCCCTTGACGCGGACGCCGGGCCGTGGCAGCCGAGGCTTCAGGGGGAGGCCGGCACCGCGGCCGGCCCGGTGGCCTCGCCGAGGGCTTCTCCCCACCGCGGCCAGAACCGGGCGTAGGCCTCCCGCGCCGCCTGCACCCACCTCTGCGGGCCGTATACTTTGCCCCTGAGCGGCCGGCGCGTGTCCCGCTCCCAGCAGTGGTACTGGGGATCCCAGCGAAAGCCGCGCGCCTTCCAGAACGCGGCCCATTCCCGGCCGCCGTAGTAGGGCGACGGGACGACGAGGGTGTGGCCGTCGTCGTCCAGGTGCGGACCGAGTTCGAACCAGGCCTCCTGGGCGATGCGGTGGTCGGCTGCTGCCCGGTGGGCGTGGCGGGCCTCGCTCGACCAATCGGCGAGACGCGGTCCCCAGCTCATCGCTGCGCTCCTTTCCGGCCATTACGCGCGTAATGGATAGTGACGGCGCCTTCAGTCGCGCTCATACCCATCCAGCAGCTCCCGACCGATGGGCGTCTCGTCCAGGTAGTCGTCGGCCGCGCCTGCCTGTCCCGTTGGGACGGCAGACAGGCTGCGGCGGCCGGGGGCCGGCGTTATTCCATCCCGCCCCAGCGCCCGCAGCGTGGCCACGGGGATGCTCGCCGTCTCCAGCCCGCCGCCCTCCCACAGGACGCCGCCGGCCAGGACGACCAGGCGCGAAGGGCGAGGACCATCGTTGATCCGGTTGCCGGCCGTTGCCAGGTCCCCGTCCAGGACGACGCACTCCTCGAAATTGACCTGCTCGGCCAGGTCCGCGCCGAGGGCCTCGTAGGCCACCGGCGACGGCGAATCGTCCCAGTAGGCCAGAAGCTGGAAGGCGGGATCGTCGGCCGCGAGTTCCCCGGCCTGCGCGATGCGCGCCAGCAGCCGCCGCGCCGTTTCGGGCGTGAGGCGCACCAGTGCAGACTCCGCCTCGCGGTCGTCGTCAGCGCTCCATACCTTCAGCAGCACCGTCCTGATCATCGTCATTCCTCCTCCGGGGCCTCCGTCGCCAGATTTTGCCGCTCGGGTGTCCCTTCCCCCCTGGGAAAAGGGGACTCAAGGGGGACGGGAGCTTGCTCGTACCCATAGCCATCGCTCCGCTGCAGCAGGCGAAAGTGCCGGGCATGGATCCCCTGCGCCACCCGCCGGCCGTTCTTTTCCAGATCAAAGTAACCGGAAATCCGCACCACCACGACGCCCATGTGTCGCCTGGCGTACTTGCCCGCCGGGATCACGGCCCGGACCAGGTCGCCGGTCTGGAAGCCTTGCACGCGTTTGTGCCGGGTCCGATAACCTCGCGGGAAACCGCACGCCGACACATTGGTGCGCCGGTACTGTCCCCTGCCCAGGGTCTGGATCGTCAGCACTCCCATCTCATTCAGAGACACTTGCTCTGGGGTGGAGGCCCCCACGCACAGGGCGTCCAGGGCGTGGGTTTTCGGTAGGCCCACGCGGGTACGGTTGTACTTGGTGCGTCCGCCCGTCCCCACCTCTAGCGGTAGGCCCAGGGCCGTCAGTTCCCGCCACAGCGCCCAGCGCGTGGAGTTGACCGCCGCCGCGTCCTGGAGGGGCTGGCGGGCCTGCTCTTGTACGCGCGGATGTCCAAACTCGGCGGCGGTCCGGTTCGCTTTCCGCTCGTTGCACTGCCGGCAAGCCAGGGTGAGGTTGCTGACGCGGTCGCTCCCGCCCCTGGACTTGGGAATGATGTGCTCGACTTGCAGCGGCACGCCTGTCGCCCCACAGTAGGCGCACCGCCGGCCCCACTTCTCCAGCAGGTACTCCCTGGTTTCATAGCCCGCTAGTTCGCCTTGCTGGTATTCTACCCCCGAGATCTCGGGGTCTTGCATAGCCTGCGTATCGAAGCGGGCCAGTTCGACCGAGAGGGCGGTGATGGGCACCAGTCGCCGGTAGCGCCGCACCCAGGAAAGGACATTGCCCACCCGCGCCCGCAAGGACGGCGGCAGCCAGTCCCGGGGCCGAGTCCGGTTCAGAAAGCGCGGGGCGCGGTGGCGGAGCTTCCGGGTACGGCGGCCCCGCCGATAGGCCCGCCGTTGGTCCACCCGTTTCTTGATGTCGGTCTTGTGGTGCAACTCGGCCAGGTGCAGCCCAACCGCCTGCTCACCCGCCTCGCGCACGATGGCGATCCCGGTGACGCGGCTGCCGGGGTCCAACTTCAGGCGCACCGGCTGAGTCTCGCCACCAATCCGGTCTTTGAGCCGGATCGTGAAGGGCTGCAGCCGATGCACGACGGCCCGCCCAGCCCGCAGGAGTTCATTAGCCCGTGACGGGCGGGTGGGCATCAGTGGGCTTCCTTTCCGGTCTAACACGAACACCTGCATTGGGAGTTACCTCCACCCCGCCTCGCGGCGGGTGACGCCGGTAGGTTGGCTTTCCTACCGGGCTCCCCTCGGGCATGTTGGCGGCCGGGTAGGGGAGTGTGCTCCCCCCGGACTGGCCCGTTTCGGGCCTACCCCTGGGCTTGTCTGCAGCCAGTCCTTCCAGAGCGGCGGGTTGAGGAAGCGCCCGCCGGTGGGTCTTTTGTCCTACCTCCAACGTAGCCGGGTCCAAACGCTTGCCAGGCTCCCCGGCTGGCCCTGGTCAATCGGGCTTGCGGGTTGTCCCCCAAGCCTTCGGGTTTAGCCGTGGGATGATTGACTCCAACCGTAGCGCCCTCGGACCTGCGGTCGCCCAGGCGGTGGCAGAAGGAGAAAAACGAACTGCTTTTGCCCCCTCTGGACAAGTATGGTCTGCAGGTTCGGGCGGCTCCTTTGTCCATCGCCACACCGCCGGATGGCCGGCCGGTCAAGGGTTTACCCCTTGACGGGGCGGCCATCCGGTGGTAGAACTCGGCAGATGGCCGACCACCGTGGCTGAAGGATTCGGCTCATTGGAGACTTGCACAGAAAGAATTGGTGGGGTATACTCACCGTAGGACAATAATATCTATGTAGCCAGTCCCTACTGGTGAAGATGGCATGCCTTGCCAGCGTTGGCTGCGTCACCAGGGACAAGTTCTTTGGATGATCGTAGGAGGCATTATGTGGATACCGAAGCGGGAGGAGGAAATCACCCAGGCCGTCTCCGCTGGAGCGTTGGAGGAGACCACAATCTCTGAGGTCAAGAGAGAGCTGCCCACCAAGAACAATGAGATCGCCAAAGATGTGGCTGCGATGGCAAATGATGGGGGAATTCTAATCTATGGCATCGATGAGGACGAGCATGGCTTTCCGCGTATCCCGCACCCTATACCCCTGGAAGGCCAGCGAGAACGAATCACGTCCATCGTGCAGACTTCCATCGCTGAGCCACCGGCTGTTATGATCCATGCGATTCCAACGACTGCTGACCCGACAAAGGGCTACATCGTCGTTGTAGTCCCCGCATCGGAGCGGGCTCCGCACATGGTGGTGGTAAAGGGCGAACACCGCTACTATGGGCGTACAGCGACCGGCAATATTCCGCTCACCGAAGGGGAAGTAGCACGTCTGTATGAGCGTCGCAACCACTGGGAAGTAGATCGGGACGCTTTGCTTGCCGAGGAGATCGCGCAAGTCCCCTTTCCGGCTCGCAAGGAATTCGCTTATCTGCACATCATTGCCAGACCCGTGTTATGCGAGGAATCGCTTCTCGAGAGGGCAGCAAACAGTAAACAGGCAATCCAGGGGATGTTGCAAGGACTTGTGGAAATCGTAGGCAAGCCGAAGGTTTTCCCGCGCCCATACGAGCCTGGTTTCCATCCAGGACGTTGGATCCGCCGCGCCGAGGGTTTCCTCGGGATACTGGGCGGCACAGGGGGAACCAATGACTCCCCTGCGCCTGGTGAAACCTTGCAGCTGCAGGTTGACTTCGATGGCAGCGCCCATCTCTTCTGTGGAAGGGCAGGTGAACGTGTGGGAGAGCGATTGATGCTCTTCTTTGAACTCATCGCCGGGAACACGACGCGGTTCCTGGCGTTGCTGGGGCAACTCTATGAGAAGGCCAGGTACACCGCGCCAGTTGACCTCGGCTTGGCCGTTACGGGAATAAGAGGGAGTACTCCATTCACGCAGGATGTCCGCTTGCAACACCTCACTCCCCCATATGATCGCGATGATTACAGACGAACTTGCCGTGCCTCTGCCCTGGTCCTCCAGGAAGAGCCTGTCGGATCTGCCAGACAACTGACGATGCCACTATTCGACGCAATGTCGCAAGCAAAGCTCGATCCTTTCCCTCACAAGGGATAGGTCCTGGAGAAAGTCATGGTTTGCTGGGTTATCCCTGAGAAACTGGCCAGGTCATCCAGGCCTGGCTATCCATACACGCAAGTCTCCAGGGAGATTGTAGACGGATGGATCGCTGATGTGAGAAAAGAGGGGATAGCCTCGATCATCTGTCTCCTCGGCGACGACCAATTGTCTTATTGCAGCGGGTTGCCACCTGGGGATCTGATAGGCTACTATGGGCAGGCTGGATTTCAGGTGGGGCTCATTCGCACCAAAGACCACCAGCACCCCCCTTTGACGGACGATGAGTCCGCCCGCATATGGGAAAGCTACTGCCGACTCGCAAAGCCCGTGCTAATCCACTGCAGCGCGGGCATAGACCGTAGTGGAGCCGCAATCAGCTACATTCGCGATCAGATGGGTGGGTTCCAGGCTCGAACCTGACTCGTCGGCGATGCAACCATCGCAAGTTGTGCGCCCACCACGCCGCGGATGGTCACCCCTCCAGAGGTATTCCCTCTTTTCCCATTTTCCTCCTTGTCGATGGCAGCCACTGCACGTGGATGGGTTAGCGCCGGCGGCGGTCGCGTGTCGGGCCGGCCTCGACCCAGGACAGAGCCAGCGCGCCTTCTTCCTCGAACGCGCCAAGGAAGGAGAGCTGGGCCGCTTTGCCCGGCGGCGGCGCCACGGTGATCGTGATAGCCGGCTCGGGCGGGACCTCGGGAACGACCGCCGCCGCCGGCTCCTGTGTCCAAAGGGTGAGCGAGCCGTCCGTCCCGGCCGCGGCCAGCCAGCCGTCGGCCTGGTTCGCCTGCGTAAAGAGGTCGGAGAGGTCCTGTATCTCCGCCCCTTTGATAACCTCCTGGGCGAGCTCGTGGAGCAGCCCTCGTCCGGCCCCCGCCTGCTCGGCCAGGGCCGCCGCGGCCTCGTCGCCATAGACCAGGCTGGCCGCGCCGATCTTGCGGCCTACCAGGGCGATGGCGCGGTGCTCCATGCTGCCCTCGTAGGCCAGCCAGTACACCTCCACGGGCGCGGTCTGCCCCAGCCGCCAGGAGCGGCGGGCAGCCTGCATCAGCGTATAGAGCGAATACTCGGTCTCAAAAAAGATCATCGAGGGGAAGGCAAGCAGGTCAAGGCCAGTTTCGATTAACTTGGGATTACAGACGAGCACGTCGCAGCGCGGCGCCTCCCGCCGCACCCATTCCTCCCGGCGGGAGGGGTCGACGTTCTGCCGCAGCACCCGCACGCGCAGGCCCGCGCGCTCCAGGATTGTCGCCAGGCGTGGCTGGATGTCGCGGGTCCCGGTCTGGCGTAGGTAGACCAGTACCTTGCGGCTGCGGGCGGCTTCCTGGCGGCAGTGCTCCACCAGCCAGGCTTCCTTGGGGTAGAGGACGTCGGCGGGCAGGGCCGGGGCCAGGTAAATCTGGCGGCCCTCCGGGTCGGTGACCTCTTCCTCGCGGAAGCAGCTGTTGGGCCGGCCGAGGGTGGATTGCAGCCAGGCCGAGAGCAGCCGGCGGTCCTCGTGAAAGGCGGCTTGCAGCGCGTCGTCCAGCCGGGCGTAGTCGCGGGCCTGGTCGGGGGCCATGTCCAGGAGGACGGGGACCTCGCGATAAGGCGGGAGCCTGTAGCCCAGGTCCGCCAGCCGCAGGAAGATCGTCGAGTTCAGCAGGAGTGGCACCAGGGCCGGCGACACCCCCGGTATCTCCCGCGTGCGCCGGCTGACGCGCTTGTTGGCGGTGTAGTGGCCGTAACGGTTCTCGCTCTCCTTCTCCTCGACGATCGTCTCCAGGACGCCGTAGTGCTCCACCCACCGCTGCACTTCGTGCCAATTGTAGCGTCCGCGCACCTGCGGGTCGCCCAACCGGTGCCAGAGGAAGAACAAGGAGCTGCTCACCCCGCCGAAAATCGTCCCAGTCAATGCCAGCGTATGCCGCGCCGCCTGGATCAGGCTGCCGAAGGCGTAGCCCTGGTCGGTGGATTGTGATTTGCACTGGTGAACTTCGTCACTGACGAACAGGTCCACTCGGCCGGGAAAGCGCCGAGCCAGAAAGTCGCCAATCGGCCAGCGGGGGTTGCCGTTCTCCTTCGCGAAGCGGTGCGTATATTGCCACAGCGCCGCGCCGCACTCCGCGCAGCGCCGCGGCTTCTGCTCGAGGTAATCAGGGTTGCGGATGGGCACAGCGTCCCTGTCCACCACCTCGCTCCCGCAGTCGGGGCAGCGGTAGGATTCCGAGTGGTCGCAGCGGTGGACCTGGTAGGCCGGCGCCCAGCCCGGGCCCAGCTTGGCCATCTCCTTGCTCACAATCGCCACGTGGGGCGCACCGGGGGAGGCCAGCGCCCGCCGGGCGAACTGCGCGGCCTGGGCCGCCGAGTCCACCACCGCCGCGCGCACCCCCGGCCAGACCTCCACGGCCTCGCGCCGCCACTTGGCCGTCAGGTGCGTCGGGCACATCACCACGACCAGGAAGGGCTGCGGTTGCCCCGCTCGAGCAGCTTTGCGGGCGCACAACCCCGCGGCCACGGCCAGGGCCGCCGTCGTCTTGCCCACCCCCATCTCCCCCACCAGCACGGCAAAGCGGCCGCCGCCCTGGAAGCGCTCCAGCACCGCCGCGGCGGTGTGGGCCTGGGCGGGAAAGAGGCCCGATTCTTTTCGGCCCGGGAGCGCCCGGTTCCGCGAGAGGCCGGCGAACACAGCGCCCAGACCCTCCGGCAGCGCGAACTCGTAGAGCGGCCGAAAGCGGGCGCGCACCGCCTGGGCCAGCGGCGCGATCCACTGCTCAAAGAACGGCTTGAGCTGCGCCTCGCCCTCCAGCGTCTCGACCTCGCCGCTGGCCAGGTCCAGGGTGCGGATGCGGCTGAGCAGGCGCTCGGTCTGCACCGTGCGCGCGCCGTCCGCGGTCGCTTCCTCGGCCGTGTCCACCACCTTGACCGTGCGGCCTTTGACCAGGAGTTGTTGCCCGTTCCGCGCGAGCTCGCAGTTGTTCACCATGCCCGCTCCCAGGAACATCGCCAGGTGGCCGCCGCGCAGGGGGAGGAGCGGCCGGACACTGGCCTCCAGCGGCACGGGCGGGGCGGTGAGCTCGGGAAAGTCGCGGACCGCCCGGCCGGCGAGTTCTGCCAGGTCTTCCGGGGAGGGCGTCGCCGAGTGGAAGTGGAAGCGCGCCAGCGGTACCGGCGTGGGGAGGGTGTAGACCTTATCCTCCGCGCCCAGGACCGGGACGTCCGCGGGGACCTCCCAGGGAGCGGCGGAGACGCGCCTGGCCCGCTGCGCGCCAAAGACGACGACTTGTTTGAAGGCCGCGTACTCCGGCTCGGGGAAGCGGTAGATGGCCAGGTCCTCGTACCAGGCGGACAGGAACTTCTTCGCCTCCTCCCGCCGGGCGACGTGCTCCGGCACGATCCACACCAGCAGCCCGCCGCCTTGCAGCCAGCCCTTGCCGTTGGCGTGCTGCAGGAACAGCACTTCCAGCCGCTTGCCGTTCTCCCAGTCGTAGGGCGAATTCAGGAGGAGGAGCTGGAAGGCACCGGCGGAAGCGCGCAGCTCGTTGTAGCTGCACGCCAGGGCGCGGGTCAGGCGGGCGCGGGCGTCCTGGGCGCGGCCGGCGTTGAGCTCCACGCCGTAGGTCTCCGCGCCGCCGAGAAGCAAGCCGAGCTGGGCCAGGGCTTCGCCTTTGCCGGCACAGGGATCGAGGAAGCGGAGGCCGGCCGGGAGGGGTTGGGCGACGTGGGCAGCGATCAGCTCCACGACGCGGGGAGGCGTCGGGTAATATTGCATCTTGGCCTGGGCGTTCAGTCGGGTCATCGGATGCTCCTTTGGTAAAGAAGGGTGAAGCATTTCGCCCGCTGCCACACCGCCGGCCGGCCGCGCCGGTCAAGGGCCCGGAGCGGAGCGCAGCGGAGTCGAAGGGTCCCTTGACGGGAGCGCCGGCCGGCGGTACGATAACACGGGAAGGGCAAGAAGCGTGGGAGGGAGTTCTACCGTGTGTTTCCCCCACCACTGGGCGGTGCCAGTGAGCTTCCGATGCCCAAAGTAACGCGCCGCGACGCGAGTGGGGCTGATTCGTGGTGCACATGTTGCTTTAGCTACACGAGGGCCGCTAAGCCAGACCGGTACTCGGGCAGTACTCATGGACTATGGACAACAAGCATTGACCCTGCTATAATGACCGTAACAAGAGCCACCCCGACAGCCCCGCTTTCGCGAGGAGGGTAGAAGGTGGAGGACAACCCCACAAGTGATTGGGACGCGCGCCTCGGGCTTCTCACCGTCACTGGAGCGCTCTGCTTGGCACTCTTGACTGTGGACACGGGGCGCACGCCGGCAGTGATGACAGCTTCCCCACGCAGCGGCGTCGATTCACTCGCCTTGTCGAGTTAGTCAAGCGACCTGCTGCTAGTGATGGGAGGTGCTCCTGTGAACAAGGCTCCTTTCTTTCGGGCGGTCCTTTCCCTTCTTGCCCTTGCATTGCTCCTGGCCGGGGCCGTACCGGCAGTGGCTCGGCCTGCCCCTGACAATTCTCCGCCCGCCGAGGTGACGGACACTGCAGCGCAGACGCAGCGGGATAATGGGGCAAACGCCACCTGGCACATCGAGACGGTGGACAGCGAGTTGGCGGGGTGGTGGACCAGCCTGGCCTTAGACTCCTCCGACCATCCACACATTGGCTATACCAGCTACAACCCAAGCGGCTGGGCAATCGCCCTGAAGTACGCCCACTATGACGGCTTTGCCTGGCAAGTGGAGACTCTGGATGGTCCGGTGAATCGCAAGTCACTTGTACTGGATTCCATGGATAGACCGCACATCAGTTACCATGACTGCGGCATGGGCTGGCTGAAGTATGCCCACTTTGACGGATCCTCCTGGCAAATCGAGATTTTGGATAGACATGGGGGCGATCCTAACTCGCTGGCTTTGGACTTGGATGGCCACCCCAACATCGCTTACTCCTCCTCCGGCCCCCCCTTCTATATGATGTATGCATCCTTTGATGGCACCGCATGGCATACCGAGACAGTCCACTACGACTATGCTCCCTTCTCGCTGGCAATGGACTCATCAGGGCAGCCCCACGTCAGCTGCGCCGGCCCTATGGGGTTGGAGCATGCCTGGTATGATGGCTCGGCCTGGCAGTTCGAGGCAGTTGACAACTACGTCAACTCGTGCGCATCCCTAGCCTTGGATTCCTCCGACCGGCCGCACGTCAGTTACTATCGCGGCTACTACGGCTTAGGATATGCCCACTACGACGGCACGGGCTGGGTCACCGAAACAGTGGACAGCGCCGTCGACGTCGGCCAGTACAACTCGCTGGCGCTGGATTCTTTCGGCCGGCCGCATATCAGTTACTACGACTGGCCAAACCACCTCCTCAAGTATGCCTACTATGACGGCACGGCCTGGCAGATCGAGACAGTTGATAGCGGTTCCGTGGGCCAGTACGCGTCCCTGGCGCTGGACTCGGCCGGCCGGCCACATATTAGCTATTGCGATGGCGATAACAAAAGCTTGAAATACGCTCATAAAACCAGTGGAGACAGTGCCTTTCGTCCAGACCTCCATGGCTACAACTTCCCGAATTACGGCGGCCATTTTCCCCTGCCCCCCATTGACTTTACGGCCGATGACGTGGTGCGCATGTTCGGCGCAGATGCGGCCTGCGCGGCTCAATGGCCGGTATGTGTGCTCAAGAGACCAGCCCTGCTCTGGGAGTGGAATGCCAACCGGGCGATGAACGGCGGCCACTGCGATGGCTTTACGACGACCGGCCTGCGTTTCTTCAAGGACCTGGACAACCCCGCCGATTTCCAGACAGGAGCCTCCACGGCCCACGACCTCCTGCTGGAGAACGTCCGCAGGCACATCGCCTACTACTGGGTGCTGCAGATACCGAACCCCGTAGCCACGGCCCGCAGCCAGGCGCTCGAGAAGACCCCGGCCGAGGTTCTGGAGCAGGTGCGCTCGACCATCGCTGGCGGCTTTGCCGACCCCACGACGCTCATCGTGTACAACCCCGCCCGCACCGCGGGCCACTCAATCACCCCTTACCTGGTCGAAGACCGGGGCAGCGGCATCCACTGGATCTGGATCTATGATAACAACTACCCGAACGACGCCAACCGCCACGTCGAGGTCAACGTGACGGCCAATGTCTGGAGTTATGACCTGGGCGGCGGCATCGGCACCTGGAGCGGGGACGCCAACAGCCACTCCCTGGGCGCCATCCCCATCTCGACCTATGCCCAGCTAGCCCAATGCCCCTGGTGCGGCGGGGCAGGGGCACAAAGTGAGCCACAACTGGGGCAGACGTGGCTGTCCGGCGAAGGGCACCTGTTGATCACCGATTCCCAGGGCCGGCGGATCGGCTACGTGGGCGATCAGTTCGTGAGCGAAGTGCCCGGCGCTTTCGGCACCGTACCTCCTGGCGGCCTGGGTCTCCCGGCAGAACCGATCTACTACCTGCCCGTCACCGGCACCTACACCATCCTGCTGGACGGTCAAATCCTTACTCAGACGGCAACGGCGGCGGTTACCCAGTTCGGGCCGGGCTATGCCACCTCGGTACAGGACGTGGCGGTGGAGACAGGGACGCAGGATCTCCTGGCATTTGCGCCGGACGGCACAGAACTGGCCTACCGGTCCAGCACCGACAAAGAAACTGCCCTCATACTTGCCCTGGACCAGGTGAGTGAAAGCGTGCAGTTCGAGATCGGCCATGCTGACGTCGGAGCAAACCAGGTCGTAACGCTGACCGCCGATATGTCCACCGGCCAACTGGCCTTTAACAATGCGCAGGCCAGCGGCGGTGAGTATGACCTGGAGATCTGGCGCGTCGGCGCAGCCGGCGAGCAGTGGTTCGTCCACACCGGCCTGGTCATCTCGGCAACGGACACCCACTACGTGGACTATGGCACGTGGGACGGCTCCGGCCCGATGACGCTATACGTAGACCACGGCAGCGACGGCACGATTGATGAGACCTGGGTAGTGGGCAACCAGGTCAGGCGTATCTACCTGCCCCTCGTGGTGAAAGACCTTTAGCCATCGCCCGTTTGCTTTGTTCCCCATTTGATAGGACCGAGAACCATGAAGACAAGAAAAGGCGTACATCTCCTTGGATTCCTGGGCATGGTGGCACTGCTTCTGGGCCCACTCGCGGCCACTTGGGCACAGGAGCCAGAACTCCTGACGGAGGTGCTGGGGCCCTGTTCTCCTGAACCTATGGGTGCCCCTGCAACAGACCGAGAACCTATCACCCAGACGACAGGAATAAATGCAGATTCCTGGATCACCGAGCGGGTGGATGCGCCGAAGATGTTCGAATGCATGGGAAACCGTAGCCTGGCGCTGGACACCGCCGGGCACCGGCACATTGCCTACGGTGCGGACCACCTCTACTACGCCTGGAGCGACGGCACAACATGGCACCAGGAAGTAGTAGATGCTTCTTGGGGTGTGGGGCGGTACACTTCTTTGGCCCTCGACGCATCCGGTTGGCCTCACATTAGTTACTTCGACGCTACGCATTACGAGCTGAAGTATGCCTCCTTTGATGGTTCAGGTTGGACCATCGAGGTTGTTGACGGCGCGTATGGGTACACCTCATTGGCCTTGGATGAGTCAGGGCATCCTCACATCGCCTTTCATAAAAGTGGTCAGCTCCATTACGCCTGGTACGACGGGGCAGCTTGGCAAATCGAGGCTGTGGATGTCACAGGGTCTGGGGTCTATTACGCTTCTGCATCGATCGCCTTGGATTCCTCTGGCCAGCCGCACATCGCCTACTACGACCCGTACAATGAAGAGCTGAAGTACGCGTGGTATGATGGAACGGCATGGCAGGTCGAGGTGGTGGATTCGGAAGGGGTGAACGTGGGCTGGTATGCCTCGATGGCCCTCGATGCCTCAGACCATCCTCACATCGCTTACCGGGTGGGCACCCAGTCTCAAGTGGACCTGAGATACACCTGGAGCGATGGCTCTACCTGGCACACTGAGGTTGTCGAGGCAGGCTTGGGTTGACCCAGCGGGTTCATTTCTCTGGCCCTGGATGGGTCAGGTCGACCTCACATCGCTTACTTTCACTCAGACCAGCGAGCTGTGAAGTACGCCTGGCACGATGGAAGCGCATGGCAGTTTCAGGTAGTCGAATCCTCTGCGGGCTGCAGTGATTTCGCCTACATCTCCCTGGACTTGGAATCCACCTCCTCTCCGCATATCAGCTATCTCACCACCTGGAACCTTCTGAAGCACGCCTGGAACGAAGGAGGTGGCTGGCAGAACGAGACGGTGGATGTGGGCGGCCAGGTAGGATGGTATCTGTCCATGGCCCTGGACTCGCACGATCAACCTCACCTGAGCTACTTTGACGAGATCAATGATGATCTGCGCTATGCGCACTACGATGGTTCCACCTGGCAGACCGAAATGGTCGATGGTAGTGGAGACATAGGGCGCGATACGTCCCTGGCTGTAGACCCCTACGATCGGCCCCATATCAGTTACCATGACACCACCAATGGCTTGCTAAAGTACGCCGAATTGACAGGGGCTTCTTGGGAGATCACGACCGTAGATATTTCCACCGGAAACGATACCTCGTTGGCCTTGGATTGGGCCGGCAATCCCCACATCATTTACCGCCAGGAGGGCTTGCGGCACGCCTACTACGGTGGTTCCTCCTGGCACATCGAGACGGTGGACCCGAACGAGTCGGTGGGAGCCTACTCCTCTCTGGCCCTCGATACGGTTGGCCAGCCCCACGTCAGCTATCTAGATTGTACCCTGGGGCATCTGAAGTACGCCCACTACGACGGCTTCGGGTGGCAGATCGAGACTGTGGATACCAGTGCAGGAGCCTGGGGAGGATACACGTCGTTGGCCCTGGACACGCTCGGTCATCCCCACATCAGTTACTACGCCTGGTTGAGCGAGACCCTGAAATACGCCTACCACGACGGCGCAGACTGGCAAATCGAAACAGTGACAGCTGTGAGTCATCCCGCGCCGACTTCGCTGGCTTTGGACGCTGCCGGCCGACCGCGCATCGCCTACTATTCCTGGGGCGCACTATGGCTCGCCTCTTGGACGGGCGCTGGCTGGCAACTTGAGATGGTCGACGGCAGCGTTGGAAGTGATTCCTCGGCACGGGCCTCTCTGGCCCTCGACGCAGTCGGCCTACCGCACGTGGCCTACTTTGACGCAATCAATGGGGACCCCAAGTACGCCTGGCCCTGCGTGGGGATTGACAACGTGAGCATCATCGGGCCGGCCTCTGCCCCTATGGGCGTGCCGCAATCCTTCCAGGCTAGCTACGCTCCTTTAACCGCCACCATCCCGATGACATTTACCTGGGACAACGGGACAACCGGCCCCACAGCGGTTTACACCTGGCATGTAACCGGGGGGCACACCCTGGCGGTCACGGGCACCAACCGTTGCAGTCTGGTCCAGGATGCGGTCACTGTCACCGTCTTCTGCCAGCCGATCGAGGGCGTCGCCGTAACCGGTCCCCTGGCCCTGCTCGTGGGCCAGACAGGGACCTACCAGGCGACACCGCAGCCCATCACTGCCAGTGTGCCGTTCACCTTTACCTGGAACAACGCCACCGTCGGTCCTGTTGCCGCCTACAGCTGGACCCTGACGGGAACTTACGCAGTGACCGTCACAGGGACCAACGATTGCGGTCTGGCATCGCGGAGCCTCACGGTGCGAGTGCTTGAAGAGTGGCCCTACAGTGTTTGTCTCCCGCTGATCTTGCGAAGGTGGTAGGGGGATGCTCAGGAAGCAAGGTGTGCCCTGGCCAGCGACGGTTATAAGACTTTGTTGGGCATTCTTACGTCAAGCTGAAGCCGGAGCCAAGGCTGCAAATGGGGAACGATAGGCAGTCTGTTGCTCCGGCCGGTCAGCCATCAACTAATATGCCACCCGCGTCGAATTGACTGCCGCAGCCGTGGCCAGGTGTTGCAGATGGGTCTTGACCAATCCGAGGTACCGGGAGCGGCGCAGATCAAAGGCGCGTGTACCCTGCGAGATCGTGCCCTCGATCCCGGCACGTTTGTTGTACTTCTCTTTGAACGTGGTGGTCTCCTGGCGTTCGCGGGCGGCCTGGAGCGTTTCGTATTCGAGCTGCGGCTTGAAGGTCACCGTTCGAACTCCGCGTTTGGATTGGGTACAATCAGGCTGATGGGCGCACACCAGGCAATCGGCCGGGGCAAAGTAGGCCGCGATATACTCGTGGCCGTATTTCTCTCGGCGCGTGTGCCAACTCTGGCTGTGCCGCCCCTGGGGACAAGTCACGATCTGGGCTGGCCAGTCAATGCGGAAACAATTGATCCCAAAGCCTTGTCCGGCCTTGTCTTGCCAACTACCACCCCCGCCGACGGGGCCAATCAGGTCCACGCCGTGGTCGCGCCGGGCGTCGAGCAGGTTGACGACCGACACATAACCGGTATCGAGCAAGTGTTCCTCCGGCAGCAAGTCCTTGGTGGCCAGGTCCTGGTGAATCGCCGCCAGGGTCAAGCCATCCGTGGTCGTGGCTGCGGTCGTTTCGACGGCGGTGATCAGATGCAGTTCTTCGGGACCACAGGTTTCCGTCAGGTGAACGGCATAGCCGGTCCAATTGGTCGCGCGTTTCGTGCGGTTGCGCGCCTCGATGTCGTCGGGCGAAACGATCAGGAGCTTGTGGGGCGGCAGGTCCGCCTCTTCGCGCCACTGGACCTGTTGTCCCTCCGTGTAATATTGTTGGATCCAAACCTGGCGCAGCACGTCTACCGCTGGCAGTTCCCGGAGCCAGGCTGGGGTCTTGGGGTGATAGAGCGCCTCCAGCAAGTGCACGCCATCTTGCCCAATCTGCAACCGCAACGCTTCCTGCTCGGTCTTTTCCTGGGGCAGCCGATAGACCTCAAAACGCCGCCGGTAACGGTCGAACCAGTCGGGGGTAATCTGCGTCAGCAACCATTGGGGCGCGGCCCGCGCCAGATCGTCCAAGACGCGGCGGAGGGTTTCGCCCACACATTCCAGGCGGTTCAACTGCCGCACGGCCGCCAAGACGTGCGTCGAATCCGTCCGTTGGACCCGCTTGTTTGGCAACAGACCCCGCCCCCGAATCCGTTCCAGCACCTGGTCGAACAGCTGCGCCTCCTGACCACCGGCCAGCAGCCGATCCCGGAATGGACTCAAGATGGAATAGTGAAAGCCTGGATCCGTCAGCGCCAACCCGAGGAGGTACTTCCAGTCGATGCGACTCCGTACAGCGTCCGCGGCCTGGCGGTCAGTGAGCCCTTCCATAAATTGCAGGATGGTCACGATGGCCAGCAACCCGGGGGATTCGCCCGCCTGACCGCGCAGGGCAAACAACGCGGCAAAATCCTTGTCCTGGAACAAGGGGCCCAATTCCTCCCGTATAGTCATATAGGCATTGCCCTTGGGGAAAGCAGCGCGGGCGACTTGAGCGGTGTCCTCGGGGATCGTAAAGTCGTGGGGCTGGTACAGCGCCATCAGAACCTCCTTGTCTTTGCGCATTGCCAAGTACCCCATATTATGCCCGATTCTCGCGATTTTGTCATGTCAGCCCAGGATGGTCGCCTGGTTTTCCTACCATAAGAATGCCCAACAAAGTCTTACAATCGTCGTTGGCCAACGCTCTTTCCCGGATGTGCTATCATCAGGCCTACAGGAGAGCTTTCAGATGAGGTTGCCTTGCAGGCAAGTCGTTCAATCGCTACGGAGCAGAGGAGGAGAATCCATGAAGCGAGCAGTTGTGTACCTGACCGTCGTGTTGCTGCTGACCCTTTCCCTGGTTCCGGTGATGGCCCAGTGGTCAGAAGGGGAACAAGAGGAAATCCTGCCACGAGCAGATGGTTCCGCAGACCGGGCGGAAAGCCCGGGAGTTGGGCCGGCGGCGACTGCGGCAACGCCGGCAGGCGCGGGCTGGCCGCTGACATGGGAGATTGAGCGGGTGGACGCGCCCAAGTCGTTCAGTAACATGGGAAGCCGCAACCTGGCCCTGGACACCGCGGGGCATCCCCACATCGCCTATGGTGCTGACCACCTCTACTATGCCTGGCACGATGGGAGCCAGTGGCACCTGGAAACGGCAGACGACTCCTGGGTAGTAGGCAGGTACACCTCGCTGGCCCTGGACACTGCCGGCCGGCCGCACATCAGTTACTACGCCGGCTACCCCAATTACGATCTCAGGTACGCCTACTTCGACGGCACGGCCTGGTTCACCGCGACGGTGGACGCGGCCGGGTATGTGGGAGCATACACCTCGTTGGCCCTGGACACCGCCGGCCGGCCGCACATCAGTTACTACGACTCCACCAACGGCGACCTGAAGTACGCCTACTTCGACG
The DNA here is from genome assembly GCA_964613665.1 of uncultured Chloroflexia bacterium. Classification (GTDB taxonomy): domain Bacteria; phylum Chloroflexota; class Chloroflexia; order DTKN01; family DTKN01; genus CAZQFV01. The sequence goes on from CAZTIG010000015.1 coordinate 67,497, forward strand.
GCACGGCCTGGTTCACCGCGACGGTGGATGCGGCCGGGTACGTGGGAGAATACACCTCGCTGGCCCTGGACACCACGGGGCAGCCGCACATCAGTTACCTTGACTCGACCAACTACGACCTCAGGTACGCCTACTACGACGGCACGGCCTGGTTCACCGCGACGGTGGACGCGGCCGGGGACGTGGGAGCATACACCTCGTTGGCCCTGGACACCGCCGGCCGGCCGCACATCAGTTACTACGACTCCACCAACGGCGACCTGAAGTACGCCTACTTCGACGGCACGGCCTGGTTCACCGCGACGGTGGATGCGGCCGGGTACGTGGGAGAATACACCTCGCTGGCCCTGGACACCACGGGGCAGCCGCACATCAGTTACTCCGGCGGCGGCTTGAGATATGCCTACTCCGACGGCACGGCCTGGTTCACCGAGACGGTGGATGCGGCCGGGTATGTGGGAGAGTACACCTCGCTGGCCCTGGATTCATCCGGCCGGCCACGCATCAGCTACTACGACGATACCAACGATGGCCTCAAGTACGCCTACTACGACGGCACGGCCTGGTTCACCCAGACGGTGGATGCAGGCGGGGATGTGGGCATGTATACCTCGCTGGCCCTGGACGGGGCTGGCCGGCCACACGTCAGCTACTATGACTCCACCAACGGTGACCTCAGGTACGCCTACCAAGATGGCTTCTCCTGGCAGCTCCGGACAGTGGACTCGGCTGGGGCCGTAGGCAGCGGCGCCTCGCTGGCGCTGGATACTGCCGGCCGGCCGCACATCAGTTACTCCGACGACACCAACCTCGACTTGAAGTATGCCTACTATGACGGCTCCACCTGGCAGATCCAGACGGTGAACAACGGCGGAAACTGGGTGGGGGGGGACACCTCGCTGGCCCTGGATATAGATGACCGGCCACACATCAGTTACTTCGGTGGCGGCCCGGAGGGTGTGTACAATGACCAGCCACATAGCATTCACTCCGGCGGCGGCTTGAGATATGCCTACTACGACGGCACGGCCTGGTTCACCGAGACGGTGGATGCGGCCGGGGACGTGTGGGATTACGCCTCACTGGCCCTGGACACCACGGGGCAGCCGCACATCACTTACTCCGGCGGCGGCTTGAGATATGCCTACTCCGACGGCACGGCCTGGTTCACCG
>CAZTIG010000015.1:68769-77820 GCA_964613665.1 uncultured Chloroflexia bacterium
GACGGTGGATGCGGCCGGGTACGTGGGAGAATACACCTCGCTGGCCCTGGACACCACGGGGCAGCCGCACATCAGTTACTCCGGCGGCGGCTTGAGATATGCCTACTCCGACGGCACGGCCTGGTTCACCGAGACGGTGGATGCGGCCGGGTATGTGGGAGAGTACACCTCGCTGGCCCTGGATTCATCCGGCCGGCCGCACATCAGTTACTACGACTGGTTGTACGGCGACCTCAAATACGCCTACGTCTACGCCTTTCCGGTGGAGGGAATCATTTCGCCGGCGGGGGGACCCGTTTCCTCCACCGTGGACCAGACTGAGTACACCTTTCCCGCCGGGGCCTTTAGCGAAACGGTCCGCGTCGTCCACGTTCCTCGCGCTCCCTCTGGCGTCCCCGCCCCCGGCGGCACGCTCGCCGGCATCCACCACTTTTACAGCGCCACCGCTGTCTACTCGGACACGGGCCAGCCGGCCGTACTCGTCCCCGGGGCAACCTACACGGTCACCATCGGCTACACCGACCAAGAACGGGGGAGCGTGCGGGAGGAGACGCTGGCTCTGTACCGCTGGAACGGCAGCGATTGGACATCGGCCGGAATTCCCAGCACGATCGATCCCGGGACCGACCGGGTTACCGCCCAGGTCGGTTCCCTCGGCCTCTTCGGGGTGTTGGGCGAGCCCTGGCGGGTCTACCTGCCGGTGGTCATGCGCCACTGACACGCAAGGCAGAGCCGGGGCAGGCCCAGACCCGCCCCGGCTCTGCCTTGCCCTGGACCTGACAACAGCCTCCCCCATCCCCTCGTAACGCCTCGTTCGGCAGGGGCTCACTCGACGGCGCATCGATTCGGGGTAGACCTATGCACCGCCTTTGGTACAAGGTCTGCAGCAGGGCCAGGCCGTCGATCCCCCGCTCCCGGTGGCCAGCCTCCCCCGTGGGACGCGGATCACCGGAACCACCGCCATCCGTCGCCGCAGCCGGGCCCTCTCCGCGGTCTACGCCCTGGCCGCCGACGCCGAGCAGGCCCGGCAGGTCTTTGAGGAAGCGGGTGAGCGTCTGCTTGCGCCGTGACGATTCTACCCACAACCGCCGCCACCCGGCGCCCATCCAATGGGACTGCGGGGGGCGGCTATGGACCAGGGCGGCGACACGGCTGCGGGGTGGTCGGGGGAGGGATGGCTGCGGATCATTGTGCCGGGGCGATGTCCCCAACCGGAAACGCTTCCGCGGCGTGAGTACCGCTCCGGCCTGAAGCGTGGTATAATGGAACCCGAACAAGTGAACGAGAAAGCCCCACGGCCTTGCCGAGCCTGGGGCCGGCCAGGGCGGGGAGATCGTCCCGGCAAGCGTATATAGCACACCAGCGCCCGTCCTGGCAAGTCACCGGGCGGGCGTGGCGTATTATGGAGGCTAAGATGGCCGAGCCGCAAAAAGTAGAATTCCTGCTGAGGACCAACACGGAGACACTGGTCTCGCGGTTGAGGTACTGGACACGGAAGGTTGGCTCCCGTACATTCCCCTCCTCGGCAGGGGAGATAAGGCTGCGGCCGGCCAAAGTCGGATCTTCGGCCTTTGAGGGCCGAACTGTGGTAGAGATGCGTGGATCGAATGCCGGCGCCGCGCTGGGGGCCGTGATCTCGTTCGAGGTCTTCCAACACAACGACGCCGAGGTCAAAGTCGTTGCCAAGTGTGCCCACTCTGGTGTGGGGGTCTACTTTGACGAACTGGTGGCGACGACTAGGCGGGAGTGGGAGTACTCCGAACCGGCCGTAGGTGAGCAAGGGGCAGCCGGGCGCCCTGGCAGGCCGGCAGGTCAAGCGCCGGATGAACTGAGCAAGATCACCTTGATTCTCAGCGCTGACAGTCAGACCGTGGTGCTGCGCCGGCTCAAGGAGTACTCCCGGTTTGACGCCGTTCGGCACGCTGGGGCAGGATGGGAATACGGCTTCGCCGACCCGGGGCCGCGCGACGGGTACGAGGAAGACACCTGGGTAATGGAGGTGAACGGGTTTCCTCCCGCGGCTTCCGACACGGAGTGGACTACGGATTCCGTGTGCGCCCGGCTTCGGGCAAGCCCGCTTGGCGATGGGCGAACCAGACTGGTGATCGAGGCCAACACCGCGCTGTGGCCGTGGGCCGAGGATCTGGCGTACCAGGCATGTACCTGGTGGGGCGGGGTACAGGAGGGCAGCGACACAGGGGATATTGCCTCGTCTGAGGTGCAACCCGGGGTCTTCCATGGCGGTGTTGAGTACTTCCGCGGGCTGATGGAGAGACTTGCCAGCCTGCATGGGCGACGCTGGACTTCGCCGGAAGGCGTGCAACTGGAATTCCGCGAGGTAAGGAAGACCGTCGCGCGCGACGGTGTCTATCCTGGAGCATACGGCTCAAGGCTTGCACCGCAAGACGATGTTACTCCCTCTATCTGTAGCGCGTGGGGAGTGGAGGTGTACGTGCCGGCCATCAACGGCATAATAGGGGAATGTCCCGGCTATGCATCCATCGAAGCCTACGAGCAACCCGACGGAAAGAGCACACTGGTGTACTTCCGAGACGGCCGCTACCCGTGGGACGCCAGGGAGAAAAACCCGATAGGCCCGGCCTTTGGGCAATTTCGTGAGCTGATCGTGGCAGAGATGCAGAGCGCGGCCCCCCAGCCCGAGGAGGATACTTTTGACGGCTACGAGAGAGGCCTGAAGCGACTGCTGAAAGAGTTGGGACCGGACCATCCCCGTTACCTTGAAGCACTTGGGTTTCAGCAGCGTCTGATGGAGAATATTGGACGTGTCAGACAGTATGGTGACAAGGATAGTTTGGAATCGGGGCGGGCGGAGATCATCCGGTATCTGAATCAACTGGCTTTGAGTGTGTTGGGAAGGTCTTTCAACGACATGAGCCAGGACACTCGTGCACCCTCTACCGGATGATTGGGAAAGGGGAGGTCCACTACAGGCCCAGAGAAGGGTCCCGGCGTCATCTCTCTGTGCCGCGGCAGAGGACAAAGGCATGGGCCGGCAAGTTGTACAGGGAGTCAGAGCTGGGCGAACAGGCGGCCATATCTCGGGCGATGGCCACTGGTGTGGCAGCCTCAAGCAAGGCCTACTGACAGCTCGCCTTCACAGACCGCCACTCTCCCTCCCACCTTCCTCGCCCTCAGATTCCGCTTGCGTATCCATAGGTGGGTGGTGGCGACGGGCACGCCGGCCCTACTCGCTGGCTCCCTCATCGTGATCCAGCCGGGCGGGATAGTGATCTCCCCAAGCGAGGCCTCCTCGACGAGGTACCTGCAGCCCTGCCGCCGCACCCGCAGCTGGCCGGCGTGGATCCGGCGGATGATCTCCCTCGCAGTGACCCCCAGGCGCTGCCCAGCCTCTGTCGTCGAGATCCATCCGGGCGGAAGGGTGCCGTGACCTATCCAGCGTAGCCCCGTCAGGTTCTCACCTGGTGGCTGAGGCTGGTCAACCCCGGGCTTGCAGAAAGCCCGTGACAGAAGTCATAGGGTGGTTGACACGGCCATCGTGTAGAGTTCCCAGTCAGTCACCGGCCGTGCAGTCGTTACCCCATACCCTGCCTGGCCGATTCGCTAACTGGTTACTGGCATCTCAGGAGCATCTGGACGATTTCCTCCCATTGTTCTTCGTCCGTCCTCACCACCCACCCCCCGCACCCCACGCTCAGCGCCGGCCGCACCAGCGGCGACCACGCCGGCGTCCTGCTTCCCTCCGCCCCCAGCCGGCCCACTCCTCCCGCAGACGGGTGAGCGCATCTACCGTGGGGGGCAAACCACCGCGTTGGCCGAAAAGAGTCCCCGCGCAATCACCGAAAGTGCACCATCCTGGCCGGAGCGCCCGCGCTCATGGAAAAGTAACCCTTTTGATCGCCGGAAGTGACCCACCAGCGCGCCTCTGCCCTTTTTTGACAACTCGCCCCCCACCGGCTACAATAGCAGCACAAGGCAACCTCTTGCCTCTCGGAAAGGAGGTAACGATGCATCGTTTCTGGTTCAGAATCTGGCAGCAAGGCCAATCGCTCGATCCCCCGCTCCCGGTGGCCAGCCTCCCCCGTGGGACGCGGATCACCGGGACCTTTGCCATCCGTCGCCGCAGCCGGGCCCTCGCCGAGGTCTACGCCCTGGCCGCCGACGCCGGGGAGGCAAGGCAGATATTGGAGAAAGCGCGAGGGCTCCTGCCTAACCGCTGAGTTCAGGCTGAGTTCCACAAGCCCCTGCGCCGTAGCATAGGTGGGCCGCCACGCAGGGAACCGACCACCATGACCATGCCGGAGAGTGGTATGCTGCTTGGACATGCAGAGACAGCCTTTCCTCGGGTTGGGAATCCAACTCGAACAAAGCAGACATGGAAAGGGCCCGCGAAGGGCTATTGGTCCACGCTGGCAAAGACATCATGCTGGACGGTGCGAAACCGCTGCATCCCACTCCACTGCGTTGCGCCGGGCCGGCCTGCTCGTGTCGGAGATAGCCGGTCTCCAAGTGGAGGACCTGGAGCTGGGCCCGCGCTCTGGTCGAGTGCGGGTACGTTCCGGTAAGGGGAGCAAGGAACGATCCGTTCCGCTCGACGCTACCGCCAGGAACGCCTTGAAGGACTACCTGAAGAAACGGCCGGCCTTTGCCGGGGTCACCCATATCTTTGTCAGCCAAAAGGGCCACAGGATGTCGAGCCGGGCGATCGAGCGGGTAGTGCGGGATTGCGCCCGCCTGGCCGGCCATATGGCGACTGGCTCATTCTTCCCGGAAGGTACCTCGTTCGTTCACTGCCAGTAGAAGTCGTCCCCCTGAATATCGTCATCAACCCAGAGCAAGGTCAAAACTGCGCTATACCTGGGCATTTCCCAAGACTGCTCAAGAATCGTTGCCCCCTCTTGGTATCCGCCAGGCTCGAACCAATAGGCCGCCTTGATCCGCTGCGGCGTCCTGGGAATAGAGCGTTTGCGGAATAACAAAGCCGCGAGACTGGCGGGATCCAAGGGCCCCGGCGCGGGAATAAACAGGCCCAGATCCGCGAATTCCAAACTCGGCTGAAACCACTTGATGTTGCCATCCTGCGAGAACACGACAGCACAAGGCTCCCGGCAGAAGCGCGTATATCGAATCGCCGTCGCCGTCAACGAGACGTCGAACATCTCGGCCAACTCGGCGGCAAGATCAAGGGACGGGGCCGCTTTTTCGCAGAGCGGAGCAACAAACCGCTCAGGTAACAGCAGCGCCGAAGCAAATTCATTGGCCGCCCTCTCCCGGGGTTTTTGGTCGCCGGGGCCCTTCCCCTCAACAATGTCTCCATCAGCACAAAGCGTCAACCTGTCCCCTCGTTCCAGTTCCAGGTGGCCAAGCTCGTGAGCAATCGTGAAGCGTTTTCGTTGAGGACTTGCTATGGTCTGGGAAACGGTGATGACGGCATTCTGGCCGACGACAAGCAGCCGGCCGGTAGCACCTTCCAGACCCCCTTCCTGGACCACCGCATGCCGGGCAAGGGCGATCAATTCAAGCAAGCGCAGATCCCGCGGGCCGGTGATATGCAAGTCATCCAAGATCCGCTCGGTTGCCAGGAGGGGTTCGGCCACTTCTACCCCTCCGGGTCACGGGATGGTTGGCGCTGGGATGTGGACAAGAACTCAAGATCTGCCAGCAGGCTCGCCAGGTCGTCATCCGTGAGGCTTTCTAGGTCACGGTAGGCCAGCTGGAGCCGGGCAGGACCCAACCGGGAAGTCAGATCTCTGATCTTGCGGGCCAATTCCTCTCGGCTTTCTCCCAGGGGGCGCGCGAACGAGCCTAGAAGGGAGCGCTCTTTAGCCAACTCCGGGGCGCGGTTCCGCCAATTCAGCGGAGACTCGGCAATTGCACGCTCGGCGACCGCCCGCATATGCACGGCCAGCGCCTCCGGGTCGTAACCGAACTCCCGGAGTGCAGCATCGACTTCCTCGGGAGGTTCCGGCCCAGCCCCTTCGAAAAGATCGGCCAGCTTCTGCACCAGTTCCTCGTCTGTCTGGGGAGCCTTTCGATCCTTCACGGTTTCACCCCTTTCCAGGCAAGTCGCCTTAATCGCCTGAGTCGATTATCGATATCTTCAACAGCAGTGCCAAGCTTAGCCGCGAGGGGCTTGGGTTTTGCCTCGCAGCCGTCCATGATGGCCTGAATAACTTCCGCTAGGTCGGGTTTATCGCTCACCGCTTCAAACAAATCCTGCACCTGGGCCTTCATTTCCTGCCTACGCTCTTCCTCCAACAAGCTGTCCTCCGGGCCGGGAATTGACAAATCTTGCTCAGCATCCAGGGATGTCTCGTGGCGGCTGGCGGCCGAGTCAGCCAGATGGCTCATTAAGCTTTTGACTTGCCACCTGAGCCACGGCAGCAAGGGGCCCTTCGCTGGATCCCACCGGCGGACACCCTCCAAAGTCCTTGCAATGACCTCTCGAGCGACGTCCTCCGGTGTCTCTCCCCTTGCCAGATCCGAGGCGCCTCCTGTACGCCAGGAATAGCTCCTTGCCAGTTGCGCCGCGAACAACGTCAGTTCTTTGCCAACTACCCCCCAGTCTACGTCTTGCAGCTGCTCAAACGCCTTCTCATCCAACGTGGCCTCCTCTTGGTACTACGCCCCTATATATATATACCGGGTAGCGCGGATTTTCCGCCGAAAATGGCGGAAAATCGAGATTAGCCGGTACTATATTATAGGAGCAAATGTGGTTGCTGGCAAGCCCCCGGCCGGGTAAAAATCCGGGGCGATGCTGGTATTTCAAAATGGAGGTGGTTCACGATGAAATGGGCAGACTACGGCATCTCGGCAGTGCGGTACAACAGCGAAAGGACCCACATTCAGAAGGTTGAGGTCCGGGAAGACCAAGACGACAAGTTTGGGCCAGCCCAAGAATGGACCCGAACTCAGGTAGTTACGGCGATTGAGCGCGGCATTTCCTTTGTGACTATCCTGCGGGACAGTGAGCGCAGGTGGCAGCAAGGCCAGGCTGTCCACATCGTCACGGTCAACGGCGCGAAGTACCTTCGCACCGATCAAAACTCCACGGCGCGCGACAACCTGGGCAACCTACCCGACTTCTAGGTCGGCCAACGCCGTAGACAACAACCGGAGGTAAAAATGGCGAAAGGAAAGACCCACCATGTTGTTCCAAGCCCTGAAGGTGGTGGGAATGTCAAGAAAGGCGGTGCCCAGAGAGCCTCAAGGCATTTTAACCGAAAAGACGAGGCCGTGGTCTATGGCAGGGAACTGAGCCAAGGGCAGAAGACCGAACTGGTCATCCATGGACGGGATGGCCGAATCCAAAGGACAGACAGCCATGGCCACGACCCAAACCCGCCGAAAGACAAAGGCTAGCACACTGATCTCTCCCGGCGCCTGCAGCCGGCTGCGTACCGGGTGACCGGGATTCTGCGGCTGACTGTGCCGGGAATTGTCGTCGACCCTTCCCTGGTCCAGGGGAGGCGTGATGGGTGAAGAAAGGCAATGGAATTCCACAGTGAGGTGATCAGAGGAGTCCTCAGCGGATAGAACCGGCAACAATTGAGGCCCGGTGATGACCTCGAACCTACCCATGGTGAGAGGAGGTAGTCTAATGTCCGGCTTTCTTGGTGACCCACGTGTGCAGTTCGTCATTACGGCCATCATTGATAGGCCCGCCCTCGCGGCGAGGGCAACGCTAGAGGAGACTACCACCAGAAGAAGTAGGCGAACGGGGGAGGGAGAAGGCGACCAGGGAATCCCGATAGATTGAAGGTATTGGATTCCCAATCGTAGTAAGCACTAGCTGGGATCCTGAACGAGGACGGGGCCAACACCGCGGCCTGACCGAGTGGAGAGTATGCGCAAAGCCGTAAGACGCCGCTGCGAACTCTCCATTCTTGACAATTTGCCCCGTACCCGTTACGATAGCACCATAGCACAACCCACTGCCGCTGGGAAAGGATGTGGCCATGCACCGTTTCTGGTTCAAAGTCTACCACCAGGGCCAACCTGTCGCTCCCCCGCTCCCGGTGCCCAGCCTCCCCCGCGGGACGCGGATCACCGGCACCATCGCCATCGTTCGCCGTAGCCGGGCGCTCACCGCCGTCTACGTCCTGGCCGCCGACGGCGAGCAGGCGCAGTAGGAGTTCGCGAAAGCCCGTGATCGCGTGCTTGCGCAGTGAAGACCCGGCCCACAACCGCGGGGGATCACCTGGTAGCCGCACAGCGTGACCTCTGGGGCGACCTGGTCGTGGCGAAGCGCTGGGGGCGTACCGGGGCACAGGGCTGGCTAGGATGGCGGACCGTTGAGGTGGCCAGGCCGGCGAAGGCGGCCAAGATCGTTCAGGAGACACTGAAGCGCTGGAGGTAGCACAGGTACGAGACGCTCGGGTGAGGGATAGCTGTGAGGCCATTCCAAGGAGTTTGTCCGAATCCGCTGAAAGCAAGGAGGTAAAGCCATGGGAGGGCAAAAGTATCTTGCGACCGGTCTCATCATGGGCCTGGTTCTATTGAGTGCATCGGGCATCCTGGCTAGCAGACCGAAATCTGAAGGAGTGGAAAGCTTATGGAGCATCCAGCAGCAGGCCGGCAATGTGGAACTGGCTGGACAGATCGGCGGCGCCACTAAGACGGTAACCGTGCAAGGTAACTATGCCTATGTCGCCATTGGCCCCCGTCTGGTGATCTTAAATGTCTCCGATACGGCTCACCCCACTGTCGTCGGCCAGACCGGTGTCCTGCCCGACATCGCCTGGGCTGTAGCGGTGGCGGGGAACTATGCCTACGTCGCCGCTGAGAGCAACGGCCTACGCATCATCGACGTCTCCAACCCGGCGGCCCCCGCCGAGGCCGGCTTCTACGACACGCCGGGGTTAGCCCTTGGTGTAGCGGTGGCGGGGAACTACGCCTACGTCGCCGATGGGGGTTCCGGTCTGCACATCATCGACGTCTCCAACCCGGTGGCCCCTACCGAGGCCGGCTTTTACGACACGCCGGGGTCGGCCTATGGCGTAGCGGTGGCGGGAAACTACGCCTACGTCGCCGATGGGGGTTCCGGTCTGCACATCATCGACGTCTCCA
>CAZTIG010000016.1:0-76414 GCA_964613665.1 uncultured Chloroflexia bacterium
CTCACCATGACTGTGCGCCTGCGCTACCCGGTGACCTTCCGGGGCGGACGATAGGGAGGTGAATGGTGGGCCGTGAGCGAGGTCAGACGCTGGTAATCTTTGCAGCACTCATCCCGGTCGTGGTCGTCTTCTTCCTCTTTGCCCTGGGACTGGCCGCAGTCCTGGACGTGCGCGCTCACGCCAGCTACGCCTTGGGCGTAGCCACACGGGCCGGGGCGCGCCAGGTCGCGTACGGCAGCTATGGCAGCGGCGACGCGCAGCTGGACCCCGCTGCCGTGCAGGCCACCACCAGGGCCGTCCTGTCGGAAACCCTGGCACTGCGGACCGCCGGGCTGGCCGATACGCCGGCGAACATCGCTGCTATGGCCGAGGTGGAGATCGGCTATGGCACGGCTGAGGTACCCTGGCAGAGCCCTTTCGTCGATGACCGCTGGCATCGCTACCCCACCGTCGCCGCGCGGGCCCTGGTGCCGGTGCGCGTGTGGCTGTTCGAGATCACGACGCCGATCGTGGTGGAAACGGAGGTGCGCTGATGCGGAAAGAACGCGGACAGGCAGTGGTCGAGTTCGCCCTGGTCATCGGCATCGTGGTGATCCTAGCCATCGGAGCCATCCAGGCGCTCCATGCCTTCTACCTGACACGCCAGGCACGGTCTGCGGCGGAAGAGATCGCCGACATCGCCGCGGTCCACGGCGGGGACACGGAGTACGTCCGCCAGGAGATCCCGGCGATCTTGCGGCACCACCAGTTGGACCCGGACCTGGCCCGGGTGGAGATCGTGCCGGCCGCTGCCACCTACCTGGACCCGCTCACCATCACCCTGGAATATGACGTCTCTGTGCGTTTCTACGGCCTCTTCGACCTGCCCATCCCGGGTCAACAGGTGCGGCGGTTGAGCGAAGGGGGGTAGCGATGAGCCCGAACTCCGGCTACTGCCTGGCCCACGGGTTGATCACCCTGCACCTCCGCACCGCGGCGGGCGAACAGGACCTGCCGGCCGCCTTCTACGAAGGCGCTGCGGGCCAGGAAGCACTCCGCCGCGCCGGCCCGCGGGTGCAGCGCGTCTCCCGCTGGGACGGTGCCGGCTGGCAGACCTGGTGGACCTTGCTGGCCCTCCTGGCCGGCGGCCAGCTGGCCGTGGCTGCCCTGCCGCGGCTGGACGGACCGGCCGAGCTGTCCCTCCCCTTTCCCACTGCCTACATCCTTCCTCCCACCATCGCCGTGCGCGCGGCCAGCCCGCTGCCCACCGGCACGGCGATCTATCTGGGGGCCTTTGCCGGCGAGGTAGCCTCCTTCGGGCCGGCCGGAATGGACGATCCGCAGGCCGTCCTCCCGGGACTGGAAACCCTCTACCGCACCGTCGTCGCCGCTGTCTTTCGACAGGAGCGCCGACCGCTCTTGGCGCTGGAGGTACCGGCACTGCTGCACGAAGGCCACACCGCTGACGTGAGCGCTCTCCTGCGGGGGCTCGATCCCTTTCTGGGGGCAGGGCCGGTCGTCTTGGGCGGCGAGGACTCGGCCGTGGTAGCCGCCCTGGCCCGCGCGCTGCAGGAGCGCAGCCACGAGGTCGCTATCGTCGACCCGCTGGCCGGCCTGGAGCGACTGGTCTGGGCTGCTGGAGGCCTCGGATGAAAGCGCTGACGCACCTCTCCGCCGGAGGCGCCGCCGGGGCCGGCCTGGCCCTGGTCGTGGGCCTGCCGCTGGGCTGGGAGACGGCCCTGCTCTCCGGCGCGATCGGCGCGGCCGTGCCCGAGCTGGAGTACGGATTCTTCCGGCTGGCGCGCGAGCTGCGCGCCAGCGAGCACGGAGGCCCCTGGCTAGCCGCCGCCACAGCCCTGGGCCAGGAACGCGGTCCCTGGCACGGGCTGGAGCTCCTGGCGCTGGTCGGTGGGCTGGCGGGGGTTGTCGGCTGGCTCCTCGCTGTCCCCGGCTTCCTGCTCATGTACGTGGCTTTCCTGGCCGGCTGGATGTCCCACCTCCTGCTCGACTTGCTCAACGGGGGCATCCGTCCGCTGGCCCTCGTCTGGCCCTACCGCTGGGCCATCTTCCCGCCCTGGGGGCAACGCCGCGTCGTGCGCGGTGGGTTGGCCGAAGCGCTCGTCCTGCTCGGGACCGGCTGGGTGTGGGTCTGGCGGCTGGCCGAGGCGCTGCTGCCCCTGGCACAAGGATGGTGGCGGCGATGACACTGCAACGTGTCGACCACCTGGGTTCGGCTCTGCTGCTGTGGGCCGCGGCCGCGTTGCTGGCCCTTTACCTGGCCTGCAACCCGGCCGCCGCTGCCTGGCAGGAACGGCTGGGGCCTGCCCGCCTCTGGGGAGCGGTCCTTGGGCTGGGGGCCTTGGGCCTGGCCCTGGCCGTGCGCTCCGCGTGGGCCTGGCTCCTCCTGGCGGCCGGCCTGCTGGCCGTCGCCCTGCCCGCGTGGCTGGCCTGGTGGGCGGCGCCGGCCGTGGGCCTGGGCGGGCTGGGCCTGGCCATGCTGGGGTGGCGGCAGCGGCATCGGCGCAGCGCTCCGCCGCCCAGGAAGCGCTTCAGCCGGCCGGCGCGGCGGAGCGTCCTGTGCCGCCGTCGGCACAGGGCCCAGCGGCACGCGTTGCCGGAAAGGAGGTATCGGCACATGACCTGATGTTCCGTGGCAACCATCGGGCGTCTTTTCACCGAGATCGTTTTCGTCGTTCCGTCGACCAGTCGCGCTTGGCGGCTGGTATGAGCCGCAACGAGACAGAAGGAGGAGCGCCATGCTGCGGGGAGTGCTCGCACTGATCCTGATCGTCCTGATCCTTTCCCCGGTGGCCCCAGTGGCCGGCGCCGGCCGGCCGGCACGTCCGGCCCCCCCGGCGGTCCCCGAGGCCGTGTTTCACGACGACTTTGCCGATACCTCCGGCCTGGAGGAGTGGCAGTCCCTGGTCGCGCAGGACGGCTACCTGCAGGTGCCGCCGGAGGCGGTGTGGCTCCAGGACACCTTTGCCGACTTCTACCCCGGTGCCGGCGTAGCCGTGGACCTCTACAGCCTGCCCGGGTCGATCCGCCTGTCGCGCTTCTCGCCGGACGCGCGGGTCAACGACGTGGCCGGCGGGGCGCAGGTCCAGGTGGACGCGGCCGCTGCGTTGCACCTCGAGCCAGACCTCGTCTACGTCTACGCCGTCTGGGCCGACGGCCGCGACGGCAACCTGGACATCTACTTCGGCCGCTCCACCGACGGCGGGGCCACCTGGGAAACCAGCCGCCGGCTGAACCTGCTGGCCGGCGAGGGCGACCAGGTACACCCGGCCATCGCCGCCCTGGCAGGCCGCATCCATGTCGTCTGGGAGGATGCCGCCGGCATCCACCATACCCGTTCCCAGGACTATGGCACAACCTGGATGGCCGACCAACTCCTCGTTCCCGGCGGCAGCGAGCCGGACATCGCCCTGGGATTCAGCAACCCGGCCGCCCTGGTCTACCTGCTCTACACTGCCGAGGAAAGCCCCGGCGACCGCGATGTCTTCTGCCTAAGAAGCTACAACGACGGGCTGACCTGGGAACAGCCGCAGAATGTCGTGCCCGGTGAGCCGGCAGGAGCGCAGCAGCGCGCTCCGAGCGTCACCATGGCGTCTGGAGTGGACGCCCCCTGGGCCGCCTGGCAGGACAACCGCGACGGCGACTGGGGCATCTACGCCGGCCGCCGCGGAACGACCTCCTGGACGCTACTGCGCGTGGATAGCGCCCCGCCCGGCAGCGAGCAGATGGGGCCGGCCTTGTTCTTCAGCCCAGGAAACGCCCAGCCAATCTGCCTCTGGGAGGATGACCGGGGCGGGGCCGGCGAAATCTACTGGGCCGTGTACGACAATGACTTCTTATACTGGGTCGAGTACGGCCCCCTCTCCGGCCCGGGCGCCGGCGCGCCGGCCGGCACGGCTCTCGCCACCGCCTCCTGGGGCGGCTGGACCGCCGCGCCCCCAGGGGAACATGACACGGCCTGGCTGCGCAGCTACGACGGCACGTCGTGGGGCCCGCCCCTCCTGGCGCCCGACCACCGCCCCTACACCGTGCGCTCCAGCCTCGCCGTGGCGCGCGCCGACGTCGCCCAGACGGCCGTTGCCGCCATCTGGAGCGATGACCGCGATGACGCCGGAGATATCTTTGTTTCCATCTCGGATGGAACGTACCAGGCCCAGGGAGCTTTCACCTCCACCGTGCACGACTTTGGCGACCTGGCCTCCTGGCAGGAGATCTCCTGGACCGGCGACCTTCTGCCCAACGTCCTGCTGTTCGTCCGCAGCGGTACTACCCCTGTTCCCGATGACGACTGGAGCACCTGGACGTTGGCCACCAACGGGGCCACTGTGCCTGCCCCCCTGGCCCGCTACCTGCAGTACCGGGCCGTCTTCTACCGGACCGCTTCCCAAGATACACCGACCCTCGATCGCGTGAGCATCCGCGCCCGGCCGCGCTCCGGTTGGGGCATCTCGCTCCCCATCGGGCGGTGCGTCGCCGCCTGGGGCGAGTTCCAGAGCGGCGGCTACGCCCCCTCCGGCACCACCCTCACCTTGAGCATCCTGGACATCAGCGGCACCGCCCTCTACAGCGACGTGACCTCGCCCTTCGACCTGTCCGCCCTCTTGCCAGGCCAGTACCCCTACCTGCGCCTGCGGACGGACATGGCCCGCTCCGAAAGCAACACGCCGCTGCTCGACTGGTGGCAGGTGGACTGGCAGGAGGGCTCCATCCAGGCCAACTTCTCCTGGGAGCCGCAGAGCATCTATACCGCCACGCTGGTCCAGTTCACCAACCTGTCGACCGGGACCATCGCGCCCGGCGCCTTCCTCTGGGCGTTCGGCGATGGAGTCACCTCCACCCTGCCCGTCCCGGCCCACTCGTACGCCCTCCCCGGCAGCTATACCGTGACGCTGGCAGCCTCCGGCGAGTGCGGCACCGACGTGGCCACGGCCACTCTCTCCGTCCTGCCGCTGCCGACGGAGCCGCCCACCGCCGCCTTCGACCACGGCCCGCTGTGCCCCGGCCAGGAGGTCGCCTTTGCCGACCGCAGCACGGGGGCCATCTGGTGGCAGTGGGTCTTTGGCGACGGTGGGCAGAGCACTCTCCAGAACCCCACCCATGCCTACACCGCCAGCGGCGACTACTCGCTGACCCTGACGGTGAGCAACACCCTGGGCAGCGCCACCGCCGCGGAGCTCATGGTCGTGCGGCCGGCCCCCACCGCCGCCTTCACATGGACGGCCCATTTCCTCACGGCCGCCTTCACCGCCAGCGTGACCGGTGACCCCACCCTCCTGTGGTCCTTCGGCGACGGCTACACCGCCACCCTGCCCAACCCCACCCACACCTACGCCCAGGCCGGCGCCTACACCGTCACCCTCGTGGCGGCCAATGCCTGCGCCACCGCCGCGGTCAGCGCCACGCTGCACGTGACCGACTGCGTCGCCCCGGCGGGCCTGGCCGCGACGCACGGCCCTCAACCGGCCCAGCCCGGCCAGGCGGTATTCTTCACTGCCACCCTGGCCGCCGGCAGCCCACCGCTGACCTATACCTGGTCTTTTGGCGACGGCAGCCCACCGGCCGGCGGACCGCACGCCAGCCACACCTACAGCGCAGCCGGCTCCTACACGGCCACCGTCCAGGCGCAGAACGCCTGCGGAGAGCAGCAGGCCGGCACCGTCGTGCAGGTCGTGCGGGCCCTCTACCGGGTCTACCTGCCCCTGGCGGCCCGGGCCCACCACGGCGGCGACGGCTATGAGCCGGATGGCTCGCCCGGGCAGGCCCGTCCCATCCTGTTGGGCGTGGCGCAGCTGCACACCTTTGCCCCCGTCAGCGATACCGATTGGGTCTATCTGGAGCTCGTCGAGGGGGAGATCTACCACTTTGCCACTGATAACCAGGCCAGCGGGGTCGACACCATCCTCGACCTGTACTTCGGCGCCAGCCCGGTGGCCCACGACGACGACAGCTGCCCCGGCCTGGCCGCCTGCCTCGACTACACCCCCACCGTGGCCGGCCGCTACCACCTGCGCGTGACGCAGTACGGGGCCGAGCCGCAGTGGGGGCCGGCAGCCGTCTACACGCTGGAGGTGACCAGGCGGTGACCCGGACGCGGGCACCGGAAGCCGGCACAGGCCGGCCCGGGCACAGCCGGCGATTCAACTGCCGGCCGCTGCGGAGGTGAGCACCTTGAGACGACCGATCTTCTACCTGCTGCTGGCCGCGGCCCTCCTCGTCCTGGTGGGCGGCCTGGCGGCGTACCCGGGGCCGGCCGCCCTGGCCGAGCCCCTGCCCACCAAGACGCCCGTCCCGCCGCCCACCAAGACGCCCGTCCCGCCGCCCACCGAGCCCCCGCCGACGGAGCCACCGCCCACCGAGCCCCCGCCGCCCACCGCCACCCGCCGGCCGACGGAGGAGCCCGCGCCCTCGCCCACAGCGACGGCGGCTCCGCCCACGGAGGCGCCCGCGCCCACCGCCGCGCCGACGACGCCGCCGGCCACGGCCCGGCCTCCCGCGCCCAGCGCCACACCCAGCGCAACTGCTACCACCCCGCCCACGGCGGGCCGGCCGCCGACCAGCGCCCGTCCCAGCACCACGCCCCGGCCGAGCCCCAGCCGCACGGCGACGCCCGCGCCCAGCGCCACGCCGGCGCCCTCGCCCACGCTGCCCGCGCCTACCGCCACGGGCGCGCCCACGCCGGCCGCGGATGTCTCGGACGTGGCGCCGGCGGCCGGCCCGCCGCTGCTGCCGCTGCTCCTGGGCGCGGCCGGCCTGCTGGCGACCGGGGCCGGGCTGTACCTGCTGCTACGTCGGCAGGGGACGCGGCCGGCCGGGGCCGAGCCCGCCGCCGCGCCAGAGGGGGAGCCGCCACCTGCCGAGGTCGAGCCCGACCTGGCCGAGGAGGAGCGCCGGCGGCTGGCGGAGCTGTGGCGGAGGCACGCGCGGAGGATCAAGTAGCGATCAGCTCTCAGCGATCAGACTTGGGGAGGGGGAAATGAAGGATCTCAGGCAACTGCAGGTCTGGGAAAAGGGCCATGGCCTGACGCTGGCGGTCTACCGGGCCACGGCTGCTTTCCCGGGTACAGAGATGTACGGTCTGACAAGCCAGGTCCGCCGGGCGGCAGCTTCCGTCGCCGCCAACATCGCCGAAGGGTGCGGATGGGGCGGGGACCCGGAGATGGCCCGGTTCCTGCGCATCGCCATGGGCTCGGCCAGCGAGCTGTAGTACCACCTGCTGCGAGCCCACGACCTGGAGCTGTTGAGCGACGCGGAGTACAGAGTCCTCGCCGACCAGACGATGGAGGTCAAGAAGATGCTGGCATCCTCGATCAAGAAGCTGCAAGCTGGTGCCTGATAGCTGACAGCTGATAGCTGACAGCTGATAGCTATCACAGGAGGTATCTATGGACTGGACACTGCTGCTCGTCGTCCTCGCCCTGGCGCTGGGCCTGCTGGCCGCGGCCGCCACCGTGCTGGCCTGGCGGCAGGCCCGCGCCCTGGGCCTGGGCCTGGGCCCGCGGGCCGGCCCGCTTCCCGCGCGGCTGGAGACGATCGGCCGGCGGCTGGAGGAGCTGCAGGCCGGCCAGGCCGCCCTGGCGCAAGCCCTGGGCCGGGCCGGCCTGCGGCCGGCCGCCGTGCACTATGCCCCGCTTGGCCTGGCCGGCGCGCGCAACTGCTTCGTGCTGGCCCTCCTGAACCGGGAGGGAGATGGGACGGTGCTGAACTACCTGGCCGGCAGCGCCGTGCGCGCTGAGCTGAAGGAGGTGCGCGCCTGGCAGAGCCAGGGCCTGGCCTTCACGGCCGAGGAGGAGCAGGCCGTGGCCCAGGCCCGCGCCGCGTGGGGGAGCGCTGCGTGACGGCCGGCCTCAGCGCGTCGCCCGGCGCCCCCGGCGATGGGCCTCGCCAGCCGCACTGCGCCCGGCTCTGCCATGAGGGCGCACCGTCCCCTCGGCCAGCACCCGGAAGGTACCCAGCTCCTGCCTGGATTCGGCCCACCCGGCCAGGGCCGCTTCCAGGCCGGACCACGCCGCCTCCTGCGCGGCCAGCGCCTGCTCCCGCTGGCCCTCTGCCTCCCACAGGTCGATCACCAGGTACCGCCGCGGGTCCTGCACATCGCGCAGCAGCGTGGTGCCGCGGAAGCCTGGATGTTGCCCAAACAAGCTGCCCCAAGCGCCGCCCGGGCCAAAGACCAACTCGAAACGGCCTCGCTCCTCCGGCCGGATGACAAGCTCCTGAACTCTCTCGACCATGGCCCCCCCCGTTCACCCGCCCGCGAGATACTCCTGCCGCACCACCCGGTACGCCGGCCGGTAGGCCCGCGTGTACTCCGGAGAGTGGTGCACCGCGGGGAACCCGCGCGCCTCCATCTCCTGGAAGAAACATTGCAGTTCCTCCGCTGGCAGCCCAAGCGCCCCTTCCTGCGCCATCCGCTCGGCGTACCGCCAGTAGCGCCGCAGCCGCACCGCGCAGCCCCTGTGCTCCCGGGACGTCCGCGCGAACGCCGCCGCCAGGAGGTCCAGGTCGCCCCCTGCCGCCACGTACGGCCGCAGGTGCACCCGCACCACCTGCCCGTCCGCCGAGATCGGCTCGACGATGGGTTCCTCCGGTCCCTCGCCCAGCCCTGCTACCTCCTGCTCCAGCCAGGCCCGGGCCGCCGGGCCGTCGGCCGCGGCGTGCTCGCTGCCGCAGGCGGCCTGGTGCAGCAGCTTGTAGAGGTCCTGGACCTGCAGCCCCGGGTAACGCCCGGCGTGCCGCGCCAGGATCTGGCACAGGGACTCCCCCTCCGGGTCCCCCCGGCCGGGAGGCCCCGCGGGCGGCTCCCAGGGAGCTGCGGCGCAGAACCTGCGCCGCAGCAGTTCCAGGTCGCGGACCTGGCCAGCCGGCAGCTCGTAGCCCGCGTGGCAGAGAAGCTGCATCGTCGGGGTGATGCAACGCACCGGATAGCCGGCGATGGCCCCCTCTCCTGCCAGGTCCTCCTGGCGGAAGAGGAGCCCCTCCGGGTTGCCCCACGCGGGAACCCCGTTGCCCGCCTGGTCCACGCGCATAGCGTGGGCATCCACCTGGCGGCCCGCGGCATCCTCCAGCACGAAAGCCGTCGGGGTCTCTGCCCCCGCCGGACCCGGCACCCACCGGTTCTCGGGCCACAGCTCCTTCAGCTCGTAGCCCTCGCCGGCCAGGACCTGGCGCATCCGCGCGACGTCGGCCAGTCGCAGGAGCAGGTCGAGGTCCTTGTGCGGGCGCGTCTCTGCCCCGAGCAGGCTGTCGATCCCCCAACCGCCGGTGAGCCAGATGGGGATGCCCGCGGCGGAGAGGCGCTCGAGGATGCGGATGGCATCCCTGGCGCCAACCAATTCAACCACCTCCTGGGAAAGCCGGCGGAGACGGCACATCCACCTGCCGCGCCCTGAGCGGCCGGACAACGCCTTGGGCCCGGCCTCCTGCCCCTCTCCCGGCACTGGGAGAGAGCGAGCCCCCCGCCTGAGGTACTCGAGAGCAGGACCAGTCTGAAGACGAGGCCGAGCAGGCGAGGAAGCGGGTTCTCATCCGCCCTACCCCTCTCTGGGCGCGCCCTGGGCTCAACGATTGGTCATCTGCAGCAGACTTGCGGGGTAGCGATCCCCTTGTATCGTGATCTTGGACAGGGTGCTCTCAATCTCCCGCAGATCGTCGGGTGTGAGCTCGACGGCAACTGCGCCGATGTTCTCCTCCAGGCGCTCGAGCTTGCGTGAGCCCGGAATGGGCACGATCCACGGCCTCTGCGCAAGCAGCCAGGCGAGCGCGATCTGCGCCGGAGTCACGCCCTTCTTCTCACCGATCTTGGCGATCTGATCCACCAGGGCTAGATTCGCTTTCCGCACCTCCGGCGCAAAGCGGGGGATCCTGCTGCGCAGGTCGGAAGGGTCGTATGTCGTGTTCTCGTCAACCTTACCGGTGAGAAAACCCTTGCCCAGCGGGCTGTAGGGCACAAAGCCGATTCCGAGTTCCTCGCACGTCGGCAGCACGTCCTCCTCGGGGGCTCTCCACCACAGCGAGTATTCGCTTTGGATTGCCGTGACCGGCTGGACGACGTGGGCGCGACGGATGGTCTCCACACCTGCTTCAGAAAGCCCGAAGTGTTTGACTTTGCCTTCCTGAATCAGGTCCTTCACCGCTCCGGCCACATCTTCGATGGGTACGTCCGGGTCAACCCGGTGTTGATAGAACAGGTCGATGGCCTCTACCCGGAGGCGCTTGAGCGAGGCTTCGGCGACCTGCCTGATGTGTTCTGGACGGCTATTCAGTCCCGTCCAGCCGGGACTCCCATCAGGATTGAGGTTGAACCCGAACTTGGTGGCGATCACCACCTGTCCGCGGAAGGGGGCGAGGGCTTCACCCACGAGCGCTTCGTTCGTGTACGGGCCATAGACCTCTGCCGTATCGAAGAAGGTGATGCCGCGCTCGACCGCTGCGCGAATCAGTGCGATCATCTCTTGCCTGTCAACCGGGGTGTCGCCGAAGCTCATGCGCATGCAACCAAGGCCGAGAGCCGAGACTTCCAGATTGCCAAGTCTACGCTTTTGCATCTTCTGACCTCCTTGGGGCCAAAAGCCGGAGCGTCCCCGGCCGGCCCTTCCGCCCTGTACGCCGCGCGGCCCGTGCCGCCTGGAAGGCGCTATTCGTCCCGGCGCACCTTTGTCCCGCACTCCGGGCAGAACTTGACCCCGGGGCTGAGCTTCGCCCCGCACTCGGTGCAGTGCGCCTCGGCCGCGATCTTGGCCCCGCACTCCGGGCAGAACTTGACCTGGCCCGGCAGCGGCACGTGGCAGGCCGGGCAGGTGGCCCGCACGCCCTCACGCCAGCTCTTCTCCTGCAGCATCTCGCGGTCCTCTTCGGCCACCTGCGAATGCGCCCAGACCTCCTCCACCGTCCGGCTGGCCTGGGCCGCGGCCATCTCCACCCCCAGGTCGGGGGCGCACTCCTTGCACAGGCCCTTTCTCTCGTTCCAGCAGCTCTTGCGGCAGACCCAGGACGAGCAGCGGGGACACTGGACAAAGTCGGGCCGGAGCTCCTCCATGGCCCGGATGAAGGCCTCGTCGTGGGCCTTTTCCCAGGTCGCCGAGCGCGCCCGCTCGCCCATGTCGGCAGCCTGGCCGAAGATCCCTCCGAACAGGCTGCCGGCCGCGTCAAGGGCGCTGGAGACGGCGCCCATCTTGGAGGCCTGGAAGCGCGTGCGGAATCCCGAGCCGCAGCGATCGCAGTAGAACTCGAACTGAAAGCCCTGGTTCGTGCTGAGGTCGGAGTAGTTCTTTGTGAACTCGATCCTGGCCATGGGACACCTCCGCATGCTGACAGCGAGCACCTAGCACATCACCGGCACCTTCTCCTCTCTTGCCGGTCGGAATGGCCGCCGCACGTTCTGGCACCTCTTGCCCGCACCACACGAATGGCACTCCGCGGGGAAAGTATAGCACCGCCGGCCCCCCGGGTCAACAGGCCCGTCGAGGGCCGCTGGACGGGAGTGTCTCTCCCGTTCAGGCCTTTCGCCAGGCGGACCTGTGCTGCCGCCTCAGGTCGGAGGGCGCAGAGAGGGCAGAGTGCGCAGCGTAACCAGGAGAACTCTGCGTTCTCCGTCCGCTCTGCGCCCTCGCCGTGTACGGAGAGCCACCGGCCCCCATGAATCTCAGCGCCCGACAAGATCCTGAACGAAAGACGCGCTACCCAACGGACGCCGCAAATTGACCCGGGCATAGCGCTATGTTACAATAGACCCCACACTGTCACCGCGGCTGGCCAGCGCTGCCAGGAGGCCCCTCGCGGCGGCGATGATCGGTGCCGGCACCATTGTCGACATCGTCTTCGGAGATCGCTGAGGAGGTGCATGATGCAGTACCGGGAACTGGGCCGCACAGGCTGGAGGGTCTCGTCCCTGGGCTTTGGCTCGTGGGCCATTGGCGGGACCTGGGGGCCGGTCCAGGACGTCGAGTCGCTGGCGGCGCTGCACCGGGCCGTCGAGATGGGCGTCAACTTCTTCGACACGGCCGACGTCTACGGGGACGGCCGCAGCGAACGGCTGCTGGCGCGGCTGCGCCGCGAATGCGGTGAGACCATCTACGTCGCCACCAAGGCTGGCCGGCGGTTGGATCCACATGTGGCGGCCGGCTACAACCGGGCCAACCTGACCGCTTTTGTGGAGCGCAGCCTCAGAAACCTGGAGACCGAGGCCCTCGATCTGCTGCAGCTCCACTGCCCGCCCACGCAGGTCTACTACATGCCGGAGGTCTTCGGCGTGCTCGACGACCTGGTCCGGGCGGGCAAGGTCCGCCACTACGGCGTGAGCGTGGAGAAGGTGGAAGAGGCCCTCAAGGCCATCGAGTATCCCAACGTGCAGAGCGTGCAGATCATCTTCAACATGTTCCGGCAGCGGCCGGCCGAGCTGCTGTTCGAGCAGGCAAAGAAGCGCCAGGTGGGGATCCTGGCCCGCGTGCCGCTGGCCTCCGGGATGCTCACGGGCAAGCTGAAGCCAGGCAGCACCTTTGCCGCGGACGACCATCGCGCGTTCAACCGCACTGGTGCAGCGTTCGATCGGGGCGAGACGTTCTCCGGCGTGGATTACGAGGTCGGCCTGCAGGCAGTCGAGGAGCTCCGGGCCATCTGCCCGGCGGGCATGAGCATGGGGCAGTTCGCCCTGCGCTGGATCCTGATGTTCGATGCCGTGACCTGCGCCATCCCCGGCGCCAAGCGCCCGTCGCAGGCGGAGGAAAACTTCTCCGCCGCCGATCGGCCGGCCCTCTCGGACGAGACGATGGCCCAGGTACGCTCCATCTACGACCGCTACATCCGCGAGTTGGTGCACCAGTACTGGTAGGCCGGACTCCCTAGCCCGCGGCCGGGGCGGTTGGGGCGAACGCCAGCGGCCCCCTGTCCTACTGCTTCTGCAGCTCCTGCTCGATGATCCGGGCCATCTCGGCGGGGCCGATGTGGTAGCGGACCATCAGGATGCTGGCAGCCCGGTCCGTGGCGTACTGCGCAACGGCCGTCTGGTCCGGCTGCTGCCCGCGCGACAGGTACTCCTCGGCCTTTTGAAACACCCCCTCCGCCAGCAGGCTGCGGAACTCTTCCCCGATGCGGCCGGCGTCGGGAGCCGCGGCCGGCGGGTAGGCCGGCGCGGTAAAGGCCGGGGGAGCAGCCGGCTCCGGGGCAGGAGCGCCGGCCGGCAGCCCCTGCCGGGCGGCGCTCTTCCGGCCCAACCGGCCGCCCAGCCAGATGCCGAGCATACCTCCCACGACGGCGCCGACGACAAAGCTCAGGGCAAAGCCCCACAGGATCGAGGAATCCTCCGGCGTGACGTACCGATACCCCGGCACGCCGTCCAGGGGTTGCAGGCAGGCCACGAGCAGGAAGAGCCCCCCCACGAGCAGGGCCCCGACCCAGCCTCCCACCTTTTGGTACCGTTTGACCGTCTGCGCGCCATCCATGGCGCTCTCCTTTGCGTGCAGCAGCCGCGGCTAGCCCCCGCCGCGGAGGATCACCGGCAGGTAGATGCAATAGCCGCTGCTGCGCAAGCGCTGGCCAAAGACCTCGATCTCGCCCTCCACCAACGGCGGGGTGTTGTCGTCGCCCAGCCAGACCACCAGGTACGCGTCGGCGGAGCTGTTGTAGGCCGCCGCGGGGAAACTGGCGCCATAGCCCGTGTCCCCGTCCGGTCCCATGTCGCTCAGGCGCACGTCGTTCGGCCCGACCTCCGCCCCGCTGGCGCCGGCGACGCGCTGGCCAAAGATCTCGGTCTCTCCCTCTACCAGCGGCGGGACGTCGTCGTCGCCGGCCCACACGACCAGGTACTCGCCCGCGGCGCTGTTGTAGGCCACCGCGGCGAAAGCGCCGGCGTAGCTCGGGTCGCCATCCGGCCCCATGTCGCTCAAGCGAAAGTCGTTGGCCCCAATCTCTGCCCCGGTAGCGGCGTCCACCCGCTGCCCGTAGACCTCGTATTCTCCCTCTACCAGCGGCGCGGCGTTGTCGTCGGCGGACCAGACCACCAGGTACTCGTTCTCGGCGCTGTTGTAGGCCACCGCGGGGAACGCAGCCTGATAGTTGGGATCGCCATCCGGCCCCGTGTCGCTCAGGCGAAAGTCGAGGCCGATCTCCGCCCCGGTGTTCCCCTCGACCCGCTGGCCGTAGATCTCTATTTCCCCGTCCACCAGGAGGCCGGCGTCGTCATCGCCGTGCCAGACAACCAGGTACTCGTTCTCCAAGGGGTTGTAGGCCACCGCGGGGAACCCGGCGCCATAGTCCGGGTCTCCGTCCGGACCCATGTCGCTCAGGCGAAAGTCGTTCGGCCCCACCTCCAGCCCGGTAGCCCCGTCCACCCGCTGGCCAAAGATCTCTCCCTCGCCCTCCACCAGCGGCGGGGTGTTGTCGTCGCTCGCCCAGACCACCAGGTACTCGTCCTCGGCGCTGTTATAGGCCACCGCGATGCCCGACTCCCCGGGGCCGTAGCTGGTATCCCCGTCCGGACCCATGTCGCTCAGGCGCAAGTCGTTCGGCCCGACCTCCGCGCCGGTGGCGCCGTCCACGCGCTGGCAGAAGATCTCTACCTCTCCCTCTACCAGTGGCGGGACGTTGTCGTCGCCGAGCCACACGACCAGGTACTCGTCCGCGGCGCTGTTGTAGGCCACCGCGGCGAAAGCGCCGGCGTAGCTCGGGTCGCCGTCCGGACCCATGTCGCTCAGGCGGATGTCCGGGCCGATCTCGGCCCCGCTGGCGGCGTCCACCCGCTGGCCGTAGATCTCGTACTCCCCGTTCACCAGCAGGCCGGCGTTGTTGTCGCCGGTCCAAACCACCAGGTACTCGTTCTCGGCGCTGTTGTAGGCCACCGCAGCAAGCCACAGGGGCCCGTAGGCCGGGTCCCCGTCGGGCCCGGCGTTGCTCAGGCGCTGGTCCGTGCCCATCTCGGCTCCGCTGGCCCCATCCACCCGCTGGCCAAAGACCTCGGACTCGTCGTCGACCAGGGGCGGGGTGTCGTCGTCACCCTGCCAGGCCGCCAGGTACTGGCCATTGGCGCTGTTGTAGGCCACGGCCAGTGCCATGACGTCGTAGCGGTTGTCTCCGTCGGGGCCCATGTCGCTGAGGCGGAAGTCGTTGGCTCCGACCTCCGCTCCCGTAGCGCCGTTCACCCGCTGGCCGTAGGCCTCGAACTCCTCGTCCACCAGCGGCGCTTGCTTGTCGTCGCCTATCCACACGACCAGGTACTCGTCGTCGGCGCCGTTATAGACCACGGCGGGGTCCTGGGTACCGTAGGTCGGGCTCCCATCCGGGCCCAAGTCGCTCAGGCGGAAGTCGTTGGCCCCGACCTCGGTCCTGCTTCCGGCATCTACCCGTTGGCCAAACACCTCGAGCTCTCCGTCCACCAGCGGCGCGGTGTTGTCGTCGCCCGTCCAGACCACCAGGTACTCGTTGGCCAGGGGGTTGTAGGCCACGGCAGGGTAGCCGCCATCATAGGCTGGATCGCCGTCCGGCCCCATGTCGCTCAGGCGAACGTCGTCGCCGATTTCGGCCCCGCTGGCGCCGTCCACCCACTGGGCGTAGGTCTCGAACTCCTCGTCCACCAGCGGCGCGGTGCTGTCGTCGCCGTACCAGACCACCAGGTACTCGTTCTGGGCGCTGTTGTAGGCCGCCACCGGGAGAAAGGCATCGTAGTTGGGGTTCCCGTCCGGGCCCATGTCGCTCAGGCGAAAGTCGTCGGCCCCGACCTCGGCCCCGCTGGCGCCGTCCACCCGCTGGCCGTAGATCTCCAACTCCTGGGTCACCAAGGGTGGGGTGTTGTCGTCGGCGTACCAGACCACCAGGTACTCGTTCTCGTTGCTGTTGTAGGCCACGGCCGGGCCCAGGGCATCGTAGTTGGGACTGCCGTCAAAGCCCATGTTGCTCAGGCGCAGGTCGGGGCCGATCTCGGCCCCGGTGTTGCCCTCGACCCGCTGGCCGTAGATCTCCCACTCCTCGTCCACCAGCGCACCAGTGTTGTCATCGCCGCACCAGACCACCAGGTACTCGTTCTCGGTGCTGTTATAGGCCACGGCCGGGCTGCGGGCATCATAGGCCGGGTCCCCGTCCGGGCCCATGTCGCTCAGGCGCAGGTCGGGGCCGAGCTCGGCGCCGGTGGCCGCGTCCACCCGCTGGCCGTAGACCTCGTACTCGCCGTCCGCCAGGCCAGCCACATCGTCGTCGCCGTACCAGACCACCAGGTACTCGTTGTCGGCGCTGTTGTAGGCCACGGCGGGTCCGGCGGCGTCATAGGTGTTGTCCTGCCCCATGTCGCTGAGGCGAAAGTCGTTGGCGCCAATCTCCATGGGGCTCAGGGCCGCTCTGATGGCCTGGTCGGGGGTCAGGCGGGCGCGGTTGCCCGGCGCCGCCGGGGCTGTCCCACCAGCCGACCCTCCCAGGGCCGCCGGCGCGGCCAGCGAGCTCAGCATGATCGACAGAGCCGCTCCATACAGGATGGGGTGGATCCAGGTGTGCCTCATAGCGTCCTCCTCCCGGCAGAAATCCGAGAAAGCGCGGACCGGCCAGCCGCCGTGACCGCGCCGCCGGAAGCGGCTTGCCCGCCCCGGTACCCCCTTTGGACCTGGCGAGACGGGCGGGGAACCCGGCAGCTGCTATCGTACCACAACGGCGCGGCCGGCGCAAGAGGCTCGAGCTGATATCAACTCATAGATCCCGCACATCCCCTTACGGCGGCCCCCCAGGCCGGCCGCGGACGACTGACAGTCTCGCCCCGCAGCAACCGCTTCCCGCTCTCCCGACCGGCAGTCCAGGCCGCCATTCGTGCCAGCAGGAGCTCTGCGTACATGTCAGGTGTGGGACGACTGGATGCATGTCCGTGGGCGGATCGTACGCAGGCGCGCCCAGCGTAAGCAGCAAAGTGGTCGAGGTGGGAAAAGTCCGTCCGCCGTAGGCAATAGGCGGGTACTTCCTGTCCCCCCGCCATCTTTCCGCAGAGGTCGGCCTCGCACGTGGGGGAACTGGATCCGTCATGGCAGGTCCCTCTCGGCCTCTCCTGCCGCAGGTCGACCGGGCAGACATCATGGGCCGCCCGCCCTGTTCCGTGACACTACCGCGGCATACTGCCGCCCAAGGTGGCCGGGCCACGGCCCGGCGCACGTCGACAACATCCTCTCCAAGCCGGGGGGGGGGCAAGCGGGCCGAAGCCATCGCCCTGGCGCTGCGGCACAAGCTGGTCACCTGAGCCGGCCGTACGGCAGCAGTTCGCCCAGGGTCACGACCACGCCTTCAGCCACCAGGACCTGAGCGCCCAGGTTGTCGTCGTGAAGCTGGCCGATGAACTCGCGGCACCGGCCGCAGGGGGCCATGACCCGGCCGTCCCATCCCACGGCGACCATCTTGGCCACGCGGCTCTCGCCGGCGGTGACCATAGCCGCCGCGGCGGCATGCTCGGCACAGAACCCCATGGAGCTACCGGTATCGATACATACCCCCGTGTACACGCTGCCGCTCGCCGTGAGGATGGCGGCACCGACGCCGCCCGCCTCCGCGGTCTCGGAAAGCCGGCGCGGGTTGACCACGGACCTGGCGCGCTCGTACAACTCATCGAAGGCAATGTCCAACAGCACACCTCCGCCTGCGGCGCAGGAGACCACTTCACCGGGCATGGCCTTCCCGGTCGTGCCGAGATCGGGACACATGCCGGCTCCGACGGCGACTGTACACCGGGTTTCGAGCCCGGCAGGCGTCACGGATTGCCCGTCGTGCTCCACTCCCAGGTACCAGCTCTCGTCTACGGGGTGGGCTGCCCGGCCGCCGGAGCCGTGTCCGCGGGCTCCGATTCGGCCAGGCATACGGCGTCGCCGACCCGGCTGATGAAGCGCTCCGCCACTTCTCTTGGCTTGCCGACCGGGCGCCAACGGCTATGCGCCGGATAGGCCGCGTACGCTTCGACTGTCACCTCGGACCGCCCCTTTCCCGTGCACGCCACGGCCACATGGATGTGAACACGCCCGGAGAAGAGGAGGCCCGCCCTCGGGCGGTAGTCGGCATCCAGGATGCCCAGGTGCGCATCGTGACCTTCAATCTCCGCCCCGATGTCCCGGGCGGCATCCAGGCAGAGCGCGAATACCTCGTCTGCCCCCAGGGGATACGTTTTGGTTTCCCGGTATGTGTCCAGCATGGGCCGTGCCATTTCCGTCGGCGGGCCATTCCCGCTGGAGAGGAGTATACCACCGCCGCCCCCATGGGTCAACAGGCGCGCGGCCATACCAACGTCGCCAGGTCTGAGCGGCAAGTGCTCGGCTCCAGCAACGGCACGACGCCGCACATTCCGGGGCGCAGCAATGGTGCGGCTGTCCCGCGCTTCGGGGAGGCCGGCCACTTGCCATTCGCGGTGCACCGCCGCGACCCTGATCTCGCCGTGCAACAGGCGCGCGCGACTTGACAGGCTGTGTATAATGGGTCATGTCCTGGCAAACAACCGGACAGGAGGTGATGGGGGTTCCGGCGCGCGCCTGCTCGTTACCGGATCTGGGGCAGGCCAGCACCCCACCTCACGGCCATCCGGGCTGAAGCGTTCGCCCAAGGGCGCGGCTGCGGCGAATGCCTGTTCCCACGAGACGCGGACTTGGCGCCCCACTGGAGGGAACGAACCGCAAGGAGCGAGGCGATGAAGCACATGGCGACGATCCTGGTACTGGTGGTCCTGGTCGCGTCCCTGGTCCCGGCGGCCCTGGCCCGGGAACGCGCAGAGCCCGGTCCCACACGGCCGACCGTGGCCACGGCGGCCGCTCCGGCGGGGGCGCGCCCCGAATCCGTCCTCTATTTCTGGAACCTGGAGGCAAACGACGGCGGCTTCGCCGGCACCCTGGACTGGGAGTGGGGCAGCTACGCCTGGGACGGCAGCACGTGTGATGGGTCAAACTTCCCGCCGCCCGCCGCACACTCGGGCGTCGGCATGTGGGGCACCGTGCTTAACAACTGCTACGACAACCTGGGCAACAACCAGGGCTATGCCAGTTGCGCCAACAGCGACCCCAGCGACGACTCCGTCCTCTCCTTCAGCATCGACCTCAGCGGCGTGACGGTTCCGGTCGAGCTGAGCTGGTGGGAATGGTACGACCTCTTCTCCAGCTTCGATTGGGCCGAGGTGTACGCCAACGGCACCCGCGTCTTTCCGCACTGCGAGCCAAGCTTCGTCCAGCCGACAGCCTGGGTGCAACAGACCGTCGACCTGACGCCTTACGCCGGCGGCCCGGTGACGATCGAGTTCCACATGATGGCTTCGACGGTGGTGAACCACGCCGGCTGGTACATCGACGATGTGCTGGTCCGCACCACCTTCGACGACTGGAAGGAGGCCCCACCCTACGCCGAGACCGGCCAGGTCATCTCCTACACGATCGTCATCAGCGCTCCCGCGCTGGTGCCTGGCATGTACATGATCGACCCCCTGCCTACCGGCGTGGCCTACGCCGGCAACCTGGCCTGGAGCGACGGCAGCGCCTGGTACGACGGCGGGAGCAACACCGTCAACTGGCAGTACATCGGCAGGACCGCCAGCGCGCCGGCCGCCCCGCGGCCCGCCGGCCATGAACCCGGCGCGGCCATCGAACTCGTCGGCGGCCCCGAGCCGGCCGGGCCGGCCCCCGCGGCCCCCGCGGCGGCCTGGAACTACCCCGAGGCCGTCCTCTGGGACAACGGCCCGCTGGTGACCCATCCCGGCGACTGCGCCGGCACGGACGCCAGCCGGCTGCAGACCGGCCTGGGGATGAACACCCTGGGCCTCGGGCACCAGTTCGCGGTTGGGAACCGCATAGCCGACGACTTCGAGATCGCCAACCCGCTGGGCTGGCAGATCGACACCATCACCTTCTTCGCCTACCAGACCGGCGCGCCGAGCGACCCGTCGCCCTTCACCGGGCTGTACCTGCAGATCTGGAACGGCTCCCCGGACGACCCCGGCAGCACCGTCGTCTGGGGTGACCTGACCACCAACCGGCTGCTCTCTTCGGCCTTCACCAACATCCAGCGCGACAGCGAGACCGACCCCTGCGCCAACAGCCGCTACATCTTTGCCAACGTAGCTGCCGTGGGGACCGTCCTGCCGCCGGGCGTTTACTGGCTCGACTGGATGGCCGACGGCAGCGCCTCTTACAACGGCCCGTGGGCCCCGCCGATCACCATCCTGGGGCAGACGACCACGGGCAACGCCCTGCAGTACACCACCAGCAGCGGTGCCTGGGGGCCGGCCAACGACTCCGGCACCCTCACCCAGCAGGGCATGCCGTTTGTCATCGAGGGCAGCCTCCCGAGCACGGCCCGTGTCGAGATCTCGTTCGACGTGACCGTCACGGCCGCCTGCGGCGCGGTCATCGTCAACGAGGGGGTCGCCGGGCTGAGCAGCTACACCACGCCCTTCTCTGCCACCACCCAGGTGGTGGGCGATGCCGACATCGCCGTCGCGCCGGCAGCGCTGTGGGCTACCCTGCACCCCGACACCACCGCCACGCGGACGCTGGGGATCTGCAGCCTGAGCGCTTGCCCGCTGAACTGGGTCCTGTACGAGCAGCCTCCCTTCCTGGCCATGCTGGGCTCACCGTTCGCGCCGGTGGCGGTCGCCGGCCCGGGGCGCAACCACGGGCTGACCATGGCCTCGCCGCCCGTCCGGCCGGCGGCCGTCCTCGCCGCAGTGCCCCAGGACGTGCTCTGGGATCAGCCGCTGAGCACGGCGAACCAGGCTGCCTACGTGGACCAGGAGTTCCCCGATTTCGCCTCCTACTCTTCCTTCCTGGCCGACGACTTCACCAACGCCGAGAGCTGGCTCGTCACGGGCCTCTTTGTCCCCGGCGACGGCTGGGCCGGCTTCACGACACTTATGCACGCCACGGCGCTGACCTGGCAGTTCTATGCCGACTGCGGCGGCGTGCCCTGCGGCGACCCCGCCGGCGGGGGCGCTGCGCCGGTCTGGAACCTGACCCTGCCGCCGGACCACCCGCGGGTGACGATCAGCGCCGGCACGCCGGGGGGTATGCCGTCGAACGTCCACCTGGAACTGCCCCTGCCGGGCGTGCTCCCGCCGGGGACGTGGTGGCTGGTGTTCTTCCCGACGATGGAGTACGCTCCCTTTGGCCAGTACGGTCGGCAGGCGGCCGACACCACCAACGGCCACACCGCGCAGTTCATCAACCCGGGCGGCGGCTTTGGCCTCGGCACGGACTGGCAGAATTGGACCGTCCTCGGCCCGACCCAGCAGGACATCGCCTTCCGCATCGAGGGCGTGCCAGTTCCTCCGCTCGCCGATATCCCCTGGCTGAGCGAGAGCCCCATCAGCGGCACGGTGGCCGGGGGCGGGTGCCAGGACGTGGCCGTGACCTTTGACGCCACCGGCATGGCGGTGGGCGACTACTACGCCCACCTGCTCGTCGTCAGCGACGATCCCGACACGCCGCAGGTGGACGTCCCGGTCACCATGGTGGTGGTCGACACGGGTTCGATCTACCTGCCGCTCATCGTGCGGCACTGACGGCGCGAGGGGCTGGCCGCCGGCACGTGGACGAAACCGAGCAAGCTGTCATGCAGGAGCCCACGCCGCGCGTGGAACCGCGGCTCCGGCAGTGCTGCCAGGGTAGTCCCCCTTGGCTACTTCCCCTGCGTCCTGCCGTTCCGCGTTCCTCTCCGCGGTGCTCACACACCAGGCACCTTCACTCCTCTGCCGGCACTTGGCCGCCGGCGCGGGCGAACAGGTAGCGCACGTTGGCCTTGAACCTCTCCCTGCTGCCGAATAGCCAGCCGGCGAAAGGTTCGGGCAGGGCAACCTGCAAGGCCTCCTCAAACGAACCCCCCGTGTGGGCCACCCGGCCGACCAGGTCTTCCAGCACGTCCATGTACGCGAGCTGCAGGGCCAGGTCATCCTGGCCTCCCACCGGGCCATGTCCGGGGACCAGGACCGGAAAGCCGGCCTCCTGGAAGAAGCGCAGTTGCCGGCGATAGCGGTCGATGTCGCAGAAGCCGAGGAAGGGCTGGCTGGCGAAGAAGCCGACATCGCCGATGAAGGCGATCCCATCTTCTGGCAGCAGTACGACGGCGTCATCCTCGGAGTGCCCGCGGCCCAGGGAGCGCAGCTCCGCCCGGCGCCGGCTGCCCGAGAAGGTGACCGCGTCCTCGAACGTCTCGTCGGCGTAGCGCGGCTGGAAGCCGGCCATTTCCGCCAGGGCATAGCGAATGTGGCAGATCGTCTTCTCCAGGCCGGCGCGCACATCGGCATCCTGTTCGGTCTGCCATTGCTCCTCCGCTTTCCTGAGCCACTCTTCCCACATCGCCGGGTTCTGGAAATCCTGCACAATCTCCGGGCCCAACTCCGTGCACGCCCGGCGGGTGGCCGGGCTGGCCCACAGCACCGTGCCGGCATCGAAGGCGGAAGCGCCGATCCAGTGGTCACTGTGCGCGTGGGTCAGGACGATCGTGCCGACCGGACGTCCGCAGAGCGCTTCCGCTGCCTGGCGCAGGTCGCGGCCGGCCACCAGGGTCTGGAGAGTATCCACGACGACGGTGCGGTCGCCCAGGTCGATGATGCCAGCGTTGGAGTACGCTCCCCCGCCGGGCTTGTGGATGCAGGCGTACACGCCATCGGCCAGGGGCTGGAGGGAAAAGTGCCTGGACTCGAACGTGGTATCTTGGGCCATAGCCTTGCCCCCTGGGTCGGCCGGGCGACTGCCCCAGCTAGGCGACGCAGAACAGGAAGAAGCGCAGCACCTCGAAGTATTCATCCGCCTCGAACCCGACCGTGTGCGAGTCGATGGCCCGGGCGCCCGGGTAGAAGCCTACGCGGTAGGCGTCGGCGTGCTTGCGGTAGCGCAGCTCGACCGAGAAGTGGTCGGGCATGGGCACGCGGCACCGGGGCAGGTCGCCCCGCAGCGCTGCCTCCACCCCGGCGCGGATGCGCTCGACCGCCAGGTGCGGGTGGATGCTGGTCGTGGAGTTGCCCACGCCGTGCTGGACGGCGACCGTGGAGAGCCCCGGGAGGAACGACTGGGCCTCCTGGCAGAGGGCGGCGTCGCCGGAGAGAAAGACCACCGGCACGCCCAACAGCCCGGCTGTGTAGGCCGAGACCATGAACTCGGACAGGTACTGGCCGTTGAGCTTAAAGTGGACCATGTTCCCGGTCATCGTGTGCGCCAGCGGCGAGCCGTTGGAGCCAGCCCGCGAGTGGTAGCCGATCATCAGCGCGGCGTCGAACGTCCCATCCAGCTCCTGCATCATGCCGTAAGGATGCTCGGACCAGGCGCGCACGAGCCGCACCTCGCGCGGCAGCTTGGCGGCGATGATGTTGCAGGCCCAGCCGTGGGCGTCCTTGACCCAGATCTCCGTCGCGCCGGCCTGCAGCGCCCCCTCGCATGCCGCGGCGACCTCGGCCGTCATCTGCTCGCGCAGCTCGCCGTAAAAGGCGTTCTTCTGGTCCGTCTCCTCCCAGTGGGTAGCGCCGGTGACGCCCTCGATGTCGGCAGAGATATAGACCTTCACGGCATTCCTCCTTGTACGTAGCGTACGACGAGCCCGGCCGTCCGGTCGATCCGCTCGCGCCACTCGGGTAGATAGGCCGGGTACAGATGTGTGCCCCCCACGGCCCAGAGGTTCCAGTAGACCTCGGTCGCCGCGATGAACAGCTCCAGCTGCTGCACCTGCTTCGGGGGCAGGGAGCGGTATTCGGCATACCCGTCCAGCAGAGCCTCCCGACAGCGCGGGAAGGCGGCCTGCTGCCAGCAGTGTTCCAGGCCCACGGCCAGGTCGTACACCCAGTAGCCATAGCCGGAGTCGTCAAAGTCGATGGGTCGGGGCTCGCCGTGCCAGAAGAGCAGGTTGGCGTCCACGCCCAGGTCCCCGTGGATCAGGCCGTAGACGTCGGGGCCCTGGCCCCAGGCGTCCATCACCTCCCGCACCCGCTGGGCCACGGCGGCAAAGGCCTCGCGGCGGGCCGGCGACAGCAGTGCCCAGGCCTCGGCGTTGGGCATGCCGCTGCCCACGTCGTCGCTGAAGAGGCCCGCCCAGTCGAAGCGCCTCTTGGTCAGGCCGGGGGGCGGCGACCAGGACGCGGCAAAATCGTGCAGCCGGGCCATCAGGCGGCCCTGGGCCCGGTAGTGCCGGGGCCGGGCCCGGCCCTTGAGCGAGCGCCCGTTCAGCCAGCGCAGCAGCGAGCAGTGCCGCACTCCCGGCATGCCGGGGATGGTGACGGCGATCAGCAGCCGGCCGTCCCGAGCGGGGATCGGCTCCGGCACGGGCAGATTGGCGTCCCGGCGCATCGCCGCCAGCCAGGCCAGCTCCAGCTCCAGCGCCGCCGGGGCCTGGTAGCCCGGCTGGTGCACGCGGAGCAGGTACTGCCCGGGCTCGAACAGGTCCTCCGTGGCCGCAGCCGGCAGGTCGGGTGTATGGACTCGGAAGAGGGTGTTCCCCGCCTGGCGGGCCAGGGCGAAGCGGGCTCCCGGGATACCGTACTCGGCCAGAGCGGCGCCGGCCAGCCGCCGCATGCGCCGCAGCCTGCCCCGATAGGTGAGCTCCTGGTATGGTTTCATGACAACCGCTCCTCCTGCGGGCTGCAGCAGCGCGCCGCTGGCTGGGCCCCTGCCCGGCCGGCAGCGACCGGGCTCGATTGTACCAGCTCGAGGCGCCACTGTCATGCCCCGGAAGGGCTATGGCCGGGCTATCGGAGGCCGGCCGGGCACGCGGGGCTGGCCTCACCGCTCCGGCGGTGCTGCCAGGCGATAGCGCACCGTCCACTGCGCCCGGCGGACCGGGGGCCATCAGGCCAGGAAGCGAATCCAGCCCAGCTTGGGCTCGTCTCCGTCAGCTCGACCGCGCCTGCGTCGGCCAGGATCGGACGCGGTGAGCGGGGCTCGATCGCCAGGGCGTACAGCGGCAGAAAGAGCGTCTCGGGCACGGTGTCCAGATTCAGGTCGTCCATCATCGGACTGATTGTACCAGCAGCTGGAAGAGGCGGCAAATCCCGAAAGGGCTAGCAGGGTCTATCGACGGTCTGCGGGCGGGAACAGGTACTCCTCATAGTCGCCCAGCGGCCGGTAGCCGATCTGCAGGTAGATATGGTTGGAGGTGGTGTTGGCCAGGTCGGCGAAGAGGGCGCAAAAGTCCCGGCCGGACGCCAGCAGGAGTCGGCTCAGCGCGGCCACGCAGGCCGTGGCGTAGCCGCGGCCGCGCAGCTCCGGCGGCGTGTACACCCCGCTCACGCTGATGCCCCGGCGGGTCGGCCGGGTCCACATGGCGGTGGAGACCGGCAGGCCGTCCTCCCACAGGTAGACGGCACCCTGGTCGATCCAGCGCCGGGCCCGGCCCAGCGCTTGCTCGGGGTCGTCGTGGCCGAAGATCTCCTGCTGGAACGCGTACGCCCAGCCGGCCACCAGCTCCGTGTCGACCGCCGCGGCCGGGCGCAGCCGGCCACGCTCGGCCGGCGGCACGGCCACCTGGCGCAGCTCGTAGGCCCGCAGGCGCTGGCCGGCCCGGTACGCCTGCCCGGTGCGCTCCTGCCACTCCTGCGCCAGCAGTGGCGCCACCTCCGCCGGCCCCAGCACGCCGGGGACGGCCCAGCCCTCGGCAAGAAGCTCGTCCACCAGCGCCCGTGCCGCCGCGGCCAGGTCGCCGCGGTGGGCGTAGACGACCAGGTTGTGGGGCGGGGTCATCATGGCCGCCAGGACCAGGCCGGCGCCATCCTCGACCGTCTTCAGGCAGGGGGGTGTCTCGACCTGCTCGGGGTAGCGCGCCATGCGCTCGCACACCCCCAGGATCAGGTTGTTGGCGGCCTCGTTCGCCTCCAGCACCGGCCGCATGGTGCGGAGGAAGCTGTCGGCATTGTTATAGCTCTTCACCTTCACCCTGGCCTCATTTCTGAGACGCGAACCTTCGAGCCGGCCGCTGGGAAGTAGTCTGGTTCTCGATATCACGGGCAACCGCGCAGACGAAGGAACACAGGATCAACCCGAGCGTGGTGTAGCCTGCTGCCGTGATGATACTCAACATGGCGCACCAGCTATCCCCGGGTCGTCCGTCCTCTAGCGCTGTGGCAGCCGCTCCACGGCCAGGGTTACGTTGCGCTCGAATATCCGATAGGGGATGCCCGTCCTCAGGGGGCCCAGCGTCCGCCGATACTGCCGTTCACTGAGCCGGGCCAGGCGGGGCAGGGCGAAAAAGGCCTCCCAGCGCGGTACACTGCTTCGAAAGGCCTCGGTCGTCGCCGTGGCCAGCGGGCGCGCGATGTGTCTGGTGTTCCACGGGCACGCCTCCTGGCAGATCTCGCAGTCCTGGACCCGGTTCCCCTGGGCGGCCCGGGCCGCCTCCGGCAGATCGTCACACTGCAGGAGATAAGACAGGCACCTGTCCTTGTCCAGCACACAGGGCTGCTCGAGCGCCCCCATGGGGCAGGCCCGCTGGCACTTGTCGCAGCCCTGGCAGCGATTCGGCTCCTCGGCGCTGTTGGGCTCCAGGTCGGCATCGGTCAGGATCCCTCCCAGCGCCAGGAAGGTGCCGAACTGCCGGGTGACCAGCAGGGAGTTCTTCCCCTGCCAGCCCAGGCCGGCCCTGACGGCTGCCAGCTTCAGGGGGAGGATGGATCGGTCGCGCCGGGAGCTGTCGCAGACCAGGGCTGTGTAGCCCTCTGCTCGCAGCAAGGCGGCGAGCGGCGCCAGCGGCTCGACCACGTCGCAAAAGAAGCCCGAGAGGTACAGGCGGCTCGTCCGGCCCACGGTGGGCTCGCCCCATGAGGGCAGGACAACGCCGCCGATGTAGATGCCCGCCACGATGATGGTCCGGGCATCGGCCATGGTGAGCCGGGGGTCGCGCCGTATCGAGTGACCCAGCATGTAACCCTGAAACTCAGAGGCCGTGGCGAACTCCAGGGCGTCGATCCCCAGCGACGTCGCCAGGGCTCTGAGCTGCGCTGCCAAAGCGGCTGGCCCCATCCTCATCCTCCTGAGCAGGTTGGTCTTCGCGGAACGGAGTATAGCACTGTCGGCGATCGGGGTCAACAGGCCGGCCTGACATGCACTTGTGCCCCTCCATCGATCCCCCACTGCCCGTTCACAGGGCCTTCACACGCGGATGCTAAGATCGAGACTGTTGCCGGGCATTGGACAGCCGGCAGCCGAACCTGAGGAGGCAAGCAATGTCTGCAAGAAACAAGCTGTACCTGGCCCTGGATGTCGGCATCGCCGCCGCCTTCCTGCTCTCCCTGGCCACAGGGCTGATCTGGCTCGGGAGCGGGGGCGGGCGCGGTGGGCTGGCTCCCCTGGGCATCTCTCGGGGCACCTGGAGCGACCTGCACACCTGGTTCAGCCTGGTGATGATCGCCGGGGCGATTGTCCACCTGGCCCTGCACTGGGAGTGGCTCTGCGCCATGACCCGCCGGCTGCGCCAGGGCCAGGGTCGGAAGGCCCGCTGGAACTATCTCTTTGACTGGGTGCTGGGCCTCACCGTCCTGGCCGCCAGCGCGACCGGGCTGGCCTTCCTGGTGTCCGGCGGCGGATATCAGGGCGGGCGCAACCCAGCGTACAGCGCGGTCATCGCGGGCCTGGACCGTGGGACGTGGAGCGATCTGCACACCTGGCTCGGCCTGGGGTTCGTGGCCGTGCTCGTCGTGCACCAGGCCCTGCACTGGGCCTGGATCCGCAACACTATCGGGCGGGCCGGCCGGCGCAGCGTCTCCGGGCCGCACGCTGGCGAGGTCGCCGTCCGGGTGGAGGAGTAGCATCGCAGTTCACACAAGAGAACAGGAGGCAAGATCATGGTACGGAAGGTTCTGGGAATCGGCATAGTGGTGCTGTTGGTGGGGGCACTGATCGGCGGGGGTGCCTATCTGCTCCTGCGCGACTCCGCAAGTGGCCATGGGAGCGGCCAGGGCCGGCAGGGCCAGGCGGCCCGCGGCGGGGGTGGAACGCAGCAGTTGGCCTCCGGCGAGCGCGGCGGCGGGTACCGTGGTGGAGGCACAGTGGCGGGCGGCGGCGGACAGGGCACCGGGACGTCGGCGGTCGCCGCCGCCCCCGAGGAGTGGCTGACCGTGGTGGGCCAGGTGGTAGCGATGGACGAGGAGTTGGTCGTGCGCACCGCCGACGGCAGCGAACTCGCCTTCAGCCTGGGCCCCTCGTGGTACCGCGGGTCCCGCGGGGTCACGATCGCCGTCGGCGATCAGGTGCAGGTCACCGGCTTTAACGAGGATGGCAAGTGGATGGCAGGGACGGTGGAAAACCTGACCTCGGGCCAGGTGCTGGCCCTGCGGGACGAGAGCGGCCAGCCGCTCTGGAGCGGGCACGGCCGGCGCGGCCAGTAGCCAGGCTCCCAGCGACACGGGGTGGGCGGCGCGACCGTCCACCCCGTTCTGTCATATCAGACCACACCCG
Source organism: uncultured Chloroflexia bacterium (assembly GCA_964613665.1). Lineage (GTDB taxonomy): Bacteria > Chloroflexota > Chloroflexia > DTKN01 > DTKN01 > CAZQFV01. The sequence goes on from CAZTIG010000016.1 coordinate 28,350, forward strand.
TCGGCCAGGCCACGCCCACGGCCAGTCTCAGCAGGTTGATCGGCGCGCCGGCCTACAGGGACTCCCCGGGCCAGGGCTAGCGACGACGATGGCCGGGGCGAAAGGGGGCCCATGGGGCAGCGGGGCCTCACACCGTGGCCTGGAACTTTTTCCCGTCCTCCTCGCATAGCACCTGCACCAGCTGGCGGCTGGTCATGACGCCGGTCGGCAGGCCGCCCCCGGGCTGGATCCACTGCCCGGTCATGTAAAAGTTCTGCAGGCCGGGCAGGGTCTGGCGCATCGGCTTCCTCATGGTGTAGGCATTCTGCGGCGTGATCAGCCAGCCCTCGAAGCTGCCCTTCCAGTTGCCCGTGTAGCGCTCAAAGGTCAGCGGCGTGGCCACATCGACCATCTCCACCTGTGGGGAGATGCCCGGGAAGCGCTGCTCCAGCAGCTCTATGACGACCCGCGCGACCTGGTCCTTCTTCTCCTCGTAGGCCGCCCGGTCCTGGGCCAACTCCTGCCAGTACTCGTAGCTGCTGGGCAGCATCACCACCAGGGTGGTCTTGCCGGCCGGGGCCAGGGTGGGGTCCTGGTTCAAGATGCGCAGCGGCAGGCTCTTCCAGACCTTGTCGCCGATCTCGGCCGGCCGGCGCAGAGGGAAGACGAGGCCCGAGACCGTCCTCGGCTCGTCGGCGAAAGAGCGGTTTACCCCCAGGCCCACGAAGAGCAGCGAGGGGAAGAGGGGCCACTTCTCGTACGGCGTGCGTGTCTCCTCGTCCACGTACCTGCCCTCGAGCATCTTGAAGATGGTGCTGTACCCGTCGGCAGCGGAGATGACCCGGCCGGCGCGGTGCTCGCTCCCGTCGGTCAGGCGCACACCGACGGCCCGGTCCCCTTCGGTGAGGATCTTTTCCACGCGGCTGCGGTAGTGGATCGCACCCCCCAGGCTGAGGTAGCGATCGGCCATGGCCAGCGACATCGGCAGCGAACCGCCGATGGGATAGCCGGCGTTCTTGTTGTGCAGGTAGGCCAGGGTAAAGAGCATGAAGAACATGGAGAACTCCGGGAACCACATCTCCCGCAGGGCGTCGCGCAGCAGCACGTCCTGGAAGCGCGCGGCGAACTCGGCGGCGGTGATCTGCATCCAGCGCTGCATCTCCCTGCCCCGGGTCGTCATCAGCAGCATGAGCTTGAGCATCTTGCGCATGCGCTTGAGCGGTGGGTCGGATGGCGCGGGGGGGTCAAAGGCCAGGCAAAGGCGCACGCCCTGGATGAACTCGCGGGTCACCGCGGCGTCCTGCGGCGAAAGCTGCAGCATGTGCGCTTCCAACCGGTCCACGTCCGCGTAGAGGACCAGGGTGCGCCCGTCGGCGCCCTCGTAGCGCATGAACTCGTCGATGTCGATGAACTCGCGCCCCTGGGCGACGCCGACCTCCTCCCAGAAGCGATACATAGGGCTGACGGGCGAAGAGCCCACCAGCCAATGGATACAGCCGTCGATGGTGTAGCCCTGGCGCTTCCACGCCGTGCACAGGCCGCCCGGCTGCGTGTGCAGCTCAAAGATCTCGGTGCGGTAGCCGTTCATCTGGCCGTAGATCCCCGCGGCCAGGCCGGCGAAGCCGGCCCCGATGATGATGATCGAGTTGTCCTCTTGCATGGTGCTCCCCCTGCACTCCGGCCGGCCTCACTGCGCGGCAATCGGAAAGACCTTGCGCCAACAGCAGACGGTGAACAGCGGCCGAAACCCCATGGCCAGGTAAAAGGGCTGGTCGCTGCCGACGTAGGCGACGGTCGCTCCCAGCTCGCCGCAGCGCCGGATGCCCTCCAGCACTGCCGCGGTGCCCAGCCCCATGCGCCGGTAGTCGGGGTCGGTGGCCACCGGCTCGACGTAGCCGAACCGGTTGACCGGGTCGAACCACAGCCCACTGTAGGCCACGAAGGCGCCGGTGGGAGCCTCCGCGACGATCGCCAGGTCGTGGCGGAAGTGCGGCCCTGACTGCATCTTGCGGCGGCCGGCGATGCTATCGGCCGGGGGTTCGCCGGGATGGTTGAACCCGCGCCAGAGCACGCGGTCCACCTTGGCCAGGTCGTTGTCGTCGGCCAGGCTCTTCAGCCGGAACCCTTCCGGCAGATGGATGGGAGGGAAGGGCCGGGGGATTACGAACTGCGACATCGGCCGGTGTTCCTGTAGGTCCGGCGCATAGCCCCGTGCGCGCACCACCTGCTCGAAGGCAGTATCGAAATCGTTCACATAGGCCTGGAGGTGGCGCCGGCCGTCGGGTGTGCTGCCGGTGAGGTGCTCCTCGGCGTAAGCGAGCATCTCCGGCTTCAGGTGCTCGTAGGCCGGGTGTACCTGGAAGAAAGCCTCGCCGAGGCGTGACTCGTACAGCGCCACCCCCACCATCCGCCCGCCGTCCTCCCAGATGCCGATGCGCGGTACGGCTTGCTCGTCGAACCACGGGTGGGTGTAGGCGTACTCCCAGATCGGCTGCAGCCAGTTGCCGTCGCGGTTGTCCGGCCGGTAGAGGCTGTAGAGCAAGTCGCTGATCGCCGGGAAATCGGAGGACCCGGCGCAGGCACGCATACGGACCGTCATGGCAGGCTCCTCGGGATTGTCGCGCGCGCCAGGGAGGGGCGAACTCCCCCGTGCGGCGTGGCATCGATCGACACCGGGGTCGGTCACGCCATCGCCTTGGCCAGCTCGGCTCCCCACACCCGCGCCCGCTCCAGCTCGCCCTCGCGCAGCGGCCCGTAGGCCCCCTCCACGATGAAACGGCCGGGCTTGGCCAGCGAGCGGTAGCCAGCGCGCCCCAGCCCGCGCAGAATGGCCCGCGTGGAGCCGCCGGGCGACCACCAGATGCGCGTCTCGAACGCCGCCGCGCGGCCCCGCCCTGCCGGCAGGCCGGCCAACCAGGAGCGCATCGACGGGTGCGAGAGGTCGGGCGGCGCCGGGGCCTTGGGATCGTTGGCCAGATTCTGGCGCATCTGGTCACGAGGGAGGGCAAAGGCGATCACCGGAGCGCCGGCCACGATGAGGTCGGCGCCGGCGATGGCCTCGGCAGTCGCCTCGGCCGTGGACAGCGCACACACCTCTGGACCGAGGCCTTCGGCGATGGCGCGGGCGACGGCTGCGGTGTTGCCCCACAGCGATTCGTAGACAACGACGGCTTTCATGGCACCCGCCTTTCTCTCGGTGTAGCACAGTATGTCCACGGTGCGGGGTCGCCGCCGCAGCGCGGCCCCGCAGGGAGAGTATAGCACCGCCGGCCGGGCAAGTCAACCGCGTTGCGCAGGCAAAGGGCGGTGCCAACCGTGGGCTCTCTACCTACGGCACCGCGGTTGCAGGCTTCTCCCGGTCGTCTTCAGGCTCTTGCTCATCTGGCGGGCCGAGCCGCAGATGCCGCGGCAGCTCGACGCCGAAGCGTTCCCGAAGGTGAGCCATGTCGCGGCGACCCTTCTCGGTCGGTACGTACCCGGTGGCATGACAGAGCACCTGCGCTGGCGCCAAGAGGCAGCGTACGCTCCGGCCGGCGACGGTGCCCCGCCCGCTGAATCCTTCCGCCGGATAGATCAGTCCTCGCCGTTCTGCATGCGGTACACGCCGTTGCCAGCCTCATCAAAGACCACCGCGTGCACGTCGACATCGAGCCCGCCGCCATCGGCGAGGATGAAGGAGTGGGGCGGCATGCCGTCGCGGACGACAAAGCCCCTGCGCCCCAGAATCTCCCGAAGCCGCGGGACATCGGCCACGCGGACGATGACGTCGACGTCCTTGTGCCGGCGGGTCTGCCGCTCGAGGAGCTCGTCGACGCCCCACCCGCCGTCGAGCCACAGCACGATCGCGGCGGCGTCGAGCAGCCGCAGCAGGTCGAGCAAGGCGGGGGAGGTCATCTCCGACTGCATCTCCATACGCGGGTCCTCTCACGCAGTGGGCGGGGGGAGCCCAATCCCTGAGAGATGGGAAACCGGCCCGGTCAACTCGCCGCCAGGCCCAGGTAGTACGGCCAGATCACCAGGCCCAGGATGATCTCCCACCAGACGAGTTTGGCAAAGGCAGTCGTGAACAGCCACCCGATGAACCAGATCGCGCCCACCACGCCGGACGCTTCGACCCGGATCGTCCTGGTCCTGCCTTCGTGCCCCATCGCATTCTCCTTTCCTGCCGACACGCTGCCTGGACAATACCGTCCGCGCGCTTCGAGAGCGGCCAATATCTGGCCGGCTGTCTATGCGGACGATCGCCCCTGTGTTGCAGCCTGACGGCAAGCGGCATCCTTCTTGACAAACTCGGCGAGGCGACAGGCAGGATGCACGCCGTTGTCCGTTTGTCTCGTCCGTGGTATAATCCCACACGGAATCCCCTCCCGATGGCGGCCGCGCGAGCCGATGCGACGACCTGCGCTCTCCGGACGATGCGTGACAGGAGGCACCGATGGCTGCTGTCTGCGATGGCCCCAGCTCGCCCCACTTCTTGCCGCTGCCCATCCAGGGCCAGGCCGACCTGGCCGCGCTGGCCGAGGCCGGCCCAGACGCCGCACCCGCCGGCATGAGCGCCGAGATGGCGTCCGCGCTGCGGCACGCGCCGACCGGGGCGGGCGTGTCGTGGGGCATCCCCTTCGAGATTGGTGCGGCCGTGATCCTCGGCGACGACCCCGTTTCGATCGACATCAGCCCCATCCAGGCGCGCTGGCTCGTTTTCCTGCACACCTCCGACGTCCGCCCCCAGCAGCCCGGGCCGGGAGGGATCCTCTCCCCGGTGCACGGGACGGGCCAGCTGGGGGAGCACGCCGCCGACTACGTGATCCGCTACGCCGACGGCGGCGAGGCGGGGGCGGCCATCCGGCGCCGCCACCAGGTGGGTGCCTTTCAGCGGGAATGGGGCGAGAACTGCTTCCAGTGCGTGCCCCACCACAAGCCCTATCCCGTCCGCACGGCCCACGAGCAGCCCGGGCGGGAGTGGGGCTGGAGCCAGACGCGCGTCGCGGCCGCCGACGAGGGCCCCTGGGTCAACTGGCTGTGGGCATGGGAAAACCCCGACCCCGAGAGAGCCATCGTCGGCTTCCGCTTCGAGCCGCTGGCCGGCCTGGTCGTCATCTCGGCCATCACGGCCGGGAACGTCGCCGCGCTGCCCCTGCGCTGGCAGCCGCGCCGCAAGGCCCGCCTGGTCCTGCCCGCGGGCGAGACCTTCCAGCCGGAGCTGGACCCGGACGGGCTGCTCCGGCAGGTCCAGCTCGACCTCGGACAGGTCATCTCGGCCGCGCCGCGCCTGGTCTATCCGAACGAGTCCTGGGCGGACACCCACGACAACCAGCTCCCAGAGCTGTCGGCCCGCGAGGTCCTGCTGGAGTATACCGCTCACCCGGAGGCCTGCTTCCATCTCGATGGACTCGCCGGCCGGCGGCTCATTCCGGTTTCGGCGCTCGAGGAGACCGCGGCAGACAGGCCTATCCAGGCCGTGGCCCCCGCCGAGCAGCCGGTCACGCTGCGCGTTGTCGAGCGCGGCAGCGGCCGGCCCGTCCCGGTCAAGCTACACCTCCACGGGGAGCACGGGGAGTACCTGGCGCCGGTGGACCGCCATCGCATCCTCAACCCGGCCTGGTTCGAGGACTATAGCGTGGATTTTGCCCACATCCGGAACTGGGACGAGCGGGCCTGTGCCCACGCCTGCACCTACATCCGCGGCGAGACGCTGGTCAAGCTGCCGCTGGGAAGGGTGTACGTCGAGGTGTCCAAAGGCTTCGAGGTCCGGCCGGTGCGCCAGGTCGTCGAGGTCACGCCCGACACACGGGAGATCGTCATCGAGCTGGAGAAGGTGCTGCCCTGGCGCGAGCGGGGCTGGGTGACCGCCGATACCCACGTGCACTTTCTCTCGCCCATGTCGGCTTTGCTGGAGGGAGCCGCCGAGGGGGTGAACGTGGTCAACCTGCTGGCCAGCCAGTGGGGCGAGTTGATGACCAACGTGGGCGATTTCGACGGCCAGAACACCTGGGGCTCGAAAGAGGCCGGCGGCGACGGCGAGTACCTGGTGCGCGTGGGCACCGAAAACCGCCAGCACGTCCTGGGGCACATCTCCCTGCTGGGCTATCGCGGGGCGATCATCGCTCCGATGACCACGGGCGGTCCCGACGAGTCGGCGCTGGGCGATCCGATCGAGGCGCTGCTGACCGAGTGGGCCCGGCAGTGCCACCAGCAAGGTGGCCTGGTCGTCCTGCCGCACTTTCCGCGCCCGCGCGCCGAGCACGCCGCCGGGATCGTCTGCGGCGACGTCGACGCCGTCGAGATGACCTCGTGGGAGAACCTGTACGGCGGCATCAGCCCCTACTCCATCTCCGACTGGTACCGCTACCTGAACTGCGGCTACCAGGTCCCGGCCGTGGGCGGCACGGACAAGATGACCGCCATCACCGCCGTGGGCACGGTGCGCACCTATGCCCGTATCGAGCCGCACCGTGAGTTCAGCTACGAGACCTGGAAGGAGGCCATCAGGCGGGGCGAGACCTTTGTCACTTACGGCCCGCTGCTCGAGTTCCTGGTGGACGGCCGTTCCATGGGCAGCCGCATCGCCATGTCCGCCCAGGGGGGCACGGTGGACGTCACCTGGCAGGTAGCCAGCGTCACCATCCCCATGTCGCACGTCGAACTGGTCGTGAACGGCGTGATCCGCGAGAGCACCGCCGTACCACCCACCGCCGGCAGCGGTCACTGGTCGGTCCGGGTGGACCGGAGCTGCTGGTTGGCCTTGCTGGTGCGGGGTCACTACGCCGACAAGCCCGAGGTGATCGCCGCGCACTCCTCGCCGGTGATGATCCAGGTCGAGGGGTCGCCCCTGCTGGCCGCTGCGGACGCCGTCACCATCCTCGATCAGATCGAAGGGGCCATGGCCTACCTGGACACGGTGGGCACCCGCGCCGAGGACCGGGCCTACAAGCGCATGCGCCTGGTCCTCGAATCGGCCCATCGCGCGCTGCACAACCGCATGCACCAGCAGGGGTACTACCACGAGCACACCCCGGCCCAGGGGCACGACGAGCACCGTGGCAGGGCATGAGCAAGAGGCGACCTTGCCGCAACGCCTGGAGCAGGATCCGCTGTCTGGGCCTGACACCGAGAGGGGTCACCATGGATCACAAGGTCATCGTCATGGAAGCCAGCAAGAAGATCGCCCTGGTCGCCCACGACAACAAGAAACACGACCTGATGGAGTGGGCCTCCTTCAACCGCGATCTCCTGGCGCATCACAAGATCTACGCCACCGGTACCACCGGCAAGGTCCTGGAGCAGGTGTTGGGCTTGGCCGTGACCCGGCTGGAAAGCGGGCCGCTGGGCGGCGACCAGCAGGTCGGGGCCAAAATCGTCGACCGGGAGATCGATTTCCTCATCTTTTTCTGGGACCCCCTCGAGCCGCTGCCCCACGATCCCGACGTCAAGGCGCTCCTGCGCATGGCCGTGGTCTGGAACATCCCCATCGCCTGCAACCGCGCCTCGGCCGACTTCATGATCTCATCCCCGCTGATGAACGGGGAGTACGAGCGCCTGGTGCCGGACTATGACGAGTACCGGACCCGGAAGCTACAGGGTCGCCCTTGAGAGAGCCACGGTGCCAGAACCACCCCCGGAGCGCGCACCATTTGACGGCCCTCTGGTGCCATGCTATAATTCCACCCCCGAGACGGGGCGTTCCACAGCATGGCTACTGCCTACAAGACCAGGAGGAGACCGTGAAGACCTGTCCCCAGTGCGGCCAGTCCAACGACGACACCGCCCAGACCTGTGCCTGCGGCTACGACCTGCAGGCAGCGCCCCCGGTTCCCCCGGTAGCGCCGCTCCAGCCCCCTGCCGCCCGACCCAAGGCCAAGGGCGGCGAGCTGCTCGGCTGGGGGGTCGTCATTCTCATCCTCGGCATCGTCGCCCTGGTGTTGCCGGCCTTTGGCTACGAGCTCCTGCTCTTCCGCTTCATCCCCACCGGCAACCCCATCTTCGGCGGTGCCATCGTCGCCGTGGGCGTCGTCCTCACAGTCGTCGGCGTGCTCCGCCGGCGGGCGTAGGCCCACGACAGCGGCCGGCCGGGAACGGGAGGAGTCCATGGGAGACCAGACATCGCCACTGACGATCCGCCCGGCCACCCTGGACGACGCCGCGCCGCTGGCCGCCCTCTGCACGCAGCTGGGCTACCCCGTCGCTGCCGAGGACATGCGCCGCCGCCTGGCTGGCCTGCTGCCGGACGGGCGCCACGCCGTCCTCGTCGCCGCGCGGCCGGACGGGCGGATCATCGGCTGGGTCCACGTGCTGGCCTGGGACCTGGTCGTGGAGGAAGCCTTGGCGGAGGTGGCCGGCCTGGTTGTCGATGAGGACCACCGCGGCCGCGGGGTGGGCCGGCGGCTGTTGCAGCACGCCGAGCAGTGGGCCCGCACCCACGGCTGCCGCGCCATCCACCTGCGCGCCAACGTCGTGCGCCAGGCAGCCCACGCCTTTTACCGACGCCAGGGCTATGAGAGTTACAAGACGCAGCTGGCCTTTCGCAAGGCCCTCTGATTTGCGCATTCTGGCAGAATCGTGTACAATGTCGCCGTGGTGAGACGGGGCCGGCTGCGGCCCCGCTGTCGCGCAAGGTCAGGACGCCGGGGTCCGGCCGCCGGTCCCGGCGTTCTGTTGTGAGGAGGATCCTATGAAGCAGAAAGAGCCGCTGCGCGTCCTTTTCCTCTCGGCCGAGGTGGTTCCATTTGCCAAAACCGGCGGGCTGGCCGATGTGGCCGGTTCCCTGCCCAAGGCGCTGAAGAAGCTGGGGGTCGACGTCCGCGTGGGCATGCCCCGCTACGGGCGCATCGACCGGGAAAAGTTCGGCCTGACCAAGGTCCTGGACCCCTTCCCGGTACCGATGGACAGCCAGACGGTCGAGGCCGCCATCCTGCAGGGCACGATCGGCGACGATGTGCCGGTCTACATGGTCGAGAACGCCCGCTTCTACGACCGCGACGGTATCTACATGTACCCCGACGACGCCGAGCGCTTCATCTTCTTCTGCCGGGCGTTGCTGGAAGCGATGAAGCGGATCGAGTGGCAGCCCCACGTCATCCACTGCCACGACTGGCATACGGCGATCGTGCCGAACTGGATGAAGACGGTCTACAAAGACGACCCCTTCTACCATGAGACGGCCACCCTCTACACCATCCACAACCTGGCCTACCAGGGCATCTTCGGCTACCGCGTGCTGGAGGTGGCCGGCCTGGACGAGTTCGGCTTTATCGTCCATCCCGACCTGCCCGACCTGGACAATGTCGTCGACATGATGGGCCGGGGCATCTATTTCTCCGACATCATCAACACCGTCAGCGAGACCTACGCCCAGGAAATCCTCACCCCGGAGTACGGCGAGCGCCTCGACCCGCTGCTGCGCGACCGGCGCGATCGCCTCTTCGGCGTGCTCAACGGCATCGACCCGGAGGTAAACAACCCGGCCACCGACCCCTACATCGCCGCCCACTACGACCTGCACGACCTGGCCGGCAAGCTGGAGTGCAAGCACGCCCTGCAGCGCGAAGCCGGCCTGAGCGAGGACGTCCACATCCCACTCATCGGAGCGATCTCCCGCCTGACGGACCAGAAGGGCTTTGACCTGATCTCCCAGATCATCGACCCGCTCATGCAGCATACCCGTTTCCAGTTCGTCCTCCTGGGCACCGGCGACCAGCGCTACCACGACCTCTTCAACCAGATCCACCAGCGCTACCCGGACCGGGTGGCCGTCTACCTCACCTTCAACGCTCCCCTGGCGCAAAAGATCTATGCCGGCACCGACATGTTCCTGATGCCCTCGCGTTTCGAGCCGTGCGGCCTGGGCCAGCTGATCGCCATGCGCTACGGCTCCATCCCCATCGTCCGCGCCACCGGCGGCCTGGCCGATACGGTGCAGGACTTTGACCCGGCCACGGCATCCGGCAACGGCTTCTCCTTCGGGGCCTATGACGCCATGGCCCTCTATGGGGCGATCGTCCGGGCCCTGGAGAACTTCAAATACCACGATACCTGGCACCGCCTGATGGTCAAGGTGATGTCGGCCGACTACTCCTGGGATGCCTCCGCCCGCAAGTACGTGGACCTGTACCACCGGGCGCTGGCCTCGCGCATCCCCCGGCCGCCGCGGGAGACGTACCACCTGGGGGCCCCATGACCGCCCCTCCATCGATCGTCCAACTGCCCGATCTCGTCGCCGCGCTTGCGGCCAAGGACGCGGCCCTCTTCGCCCGCCTCTTCCACCTCACCACAACGGTCGGGGAGGTCGTGCCCCCGGAGAGCATGTACGCCTGGATCGAGCGCCAGTTCGGCTCGCTGGAGGCGGTGCGGCGGCAGCGCATCGTCAAGGTGACCAACCGTATCACCCTGGAGGGCACCCTCTACAACGAGCTGCGCGCCCGCCGGCCGCTGGAAGCCCCCGCCGGCCAGGACCTGGAGGCGGCGATCGAGGCCAGCCGCGGCGATCCCTTCTGCAAGCCGCTGGAGCTGACCCCGGCTGACAGCTTCGGCCGCGTCCAGGGCCCGCACAGCATCACCGCCAGCAACATCGCCAAGTACGACGGCTTCCACGGCGTGGTCATCTTTGACGAGCACCATCCCCTGCGCTTCACCCGCGAGGGCGTCGCCGATGCCCTGGAGACCGGCCGGCGCTGGGCCGAAGCCGCTCACCAGGCCGACCCCCAGGCGGTCTACTACTTTTTCATGTGGAACTGCCTGTGGAAGAGCGGCGCTTCCATCCTGCACGGCCATGCCCAGACGACGGTCAGCCGGGAGATGCATTATGGCCGCGTGGAGGCTCTGCGCCAGGCCGCCCTGCGCTACGCCACGGCCTACGGCAGCGAGTACCTGGCCGACCTGGTGTACGTCCATCGGGCGCTGGGGCTGGCCCGCTCGTTCGGCTCGGCCACAGCGCTGGCCTACCTGACGCCGATCAAGGAGAAGGAGTTGCTCCTGGTCGGGCCGGCCGTGGACGACGACTTCGCAGGCGCCCTGTACGCCGTGCTGGAGGCCTATGTACAGCGCCTCGGCGTCCGCAGCTTCAACGTGGCCCTCTACCTGCCGCCGCTGGCGGCGGTGGCGGAGGACTGGAGTGTCCTGCCCGGCGCCCTGGCGCGCGTCGTGGACCGCGGCGACCCCGGCAACCGCACCGCCGACGTCGGGGCGATGGAGCTCTATGCCGCCAGCGTGGTGTCGAGCGACCCCTTCCGGGTGATCGAGGCGCTGTAGATCGGGAGACTGCCGGCGGCGATCGTCTGTCCGCCGTTGGCCGCGGTACCTTGCCGGACAGGGCGGCGCGCGGCAGCCCGGACGCCGACGGCGATCCACCCGCCCGGTGATGCGCCTCCTCCCCCCTTTCCGAGCAAGTCCAGGGGGGAGGAGGTCGTTCTTCCCAGTCGGCCGATCAGACCGCGTCCGTACGGCTGCGCCGGGCCCCCGGTGGGGCCATCGCGGCGCTGCGCCGGGCCGGCCGGGTCCACCGGTCGGGCGGCAGGGTGCTGTTCCGATCGTGAGGTCCCTCAGGCACGACGGTGCGGGCGTCGTAGCTCCAGGGCCACGGCTCCAGCGGCTGCCCGGCCGCGTCCACGGCACGGCTGCGGAAGGCGTAGCCGTGCCCCGGCTGGCCCGTGAACCGCGCCGAGTGGCCCCGCACCCCATGCAGCCAATCGCGCCACTGCCCGTCGGCCTCGTCCATGAACTGCACGTCCACGGCTGCTGCTTGCGGCCAGGTGCTCCAGCGCACGTGGAAGGATGGCGTGGGCATGGAGGGCGGCAGCTCGTCGACCCGCGAGACCGGCGCGGCGCTGATCACAGCCTCGCTGGCGATGGGCCAGCCGGCCAGCATACCGGGGCAGTCCTTGGCCTCGTCGTTCCCGGCCCGGTCCACCCCGCGCACGCACAGGTGGTAGGTGTGGCCGGCCGTGGCCGTGAAGATAGCCTGCGTGGCCGTCACCGCCTGCTGCCAGAGCTCCCACGACTCGAGCGCGTCGTCGCGCAGGTAGACGTCGTAGGCGGACAGGCCGGCCGGCACGTCGTGCCCGCCCCAGCGCACCAGGTAGGAGCTGTGGTCCACGAGCTGCGGCGGCTCCAGCCAGGTCTGCGGCCCCGCGGCGTCCACCACGGTCGAGACGGTGGCCTCCGGCGGATACTCCTCCAGGTTCCCCAGCACGTCGCGGGCTCGCACGCGAAAAGCCACCCGCTGACCGTGCGTGCCCGTGAAAGGTGCGGCCAGGGACGTCGTTTCGCTGAGCCAGTCCTGCCAGTCGTCGGGGACGGGGCCCAGGTCGAGGGTGCGGACCTGCACGTCGTACCCGGCGACCCCGCAGCCGGCGTCCTGGCCCAGCCAGGTCACCGTGAACACGGCGCGGCTGTAGAGCGGCAGCGGGGCCAATTTGGAGATGGGCGCCGCCGTGTCCACCGTGGTGGCGGCGTCGGGCAGCAGCGGCCACGGCTCGGCGTTGCCCACCCGGTCGACGGCACGGCAGCGGAAGGCGTAGGGCACGCTGTCCTCCCCACCGGAGAAGGTGGCCGAGAGGGCGGTGGTCCGCGTCAGCCAGTCGCTCCAGCGGCTGCCCGCGGCGGCGCAGTCGCCCCGGCAGGTCTGCACGTCGAAGAAGGCGATGCCGGAGGCGGCGTCCTGCCCACTCCAGGTGACGGTGAAGGCATCGAGGCTGAAGGGCGGCAGGGCGGTGACCTGCGAGGCGGGCGGGGCCTTGTCGACGATGGTCGTGGCATCGGGCTGCTGCGGCCAGGCCTCGACGTTGCCGGCGCGGTCGCGGGCGCGGCTGCGGAAGGAATAGGCCTGGCCGTCGATACCGCCACCGAAGGTACCGGAGAGGGCCGTCGTGCCGGTCAGCCAGCCGCTCCAGTGGCCCTCATCGCCGCCGGGGTCGTCGCAGCGGCCGGCGCAGACCTGGATGTCGTAGCCGGCGATGCCCGAGAGGGCGTCCTGGCCGCTCCAGGAGACGGTACAGGCCGGCCCGCTGTAGGGCGGCAGGGCCTGCACCTGGGACGAGGGCGGCAGCGAGTCGATCTCGGTGCCGGCGTCGGGGACCAGGGGATAGTCCTCGACGTTGCCGGCGCGGTCGCGGGCACGGCAGCGGAAGTGGACCGGGCCGTCGGCGCCCTGGTAGAGTCCCTGCGTGGCCGGTGTCGCCACGAGCCAGTCGGTCCAGACCGCCTGAGCAGGCCGGGTGCAATCCGCCAGGCAATACTGCACGTCGTAGGTAGCGATGCCGGAGGCGCTGTCCTGCCCGCTCCAGGTCACGCTGAGGGGTGCGCGGCTGTAGGGCGGCAGGCCGGCCACCGCCGAGGTCGGCGCATAGGTATCCACCAGGGTGGAAGCGTCGGGCCCTGCCGGCCAGGCCTCGCTGTTGCCGGCGCGGTCGTGAGCGCGGCTGCGGAAGGAGTAGGTCCGGCCGTCCTGCCCGTTCTGGAAGGTGGCCGTAGTCTGGGTCGTGCCCACGAGCCAGTCGCTCCAGATGGGCGTGGGGCCGGTGCAGTTGTCCTGGCAGACCTGCACGTCGTAGCTGGCGACGCCGGAGACACTGTCCTGGCCGCTCCAGGTGACCGGGAACGAAGCCCGGCTGTAGGCGGGCAGACCTTGGACGTGGGAGGATGGTGCGGTCAGGTCCACGGTGGTGAAGGTGTCGTGGGCAGGGCTGGACGGCCAGGGCTCGACATTGCCGGCGCGGTCGTGAGCGCGGCTGCGGAGGTAGTAGGTGTGGCCATCCTGAACCGGCATGAACCACCAGCTGTGGAGGCTCGTGTGGGGCAGCCAGTCGGTCCACGCCCCGCTGCCGTCCCGGACCTGGACGTCGTACATGGCGATGCCCGACCCGCCCGGGTCCGCGCCCGACCAGGTCACGGCGAAGCCGGCCGGCTGGTTCTGGTATGGAGGCAAGGCCTCCACGGCGCTGGACGGCGCCTGGGTATCTCCCGGCGGGGACGTCGGCGTGGGTGAGGGGCTGGGCGTGGGTGGAGGGATCGGCGTCCCGGTCGGAGGAGGCGGATAGGACGGTGGGGCCGGCGTGGGCGGAGGCGTCGCGCCCAGCGGAGGCGGGTAGCTTTCCCGCGGCGGCGGAACCAGGCCCTCGGATGCCCCAGGCCGCACGAGCAGCGGGAGGTAGCTGTGGAACGTCATCGGCGGCGGCGTGTAGGCGCCCCGGTACACCAGCCGGACGGCGTCGGCGAGCACGACCTCGCCGGTGGTCGCCACGCTGGACAGCGCCACGCCGCTCCCAGTAGAAAAAGAGGCCCGCCCCAGGTAGTTCCAGTAGCCCGCGTCCTGTCCCCTGCTCTGATCCACCCGGGCGATCGAGCCGCCCGAGCCGGCCAGGCGAAACGAGGCATCCTGGCTGCCGCCGGCGTCCTGCTGCCACCACGCGTAGACATCGTACACCCCGGGGGAATCAATCGCCGGAACCCACTGGACCTCGCCCCCCACGCCGCGCGGCGTGTACTGGGCGTCCACACAGTGCGGGTAGAGAGGGGCCGAGTGGAGCCACCAGTTGCCGTTGAAGGAGCCCTGGTCGGGACAGAGACCGCCGTCATTGTTGTTGTCCACCAGGATCGTCGTCGGGGCGGGCGTGGCCCTCCAGCGATCGACCCTCTCGCGCGTCAGCCGGATCCAGTAGCGGTCGGTCCAGGCGCCGCCGGAGGGGCCATGGGGCGTCTCGTTGAAGGGATGCGCCATGGGGCACTGGCCAAAGTTGCCGTTGTAGCCGTGCTCGATACACCAGGTCAGGTCCGGGGCGATGTAGCTCTCCAGCCGGGAGATGGCGGTGCCCTCGCACAGCTCGTTCCAGGACTCGACGACGACCAGATTGACCGCGCTGTTGACCTCGTCCCAGCTCTTCTCGTAGTAGAGGCCCTGTTTCTCCTGCCCCGGAACGAGCACCGGATCGGCGGCCGTGCCCACATCCCACCAGCGGGCATAGTACGTCGTCGCCCCGCATCCGGCGGGAGGGTTCGGGACGGGGCCGTACGGCCCGCTGTAGGCACAGGCGTCCATGCCGGGGCCCAGGTAGGCCGTGGTGTAGCCGTTGGCCGGGTTGGAAAAGACGCGCGCACCCACGCCGCTCCCGGCCATGGCGAAGTTGGACCAGCCGTCGATAGCGTGCCACTGCGCATGGGGAGCCGGACACATGCTGTCCAGGCGCAGGTCGCTGTCGGACGGCTGGCCCCAATCCACGTCGGGCAGCAGGAAAGGCTCCACCCCGTACCTGTCGTAGAACAGGCCCTTGAGGCGGCACATCGTCTCGCTGCTGGCCCCGAGGTCATAGAAGAACCACCCGTGCCACATCAGGATCAGGGGCCGGCCGCCCTGCTCGATGGGGAGGCCGTTGTGGGTGGCCCACATGCGCCGGGGGACCGTGTCGTGGAACGTCTGCCACTTGTACCAGAAATAGTCCGTGTTGGGCCGGCCGCCGGTGTAGCCGGTGAGCGACATGGGGTACTGGCCCAGGTCCGTGTCGCAGGCGGGCAGGGGAAAGCCATTGTCCAGGCACCACTGGTGATGCTCGGACCAGGTGTCGTCGTACAGGGCGACCCGCAGTGGGTTGCCCAGGGTGTCCAGTGCGGGGACGAGGGCATCGTCCACGGCGGTGATCCTCTTGGAGAGCGTCATGAAGTAGCGGTACGGGTCGCCCGGGTCCAGCAGGCTGGCCCCGTCCCAGGAGATCAGGAAGGCGATATCCAGCCCGGCTTCGACCATGTCGCGGAACTGCCACTCCCACCAACGCTGCTGCGTCACGTTGTAGTAGGTATCGTTGTACGTGTCCCCCTGATAGGCCAGGCACCAGGGCGACCCGTGGAAACAGGTGGGGTTCTCCTGCACCAGGCCGGGGGGGTGAAAGGCGACCCAGTTGTAGGGGTTGACGCCGTCGGGGTCGTTGGGAAAGAGCCACCAGTAGAATAGGTAGGCCCCGGCCAGCTTCGTAGCGCCCTGGAGCGCGCCGGAGGCGGGCGGCTCTTCCCGGTCCGCGGGACCGGTGCCGGCCCAGGCCGGGCCCGGCAGCAGCCCCAGAAGGATGACCAGGATCAGTACGGGGGTGGTCCCTGCTGAGATGCGCTTTGCCACACGGTGTTGGCCCATCGTTCTCCTCCCTTCACTCCTTCGCTCGTGCCTGGTGGCCGGCGGGCCGGTCCTACGGCGCACCGCTCTCCGCATAGCACGCCAGAGCCCCTGCCGCCGCGCCGTAGATCTCCGGAAGCGCACCGGCCTTGAGCGCGCGCGCGACGAAGCGCTGCTCCAGCTCCACGGCCGACCAGGTCGCCCCGCCATCGCTGGAACGATACAGCTCCTGGTACTGCCGCTGCACATAGAGCACCGACGGGTCGGGGTTCACTCCGGTCCAGGTAAGCTGATGGGACCCCGTCCGGGCATCACGGGGCAGGTCGCCGCTGATATCCTGCCAGCTCCTGCCGCCGTCGCTGGAGCGCCACAGGTCGCGGCCGGCCAGGTAGAGGGCGCCGCTCCGATCGTCCACGGTCAGGAAGCCGCTGGCGCGGTGCACGGTCTCCCACGTCCGGCCGCCGTCGCGCGAGCGAAAGGTGCCCACCGCGTCCTCGACCGCGTAGAGGTCGCCGCTGTGCGGGTGGACCAGGAGCTGGACGATCGTCCGCGGCGGGTCGCCGGCCAGGGCCGGCCGCCCGCCGGCCGCGGCCCAGCGCGCTCCGCCGTCACTGGACCTCCACACCAGCCCCTCCCGTCCCCCAGCATAGAGCACCTGCGGGGCCCGGGGATCGAGGGCCAGGCTGAAGACGTCCTGCCCCTCCATGCCCCGGTCCATCAGCCGCCAGGTGACGCCGCCATCGCTGGAGCCATGGACCCCGGCGGCAGCGGTCCCGGCTTCTTCCGGCAGCGCCCGCCGGCAGGCGTAGAGGTCCTGGGGGTCCCGCGGGTCCACCACGATCTGCCAGGGGTAGAGCAGGCCGGTGCCGAGCAGTTGCCACGACCGCCCGCCGTCGCTGGAGCGGGCCAGCCCGTCCTGGGCCCCGGCGTAGATGATCCCGCTGTCCGGCGGGCCAAAGGCGATCGCCGTAGGCGAGTGCATCCCCAGGCCGCCCAGGACCGTCAGACCACCCGGCCCGGAGGCTGGGGCGGGGGACAGCGCTGCGGGCTCCGCCGGCGGGTCCGCCGGGGACGACGCCGCTGCGCCCCCGACCGTGCCGGCGAGCGCCAGCAGCACGACAACGAGCACACCCACACTCTTGCGCTTCATCGGTTCCTCCCTTCCCTTTCAGGTTGTGCCTATCCGTCCCGATTCACCACCAGTGGCAGGTAGAAGTGGAAAGGCTGTAGCTCCTCCCACACCGAAAGGCTGTGGTCGTCCAGGTTGGCCACGTAGACGCGGCCGCTCCGTGGGTGGACCACAACGGCCACCGGCGACCGGCCCGTGCCGGCCGTCCCCACCAGCTGCGCCCCGACCAGCGTGGAGAGCGTGTCGCCATCCAGGCCGGTCACATAGGCATACAGCAGCGCCGGGTGCAGGGCGATGGCCCCGGGCCGGTCGCCCACGCCGACCTGGTGCACGACCTCGAGGCCATCGAGGATGGAGATGACGTGGTCGGATCTCGCCACATACACCATCCCGCTGGCCCGATGCACGGCAATGTCGCCAGGACTGGCGCCCAGGGCGACCTCCGCCAACACCTCCGTCCCCGTGAGCACCCAGACCGAGTGGCGCGGGGGATCGGCCACATAGACCAGGCCGGTGACCGGATTGGCGGCGACGTCGCCCAGCCCGAGCCAGCCGTCGAGCGCCACGGTGCCCACGACATTGGCCCCGCCCAGGACCGTGACGGAGTGGTCGTAGTAGTTGGCGACATAGGCCAGGCCCGTGCGCGGGTTGACGTCGACGGCATAGGGGCCGGCGCCAGCCTGGACGGTGCTGATGACCGCCGTGCCACTGAGGACGGCTACCCGGTGCGCCTCGAAGAGCGTGGCATAGACCAGGCCGCTGGCCGGGTTACTGGCCAGGCCATAGACCGGGGCCGGCACCCCCACCGTCGCCACTACCGCCGTGCCGCTGAGGATGCCGATGGACTCCTGGCTACTGACATAGACCAGGTCGTTGGCGGGGTTGACCAGCAGGTGGCGGGCCGGGGCGATCGTGGGGGTGGCCACGACGGTTGTACCGCTGACGACAAAGAGCCCGGCCGGGCCGGCCGCCGCGTAGACCAGGCCGCTGCCCGGGTGCACGGCCAGCTCCTGGGGCCGCGGAGCTGGGGGAATCGCGGCCGTGCGGGCCGTGCCACTGAGCACGGCCACGCCGACGTCGTCGGCCACATAGACCAGCCCGGTGACCGGGTTGACCCCGATCGCCCACGTCAGGGCCGCCACCTGACTGATCACCGTGGTTCGGCTGATGACGGTGACGCCGCCCCAGTTGTGCCCCACATAGACCAGACCGGTGGCCGGATGGATGGCAATCTCGTCCGGTGAAGCACCGACGTCCAGCGTCGCCGTGACGGCCGTGCCGGCAATTACCGAGACGGTGCCCTGGGCTGTGTTGCTCGTGTAGACCAGGCCGGTGACCGGGTTGGCCCGCAGTCGCCAGGGCGCCATGCCCAGGTCGATCGTCGCCAGCAGCGCCGTGCCGCTGAGGACGGCCACGCTGCCCTCCGCCCGGTTGGCGGCATAGACCCAGCCGCTGCCGGGATCCACGTCCACGTCGTAGGGGTGCCCACCGGCCAGGACGGTGGTCAGCACGGCAGTGTGGCTCAGCACGGTGAGCCGATCGCTGTACTCGGCGGCGACATAGACCAGGCCGCTCGCCGGATGGACCGCCAGGGCGCGAGGATAGCCGCCCACCGCCAGATGGGCCAGCGGCTGCGTCCCACTGAGCACGCCCACGGTGCCGCAGGCGCCCTCGGCGGTGTACACGAGGCCGTTGACGTGGTCAGCGGCGATGGCCTCGGCCCCGCAGCCGCCGGCCACGGTCGTGATCGCCGTTGTGCCGCTGAGCACGGTCATGCTGGGGCCGCGCATGTTGGCCACGTAGACCAGGCCGGTGCCCGGGCCCGCGGCGATGGTGCGTGGGCCCGGCCCGACGGCGACCATGGCTACCACCTGTGTGCCGCTGATGATGGTGACATCGTCGCTGCCCGAGTTGGCTACATAGACCAGGCCGGTGTGGGGGTCGGCGGCGATGCCGCTGGGTCCGGCGCCGATCCCCAGCCCCAGGGGGATGGTGCCTACAGCCTGTGAGTAGGCCCCGGCCGGCCGGACCAGCAGCGCCAGCAGAAGCACGGCGATGGCGATGCCCAGCGCCTCTGCACCCAGCACGATGATTCTCCTGGACAATACCGCGCGATCATGACGTCTCTGGCATCTCTCCACGGGTGCTCCTCCTTTCACCGTGCAGACCGCTCTTGTCCGCTCCTTTTCTCCGCCGGCCCGGGGAGAGCCGGCTCTGGCCACACCCGGCGCGACCACCTTCCGGCGGCGCGACACCTCTTCTCTCAGCCGGTCCCCTGCTGCCCCCCTCGGCGCGAACAGGATCCCGGCTCACCGGACATCATCCTCCCTGCTCCCCTCATCCGCCGGCCGCTCACCCCGGCCGGCAGCAGTCCCGCCGCAGCGGTACAGCTCCAGAAAGTGGTCCCGCTGCGCCAGGTACGCCCGCACCGGCACCTCGCCTTTTAGCCAGTTAACCCGGTTCGCCTGCGCGGTTTGCTGCGCTGCTGCCTGCCTCACGACGTCCTCCTTCACTTCTTGCTCCCATTCTGCTCCGGGCAACCCACGGGACCTCCGCCACGGCGTACGCCAGGTTGCCTCCCGCTGGCGTCCCATCGTTTCCTCTCCCGCCGTGGCGCCATTATACCATACGCTTGTGGTTTTGTCAAGTAGGTTCTCTATACTTTTACATCTACAGAACTTCAATTACACAGAGAGGCCGAGGGCAACCCAATGCGTCGCTCCCGCGCATACACAAGCGCGAGGAGGCCCGGTCACAACAAGGGAAAGGCACTGCGAAGACACGCACCAGGAGCCCCGCCCCGACCGGCGCCTGCTACCCTCGCGTCCCGGGAATGGCGACCCGGCAGCCTGTGGGAGAAGCTTTTCAGATTGGAGACTTCAGCCAGTCTGGCGGCCAGGTCTTGCTGCTCTTCGGCTGAAGCCTCCAATCCATGCCCAGGGAACTCCCGCCGACAGGCTGCTAACCCATCGACAGGGCGAACGAGCCGATGAGCAGATAGCGGACCCAGGCCATGGCAGCCGCCTCCAGCATTGCCAGCACACAGCCCCAGCCGAAGAGCGTCAGGGCCTCGTTCCACTGGACGACGCGGCCCACGCGGCGGGCCACCAGGGCGACCAGCAGGGTGTTCACGGTGCTCAGGGCCACAAACAAGCCGGCCAGGCTGAGGACCGCCAAGGGGTAGAACAAAAGCGGGGGATGCCACAGGAGCAGCCCGCCCACGGCCCAAGCGGCCAGGACCACCAGCCCGAGCTCGCGGAAGTTGGGGATGCTACGCACCTCCTGCGGCTCGCGCCACAGGGTCATGTGCAGGATGGGCGTCAGGAAGGCCGCCAGAGCAATGCCCTCCAGGCTGCCGGTGAGCAGGCGCAGGGTGTTGCCGGGCGGGTAGAGGTGAGGCAGCACTGGGAAGAGGGCCAGGTAGGAGTTGAGCCCGTCCAGGCCGACGACAACGAGAAAGAGAAACAGCGCGACGGTGACCCCCACGGGGGGCAGGTCGGCCGGCCGGCGCCGTCCGCGCAGGAACGAGACCACCACGGTGACGAGAAACGAGATGAAGATGCCGCTGCAGCGGGCGCAGAGTGGCAGTTGCACGCCGCCGACGACGAAGCTCCGCTCGGTGATGCGATGACAGACCCCCGCTCCCCAGAAGCCGGCCCCCTCGTGCACCAAGGCCGGTATCAGGAAGAGACCCAGTGCGAACAGCGTCCACGGCAGGGCAGTGCGCCAGTGGGCCCAGGCGCTGCGGGTCGGCCGCCGCGGCGGAGGCCCGGCCTCGGTCCCGGCCGGCGGCCCGTGGCGGAAGTAAGCGATCCCCCGGACGAGATCCCTCTCCTCCGGGGGATGGAACCGAGCGGCGCTCGACCGTCGCACCAGGCCCGTACCCATCGTGATGCCCGACTCCTCCTGCCGGCCGAGGACTCCTCACGCCCCTTCCTGGCGGGCGCAATCGACGCACAGGACCGCATGCGGGATGATCTCCAGGCGAGCCCGGTCGATGCGCTTGCCGCACCGCCGGCAGATGCCGTAGGTACCGTCGGCGATACTCTGTAGCGCCATGCGGATCGACTCGATCTTCTCCCGCATGCGCTGATACAGCGCCAGGTTCACCTCCCAGGTATGAATGGCCGGGTCACCCTCTCCCAGGCTGTAGTCACCGCGCTCCTCCAGGCGGTTCTCGATCTCGGCCATCTTCTCGATCGTCTCGGCCAATTCCTCTTCCAGCCGATCCTTCTCCTGACGCATCTCGGCCAGACTCAGCTTGTCCTTGCCTGATGGCCCTGCCATGATGCCTCCTCAGCGCGATGACCCACCGGGTTATGCCTCAACGGGCGCTACCGGGATGTCGACCGCCGCGGCGCTCTCGGCCGGCCGGTTCACCCGCCGCTGCCACTCTTCCCACTCCCCGGCCCGCACGCGCCGCAGGCTCAACCCCAGCCTGCGGCGCGTGCCATCGATGCGCACCAACCGCGCCAGGATCGGCCGGCCGACAGCCAACTCTTCCTCGGAACGACCGCTCTGGCGCACGTCCGCCTCGGTGACAAGACCCAGGGTGCCGTCCGCCGTAGCCAGAAAGAGCCCCGTCGCAGTCCGCCGGACCACCCGGCCTTCCACCAGCTGCCCCAGCCGGTAGCGCTCCATCACCGTCGGCCAGGGGTCGTCGTAGGTCTGCTTCAGGCTCAGGGAGACACGGCCCCGATCCCGGCTGACCCGCAGGACGAGGGCCTCTACCTCCTGGCCCTCCTGGAGGATCTCGCTGGGATGCAGCACCCGGAACCAGGCCAGCTCGGTGCGGTGGATCAGCCCGACCATTCCACCCAGCTCGACAAAGGCCCCGTATTCCGTCAGGGCGCGTACCCGCCCCCGGCAGAGCTCTCCCTTGCGCAGCTCGGCCAGGACGCGCTTCTGTTCCTGGGCCTTCTTGGCGCTCCGGCCCAGCCGCTCCGACAGGACCAGCCGGCGGCCGCGCCGGTCCACTTCGACTACCTGGAAGGCCAACTGTTGGCCGACGAAGCGGGCCAACTGGGCCAGCTTCTCCTCACCCGTTGCCCGCCGCGGGAACCCGGTGATCTGCGACGCCGGCACAAAGCCACGGATATGGCCAAAGGGCACCACCAGGCCGCCCTTGTTGTAGCCGCTGACCCGCCCCTCCCAAACGCATCCCTGCTGCTGCAGCTCCTCGGCCCGCAGCCAGTCCCGCTCCTTGATCGCCAGGTACAAAGAGAGCTGCACGAGGCCGTGGACGCCATCCTCAGCGGTCACATAGACCAAGACCTCCTGGCCTTCCCGCAGCGACTCGCGTTCGGCCGCGGGCAGCTTCTGGAGATCGGCTGCAGGAACCAGGCCGCCCCTCCGGGCGTGGATGTCCACCGCCAACCCTTCGCCGGAGATCGCCATGATGACCCCCCGCCGGATATCTCCGCGGTGCGGCTCTTGCGGGTTCTCCACCTCACGGAAGAGCTCGGCCATCGCCGGCTCATCCTGCTGTCGGCTGCGAGCATTGTCCTCCACGGTAGTCCTCCATGCATCTGCGTTGCGCAGGCCCCGCCACCCGAAAAGCGCCCTCCGGGCCCCTCCCGGTGAGGATGGGCCGGTGCCTGACGCAATCTCGGTGGCGAGGAATTGGGTTTGAACTACTGGGCCGCCAACGGCCCCGGTCCCTGAGTGGGAGGGAGGTCCCTTGACCACCCGCATCATCCACCGCAAAAAGATAGCCCGCCGGTGGGAGAAGCGCAGCGCGCCCGGTTGGCATCATGGCGGCGGGCCGTCCTTGCCTCCAATGGATTGGCCGAAGGGACATCACCTCCGCGGTGCTGGCTCAGGTCGGTACTGCGGCTATTATACTGCAAACGAAAGGCAGATGTCAAATGTCTTTGCCTTGACACCCCCCGCACGCTGGGGTATCATGCGGGTACCAGGCACTCCTTCGGCCGAAAGCGAGGGTACGGTTGGCCAAGATGATGCTCCCCCCACCAGAAGGTGTCGCGCAGCCCGGTGCCCCGGAGCGAGGCCGGCCGTGGCCCTGGCGCTCGTCCTTGCTGTTCCTGATCGTCGCCCTGGCGGCAGCGGTGCGCCTGGCGACGCTCTCCTTCCAGAGCCTCTGGCTGGACGAGATCGGCACCGCCGTCGAGGCCGGCCGGCCCTGGTCGAGCCTGTTCCTGGCCCTGTTCGACCCGCAGCAGGGTTATCCCCTCTACACCCTGGGTATGCGCCTGTGGATCGGCCTCTTTGGCAGCGGGGAGGTGGCCCTGCGCCTGCCCTCGGCCATCGCCGGGGTCGGCACGGTGCCATTGCTCTACATGCTCGGCCGGCGCCTCTTCGGCTGGAAGGTCGGCATGTTGGCGGCGGCTTTCCTAGCCCTCTCCCCCCTGGCCGTCTGGTACGCCCAGGAAGCGCGGGCCTATGCCCTGATGATGCTCCTCACCACGGCCGCTTGGCTGCTCCTGTGGGAGGCCCTCCATCGGCCAGCCCGCTGGCGCTGGTGGACACTGGGCGCCGTCACGGTCGTCTCCCTGGCCACCCACAGGCTGATCGGCGTGCTCTCGCTGGTCGGGCAGGTGGTCTACCTCCTGTACGTCGCCCGCCAGGGACAGCTCACGCGGCGCTACCGCACCCTGTTGGTGGTCCTGCTGGGGATTGTCCTGTTGGGAACGATCGCCGGCCTGTGGTTCGTCCTGGGAGGCGAGGGCGCCCGGCAGTTCGCCGCCCCGCGCTCCTGGCTCGACCTGGCCGACGCCTTCAGCAAGCTCAGCCTGCGCATCCACCCGCGCCCGCCCGAGCTGGGGCAGGGACCCGACCGCCGGCCCTGGTTGGCCGTCTTTGGCCTGGTCGCCCTGGCCGGTATCGCCGCGTTGATCGAGGACATGGCCGCGCGGGGGGAGCGCCGCCGCCGGGCCGTCCTGCTGGCCTGCTTCCTCCTGGTGCCGCTGGGTACCTTCTTCCTGCTCTACCTGCTGCGGCCCTTTTACTACGAGCGCTACCTGCTGGGGGTGCTGCCGGCCTACCTGTTCCTGCTGGCCGTGGGCTGTGCCGCCTTGTGGCGCTGGGCGGCGCGCTTGGGACAGGTGACCGCCGGTGCCACCCGAGGGCGGCCCCTGCGGGCACTGGCGGCCCTCTCCCTGGGGGCCGTCGCCGTGGCCGCCGCGCTGCTGCCCCTGGGCGTCTCCTGGCAGCAGGTGCAGGATTGGACCCTCTCCCGCCTGCCGCAGAAGGAGCAGTTCCGCGAGGCCACCGCGTACCTGCAGCGGCATCTGCACCCGGGCGACATCCTGGTCGTCCACCCCGACTATATCGACCAGGCCGTGCGCTTCTACCAGGCCCGCTTCCCCCGCG
The DNA here is from genome assembly GCA_964613665.1 of uncultured Chloroflexia bacterium. GTDB lineage: Bacteria > Chloroflexota > Chloroflexia > DTKN01 > DTKN01 > CAZQFV01. The sequence goes on from CAZTIG010000016.1 coordinate 52,880, forward strand.
TGCCGCTGGAGATCGCCACGATCCGCGACATGAACACCGCCGAGTACGGCCGGCGCGAGTTCGAGGCCGACATGGACGCCCTCACCCGCGGCCATCGGCGGGCCTGGCTCTACCTGGCCCCCTACCACGCCCCTTTCAAGGACCCCAAGAGCTGGGTCTATGAGTGGTTCAACCTCAACCCGTTCCTGCACTGCGACGAGCAGACCTTTCACGGCCTGTCCCTCTACTGCGTCTCCTTCAACGCCCAGTACCGCCAGAGGGTCTTTGGCCCGACGCTGCCCCTGGACGCCCCCTTTGGCGGGGAGATTCTCCTCCTGGGAGGAGACATCGAGCCGTTCCAGGAACCGCTGCAGACAGGCGACACCCTGCCGGTGACGCTGTACCTAGAGGGCCTGTACGAGCAGCTGCCCGACCTGGAGGCGGTGGTGCGCTTGGTGGGGCCGGAGGGGCGCACGGTCTGGGCGGAAGAGACCGGCCAGCCATTGGGCGGTTTCCTGCCCACATCGCGCTGGCGGCCCGGCGACCAGTTCATGGACTATTACGAGCTGATCCTGCCGGCCGATATCCCGGCCGGCCCTTACGCCGTCGTGGTGGGCTTCCGGCGGGCAGATAGTCCGACGGAGATGCTGGCCCTGCCCAGCGGCTCGCACTGGGCCAACCTGGGCACGGTGGAGGTCGCCGCCCCGGGAGGCGCCCGGTGACCCGGCACGAGTGGTGCGACCTGGCCGTGGTCGTGGGCCTGGCCTTGGCGCTGCGCCTGGCGCTGTGGTGGCTGCTGCCGCGCGGGTCGCTGATCAGCGACGAGCCCGAGTACCTGGCGGCGGCCACCTGGCTGGCCCGCGGGCACGGCTTCTCCTTCTACGCCGAGTGGCCCTGGCTGCGCCCACCGCTCTACCTGCTCTTCCTGGCCCCCTTTGTGCGCCTCTTTGGCCTCGACCTCACCCCGATCCGCCTGGTCCAGGTCGGCCTCAGCCTGCTGGTGCCGCTGCTGGTCTACCTCCTGGGCCGCGCTGCCCTGGGCCGGCGCGTCGGCCTGGTGGCCGGCCTGATCGCCGCCCTGTGGCTGCCCCTGGCGGTGCTGCCCCACCTGGTCCTGGCCGAGAACCTCTTCCTGCCCCTGCTCCTGGCGGCGTTCGGGTGCCTGGTGCGCTTCCAACAGGAGCGGCGCCCGCGCTGGGTGCTGGCCGGCGGCAGCCTGCTGGGCCTGGCCACCCTGGCGCGCGGGCTGACCATCGGCTTCCTGCCGCTGGCGGCACTGTGGGTGCTCCTGGCGGGCCGCCGGGAACGGCCGGCCGGGACCCGGGCCACCGTGGCGTTGCGCGACGCAGTCCTCCTGATCACCGCAGCCCTCCTGGTCATCCTGCCCTGGTCGGGCTACTGCTCGCTGCGCTACGGCCGGCCGATCCTGGGCGACACGACCGGCGGGTACAACTTCTGGCTGGGCACGCAAGGTGGCCAGTTCCACAACTTGCCCGAGGTGAACCGTGTCCTCCTGGCGCTGCCCGACCCGGCGGCGCGCCAGGCCTATGCCTACGAGCAGGGCTTCCGGGCCATTGCCGCCGACCCCGCTGGTTTCCTGCACACCCGGGCCACCGAACTGGACCAGCTTCTGCGCATCAACTACAGCGCCGACGAGCGCCTGGTGGACGGTTTTGTGCTGGGCGAGGTGGACGTGCCCCACCTGCTGGCACTCTTCCTCCTGGAGGACACTCTCTACGTGCTCCTGGTGCCGCTGGCCCTGCTGGGACTCCTCCTGCGCCGCGGCGAGGCCGGCCGGGGGCTGGTCCTCTTGTGGCTGGGGTACAGCGTGCTGATGGCGGTGGCCTTTTTCGCCATCGGCCGCTTCCGCCTGCCGCTGCTGCCCTTCCTGGCCATCTACGCGGCCGCCCTGCTGGAGCGGCCGTGGCGAGGGCCGGCCGTACAGGGGCGCGCGCGACGGCTGGACCTTGTGGTGCGCCTGGCCGCCGCCGGCCTGCTCGGCGCGGCCTTCTGGGCGATCGTCCTACCCTCCTACGTGGGGCCCTACCCGGCGGCCTCGGGGTCGACCCTGCTTGGCTTACAGGGGCGCAGTGCCGCCGCCAGCCTGGCCCAGGCCCGCGAGGCCATCGCTGCCGGCGACCTGGAGCACGCCCGCACCGAGATCGACCGGGCCGCCACGTTCCGTCCCGACGGCACCAACCCAGTGCCCACGGCTCAGGTCGTCCTGGCCGAGTGGCACCGCGCCCGCGGCGAGGAAGAGTCCGCCCTGGCCGCCGTGACCGGCCAGAACTGGTACCAGGCCCGCCTGCTGCGCGGCGACCTGCTGCGGGCGCAGGGCCGGCTGGACGAGGCCCGTGCCGAGTTCGGCGCGCGGGACGTGCAGGAGCGCAACCCGACGGCGTGGGCCTGGGACCACCTGCGACCACCCGCCGGCAGCACGGTGGACCTGGGCGGAGGGCTGGACCTGGGGCTGGTGGACGGCTTCCACGCCCCCGAGCGTGACGGCGAGGTCACCTACCGCTGGAGCGGCGAGGAGGCCCGCCTGCGCTTCCTCGGAGCCGGGACCGGCCGGCCGCAGACGCTCCGCCTGCGGCTGCGGGGCTGGCGGCCGGAAGGGGAGGCCCCCGCCGAGGTGATCCTGTTGGCCGGGGGCGTGGAGGTGGCGCGCTTCGTGGCTCCCGCGGAGTGGACCGAGGTCAGCGCCGTCCTGCCGACCGTCCCCCCTGGGCAGGACATCGTCGTAGCACTGCGCAGCTCGGCCTTCCCCGCCGGGCCGCGGGACCTGCTGCTGTCGGGCCGGCTGCGGGTGCTGGGGGTGATGGTGGATCGGGCAGGGGTGCAGAAACTGGATGATCTGGCAGTAGCAGTGTACGAGGCGACGCAGTCCTTTCCAGCGGAAGAGCGCCATGTGCTAACGGCGCAGTTGCGGCGAGCAACGGTGTCCGCACCGGCGAATGTAGCCGAAGGCTCCGGGCGAGAAAGCCGGCGCGACTACCTGCGCTTTCTGTACATTGCGCGGGGCTCGCTGGGCGAGGTGGAGTACTATCTTCACCTGGGCACACGGCTCGGGTATCTGACCAAGGACCATGAGGTGCTCCGCCTGCGCGAGGAGGCCGGGCGCACCCTGCAGGGCTTGATCCTCTACTGGGAACAGCGGGGCAAGTCATGACCCCGCCTTATCTCTGTCACTTGTCACTTGTTGCCTCCTACTGAGGACCGGTCGGTGAGCCCTGTCGATAGCCGTTCCCGCGACACGCGCTGGCTCTGGTCGCTGCTGCTGAGTCTGATCGTGGTTGCGCTGGTCCTGCGCGCCGCCACCCTCTCCTGGCACGCCTCCTACCCCCTCGGTGGGGACGAGAGCGCCTTCTTCGAACAGGCCCGCACCTTTGTCCAGGGCCGCGGCTACCAGGAACTGGAGCTGATGCGCGGGCCCCTCTACCCGCTCTTCCTGGCGGTGATCTTTCGCCTCTGCGGCGCCGAGGTCGGCGCGGCGCGCCTGGTGCAGACCCTCCTGGGCACGGCCACGGTGCCGCTGCTCTACCTCTGGGCCGGCCGGCGCCACGGCCGGCGGGCCGGCCTGGCCGCCGCCGCCCTGGGGGCGCTCTTCTTCGCCCTGGCCGTGCAGGCCACCTTCCTGCTGACCGAGACGCTCTTTCTTTTCCTCTACGTCCTGGGCATGGTCGTCCTCGAGTGGGGCCTGGAGCGGCCGGCCTGGTGGCGGGCCCTCCTGGCCGGCCTGCTCTTTGGCCTGGCCACGCTGACCCGCTCCGTCGGCCTGCCGCTGGTGGGGGTGGCGGTCCTGGCAGTGTTCTTCCCGCCCGCACCCCCGCTCCCTGTCTCCCACTCTCCCTCTCTGCCTGTCTCCCCTTCCACCTCTCGCCCATGGCGCCGGGCCCTGGCCTCCGCCGCACTGGCTCTCCTGGGCACCGCCCTGGTCATCGTCCCCTGGACGGTACGCAACGCCGTGGCCTATCGCTCCTTCATCCTGGTGGACACAACCGGCGCCACCAACCTCTGGCTGGACAACGACCCCGACCTGGGCCGCGACGCGGTCAAGCGCGAGCTGCTCAAGTACCCCGAGGGTGAGCGCCAGGGCCTGGCCATGCGCAACGGGCTGGCCTCCATCGCCGCCCACCCCGGCTGGTTTCTGGACAAGTGCTGGGGCGAAGTGCGGGCTTTTTTCGCCCTGGAGTACGTGGACGACTTCATGGAGCGGCCGGCCATCTGGTACCCCGACGGAGAGGTCTGGTCGCGCGTTCTCCTGGGCGACGGGCTCTACCTGCTCCTGGTCGCCGCCGGCCTGGTGGGCCTGGCCGGCAGCCGCACCCGCCTAAAGGCCCTCGACCTGCTCTGGCTCGCCTACATCGTGGCCAGTAGCGCCCTCTTCCACGTTGAGCTGCGCTACCGCCTGCCCTTCCTGGTGGCCCTGGTCCCCTACGCCGCCGTCGTCCTGGCCCACCCCCGGGCGATCTGGGCAGCGCTGCGGCGGAACTGGCCACGGTTGGCGCTGGCCGGCCTGGCTCCGGTTGCCTTTGGCGGCGTCCTCCTGGCCCACGCCAACTACCCCGCCCTGACCTGGCAAGTTGCCGTCAAGCGCGTCGACCTGGTGCTGGGGGGGTGGGCCTTGCAGCGCGGCGATTGCGCCGGCGCGGCCGACCGGGCCCGTGCCGCCCTCGATGTCTACCCGGAATCGTCCGAGGCCCGCGTGCTGCTGGCGCGGGCCCTGCGCGTCCAGGGGGATCATGCGCAGGCCGAGACCGTCCTGCGCCAGGCTATCGCCTACCGCTCTGGGCACCCCCATCCCCACCTGCTGCTGGGGGACCTGCTGCGCCAGGGGGGGCGGATAGAAGAGGCCCTCCCGGAACTGGCCTACGAGAGCCACTCGCTGGAGGACCTGCAGGGCTGGGCCTGGGACAGCTTCGGGTCACCGCTCCCCACAGCGCTGGACATGGGCACAGGTCTGGAGCTGGGCTGCGTCCGCGGCTGGCACCTGCCCGAGCGCAGCGCCGACGGCGTCACCTTCCGCTGGAGCGACGACCACGTTACTTTCCGACTGGCCGCGCCCGGCAGCACCTCGCACACGCTGCGCTCCGGCCCCGCCCCGGTGCGGCTGACGCTGCGCCTGGCGGCCGGCCGGCGCGCGGGGCTGCCCCTGCCGCCAGTGGAGGTCTGGCTAGAGGGACGGCGTCTGGCCACCTTCACCGTCGAGAACGGCTGGCACGACTACACGCTGGAGCTCCCCGCCGTGCCGCCCAGCACCACCTTGCAGTTCGAGCTGCGCAGCCAGACCTTCCGCCCGCACGCCCACGACCCCCACCTGGACGACAACCGGGCGCTGGGGGTGATGGTGGACCAGCTTTCAGCTGTCAGCTATCAGCCGTTGGCCACCAGCGATCGGCGCTGTGACAACTGGACACTACGGGCTGCAACCTGGCACCCGAAGCTGCCTTGTCTGCCGCCCTGAGGTGCATCTTGCATCCTGCTTCCTGCATCCTGCATTCTGCATCCTGCATCTTGCATCCTGCATCTTGCATCCTGTCCCTTGCCAACTTGAGGATGGTCTCGATGAGCCCCACTTTCCGCACCGCTGAAGACTGGCACTCCTGGTTCCTCCACCAGGCCACCTGGACGCAGGCCACCCGCCGCTGGCTCTACGGGCAGGCCGGCCTCTCCGCGGCCCACGCCGCCCTGGAGGTCGGCTGCGGCACGGGGGTCATCGCCGCAGAGGTAGCGCGCCTGGGGCCGGCCGTCACCGGGCTGGACTGTGATGCCGCGATGCTCGCCGTGGCCCGGCGGAGGGCGCCGTCCGTACGCCTGGTCCAGGGCGACGCCCACGCGCTCCCCTTTGCCGCAAGCTCCTTCGACGTGGTCCTCTGTCACTACCTGCTGCTCTGGCTGGCCGACCCGTCGGGGGCGCTGCGCGAGATGGCGCGCGTCGTGCGGCCCGGCGGCGCCGTCCTGGCCTGCGCCGAGCCCGACTACGGCGGGCGCGTCGATCACCCACCGGAGCTGGCGCGGCTGGGGCAGCTGCAGGCCGAGTCCCTACACCGCCAGGGGGCCGATCCGCACATCGGCCGGCGGCTGGGGGAGCTCTTCAGCGCCGCCGGCCTATCCGCGACCGTCGGGGTCATGGCCGGCCAGTGGACCGTGCCTTCCCCTCCCGATGCCGCCTTCGCTGCCGAGTGGGCCGTACGCCGGCAGGACCTGGCCGGGTCGGTCTCTTCCGAGGAGCTGGACCGCCTCGAGGAGATCGACCGCCAGGCCGCCGCGGCCGGCCGGCGGCTGCTCTTTGTGCCGACCTTTTACGCGCTGGGGGGAAAAGAGGCCTGAGGTTCCCCTTGCGCAACGCCCCAACTCGTGGTACTATTCGACCGAACCCTGGCCGGACCTGTGGCAGCCTGGGGCACAGTCCCAATCCACAAGGAGGAGAAGATGGAAGACCGCAACCGCCGCGCGTTGGTGATCGGACTGATCCTGATCGTGCTGGGCGTGGGGCTGCTGGCCATGCAGCTCATGCAGCCGGGCTTTGGCCAGCCGCTGATCCTCTTCCTGATCGGGGCCGCCTTCCTGGTGGGCTACTTTATCCGGCGCTCCTACGGCCTGCTCATCCCCGGCTGCATCCTGGTGGGCCTGGCCCTGGGCTCGCTGGGGGTGCAGATCTTTGGACAGTTTGGTGACCTCACCGTGATCGGCCTCGGTATCGGCTTCGTGGCCATCTACGTGATCGACCTGCTCTACCGCCGCGTGACCCACTGGTGGCCGCTCATCCCCGGGGGCATCCTGATCGTCGTCGGCCTGGCGCAGGCCCTGGAGGAGAACCCCAACTTCGCCGTCCTCTGGGAAAAGGGCTGGCCGCTCATCCTCGTCCTGGTCGGCTTGCTCCTGCTGGCCGGCGCTTTTGGGCTATTCGGACGGAAAAAGGCCTAGAGAAGCGCTTGTGGAGTGGCGGTCGTGAGCTGCGCCGAAGCCAGTGCCGCCCCGCGCGACAGCCCTCTGATGCCACACGGGGCGCCCGCCCTGCGCCCGGTGCGCCCGGAGGAGCGGGCTGTCTTCACGCAGACGGCCATGCAGACACTGGGCCAGGGCGACCTCTCCATGGCTGCCGTCCTGCGCTCCCGCTTCCTGACCTGGTGGGCACGGCGGGTGATCCACCTTTTCTTCCACCGCTTCTGCCGGCCGCTCGTCCTGGAGGTCGATGGCGTAACGGCCGGTTTCCTGGTGCTGCGCCAGGCGAAAAAGACCCTGAACATCGAGGCCCTGGGCGTCCTGCCGGCCTTTCGCCGGCAGGGCTGGGGCACGTGGCTGCTGCAGCAGGCCGAGCAGGAGGCTCGCGCCATGGGCCTTGCCCGGCTGGAGCTGCACGTCTCGTCGGGGAACCGGCCGGCCCTGGCTCTGTACGCCCGGGCCGGGTTCCATCCCGTCCCGCGCACATGGAGCGGCTTTGACATGGAGCGGTTCCTGTCCGCCGAGGAAGGCTGATGGGCGCGCGCCTCTTCTTCTCGCCGGAGCGGCGGGCCATGCTGGCCCGCGTCGGCAGCGTGGTGCTGGTGGCCGTGGCGCTGGCCTACCTCTTCCTGGTCGGTAGCGAGCTTCTGCAGCAGGTCCAGGACTGGCCCACCCTGCACCAGGACCGCGACTTTCCCTCCTACTACCTGGCCGCCCGGCGCCTGCTGCGCGGCGCCGACCTCTACGGCGGCTACCAGGAGGAGGCCGCCCGCACCCTGGGGATGAGCAACTATTTCATCGACACCGCCGTCACCCCGCCGACCTTTGCCCTGGTGACGGTCCCCCTGGCCCTGGTGCCCTACCCGGTGGCCTGGGTCTCCTGGCAAGTCCTTTCCCTGGCCGCACTGGGCCTGTCCATCTTCCTGGCCGTACGCGAGGAGCGGCCGGTCTTTTCCGCGCCCGCTTGGGCCGCTCTGGCCTGCGCCGTGCTCCTTTTCCCGCCCCTGACCTTTCACCTGCTCTATGCCCACACCGAGCTCTTCGTGCTGCTCCTGCTGACCGGGGCCTGGCTCTGCTATCGCCACGGTCGGGAGATCCCCGCCGGCCTCCTTATCGGCCTGGCCGGGGCCGTCCGCGTCTATCCCCTCTTCCTGGTCGTCTTTCTGCTGCAGCGGCGCTCGTGGAAGGGGTTCCTGAGCGCGCTGGGCAGCGCCCTGGGGTTGGCGGCGCTGGCGGCAGCCGTGGCCGGCCCCTCCTCGTACCTGCGCTACCTGGCCGTGCTGCAGACGGAGGTGCCCAAGCTCTACCCGCTGCAAGGCAACTGCTCCCTCTGGGGCACCGTGCACAAGGTGGCCGTGCTCTGGCCGGCCCTGGGCGCCCAGCCGCTGCTCCGCGACGGCCTGGCCGCGGCTTGCTCCCTGGCAGTCCTCCTCCTGACGATCTGGCTGGCGCGCCGGCCGGGCCCCGCGCCGGCGATCGTGGAGCGGCCCTATGGCCTCTACATCGCCGGGGCACTGCTGGCCTCCCCCCTCTCCTGGATCTACTACCAGGTGCTCCTCTACCTGCCCCTGGTCTTTTTGCTGGCCGCCATGCGGCGGGCCAACCGCCCCCGCGCCCTTCCGGTTCTCCTCCTGCTGACACTGCTCGCCGCCCTGACCTCACTGGCCGGGCCCCTGCTGGACCTGCCGGCTGGTCTGCGCCTGGCGCTGGACCTGCTCCCCTCCCTGACCACGGTGGCGGTGTACGTGGCCCTGGCCGGCATGCCCTCGTGAATCCCACACCTACCTCCATAGCAGTCCCCGCCCAGCGGCAGGGCGCTACCTTGGCGCACAGCACGGGCCACTGCCGCGGGCCCTGGAGGCGCAGCGGGCCCCCTGGTGTGGTGCACGGCGTCTGTGAGCGGAGGTCAGGCTCTGGCCCTTGTCCCCTGCCCCTGCTTATGCTATAATTCTTCCGCCACAGGCGCATGACCTTGGGCACCGCCAGAGCTGCGAGGGTGGGACATGTCTGCGACACCGGGCCAGGCAGGGACACGCTGGTGGCAGGAGGTACGCCCCCAGGTCTCTATCGTCGCGCTCTTTCTCGTCCTCCTGCTGGCCCTGGCGCTGCAGTACCGCGTCACCGACCCCGACCTGTGGTGGCATCTGCGCACGGGGCAGTGGATCGTCGAGGGCGGCGGCATTCCCTACACCGACCCCTTCTCCTTCACCGCCCGGGGTCAGCCCTGGATCGCCCACTCCTGGCTGGCCGAGATCTGTATGTTCCTCCTCTACCGCTACGTCGGCCCGTTCAGCCTGCCGCTGCTGCGCGCCCTGCTGCAGGTCGGCGCCCTAGCCCTGCTCTTCCAGATGGCCTGGGAGCGCTGGCCGCGGCTGGGGGGCAACATCGCGCTGGTCCTGGTCACTTTCTTCGCCACGGCCAAGTACTGGCTGGTCCGGCCGAACAGCGTCAGCCTGGCCCTGGCGGTGGTGGTGCTCTATCTGTGGTACCTCTACAAGTGGAGGGGGCACGACCGTCTCTGGCTGTTGCCGCCGCTCTTTGTCCTGTGGGCCAACCTGCACTCGGGCTTTGTGTATGGCCTGCTGCTGCTGGGCGCGCTTTGGGTGGGCGAGCTCCTGGCCGGCCGGCTCTGGCCCGACCCCTGGCTGCTGGAACGCAGGCGCTGGCTACGGCTGGGCCTCTTCTCCCTCCTCTCCGTCGCCGCGGTCCTGCTGAACCCCTACCACGTGCGCCTGCTCCTCTATCCCTTTACCTACTACGTCGGCGGGATTACCCTGCACACCGGCTACGTCGGCGAGTGGCTCTCTCCCAACTTTCACGAATTCTCCAACATCCTCTTCGCCCTGCTCCTGCTGGCACTGGTCGCCGGCCTGGCCTGGCGCCGCAGCAGCATGGTGCCGGCGGAAACGCTGGCCCTCGTCCTCTTCCTGGGGCTGGCGCTTAGCTCCATCCGCGCCGCCGGCATCGCCATCCCCCTGTTGGCATGGTCCCTGGCCGGCGTGCTGGGCCAGGGGGTGGCCCCGCGGAGCAGCCCCGGCCGAGGGGCCTGGCGACAGCCGACCCGGAGGACCCTGGCGCTGTGGTACGGGGGCACCTTGCTGCTTGTGCTGCTGCTCCTGGCCGCCACCGGCTTCGAGTTCGCCGCGTGGGGCCGCGACAACGGTTTCATGGGGGAGGACGGCTACCCCCGCCAGGCGGTCGACGCCCTGGCCGGCCTCCCATCCTCCGCGCGCGTCTGGAACAGCTACGACTGGGGCGGCTACCTGATCTGGCGGCTCTATCCCGAGCGCCTGGTCTATATCGACGGGCGGGCCGACCTCTACGGCGATGCCCTGTTCGCCGACTACCTCCAGGTGTGGCGGGCCCATCCCCAATGGGCCGAGGTTCTCTCCCGATACGAAATCGAGGCCGTCCTCTGCGAGAGCCAGGGCCCCCTGGCCACCGTGTTGACAACCAGCACTTCCTGGCAGATAATCTACCTGGACGAAATGGCCGCCGTCTTCCGGCGGGTCTTGAGATAGACAGAGGAGCGTTACCATGGAAGGCACGACTCTGACGGGGCGCATCGAGGAAATGGCCCGGAAGCTGCAGGCCGAGATGGACCAGATTCGCCGGGAAATCTCCGAGCTGAACGTCGTCATACCCCAGAACACGGCCGAGGTGGACCGGCTGGCGCAGCGCGAGCTGTCCATCTCCAGCCGCATCCGCGAGTTGGACATGAACCTGGAGAGCTACCCGCGCAACGATATACGCCAGTTCTACAGCTCGCTGCAAGAGGTACAGATGCGCCACTACATGATGCGGACGCAGCTGGAGCAGCAGCAGGGCAAACTCAAGAGCCTGCAGGACCGCCAACGGGAGCTGCAGGGGCTGGTGCAGGTGTTCTCTGAGCTGTCCGCGCAGACACCCGGCCAGATTGCTGCAGCGCTGGAGGAGGGCGCCGCGGCCGAGCAGGAGATGATCGCCCGGATCATCCAGGCCCAGGAGGACGAGCGCCAGCGCATCTCCCAACAGATCCACGACGGTCCCACCCAGACCATGTCCAACCTCATCCTCCAGGCCGAGGTCTGCGAGCGCTTCGTCGACAAGGACCCCACCGAGGCCAAGACCGAGCTGGCCAGCCTGAAGACGACGATCCACCACACCCTGCAGGAGATGCGCCGCTTCATCTTCGACGTGCGGCCGATGATCCTGGACGACCTGGGACTGGTGCCCACGCTGCGCCGCTACGTCCAGGACTTTGGCGAGCGCAACAGCATCCAGGCCAACCTGGTCGTGCAGGGCGGAGAAGGCCGCATGCCGAGGCACATCGAAATCTCGATCTTCCGGGTGATTCAGGAGGCACTGACCAACGTGGCCAAGCATGCCCATGCCCCCCATGTCCGCGTCGCCCTGGAGATCGAGCCGCGCAAGATCACGGCGGCGGTGGACGACGACGGGGTCGGTTTCAACATCGAGGACATGGAGGACGCCCAGGCGCGGGGCTCGCGGCGGATGATGGGGATTGCCAGCATGCGGCAGCGGGTGGAGACGCTGCTCAAGGGCCGGTTGACGATCGAGAGTTCCCCGGGCAAGGGCACGCATGTCCTGGCAACGATCCCGCTGTCCGAGGCCGGTACTACGTCAGAATAGTACCGTCGGCCTATTGACTTGCCGGGGTGCTGTGCTATAATGGGCCTGCCGATCCAACCGGGGATCGAGTAACCACATGAGAGGAGGTGAATTCCATGCTGCGGAGGTTCTTCAATCGCGAGAAGGGCCAGGGCCTGGTCGAGTACGCGCTCATCCTCTTCCTGATCGCAGTCGTCGTCATCGCCGTCCTCGCCCTGCTGGGGCCGCAGATCCGGAGCATCTTCGGGATCGTCTACAACAGCCTCTCCACTACGCCCTAAGCTCTCGCCCGGAAAGAGGCGAAACCCCCTCAGACGAGGGGGTTTCCCTTTTTTGGGGCCCGTGCCCCCGGACGACCGAGGAGAACGATGAACGCCCCCTCTGCCGCCGGCAAGTCCCCTCCCTTCCTCTGCAGGCACCCCTATTTCCTGCTTCTGCTGCTCATGGAGCTGGCCCTGCTTGCCCGGCTGTTCTTTGCCACCTGGGTGGAGAACCCCGGGATCGCCGATCCGGCCCACTACTACACCGTCGCCGCGAACCTGGTCGATGGACGCGGCTTCCAGGAGGACTATATCTGGAACTACCTGACCAAGCCGGATACCATCACCCACCCCAGCAATAGCTACTGGAGCCCGCTGACCTCACTCGTCATCGCCCTGCCGCTGCTCCTCTTTGGCAAATCGCTGCTGGCGGCGCTGGTGCCCGCCCTCCTCTGCGGCATCGCCCTGGCCGTGCTCAGCGGCTCCGTGAGCCGGGCCTACGCCGACTCCGATTTCTCTTCCCGGTACGCGGCCGGCCTGGTCTTCCTGGTACCGCTGCTCATGCTCTTTTCCCTGCGGGCCGACACCCCCATCTACTACGCCTTTTTCGTCACCCTGGCCCTCTTCGCCATGGTCAGGGGGCTGACCGACCCGCGCTTCTTCCTGCTGGCGGCTGCGGCCACCGCGCTGGCCCACCTGACGCGCATGGACGGGGTGCTGCTCGTCCCGGTCCTGCTGATCATGGTCCTACTCTCCCAACACGGCCGCCGGGCCCGCCTGCTCTACCTGCTGTTCTGCCTGCTGCTCTACCTGGCCGTCATCTCGCCCTGGCTGATCGACAACGTCCGAACGTTGGGATCCCCGCTGCCACCGGGCCCGTCCAAGGCCGCCTACCTGACGGACTATCGCGAGATCGCCCTCTACTCGGAGGAGCTCTCGCTGCAGCGCTACCTGGCATGGGGACTGGGCAACATCCTCGCGTCCAAGGCCCACATCGCCGGCTACGTGGTCAGCACCTTCTACGAGTCACTGGGACCGGTCCTGCTGATCTTTGCCCTGGTGGGCATCGCCGACGCCCTGCGCCACCCCGATGAACGGCGCAACTGGCGCTCCTACCTGCCACCGCTGCTCTTTCTCCTCTTCCTGGCCGCCTTCTACATCCTCGTCGCCACCTTCCCGGCCGAGCACGGCTCTTTCCAGAAGAGCGGCGCCGCCGTCCTCCCCTTCTTCGTGGTCTTTGCCGTCCAGGCCATCGAACGGCGCATCCCGTCGCGCGCCGCGGCCACGGCCGTCCTGCTGCTGCTGGCAACCGTGCTGCTGGTCCAGGGCATGGCATTGACCGGGGGGACGATCAAGGCCGACGCCTTGTGGGGCCGGCAGCTGCGCGCGGTGGGCGACCTCGTCCGGCAGCACGACCCGGCAGCGCAGGACGTGGTCATCATGACCCGCTACCCCTGGGACATCTACTACGAGACCGGCTACCAAGCCATCCAGGTACCCTACGACGACCGCGACACGGTCTACACCGTGGCCCAGCGTTACGGGGCGAACTACCTGCTGCTGCCAGCCTTGCGCGAGGCGCTCGACGGGCTGTGCGACGGGAGCCTGCAGGACCCACGCTTCGTCCTGGTGGGGGCGATTCCGGAGACGGACTGGAAGCTGTTCCGCATCGCCCCACCGCGCTGACGAGAAGCGATCAGCGCTCAGCCTCTGCCGAGACTGATCGCTGATCGCTGACCGCTAACGCTGATCGCTGATCGCTGACCGCTAGATCACTCCCAGCTCCCGGCCCACCTTCTCGAAGACGGCCAGGCCCTGGTCGAGGTCCTCGCGGGTATGGGCGGCGGTGTTCATCACCCGGATGCGCGCCTGGCCCCGGGGCACGGTGGGAAAGCCCAGCGCCATGGCAAAGACGCCTTCCTCGAAGAGGCGGCGCGAGAACTGCTGCGCTAGCGGCGCCTCGCCCAGCATGACCGGGACGATGGGGGTTTGGGTCTTGCCGGTGTTGAATCCCAGCCGGGCCATGCCCTGCTTGAAATACTCCGTATTGGCCCACAGCTTGCCCACCAGCTCGTCCGAGTGCGTCAGGATCTTGATGGCCTCCAGGCAGGCCGCCGAGTCGGCGGCGGTGGTGGCGCTGGAGAAGAGGAAGGGGCGCGCCTTCTGGCGGATATAGTCGACCAGCAGCTTGCTCCCGGCGATGCAGCCGCCGACCACGCCCAGGGCCTTGGAAAAGGTGCCGATCTCCACGTCGAACTTGCCCTGCAGCCCAAAGTGGTGCACGATGCCGCGGCCGTGACCCAGGACGCCTTCGCCGTGGGCGTCGTCGACCATGGTCAGGACGTTGTACCGGGCGGCGACCTCGTAGAGCTTGTCCAACGGGGCGATGTCGCCGTCCATGGAAAAGACGCCGTCCGTGATCAGCATGCCGCGGCGGTAGTTGGGCAGGTTCTCCCGAATCACGCGCTCGGCGTCGGCGGCGTCGCAGTGCTCATAGACCATGATCTTGGCCCCGGCCAGGCGGCAGCCATCGATGATCGAGGCGTGGTTGAGGCGATCGGAGAAGATGACGTCCTCCTTGCCCACCAACGGCGGGATGGCGGCCTGGTTGGCGCAGAAGCCGGACTGGACGTAGAGGCAGTCCTCGACCTCCTTGAACTGGGCGATGGCCTTTTCCAGCTCCACGTGCAGCTCCAGCGTGCCGGCGATGGAGCGGACGGCGGCCGGCCCGGCGCCCCACCGGTCCAGGGCGTCCTTGGCCGCCTGGCGCAGCCGCGGATCGTTGGCCAGGCCCAGGTAGTTGTTCGTGCAAAAGTTGAGGACCTTTTTCCCGTCGACCACCATGTGCGCCCCGGCCGCAGAGCCGATGGTGCGCAGGCGGACGAGCAGGCCCTCGTTGGTCAGGCGGGTCATTTCCTCACGGATGAAATCGTACTTGTCGGCCATCGTTCACTCCTCGCTCTCCACGCTTTCACGTTTCAGGCCCTGATATCCGCCGGGTCCGGGAACATCACCACCTTGCCTACGTTGCGGTCGGACGAGTCCATCGCCGCAAAGCCCTGCTCGAAATCGTCCAGGGGGATGCGGTGGGTGATGACCGGGGAGGGGTCCAGCTTGCCGGAGCGCAGCAGGCCGGCCATCTGGAACCAGGTCTCCCACATCAGGCGGCCGTTGATGCCCAGGAGGCGCACCCCCTTGAAGACCAGGCCGTTCAGGTCGATCTGCAGCGGCCCGGCGGGCAGGCCAAAGGCGCTGAAGCGCCCGCCCTTGCGCAGGACCTTGATGCCGTCGTCGACGGCCTGCTGGCTGCCGGTCATCTCCAGGACGACGTCCACGCCAAAGCCGTCGGTGGCATCGAGGATCGTCTTGACCACGTCGGTGGCCGGGTCGGAGATGTTCAGGGCCACGTCCGCCCCCATCTTGCGGCCCAGCCCCAGGCGGAAGGGGTACTTGCCGACCTGGAAGATGCGGCCGGCCCCGCTGGCGCGGGCCACGGCCACGGCGTTCATGCCGGCCGGCCCGTCGCCGAAGACGGCCACGTTCAGCCCGGTGACCGGCTCGGCCAGGACGGTGTAGACGGCGTTGCCCAGCGGTTCCATGATGGAGGCCAGGGCCGGGTCCAGGTCGGGGTCGTTCTTCCAGGCTACCGTCTCGGGAATGACGGCGTACTCGGCGTAGGTGCCCTGGGTGTCCACGCCCAGGATCTTGAGCCGGGCGCAGATGTGCTGCTGGCCGTTGCGGCAGACCGGGCAGACGGTGCAGGGAATGTGGCTCTCGGCCGAGACAAAGTCGCCCTCCTTGAGCAGGGTGACGTCGCGGCCCGCCTGGACGACGTGGCCGGCGACCTCGTGGCCGATGATCAGGGGCGGCTTGATGCGGCCGGCCGCCCAGGCGTTCCAATGGTAGATGTGGCGGTCGGTGCCGCAGATCGAGGTAGCCTTGACCTTGATGAGAACGTCGCGGGGACCCGGCTCGGGGATCGGGACAAGCTGCATCTCCATGCCCGGGCCGGCCTTGGCCTTGAGGATCGCGCGCATCTTCTCTGCCATACAAGCCTCCTTCTTCTTCGAAGCGCTTTCTGTCAGCAAAGGGAACCACCCTCGTGGTGGTTCCGCGGCGGGCGCATGTCCGGGGGGATTATAGCACAGGGAGGGGTGGGGCGCAAACGAGAGCAAGAAGCAAGCAAGAGGCAGGATGCAGGAATAGGGAAAGACGGCGAGAGTGGGAGACAGGGGGACAAGGAGTGACCCCGGAGCAAAGGCGGGGCACGGCGAAGGGACGAGTGGCAAGAGCAAGGAAACCCGGGGCGGGGAGGGCCACGGCGTAGCGAGGCAATGCGCCAGGGGCGTGACTGCTCAGTCTTCGGACCCCCTTGGCCTGAACATCTCCAAAGGTACCACCAGGCCGGCCTCATGCAGCGCCGGCAGGACCCGCGGTAGCTGTGCGGTGGCGCTGAAGCGGCCGCGGACCCGGCCCTCCGCCATGCCCTCTTGCCGGAACTCGAAGATGTCCTGCAGGGCAATGGCGTCGCCCTGCTGCCCCTGCACCTCGGTCACCTTGAGCACGCGGCGTGAGCCGTCGCGCAGCCGCTCGATGTGCACGATGACCTGCAGCGCGGCGGAGATGGCGTGGCGCACGTTCAGCAGCGGCATCGTCGGGTCGGCCGCAGTCAGCAGCATCTCCAGCCCGGCCAGGCGGCGGCGCTCCGCTTCCAGCGCCGCGGCGGTATCCTCCAGGGCCGCGTAGAGCAGCACCCCGGGTGTGAGGTCGGTCGGCACGCCGGCCGGGGCAGACGTCTCCTCGGCCGGTCCGGCCGCCGGCTCTGGCCGCCGCGAGATGGCCGAGCTGCGCACGATGCGCTCGAGCAGGGAGAGGACGGGGCCGCCGCGGTCCTCGGCGACAGGGAAACCGACAGCGGCCAACTCATGTTCGCCGGGGAGGGCGGCCAGTACCTCCTCGGCGGAGGCGTAGCGCTTGGCGGGATCCTTGGAGAGCAGGCGCAGCACGACGCGCTCCAACGCCGGCGGGAGCACCGGGAGCGTGGGGCGCAGCGGCGGTACCGGGCTGTTGAGGATCTGGGAGAGCACGCCGAGGACGTCGTTGGCCACAAAGGGCGGCAGGAACTTGATGGCCACCTCCCGGCCGAGGGGCGCGTCGCGGGCGCGGTAGAGGAGTCCCTTGCTGCCCTGGCCGCGCTCTTCCGGCAGTCGGTAGCGATCCTTCAGGAAGGGAGGGGGCGAGTCGGGTCCATGGCCTCGTCCTGTGCGACCATCCCTGCAGCGCGGCCGCGGCAGCAGCACCGGGCCGCTCCTGGGGCACCGTCCCAACCTCCGGCACGCCCGCCCGCCGTGAGGCGATCAGCGGACGGCAGCGCACGCGGCGCCCACGGGCATTATCCACAGCCGCCCTCGCGCTGCCACGGCCAACAGCCCCTTCCCCACCACAACGCCCACCCCACCGGGTTTCCCTGCCCCTGGTTCGCCGCCCCTTGTGTCCCTGCCTCCCGCCTCTTGCATCCTGCTTCCTGCATCCCGCATCCTGCCTCCTATCCCCTCCGCCGAAGCCACAGGAAGCCGGCCAGGATCGCCAGCAAAGCCAGGCCACCGCACACCAGCAGCAGCCAGCCCCACCAGTCGCCCGGAAAGAGCAGCGGCCGCAGCAAGATCGCCGCCGCCACCAGCAGGGCTGCCGCCAGCACACCCAGGGACAGCCGGGCCGCCAGGGTTTCCAGGACGGCCAGGGGCTCCTCGGCGTGGCGCGCCCCCAGGCCTATGGTGAACTCCTCTCTGCGCAGCCGACCCACCAGCTCGGGCACGGCCGTCGGCAGGTTCATGGCCAGCTCGGCCCAGTCCTTCAGGCTGTGCTTGGCCGCCTCCAGAAGCGCGGCCGGCGCGTACATCTCCTGCAGGAAGCGTCGGGCGTAGGGCCGGGCCACCTCGAAGGGGTCGAAATCGGGGTCGAGCTGCAGGCCCACCCCCTCGAGCATGCCCAGCATCTTGCTCAGCAGCCACAGCTCGGCCGGCAGGTGCAGCCGCCGCCGAAAGGCGATCGGCATGGCCTCCTCGATGATCTCGCCGGCCCGGATCGCCTTGAGCGGCCGGCCGGCGTACTTTTGCAGCATCCGCTCCAGGTCGCGCTGCAGCCCGACCCGGTCGACACCCTGCTCCACCAGGCTCATGCGCAGCAGCTGCTCTACCATCCCCTGTGCGTCCAGGCGCACCGCCACCGACAGGAGGCGCACCAGCTCCCGGCGCCGGTCCCCGGAGAGCCGGCCGACCATGCCAAAGTCCATCGCCGCGATGACCTCGCCCGGCAACACGTAAAAGTTGCCCGGGTGCGGGTCGGCGTGGAAGAAGCCGTCCTGGAGTACGCCCTGCATGACCACCTCGGTGGCGTGGATGGCCACGCGATGGCGGTCCAGGCCGGCCTCCTCCAGCGCGGCGATGTCGTCGATCTTGACCCCGCGGATGCGCTCCAACGTCAGCACCCGCGGCGTGGTCAGCTCCCAGTAGACCCGCGGGATGTACAGGAACGAGGCCCCGGCAAAGTTGCGCCGGAAGCGCTCGGCGTTGAGGCCCTCGCGGCAAAAGTCCAGCTCGCCGCGCAGGGTGTGGGCAAACTCCTCGACGATGCCGCAGACGTCGTACAGCTCCGCCAGGAGCAGCTCCTCCTCGGCCAGGCGGGCCAGGTCGCGCAGGATCTCCAGGTCGGTGGCGATCGTCGCCTCGATGCCCGGCCGCTGCACCTTGACCACGACTTCCTCACCGGAGGGCAGTGTGGCGGCGTGGACCTGGGAGAGGGAGGCCGCCGCCAGAGGTGTCTCCTCGAAGGTGGCAAAGATCTGTTCCAGTGGTGCGCCCAGCTCGGCCTCGATGCGCCGGCGAGCCTGGGCCAGGGGAAAGGGGGCCACGCGGTCCTGCAGCCGGGCCAGCGCGGCGACAAAGGCCGGCGGGATCAGGTCGGGCCGGGTGCTGAGGATCTGCCCGAGCTTGACAAAGGTCGGGCCCAGCTCCTCCAGCGCCGCCACCAGGTGGCTGGCCGGCGGCGACTCCTCGGCCCGCCGGCGCCCGCCCAGCCAGCGCGGCCGGGCCTGTCGCAGCAGGAACCCAAAGCCGTGGCCGAGCAGGACGCGGCTGATCTGGCGGTAGCGCCGCCAGCGCCTGGGAAGGAGCAGGAGAGCAGGCATGGCGGACTCGGCAGAGAGCAGACCAT
Source organism: uncultured Chloroflexia bacterium (assembly GCA_964613665.1). Classification (GTDB taxonomy): domain Bacteria; phylum Chloroflexota; class Chloroflexia; order DTKN01; family DTKN01; genus CAZQFV01. Next base: position 71,887 of record CAZTIG010000016.1, read on the forward strand.
GGACGACAGACGATGGGCCACAGACCACGGACCGTGACCCGCGGCGCATGGCCTGTTGTCCGCGGTCCGTCGTCTACGGTCAGGCGTCTGTCTCTTCCTCCAAGGGTACCTCGCGCACTTCCTCGCCCTCCCCCACCAGCTGCGTCACCCGCAGCTCGGCCTGGTCGAGCAAGGCCTGGCAGTGGCCGGCCAGGGCCATGCCGCGCTCGTAGAGGGCCAGGGTCTCCTCCAGCGGCAGGTCACCCCGCTCCAGCCGCCCGACGACTTCCTCCAGGCCGGCCAGGGCCTCCTCAAAGGGCAGGTCGAGCTCGCTCTTGTCTGCGGCCATAGGCCCCTCCGATCATCAAACTCGCATTTCGAACTTCGAACTCCTACCCCCTCACCTCCACCCCGAACTCCCCCTCGCGCACCTGCACCGCCAGCCGTTCCCCCATCGTCACCTGCGCCGGGCTGACCACAACCTCGCCGGAGGCCCGCCGCACGATGGCATAGCCGCGCTGCAGCGTCGCCCGCGGGTCGAGGGCAGCCAGGCGAAGCGCGGCCGTGCGCAGGCGCTCGCGGGCCAGCCCCAGGCAGTGGCGCAGGCTGCGGCCGGCCCGCCCGGCCAGCTCGTCCACCTGCTGCCGGCGCGCGGCGACCATCCCCCGCGGCGAGAGATGCCGCAGCATGCGGCGCTGCTCCCCCAGGCGCAGGCGGCCCTCGGCGAGCTGCCGGCCGGCGCCCTGCGCCAGCCGCTGCCGTAGCCGGGCCAGCTGCCCCCGCAGGTCGCCCTGGTCCGGCACGGCGATCTCCGCCGCCGCCGAGGGGGTCGGCGCGCGCACGTCGGCGGCAAAGTCGGCGATGGTGAAATCGGTCTCGTGGCCGACCCCGCTCACCACTGGCGCGCTCGCCGCGCGGATGGCTCGGGCGACGACCTCCTCGTTGAACGGCCAGAGGTCCTCCAGCGAGCCCCCGCCGCGGGCCACGATGATGAGGTCCACTCCCCGCCCGCGCAGCCGCTCCAGGGCGGCGACGATCTGGCCGGCCGCCTCCTTGCCCTGGACCTGGGTGGGCGAGACGACCAGCTCGACGAGCGGGTAGCGCCGGGCCAGGATGTGGCAGATGTCGCGCAGGGCCGCCCCGGTGGGCGAGGTGACCACGCCGATGCGCCGGGGAAAGGGCGGCAGGGGCCGCTTCTGCTCGGGGTCAAAGAGGCCCTCGGCCTCCAGCCGCGCCTTGAGCTCCTGGAAACGCAAGTAGAGCAGGCCGACGCCGACGGGGCGGACGGCATCCACATAGAGCTGCAGCTTGCCGCCGGCTTCGTAGAAAGAGACCCGCCCGTGCACCAGGAGCGCTTCGCCGTTAGCCGGCAGGCGCTCCACGCGGGCCGCGGCCTGGCGAAAGAGGGCGCAGGAGATCTGCGCATCGGCCTCCTTCAGCGTGAAGTAGACGTGGCCGGCACCGGAGCGCGACAGGTTGGAGACCTCCCCCTGGACCCAGACGTCGCCCAGGACCTCGTCGTACTCCAGCAGCTCGTGGATATAGGTAGCCAGCTCACGGACAGAAAGGATGATCGGCATGGCGATTGGCGATTGAAGATTGACGATTGAAGATTGGCGATTTACGATTTGCGATTGACGATTGAAGATTGAAGATTGGCGATTTACGATTTGCGATTGACGATTGAAGATTGAAGATTGACGATTGAAGACTGAGAGCCAATCGTCCAATCGCCACTCTTCAATCGTAAATCGTCAATCGTCAATCGTAAATCGTAAATCGTAAATCCTAAATCGTCAATCCCTACACCCGCGTCAGATACTGCCCGGTGCGGGTGTCGACCCTGACCTGGTCGCCCTCGTTGATGAAGAGGGGCACATTGACCACCAGGCCGGTCTCCAGGGTAGCCGGCTTGGTGACGTTGGAGGCCGTGTCGCCCCTGACGCCGGGATCGGCGCGGACCACCCGCAGCACCACCGACGGCGGCAGATCCACGTCCAGGATCTCGCCCTGGTACATGACCAGGTCGACCGAGTCGTTCTCCCGCAGGTAGTTCACCGCATCGCCCAGGACATCGGCCGGGACGGCCGGCTGCTCAAAGGTCTCGGTGTCCATGAAGTAGTAGACCGCGCCGTCGTTGTACAGGTACTGCACGGTGCGCCGGTCCAGGTAGGCCTGCTCGAAGCGGCTGCCAGCCATGAAGGTGCGCTCGATCGTCGCGCCGGTGCGCAGGTTGCGCACGGTCAGGCGGACGTTGGCCGTCCCCCGCCCCCGCTTGTTGTGCTCATAGTCGACGATCCGGCACAGCTCACCGTCCAGCAGGATCGTCAGCCCCTTGCGCAGTTCCCCACTGTCCAACACAGGCATCGTTCCCTCCTCGCAACCGTTTCACGTTCTCACGTTTCGCTTTTTCACGTTTCCGACGGCCAGCACCGGTTCCTTGCTCGAGCCGGTCAGGATCTCGGCGTGGTCCTCGTGCACCAGGACGATGTCCTCGATGCGCACGCCGCCCCAACCGGGAAGGTATATGCCCGGCTCCACGGTGACGGTGGCCCCGACCGGCAGGACGTCCTCGGAGAGGGTGCTGAGGCGGAGCGGCTCGTGCACGGCCAGGCCGACGCCGTGGCCCAGGCCGTGGCCAAAGTTGTCGCCGTAGCCGGCGGCGGCGATGACCTGGCGCGCCAGCCGGTCCACCTCGACGCCCGTGGCCCCGGCGCGCATGCCGGCCTCGGCCCGCTCCTGGGCCTGGCGCACCAGGTGGTAGATCTCCCAGAAACGCTCGTCGGGCTGGCCCAGGCAGACGGTGCGGGTCATGTCGGCGCAGTAGCCCTGGTAGACGGCACCCATGTCGACGACGATCGGCTCGCCGGCCTGCAGGAGGCGCTCGCCCGACTCGTGGTGGGCCATGGCGCCGTTGGGCCCGCTGCCGACGATGGTCGGGAAGGCCAGGCCGTCGCCGCCCAGGTCGTGCACGGCCTTCTCGATCTCCCAGGCCGCCTCCCGCTCGCTGACACCGGGACGGACCCAGGCGCAGAAACGGGCAAAGGCCTGGTCGGTGATCTGCACCGCCCGGCGCAGCAGCGCCTGCTCGCCCTCGTCCTTGGCGGCGCGCAGCGCCTCGACCAGGTTCTCCACCCCGTGCAGGACGATGCCGGCCTGCGCAAAGATCGGCTGGAGGCGTTCGTGCTGGCCCACGGTCAGGTGGGCCTTCTCAAAGCCCCACCGGGCACCCCCCAGGCGGGCGAGGTAGGGGACCAGGTCCTCCTCCAGCCGGCCGCTCACCTGCGCGACCTGGAAGGAGGGGGCCTGCTGGCCGGCCTGCTCGGTGTAGCGCGAGTCCACCAGCAGGACGGCTTCGCCCGCGGTGACGATGGCCGTGCCGGCCGACCCGGTAAACCCGGTGATGTAGCGGCGGTTCTCCGGTTGGGTGATCAGGAGAGCGTCCAGGCCTTGCTCCGAGAGCGCCTGGCGTAGCCGCTCGACGCGTCCGTTCACTGTGGCCTCCTCGCTAGGGACCATTCTTTTGGGGGCGACGCGCGCGCCGCCCCCAGCACTGCAGTCAGTATAGCCGAAAAGGGGGGGGCTGTCAAAGGGCCGCCGGGCCCTGGCGGGCCCGGCGGCATTCTACTCCACCCTGGGGAGGCGGGACGGGCCCGCCCCCCAGGGATCGACTGCCGCTACGGAGCAGCGTTGAAACCGTTGAGGATGAGCGGCAGGTACAGGTACCAGTAGGTCGGCCCCACCGGCTGGACGACGATCGGGTGCTCGACCTCCACCGTACCGCAGGTGTTGGTCACCGTCAGCGTCACCGTGAAGGTGCCGGCCGTGGCGTAGATGTAGCTCACGGTGGCCGAGCCGGTCGCCCCGCTGCCATCGCCAAAGTCCCAGGTGTAGAAGAACGGCGGCGTGCCGCCACCGACCGTGGCCGTGAAGTGGGTGGTGTCGCCCACGTACGGCGAGGTCGGCCACCAGGCGAAGGCGACGTCGGACGGCCCGACGCACGGCTCCTCCACGCAGACCTGGCCGGTCCAGGTGTCGGTGCCGCAGGCGTTCTCGACGTCCAGGACCACGTCGTAGCAGCCGCCGTCGGCGTAGGTGTGGACCGGGTCCTCCAGCGTGCTGGTGATGCCGTCGCCAAAGCTCCACAGGTAGGAGATGGGCTCGCTGCCCGTGGCCGTGGCGTCGAAGGAGACCTGCAGGTCGGCCACGACGTAGGTCACGCTGACCAGGTCGACCGGCTCGAGCACCGTCATGGCCACCGGCACGACGACCTCGGGCTCGTCGGGATCGTTGCTCTCGATCAGCAGGCCGGCGAAGTAGTCACCGGGGGCCAGGCCGGTCGAGTCATAGGTCACCTCGACTACCTGGCACATGCCCGGATCCACCGTGCCGCTGGTCGGATCCTCGCTGAGCCAGGGGACGTCCACCGGAGGCACCTCGTAGGTCTCGCCGTAGCCGCGGACCATCCAGTTCCCCGGGAAGTAGACGTCGATGAGCGTCCAGTCATCGTCGGGGGGCAGGAGTGGCGGGTCGGGCGGCGGCGAGGTCA
>CAZTIG010000017.1:0-72188 GCA_964613665.1 uncultured Chloroflexia bacterium
GGGCCTGGTCGGCCGGGTCCCACACCAGCGTCGGCTTGGGCACGACGTTGAGCGCGCCGTCGGCGGGGCTGAGCAGTTCCGGAGCCGGGGGTGTGGCTTCAGCCACGAACAGCGACACCACCGCGCTCTGCGTCCAGGAGACGTTGTCGGTGGCGGTGATCTGGACGGTGTAGGCACCCCAGGGCGTGCCGGCCGCCACATCCAGTGTCAGCGTCGCGGTGAAGGGAGCGGGAGCTGCGGGTGGATCGAATGTGGCGGCGATGCCAGCGGGCGCTGCCGCGGACAGGTACACCGTCTGCGAGTAGCCCTGGATGCTGGCGATAGCCACGCCCGAGGTAACCGTGCCGCTGCCACAGAGCGCATGCTCGGTTGGGTAGACGCTCATTGTGAACGAGGGTAGCTCCGGCTCGAGGAAGATGCGCACCGCCGGGTCACCGAGAACGTTGTAGGTCTCGCGGTAGTAGCGGGCGCTGCCGGGATAGGCGCTTTCGACGGCTGCCAGGCCGGCGTCGGTCATCTGGGCCGTCGTGGCGTGCGGCGTGCCGGGAGCGAAGAGGGCATCGAACATGGCCCGCTCCAGGACGTCGTCCTCGTCCCAGTAGCTGGAGGTAGAGGACCCCCAGTAGACCAGGGCTCCCTTGTTCTCCTGCAGCACCCAGGTCTCGCCAAAGACCTCGTACTGGCCAAAGTCGCCGCTGACGCAGGCGTGGCTGGCGACAAAGGGGAATGTGCCGTAGTTGGACAGGTTCTGTACGTCGCTGGAGCTAAAGCCCATCTCCCAACCGTCCCAGCCGCCGTGCCCGGAGTAGATAATGGCCCAGCGGTGATCGTTGAAGGAGTTGACCAGATCGTCGTGGTCGGCGCCGTAGGTGATGCAGTAGAGCTGGTCGCCGCCCCAATTGGGATTGCTCGGGAAGATGCCGGTGTAGCCGCCGGGGCCGGTATAGCTATTGATGACATAGTTGTGGGTGCCCTCGGCGACCGTGTACTGGTCGCATGTAGCCGGGAACGCTGCTTTCTTTAGCCACGGCTCCTGTCCGGTCAGGTTGGCGTAGGCCAGGTACTTGTCGACCATGTAGGTGGTCTGGGCAGGGCTGCGCACGGGGAAGCGGCCGCGTCCGATGTCGGGGTGCCAGTCGCTGTCGCCGTCCATGCAGCCGAAATACAGGTCGGTGGAGGTGGCGATGATCGGGCCGGAGTAGGTGGCGATCGTGTCGGTATCGCCGACCAGGAGGACGTAGGATGGGGGCACCGGCCATGTGTCGTAGGCGTTCTGGATATAGGCCTTGACCGTGGCCGTGGAGGTGCAGCCACCGATGTCGGAGCACCTGGTCACGGTGACGTCATAGCCGCGGGACTGGCGCAGAGCGGCCAGGGGCTGAATGGCGGCGTGGTAGGCGTCGGCGGTGATGATCAGGTAGCCGACGGGCGTGTCGGGGGCGAACGCGGCGGCCGGGCGGCCCTGGTTGTAGTTGAGGATCTGGCGGGCCAGCTGGGACTCGTATGGCGGGGACGCATAGCGTATGGCCTGGGCCTGTGTGTACTGCATATCGCTGCCGGCCAGGCGCAGTTGGAAGGTCAGGCTGCTGTAGAGGCGCACCATGCCAGCGGCAGGATTGTAGGCCACTGGCCAGACCTCCACCGGCAGCACGCGGTGGCCGCGGACGACGTACTCCTCGCCCAGCGCCAGCGGCGTGGCAGGGAAGCGCTCTCCGGTGGCGTAGTAGGCGTCGTCGCTGATCAAGGAACGCGCCTCGGCACCTGCTACCTTGAGTAGAGGTGGCTGCAAGGGGTAGATCGGCGACAGGCCCAGCTCGGCCAGGGTGTAGTCACGGTAGGATGCCTCCACGAGCTCCAGCGTGACCCGTGCGCCAAAGGGCACCTCCACGTCACGGCGCAGCACCGGCAGGTCGGGCCGGCCGACCGTTGTCCCATGCCCGTAGCCCTCGCCGTACAGGCGGGTGTACAAGTGACCGTCGGCAGCCAGCTCCGCGGCTGTGCAGCCAGGGGTGGCTGCCAGCAGTGTGATGGCGTCGGGGCCGGCCGTGACCACGGTGATGGACGGCAGGTCGGGGCCGTCGTCGCCAAAGGGCAGCCAGCGCTCGCCGGCCGGGGGGGCCGTCGCCGGGCCGGCCTGGACGGCAACGGTCCCCGGCACGGCAATCAGCAGGCAGCAGATCAATGCGATGGGCCAGTGGCTTCTCTGGGCGGGCATCGTTCCTTCTCCTCTCTCAGCAGGGGTACAAGAGCCACGACGATCCGATTGACATAACTGCCCGGTGGGGCGCATGGTCCTATTCTACCACTTCGGACCGCGACAGGCAAATGGCGTGCCGGGCATTGCTTTTGCGCTGTCTTTGTGGTATGCTACTGTCCAGCGGTGGCGGGCGCCGGCGGCGGTCTGGCCGGCCTTTCCGGCGGTGCCACGAAGGAGGTAGCCCCCACACCGTACGGACGGCGTCGTCGGCCAGGGGCACGCAGTGAGCTGCCTGCCAGCCGGCCGGGGGACTGGCTGCAAGCCGCCTGGCTCATTCCGCAGAGAAGGAGGGCCTCGATGAGCAGATACGGAACGCTCGCAATCGTGCTGATCGTCCTGGCATCCGTGTTCTTGGGCGCGTTGCCGGCGGCCGCAGCTCCCGCGGCGGCCCGGTGGGCGATCATGGTTTACATGGACGGGGACAACAACCTGGAGCGCTACATCAGCAAGGACTTTGCCACGGAGCTGGCCCAGCCCGGCTCCAATGCCGACATCAAGGTCGTGGCCCTGGCCGACCGCATCCCGGGCTATGACAACAACGATGGGGATTGGACCAGCACCAAGCTCTTCTACGTCACTCCCGGCATGAAGGCCACGGCCGAGAACGCCCTGGCCGACTGGGGCGAGCGCAACATGGGTGACCCCCAGACCCTCATCGACTTTGTCCAATGGACGCGCGCCAACTATCCCGCCGACCACTACGCCCTGATCCTGTGGGATCACGGGTGGGGCTGGCGGCCCTACCAAACCATGTGGGACGAGACCGACGACGACACCCTGGACCAGGAGGAGATCATCGCAGCGATGAACGTCCTCGGCTCCATCGACGTGGTCGGGTACGATGCCTGCGAGCAGTCCATGGTCGAGGTCCAGGCCACCTGGCGCGGCTACACGCAGTTCATCGCCGCCTCGCAGGAAGACGTGGGCTGGAACGGATTCGAGTACGACCAGGTCGTGGCGGCCCTGCAGGCCAACCCGGGCATGACGCCGCAGCAGCTTGCCGTGGAGCTGGCGCAGAGCATGACCGACAATACCATTGCCGCGGTGGCGCTGAACAGCGCGTGGGACAGCCTGGTGACGGCCGTGGACGAGTGGTCTGTCGCCCTGCTGGACGGGCTGCCGACCTACCGCGCGGCCTACGACCAGGCCTACAAGTCCACCCAGGCAGTGGCCGACCGCACCAACCGCGATCTTTACGATGCCGCGGCCGAGATCAAGGCCCGTGTCAGCGATCCCGTGATCAAGGCCAAGTGCCAGGCTGTCATGGACGCTGTGAGCTCCGTGGTCCTCTACGAGTGGCACAACGGCGGCAAGTACAAGGACGCGCACGGCATCGGTATCTTCTGGCCCAAGACGCGGGCAGACCTGGACGAGCCCTCCTCGCCGCAGAACGATTTCGAGTACTACCGCACCCTGCGTTTTTCCCAGATGACCCACTGGGACGAGTTCATCGCCGTGTACGCCGATCGTTGATCACGGGGCGATGTGCCCGGCACCTGCCGACTGCCGGGCACATCGCCGCTTGTTTGACAAACGCGGAGCGCTTTGCTACAATCCTTGGGCGAGGGCTTGTCTCGGGGTGTAGCGCAGGGGTAGCGCACCTGAATTGGGATCAGGTGGTCGCCCGTTCAAATCGGGCCACCCCGACTGGCCGAGGACGCAGAGAGTGCGTGAGCGGCATGCGGTCTCTGCGTTCTTTGCTCATGTTGCGGACACAGTCCTGTGCCCGCCGTGCCATGGGTGCAGGAACGGCAGAGCTGTGCGAAGGAGGCTTCCTTGAGCGAGCGGACTCCGGCGGAAGAGAAGTTGCCTGTGGAGCCATCCCGGCCGCGTGTTTGGACCATTGAGCGCATCGTCCTGCTTCTCTTTGCCGTGGCGCTGGTCGTGGCCGTGGCGGTGCACGTCCCCGGCATCTGGCGCGGGGAGGACCATACGGTCCTGGTGCGCATCGGCGGGCTGGAGGTGCGCTGGTACGGCCTGCTCCTGATGAGTGGGGCGCTGGCCGGGGCGCTGGTGGGGGAATGGGAGGCGCGCCGCCGCGGGCTGAACCCCGACCACGTCTGGAGCATCCTGCTGTGGGGGCTGATCCTGGGAGTGCTCGTCTCCCGTCTCTGGTTCATCGTCGGGGACTGGTCGGTCTTTTCCGGCGACCCGCTGCAGGTGATCGGCATCCGCGACGGCCAGTTCGTCGGGCTGCAGGGCCTCACGATACACGGGGCGCTCTTCGGGGCTGTCCTGGCCGTGGCCCTGTACGTCTGGCGCAAGAAGCTAAACTTCTTCACCTGGCTGGACGTGGGGGGGCCGGGGTTCGTCATGGGCCAGGCGGTGGGCCGCTGGGGCAACTTCTTCAACCTGGAGGCCTTTGGCCGGCCGACGACGCTGCCGTGGGGGCTGGCCATACCGCCGAGCAAGCGGCTCGGGCTTCCCGGCCTGAGCGCGGAGGAGCAGCAGGACGCCGGCCTGCGCTTCCATCCTACCTTCCTGTACGAGAGCCTGCTCAACCTGGCGATCTGTGCCTTCCTGCTCTTCCTGGCTCGGCGCTACGGGAAGCGGCTGATTCCGGGCGAGATATTCTGGTTCTACGGCATGCTCTACGCGGTGGGACGGTTCTGCCTGGAGTTCCTGCGCGTGGACAGCATCACCTTTGGCGACTTTCCGGCCGCCCAGATAGTCAGTGTGGGGCTGTTCGTGGTCTGCGCGGGCCTGCTGGTGGCGCGGCGCTGGATATGGAAGCCCAAGTCGTCCGCGGAGGAGCCTGCAGCGGTGGCTGCGGCGGAGGACGATCCGCGGCCGTGAGCTGCGGGACGAACGGAGGACGACGATGACCAGGTGGGCCAGGGTGGCAGCCGGGCTCGTTCTGCTCGCAGTTGCGGCGGCCCTTCTGGCTGCCTGCGGGCCCCAGGAGACCGCGACGCCCGCGGGCGCGGCGACCCAGCAGCCCGGGATGACACCTCTGCCCGGCGAGGTGCTGCTGCGCGAGCGCTGCGCCCGTTGTCACGATCTGGGGCGAGTGCAGTCGGCGCGCAAGACGCTGGAGGAATGGCAGAGCACCGTCCGCCGCATGGTCAGCAAGGGCACCGTCCTGGACGATGCGGAATTCGCGGTTCTGACCCAGTACCTGGCGGATACGTACAAGTAGAGCTGCTGAAGGAGCGGGGCTTGGCGCAAGAGACCTCTCCCGGCCGGCCGGGCTGGCGGATCGTGCTGGCTGTAGGCGGCTCGCTGCTGGCCCTCGCCGGCACTGCGGGGCTGGTGCTCGAGCTGCACCTGCGGGAAAGGCTCGTCCAGGGAGTGGCGCTGTGGCAGGGTCTCCTGGCGACGGGGCAGATGCCCGAGCCGGCGGGGGTGGCCGGCTGGAACCCGCCGGCCTGGTTCCAGCTGAGCTGGCTCGCCTGGGGGCTGGGGCTCTTGCTGTTGGTCCTGGCGGCGGGTCGGCGCCCTGGCGTGGCGGCGCCTCCGCGGCAGCGCTTCTCCTGGCGCGACGGGCTGGCGCTGGCTCTCCTGCTTGTCATCGTCCTGGTCGGGTACTTACTGCGCAGCCGCTCTCTCCTACCCGCGGCGGACGGGCGGATCCCCGCATCCCACTACGACGAGATGGTCTACCTGGAGGATACCCTCCTCTGGCGGCAGGGCCTGCAGCCCTACAGCGACTACTTCCTGGCGCACCCTCCGGGGATGCTGTACGCGCTGTGGCCCGCGGCCCTGGCAGGCGAGGAGTGGGGTGGGCCGGCTGTACTCCTTGCCGGCAGGGCCTGGCAATGCATCTTCGGCCTGCTCACGGTGGCGCTGCTCTACAAGGCCGGCCGCGATGTCGGCGGGCGGCGCGCCGGGCTGTTGGCCGCGCTGGTGCTGGCGGTCGACGTGCAGGCGGCGCAGGTAGCTCCACTGGAGACGGTGGCCAATCTAGCCGCCGTGGCGGGGCTGTCCCTGTACCTGGTGGCGGGGCGGGTGCCGCGGGCGTGGCTGCGCCACCTGCTCGTGGCGCTGGCCGGGGGCATGGCGGCCTGGGCTGCGCTGTCCAAGGCGCCGGCTGTGGTGGCCTTGCTTCTGTTGGCTCTGCTGGCGCTGCTGGCGGGGCGCTGGCGCGATCTGCTGGCCGGCGCCGTGGGCGCGGCGGCCACGGCGCTTCTCCTGGCCGGTCCCCTTGCCCTCCGCGCACCGGGTGCCTTCCTGCGGCAGGTGGTGGTCTTTCAGATGCTCCGTCCTCAGGAGACGACCTACGGCCGGGACCACCTGGTCCGCATGGCCGAGTACCCCGGTTCCCGCCTGACATTCCTGCTGGTGGGTGCCGCCGTGTTGCTGCTGACCGGTGTGGCCCTGGTTGACGCCTGGCGCGCCGTGCGGGAGCGCCGTGGCCGCCGCGCCCCGGCCGGTCCGGCCGGCTGGGGCCTGCCCGCGGCGGCGGCGATCGTGGTGCTGCTGCTGCTCTTTTCCTACGGCCGGGCCTATCACGCACGGTACTACATCCAGCTCGTTCCGCTCTTCGCCGTGCTCGTGGCCGCGGGCTTTGGGGCGATACAGGCCCGGGCTGGTGCATGGCCCCGTTGGGGACGGCTGGTGGCGGCGGGCACGGCAGGCGCGCTGCTGCTCTTCTCGCTGCCGTATCTCGCGGAGCAGCGCCTGAGCGCCGAGTCGGTCGTCTACGACGGGACCTACACGCCCGTGGGGCGGGCCTTGCGGGAAGCCGGGCCGGTCGGGAGCGCCGTGTGGGCCCTGGATCCGGGATTCCCGCTCATGGCCGGCCGGCCGCCCGTGTCGCTGCCCGACGGCACGGTGCTCGTCGACGGTGCGGGGGCCATGGTCTACCGCGCCCTGGGCATCGCCGGCATGGGGTGGGGGGAGATACTGCCTGCCGTTCAGGCATCCTCCCGTGAGATCGACCCGAAGGCTGTCTTTCACCGGCCGGAGGCGCAGGATATGGCCGTCTCGGCGTTGCCAGGGTCGGGCGCCGCCGTGGTGGATATGCGCATCGCCGCGGAGGATCTGACCCCGCAGACGCAAGAGTTTGTGAAGAGCCGGGGCCGGCGGATTGCCCGAGAGCAGTACACCGAGGCTTACCTCGTGGAACGCGCCGGGTTATTGGCGGAGAGCGCCTGCGGCCTCGGCTTGTGGGATCTGAATGTCCGCCCGCTGTCCCCGGAGGGCCGCGAGGGGCCGGCGGCCGCGCCGGGCGAACCGCTGGAGGTGCGGCTGGGGTGGGTGGCGCAGGTATCGCTCTACTGGTACGTGGGCCAAGTGCCTGCCGCGCCCGTGAGGGTCAGCCTGGAGTTGCGGGACGGAGCGGGCACGGTCGTGGCGCGGCTGTGGGAAGCGCCTCACGCCGGCGATCCGCCGGTGCAGGAGTGGGCCGCCGGATGGGTCTACCAGGATCACCATAACCTACCCATCTCCCCGGACCTGTGGCCAGGTGAGTACGCCCTGACGGTGGCCCTGCTCGACGAGGCCACGCTGCGACCCTGGCCGTGGCATGGTACGGCGTCGGCGGATGGGATGCTGTCCGTCGGCCTGGTGAGGATCGTCCGATGAGCGCGCTTGTGGGAGCGGTGCGTGCGGAAGGCCGTATGTTGGTGCAGGCAATGTGGGGGCGACTGTGCGCGTTGCTCGTGGCTGCGTTCTTGCTGCTCTACGTCCTCGTCCTGTGCGTGCCGTCCTCGTTCTTCCTGGATGTGGGAGCCGGTCTGGAGCCGCCGGCTGTGGGCATCTTCGACCGCCTGGTGGGGCGCGAGTACACGGAGCGCGTCGGCCGGCCGCTTGAGATGGCCTGCCTGGATCGCTTTCACGCCGAGGAAGAGGGAGCCGGGTTCAGCTTCCGCTGGAGCGAACCGCAGGCCGGCATTCGGGTTGGTGGGCTGGCGCACGGTGCCGTACTGCTGCGGCTGCGGATGCACGGCGTGCCGGTCCAGCCGGGTACAACGACCCGGCTGATGGTCGGCGGCCGGATGCTGGCCGAGATTCCGGTGACCTACCCACTGCATGACTATGCCTTTGTCGTCGACCCGGCGATGTGGTCTGGTGACGTGCTGGCCGTGGAGCTGGACAGCACCCCGCACTTGCCCGGTGGCGAGGACACACGCCACCTGGGCGTGGCTGTCGACCGGGTCGCGCTGGTCGAGTGGAACTGGGCGCGTTCCCTGTCGCCGTGGCCGACGCCGCTGTACCTGGCGGGCACGGTGCTCTTCCTATACCTGGGGCTGCGGCGGGCCGGCCTCGGGGAAGGCGTGGCGGCGGCGTGGGCCGCGGCGTTGGGGGTGGCGTTTCTGGTCGCCCTGATGCTGCCGGCCCGCCCGTTTGCGGCGGCCTATGCGCCGGGACTGTCCCTGGCCACCGCGCTGGCCTATCCCGTGCTCGTGATCACCCTGCGGGCAATGGGCGGGCTGCTGGGACAGTCCGCAACCCCTCCAGACCGGTGCACGTGGCGCTGGTTGGGCGTGCTGTTCCTGGTGGCCTTTCTACTGCGCTTTGCCGGGGCGCTATCTCCGCGCTACGCGTCGCACGATGCGCCCTTTCATGTCAACAGGCTTCAGTTCGTCGAGCGGGGAGCGCTCTTCTTCGAACACGTCTCGATAGAGGCCGAGATGCGCAGTGACCCCTATCCGGGGACGTTGTACCTGGCGGCGGCCCCGTTGGCGGCGCTGGTGCCCGACCGATTGGCAGTGCTGACATTCCTCGTCGCCTGGGCAGCGGCGAGCGAGGTCTTCCTGGTGTGGTTCCTGGCTCGCCAGGTGCTGCATGCGGGTGCCAGTCGGTGGGCGGCGTTGCTGCATGCGGCATTTCCGATCAGCCTGGCTGCCTTCTGGGCCGGCATCTACACGAACCTGTTCGCCTCGTGGGTCGTGCTGCTTGTCGCCGTGGTGCTGGTCCTCTTGTGGCAAAGACGGATAGGTAGCTCTCTGCTCCTGTGGGTGCCGCTGCTGGCCCTGCTCTTCCTGGCCCATTTTGGGCTGCTCATCCTGTGGTTGCCGGTGCTGCTGCTGTGGGGTGGGCTGCTCCACCTTCGCGGGGCCGGCCGGCAGCGGGTCTGTCTGCTGCGGATGTTGGTGGCGGGATCGGTGAGCCTCGTCCTGGTGGCCGTGCTGTACTACAGTTACTTTGCGGGCTTCTTTGGCTCGACAGCTGCCGCTGTGGGCTCCGCGCTTCCCGGCGCGGCCGGCCCTGCGGAGGGGGAGGCATCGCGGTGGGTGCGGACACTGGCCGAGCTGCGTGTCTGGTGGAGGTGGGGCGTCCTGGCCGACTATGCGGGGATCGGGCTGCCATTGGGTGGTCTGGGCCTGCTGGGGCTGGGCTTTCGGCGCAGGAACGCGGTCGCGGCGTTGCTTTGGTCGATGGTGGCAGTGGGAGGCTTGTTCTGGGCCGTTTCCATGGCGGCCTTTTACTTCACGCGTTACATGCTCTTTCTGCTGCCGGCCGTTGCCGTGGGGGCCGGAGGGCTGCTGTGGCAATGGCGGCAGCGCGGGCTCGCCGGGCGGCTGGCAGCCGCGACGTGTCTGGCCCTTGTCTGTCTGCTGACAGTAGTCATGTGGCTGGGACTCTGCCTGTTTGGGCTGCGGCCGGTGCATGTCCTGTAGTGCGATCTGGGCGCTTCGGGCCGTATTGCCGTCGAAGCGCTTTCGTGTTACAATAGAGTGGCAGGTCCGAGGCGGTGCCGGGTGGATGATCGTGCGTCGGGGTTGCAGGATGGGTTTGCAGAGCCGCGAGAAAGCGCGTTGGCGCGCGAGGGTGGGTGGTCGGGGGGCTGGTGGGTAAGGGCACGGGGTGTGCTGAAGGAGAACGGGCGGTACCTGGTCTCGGTGCTGGCGTCCGTCGCGCTGACCGCGCTGATCCTGCTCTTGCCGCTGTTTCTGCCGATCCGCTACGCGGATCTGGGGAACTGGGGCTACCCCGGGGTCTTTCTGACGACGCTCCTGGCCAGCGCGACGGTGATCTTTCCCAGTCCGACGTTGGTTGCCCCGCTGATTGCCGGGACCTTTCTGCCGCCGGTGTTGGTGGGGCTGGTGGCGGGGCTGGGGGCGGCGCTGGGGGAAGTGACGGGGTACCTGGTTGGATACGGCGCCAGCGCGCTGGCGGCGCGTTCGCGCTATTATGGGCTGATCCGTCGTTTTGTGGAGCGGTTCGGGCTACTGGCGGTTCTTGTGTTGGCCTTTATCCCCAACCCGCTGTTCGACTTGGCGGGGATTGCGGCGGGGGCGACGCGGATCTCGTACGGCCGGTTCCTGGTAGTGTGCTTTCTGGGGAAGACGGCGCGGTTCATTCTGCTCGCCTACATGGGGCGGTGGTGGCCGTGGTTGCTGCTGGGGGCGGGGTGGAGCGGGCCCCATCTTTCCTAAGAGAACAAGCTGTGTGCATGGCGGAGGTACGAGATGAAGCTGGTGACCACAGAGGAGATGCGTCTGGCCGAGCAGAGCGCTGTGGATGCCGGCGCGACGTGGGAAGAACTGATGGAGCGGGCCGGTCGAGCGGTGGCCGATGAGGTTCTAGCGCGGCTGAAGAAGACGCGCAAGGTCAAGGGGCGGCGAGTCCTGGTGTTGGTGGGACCGGGGAACAACGGCGGGGACGCACTGGTGGCGGCACGGCACCTGCGGGAGAGTGGCCTGGTGGTGGCCGTATACCTCTGGAACCGGCGCGAGCGCGGCGACGCGCTGCTCGATGCGCTGGGGGAACAGGGCGAGGTGGCTGTGCTCCGGGCGGCGGAGGATGCCGGGCTATCATCGCTGCAGCGGGAGCTACGCCAGGCCGACGTGGTCATCGACGGTTTGCTCGGGATGGGGCTGCAGCGACCTGTGGAGGGCTTGCTGTGGGATATCGTAGACACGGTGAACCGGGCATCTAGCGGGACGGTGGTGGCGGTCGACCTGCCGACAGGCGTGCAGGCAGACACCGGCCAGGTCATGGGCACGGCGATACGTGCTGCGGTTACGGTGACGATGTGTCAGCCCAAGCGGGGCCTGTACCTGTTCCCTGGTGCGGGGTGTGCAGGCGAGGTGGTTGTGGCCGACATCGGCATACCGGTGGGGTTACTGGATGGGGTGCGGGTCGAGCTCATGGACAGGCAGCGCCTGCGGGCTGCGTTGCCCGGCCGGCCGGCCGACGCCCACAAGGGCACCTTTGGGCGTGTGCTTGTCGTGGCTGGATCGCTGCACTATACGGGTGCGCCGCATCTTGCGGCCATGTCTGCATACCGGGTGGGGGCAGGGCTGGTGACACTGGCTCCGCCTCGATCCATTTACCCGATCCTGGCCGGCGGAGCGCTGGAATCGACCTACCTGCCGCTGCCGGAGGGGGAGTGGGGGGCGATTGGCGAGGACGCGGTCAAGACCCTGGCCCCGGAGCTTGGGCGATTCCAGGTCTTGGTGCTGGGGTGCGGTTTGGGGCAACACGAGGGCACGGTGGCATTTGTGCGGCGGCTGCTTCACACGCGGGAGCGGGTTCAGGCGGGGTTTGGGTTTCTGGCGCAGATGAAGGAGGAGCAAGAGTGGAGCTTGCCCCTGATGGTGTTGGATGCCGATGCCCTGAACGCGCTTGCGGGGGTGCCGGAGTGGTGGAAGGGCCTGGTGCCGGGGCAGGCTGTCCTGACCCCGCATCCAGGGGAGATGGCGCGGCTGCTGGGGGCCACGCGGGAAGAGGTACTGGTATCGCGTGTCGCTGTGGCCCAGCGGGCGGCGACGACGTGGCGGCAGGTGGTGGTCTTCAAGGGGGCGCACACGGTAGTGGCACACCCGGACGGGCGGGCGGTGGTGAACGCGATGGCCAATCCACTGCTGGCGTCCGGCGGAACGGGCGACGTTTTGGCGGGGGCGATCGGCGGGTTCATGGCCCAGGGTGTCGGACTTTTCGAGGCGGCGCTGCTGGGTGTATACATACACGCGCTGGCGGGGGATATCCTGCGAGCGGAGTTGGGCGTGGCAGGAGGGTTGGCGCGGGAGGTCATGGATCGGCTTCCGCAGGCGGTGGAGCGTCTACGTGCGGGGGCGGAGAGGTAGGTGGTGCCGGGTGGGTGCAGGAGCGCTGCGCGGGCGAGTACATGCGCAACCCACTTCCTAAGAGAAAACCAGGCGCACACCTCCGGCCTGTTCCTGATCATCTTGGAGCGGTGGGAGTTTTGTGTTAGCAGGACCTTTATTCTCTTAGGTAATGCGGACAGATCGGCCCGCGCATCCGGGCAGCGGCGCGGGCCGAAAGACAGATGCCGCGTCGGGTAGAAGCCAGGTGGCAACAATGCAACCCTGCTGGGCAATCACTCGAATCACATGCCCCCTGCGGAGATGCTGTCCCTCCCCGGAAGTGACATACAGACTGGATGCGGTCGGCTTCGGAGCTGGGTCCCTCCGCACTCAGCCGGTCGGCGATACCTCCTTCCAGACAGGAGTTCTGCCCAATTTCACGTACGCCCCCTTGATGAACACGCTCCCCGAGCAGTGCCCGCGCCGCGACATCCGTGCCAGGAGGCCACCATGGTAGATCAACCACGTGCAGTCGACATCATCCTCAAGAAAAGGGCCGGCCTGCCCCTCTCCTCAGAGGAGATCACCGCCATGGTTCACGGCTATGCCCGCGACCAGATCCCCGATTACCAGATCGCTGCCTGGCTCATGGCCATCTGCTGGCGCGGCATGGACGAACGCGAGACCACCGACCTGACGCTGGCTATCGCTTCGTCAGGCGCGACGCTCGATCTCCACGACGTCGCCCCCATCCTGGTGGACAAGCACAGCAGCGGCGGTGTCGGCGACAAGACCAGCCTGGTACTCACCCCGATGGTCGCGTCGTGCGGTCTCACCGTGGCCAAGATGAGCGGTCGTGGGCTCGGCTTCTCCGGTGGTACGATCGACAAGCTCGAGTCGATCCCCGGCTTCCGGGCCGAGCTCCCGTTGCCCGAGTTCCGCGAGGCCGCCCGCCGCGTCGGGCTGGTCGTCACCGGCCAGTCGGTCGACCTCGCCCCGGCCGACAAGAAGCTCTACGCCCTCCGTGACGTCACCGGCACCGTGGAAAGCCTGCCGCTGATCGCCAGCAGCATCATGAGCAAGAAGCTCGCCGCCGGCAGCGACTGCATCGTTCTCGACGTAAAGGTCGGCCAGGGCGCCTTTGTCCGGACCCTCGACGATGCGCGCGCGCTGGCCGAGCTGATGGTGCGCATCGGTCAGCGCGCCGGCCGCAAGGTCCGCGCCGTCATCTCCCAAATGGACCAGCCCCTTGGCTGGGCCGTGGGCAACGCCCTGGAACTGCGGGAAGCCATCGACACGCTGCACGGCCAGGGGCCGGCCGACCTCGTCGCGCTCTGCCTGCACCTGGGCAGCCTCCTCCTCCAAATGGCCGAAGCGGTCGGCACCTTCGAGGAAGCCACCTCCCTCCTGCGCCAGCAGCTCGACAGCGGCGCCGCCTATGAGAAACTGCGCGCCATGGTCGCCAACCAGGGCGGGGACACGCGGGTGCTGGACCACCCGACGCTCCTTCCCCAAGCCGAGTGGAGCGAGCCTCTTCTCAGCCCTGCGGATGGCTACGTGGCCGGCCTGGACGCCCGCCAGGTGGCCCAGGCCTGCATCGCACTCGGTGCCGGACGGACTACCAAGGACGCACCGATCGACCACGCCGTCGGTGTTGTCCTGGCCCGCAAGACAGGCCATGCCGTCAGCAAGGGTCAGCCCCTGGCGACGATCCACGCCAACGACCGCGCGCGCCTGGACGAGGCCCGCACGCTGCTGGCCCAGGCCTACCGCCTCGGTCCGGAACCGGTCGCCGAAGCGCCGCTGATCCTCGGGGTGGTGTAGCGGTGGACCGTGCCCGACCTGCCTGCCCCAAATGGCTCCAAAGGCTGATCGACCAGGCGGCAGCGGCAGCTCGCGCCCCAGCCCGGCACGTCCGCTGGCGCAGGGCGCTCTGCCTGCCGCTGCCCCAGCGCCTGCTCGTGCATGGCCTGCTACGATACGCTCCCCCGGCCCTCGAGAGCGATGCCCTGCGGGCCACCGGCGCCTGCTGCGGCCTGGGCCAACCCCTGGCATCCCCACTGGGGATCCACGGCCTGCACCTGTTCCTGACCGACGAGACACAAGAGGCCGAGGCCTCCGTCCTGCTGCTGACTCCCGCCGCCTGCGCGCGACTGCGCTCGGACCGGGCCACTGAGCACACCGGTACGCGCACCTGTCCCCTGACCGAACCCCTCCCTGCCCTGGAGACAAAACGGCATCGCGCCGAGTTCGTCGTGCGCGATGCCGTCTATGGTCTGGACACCCCCGAGCCCGATCTGCTCACCGGTCTGACCATCGAGGTCACCGTGTGGCGGCACTCGTAGATTGAGCCTTGACGGCTCCTTCCAGCCTCACTCCGGATTGAGCAGCGGCCGGCCCAGGTACCCACCGTAAGCACTACCCCAGTAGACCTCCAGGCCGGCGCCATCCACCGAGACGCGCACAGCGCTGACCCCGGTGTCATAGTCTGCCGTCAGGTCATCCATCGCCAGGCGCAGCGCGTTCACCGTCAGGTCGCGGTTCGGCGCGTTCAGAAAGGCGCTCGTGAAGTCGACAAAGATCACGCTTCCGTCGCGCGAGATATCGCGGATCGCCGTGCCGGTCGGGAACGGCGACCGCGCCGCCGACCCGTAGGCCGCGCTGGGCCCCTTGATCATTTCCACGACCGTCGACCGGGCCGTCCCCACGGTAGTCGTGACATACCGCGTGACAGGAAAGAGGTAGCGCCCATCGGCCGTGGAGAAGTACAGCGTCAGCGCTACCGCGTTCTCGCGTTCCAGCCCATAAGGGTTCTCGAAGTTCACGTACGGCCGGCCCACCGGGTCGGTGTTGCCGCTGCCAGGCAGCCCCACCGGCACACCGTCCACCTCGAACTGCACCCGTTGCACCGTGTCGAACTCCGTCAGGGCCAGCACGACGGCCATGGCCTCACGCGAGCCGGCCCCCAGCTCCTCGAAGCTCTGATCGAAATCGACATAACAGGTGCCACCGCTGATCGAGATGTCGCGCAACGTCATTCCAGCCGGGATCGACCGCTGCAGATTGCTCCCAGCCTGCGGCCCCGCGATCATCTGCTCGATGGCCCGCCGGGCAACCTGCAGCGTGTACTCGCCCCGCCGCACGACGGGGACATAGAAGGTCCTGTCCGGGCTGAGGAAGTAGAGCATGGACCACGTCTCGGTCGGGGGCGGCGCTGCGGTGGGAACGACCACCGGCGACGTGGGCGCAGCGGTCGGCGCGGCGGTCGGCGCGGCGGTCGGGATCGCCGTAGCCGGCGCGGTGGGGGCAGGCGTGGCCGTGGTCGAAGGCGGCGTCGCCGACGGCGGCAGCGGCGTCCTGGTGGGGGCAGCAGTCGAGGTCGGCACGGGCACCGCCGTGGGCACCGTCGTGTGCACCAGTGGAGGCACGGTCGCGGTCGCTGCGGCCGTCGCCGCCGCGGTGGCTCCAGTCGTCACCGTAGCCGCTGCGGTAGGAGTGGCCGCTGCCCCACCCCACGGCAGGAAGAAGCCGGCGATAATGCCCCAGGCGGCCAGGATCACTACCAGCAGGCCGAGTAGTGAAAGGTACAGCACGCGATCGCGGGTGCCGAGCTGCTGCCAGAAGGCCACCAGCCGCGAGGGACGGCCGGCCGGGCGCGGAGCGCGGGCCACCGCGGCAGCAGGCGGTGCCTCCTGGCCGGCGAAGCGGGGACACTGCGTATAGCCGTCGCCCAGGCAGTAGCTCCGCTGGTCCACGTGAATAGGAAGAGGCTCCCCGAAGATGTAGCAGCGGTGCTCAGGAGTAGGGCTGGAGAAACGGATCGACCTGGTGTGCTTCAGCCCCAGGTGCGGACAGTGTCGCGACCGGCCTTCCATGTCCTCCTCCTTTGCCTCGATGGGCCTGGCGCGTCCTCATTATACGGCATCAGGACAGGCTTGTCAACGACAGCCTGTAGTGGAGCCGGCGCCGGCCGTTGCGGCGATGTCGAGGCTGGGTGCGCGCCATTCTTCTCGGTGCAACACGAGAGCGCTCCGCCTCACCTTCCCCCCCGATCTCGACCCGCTCTGCCCGGGTGAGATAGAAGCACGCTACCTGCGGATCATGGAACACAGCCGTGCCGATCTGCTGGCCCTGGCCGGCAGCGTGCCGCCGGAGATCCTGGATTGGCAGCCCCACGCCCAGTCCTTCAGCATCCGCCGCCTGCTGCGCCACATCGGGAATGCCGAGGAGTGGTACGTCTCCCGCGTGGTGCCCCCGGAGACGCTGCCGCCCGAGTGGGAGAACGACGCCGAGCATGCCCACGACATCCGCGAAGCGGTTGCGGCCCTCGCCACACAGGCCTCGGCCCGGGCCGCCAAGAGCTGGCGCAAGCGAGCGAAACGGGCAATCTGACAAGGAGGGGCAGCCCAGGAGCTGCCCCTCCCGAGTACCTACCGACAGTGTCCGCTCACCGCTGCTCGATCGACGAAGCACCCGATGTCTCGATCCTGCCCATCGTGGGGTTGCCCACGTAGTACACGTGCGACGCCCCGCTGGCCTCGACGTCGAGCCGGCCGCTGGGGACCACCGTGGCCGAACTGGCCCCGCTCACCTCGACATCAGCGTCCCGCACCGGGAAGGCACGTAGGTCGACCGTGCTCGCGCCCGAGACGTTGGCCTGCAGACCCTGCCCCGTTCCGGTCAGCCGAACGGTGCTGGCACCCGAGACCTCCATCGTCACGTCCGCGCTCTGGATATCGCCCTCCACCGTGCTGGCACCGGACACCTCCAGGACGAGATCCCGGGCAGACCGGAAGCCGCTGATCGCCACCCGGCTGGCCCCGCTCGCCTCGACGCGGCTCAGCTCGGGCATGACGACCTCAGCCTGAAGGGTCGCGTTGGTGACCCAGGAGTTCGGCCGCAGGCCGAGGCGCAGCGTGCTGCCCTCCTTGTCCACCCGCAGGTAGGGGACGATGTTGTCGTCCACACGCACGACGACACGGAAGGACTCTCCCTGGCGGATGCTTACCTGAAAGGAAGCGCTCGCTTCCACCGCGTCGAACCCACTCAGGCTCTCCTCCCGCGTCACCACATTGCCCGACCCGCTGACCAGGTTGCCACAGGCACCCAACAGCAGGACGAGCCCAACCGCAACGACCAGGAACCTCTTGCTCATGGCATTCTCCTCTCTTGGCACAGCCTCTCATCGTTTCCAGTGCCGCCATTATACCACGGACGCCGGCACCCCGCCTATCGGTGCGCTAACGGTTCGCCATCCGGCGTCCATCGGCAGGACCTGTGGTATAATGGGCGGCGCCGGCCCAGCCCAGGCATCGTGCGTGAGAGAGCGCCATGGCCGAACCGTCGAACCAGCCTTTCGCCGACCCCCTGACCGACCGCCGCATCGTGGCCACCTGGTGGCCGCTCGCCGCCAGTTGGCTGCTGATGTCGCTGGAGCAGCCGGCGGCCAACGCCGTCGTCGCCCGGCTGGCCGATCCGAAGGTCAGTCTGGCGGCCTGGGGCAGCATCGTCTTCCCGATCTCCCTGGTGGTCGAAGCGCCGATCATCATGTTGCTGGCCGCCTCCACGGCACTGAGCAAGGACTGGGCCACCTACACCTGGCTGCGCCGCTTCATGCTGTGGGCCGGGGCCGGCCTGACGGCGCTGCACCTGCTGGTCGCACTGACGCCGCTCTACTACACCGTCGTGCAGGGACTGATCGGCGCGCCGGCCGAGATCGTCGAACCGGCCCGCATCGGCCTCCTACTGATGACGCCGTGGTCGTGGTCGATCGCCTACCGCCGATTCAACCAGGGCGTGTTGATCCGTTTCGGCCACTCCCGGGCGGTCGGCGTGGGCACGCTGGTGCGGCTGGGCAGCGAGGTGCTGGTGCTGGTCGGCGGCTACCTGGTCGGCACCATCCCCGGTGTCGCGGTGGCCGGCGGAGCCATCGCTGTCGGGGTGATGGGCGAGGCAGTCTACACCGGCCTGCGCGTGCGCCCTGTGCTGCGGAACCAGGTTCGCCCGGCGCCGCCGGCCGGCCTCCCGCCGACCTGGCCCGGCTTCCTGCGCTTCTACGTCCCCCTGTCGATGACGTCGCTCCTCTACCTGCTGGTCCAGCCCATCGGCAGCGCTGCGCTCAGCCGCATGCCCAGCGCGCTGGACTCCCTGGCCACCTGGCCCGTGTGCACCGGGCTCATCTTTCTCCTGCGCAGCCTGGGCATGGCCTACAACGAGGTCGTGGTGGCGCTGCTCGACCAGCCGGGGGCGGCCGCCGCGCTGCGGCGCTTCACCGCCTGCCTGGCCGGCCTGACGACGGCAGCCATGGTGCTGCTCACGGCGACGCCACTGGCCGCCATCTGGTTTGGCCCGCTCTCCGCGCTGAGTGCTCCCCTGGTAGAACTGGCGCGAGGCGCCGTCTGGCTGGCCCTGCCCGTGCCGGGGCTCAACGTGCTGCAGAGCTGGTTCCAGGGCCGCATCGTGCACAGCGGCCATACGCGCGCCATTACCGAGGCGGTGGTCATCTACCTCCTGGCCAGCACCGCCATCCAGTGGAGCGGCGTGGCATGGGGGCAGGTTCCGGGGCTGTACGTCGGTCTGGCGGCCTTCAGTGCCGGGTACGCCATGCAGACCGCCTGGCTGTGGGTACGCAGTCGGGTCCGAGACAGGAAATCCCCTTCGGCGGCGCTATCGGCTGGCGCGTCCGGTGGAAATGTGCTATGATGCGAAGGCACTGCTGGACGGAGCGCCACTCTGCAGGACAGGAAAGAAGGTGGAAATGGCATCGACACGGGCAAGCGCCGGACCGCAGCGGGTCGAGCGCGTCGTGCACGGCCGCCCCATGGCCTTCGGCGAGCACATCGTTACCCCTGTGTCCCGGGTTAGTGGATGGCGAGGGAGCAATCGGAGCGGGCGGTTGGCCAGGGCGGGTGCATGGCTGCGCGCCACCCCGGTGGAGGTCGTCGTGCACGAGCAGGACGGGACCGAGCAGCGCATCGCCATCGTCGACCCCTCGGCAGAGGCGCTGCGGCGGATCGGCCGCCTGGCGATCGTGACGGCCTTGGGCTGTTGGCTGGTGATGCTGTTGGCAGGCAGGCTGGGCCGGCACCGACCCCGGCGGAGCGCGAAGGAGGCCGCATGAGCGAGCTGACGAATGCAGTCCAATCGATGGACAAGGCGCTTGACCGCCTCGGCGCCGACGCCGTGTTTGGGGAGGCCAGGAGGGAAGGTGACGTAACCCTCATTCCGGTGGCAAAGATCTCCTTCGGCTACGGCTACGGGTTCGGCCAGGGCACAGGCAAGGCCAAGGAAGAGGACGAGCCGGCAGGGGAAAAGGCGCCCGAGGCCGTGGGCGGCGGCATCGGCGGTGGCGGCGCGGTCAAGCCGTGCGGCTACATCCAGGTTACGGCCGAAGGGGTCGAGTACAAGCCGATCCAGGACGAGACACGCATTGCCCTGGCCGGCATCGCCATGGTCGCGTGGATCATCTTCTGGGGTGTCCGGGCCATCATCGCGGTGGCCAGGGCGATCGAGCGGCGCGCCAAGAGGTAGAGCCACCACATCGGCGCTCGCCGCCCGCCCGGCTGCTGTCACCCGTGCGGGGGCATGCCCGTCTGCACGTCCCAGCCGTACTCGGCATAGGCGCCGGCGAGCAGGCGCTGTAGGTCGGGCACGTACCCTTCCGTGCCGCCGTTGGGGAGCGGCTGCATGAGCAGCGCCGGCAGGCGGTCGTTGGCGCAGGTCAAGCCCCGGCGCACGTTCAGCCGCCGCTTCAGCGTGACGATGTCCTTGCCCAGTGCGAGCAGGTCGGCTGCCTCCAGTCCCCACCCGGTGGCGGCGTTCAGCGCGCCCAGCACCTTATCCACCCCGGGGTTCTGGAACTGGCAGAGGGTCAGGGCGTTGTACAGGTTGCGCCAGGCCTGCTGCCGCGCGGCGATGCGCCCCTTTTCCTCGGAGGAGTCAAAGCGCTCGCCGGGGACGACGCCCAGCTCATCGGGCGGGCCCTGGCCCTGGTCCACCCCGTACATATCCCCCTCCATATGACAGGCCCCGCGCGGCGAGAGGGCATAGGTCACGGCCAAGCCGCCAAAGGCCCGCGGGTCGTGCATGGGCACCTCCAGGCGGTTGACCGTCACCGCCAGTTCCGGCACGCCGCAGTGCGCGGCGAGCGCCGCGCTGCCCTCGGCCAGGAGGTCGCCGAACCCCTCGCGGTGGGCCGTGAGCTCGATCAGGCGGTGGACGGCCGCGGCGTCGCCATAGCGCAGCTCCAGCCCGCCGGTGTCGGCCGTGGTCAGCAGGCCGCGCGCAAAGAGCTCGCAGGCCAGGGCGATGGTCGCGCCCATGCTGATCGTGTCCAGGCCGTGGAGGTTGCAGAGGTGGCCGGCGTAGATGACCGCCTCCAGGTCATCGACTACCAGCAGCGAGCCGAGCGCACCGACGGTCTCGTACTCCGGACCGTCCACCCTCTCCGCGCCGTAGCGGGGGGCACGCGTCTCGCGGCCACAGGCGATGGGGCAGCGATAGCAGGCCGTGTTGCGGTTCTGGTAGTGCTCCACCAGGAGCACGCCCGACAGGTTGCTGCCTTGCTCCCACTCACCCTGTTGGTAGTAGCGCGTCGGCATGTCGCCGTACATCAGTGCCAGGTCGACGTAGCCGGCCGTCCCCGCCAGGCGGATGGACATGGCCGCCATGTCCTCCTCCACCCCGGCGACGACCTCCCGGCAGAGGGCCTGGAAGCGCTCGGGGTCGGCCAGGGGCACGCGGGCCGAGCCGCGCACGGCAATCGCCTTGAGCCTCTTGGCCCCCATCACCGCGCCCAGGCCGGTGCGCGCGGCGGCGCGGCCGTGGTCGTTCATGACTGCCGCCATCCTGACCAGGTTCTCCCCGGCCGGCCCGATGCAGGCCACGCGCGCCCTGCGATCGCCCAGCGCCTGGCGCAGTCGCTCCTGCGCCGCGTACGAATCCAGGCCCCACAGGCCGGCGGCGTCGTGCAGTTCGGCCCGGCCTTCGACGACGCTGAGGTAGACCGGCCGCTCGGCCACACCGGTGATGAGGATGCCATCGTACCCGGCAAAGCGCAGTTCGGGCCCGAAGAAGCCACCGCTGTTGGCTTCGCCCCAGATGCCGGTGAGGGGAGACAGGGCGCAGACGCTGTAGCGGCCGGCCGAGGGCATGGCCGTGCCCACCAGCGGGCCGGTCATGAAGACGAGCGGGTTGTCGGGGCCGAGCGGGTCGGTCTGCCCGTCGACCATGTCCATGAGGTAGCGTGCCGCCAGCCCGCTGCCCCCGACGTAGGCGCGGGCCAGTGCCTCGTTCAGCGGCTCGTCCCGCAGCCTGCCGGACGAGAGATCGACGCGCAGGATCTGGCCCATGTAGCCGTGCATCGGCTCCTCCTTCGAGCCAGCGAGCGGCCCATCCAGGCGGAGGGCCTGGCCTCGCCTGCCCGCTCACTCCCGGCTAGAAGTCCACTGGCTGCCCCTCGTACGTGCGGAGGAAGAGCTGGCGTAGCTCGTCGTAAGAGGGGCTGCGCACCGCCGTGACCATCTGCGTGTCGTTGAAGGCGCTGTCGATCAGCCTGTCGAGCTGGCCCATGAAGTCGTCGCGGGCGGCGCCGGCGTCCGCGAACGACAAGGGCGCGCCCACCCGGGCGCAGAGCTCGCGAAAGCGCCGGGCCAGGGTCCGCGCCCCCTCCTCACCCTCGGCCGCGGGTCCGCCGGTGAAGGGGGTCAGCTCGGCGAAGCGCTCCGGGGCAACCGGCGCGGCGAACTCGACGGTGTAGGGCAGACAGACGGCCACGGCGCGCCCGTGCGGCAGGTGAAAGATGGCGCCGATGGCGTGACCCATGGCGTGGGCCATCGAGGCCATGGCGTTGCCAAAGCCCAGCCCGGCGCAGGCGGCGGCGTTGTGCATGCGCTCGCGGGCTTCCATGTCGCTGCCGTCGGCCACGGCGCGCGGCAGGTAGCGGAAGATCAGCCGCACCGCATTCAGGCAGAGACCGTCGGTCAGGTCGGTGTGCCAGGCACAGGTATAACCCTCGATGGCGTGCACCAGCGCGTCCAGGCCGGTGTCGGCAGTCAGGTGCGGGGGCATGCCGGCGGCCATGGCCGGGTCGATGATGGCCAGGTCGGCGGCGTTCTCGCGGTTGCCCAGGCCCATCTTGCGCTGCTCGGCCGTCTCGGTCAGGACGATGGCCCAGGTGACCTCAGCGCCGGTTCCGCTGGTGGTGGGGATGGCCACCAAGCGGGCCTTTTTCCGCAACCCCAGGCGGACAAAGGGGTTGATCTCCGCCGGGTCCAGGTCGGGGCGCTCGTAGAGGACCCAGATGGCCTTGGCCGCATCCAACGCCGAGCCGCCGCCCAGACCGACGAGCCAGTCGGGGGCAAACTCCTGCGCCACCTGGGCACCCTGGCGGACAGTCTGGACGCTGGGATCCGGTTCGACGGCGTCAAAGACCGCCACGGCCAGGCCGGCCCGCTCCAGGTGGGCCCTGACCCGATCCACCAGCCCGAGCTGCACCAGCGTGGCGTCGGTGACGATGAGCGCCCGCCGGCCCTCCAGCTCGTCCAGAGCATCGAGGGAGCCCTCCCCAAAGACGACCTGCGGCGAGACAAAGTACCACATCTCCAGCCTCCTTGGGACTCCTTCGAACCACGAAGGCACAAAGGCACGAATAGCACAACATCCCTCTGTGGCTTGGCGCCACAGCGGTGAGCAGGCGCAACTACGAACCGAAGTCAGTGGGCACCAGCGCGCAGCAGCTGACGATCTCCTTGGCCGCCTTGGGGTAGCGCATCACCTGCATCATGTTGCCCTGGAGGCGCAGCTTGCGCGTCATCATGCCCTGGATGGGGTCGAGCTTGCCCTCGATGACCTGGCGCCATGCGCTGAAGGGGGCAGCCAGCACGTAGGCAGCCTGCTTCTCCGGCGGGCCGGCGAGCAGCGCGGCACTGGGGCTCTTGCCGTGGTAGAGGTCCAGGTACAGGTACGCAGTCTCGGTGTGAGCGGCGTCCCCCTCGATGATAAAGAGAAAATCGCCCTCCCAGTCCTTGGCCGCGCGCTCGTAGGACTCGCTGGCGTTGAGCTGGCGGCTGAGCTCCTTGATCCATTCGTCCGAGGGAAATCGCAGTGCCACAGAGACCTCCTTGGATGTGATGGCCGGCCGTCGCCGGCAAGGGGCATCCTGTCTGATGAGCCAGGGCTATTCTATCACAGCTCCGCCGGGCGTCAACAGGTTGGACCAGCCCGGCACGGCGATATCAAGGTCGCGCCGATGCACAGCGGATGGCAAGTGCCCGGCCGGCGTACAGCGCGGCATGGCCGTACCATTGCCGTGTCCCTGGATGTGCGGCGTCGTGCCGTTGCCTGAGCCGGGCACTTGCCGGTCAAGGCCGGCGACTTTGGTACGGCCGTGCCAGCCCGGCCGCCGACCACCGTTCGACCCCGGCCGGCCCGGCAGGCCCAACAAGTGGCTGACGCTGGACGCTTTGCGAGTGCTCGCGCTCTATGCCCCTCAGCAAGGGCCCACTCGTACACGGCACGACGACCGGCCGCCCGGGCCGCCATTCGTGCCAGCAGGAGTTGTGAGCGGATGTCAGGCACGGAGCTTGACAATCGGGGCCCACTTGCGGCATAATGGAGGCAGCAGCCGGTGTTGTATGCGGAGTCGCCCGACAGGAGGAGGATGCGATGGCCAGGATCATCATCACCGCAGGAGAGCTGAAGCTACCAGCGGAGCTGTACGAGACCCCCACCGCCCAGCGCATCTGGGCGGTGTTGCCGATCAGCGGCAGGGCCAACACCTGGGGGCACGAGATCTACTTCGAGATACCCGTGTGGGCGGCAGAGGAGGAAGATGCCCGTGCCGAGGTCACCGTCGGCGAGCTGGGCTACTGGCCGCTGGGGCACGCCTTCTGCGTTTTCTTCGGGCCGACGCCGGCCAGCACGGACGAGCACCCGCGGGCCTACAGCCCGGTCAACATCGTCGGGCGCATCCTGGGCAACGCCACTGCCCTGCGCGCCGTGCGCGACGGCGAAGCGGTCACCGTCGCCCCAGAGACATAAGGAGGCAGCGATGCTCATCGTGCACGTGCACGCCCGTGTGAAGCCGGACTCTGTGGAGGCCTTTCGCCAGGCCACTGCCGCCAACGCCCGCATGAGCGTGCTGGAGCCGGGCGTGGCCCGCTTCGACGTCATCCAGCAGGCCGACGACCCGACGCGCTTCGTCCTGGTGGAGGTCTATCGCACGCCCGAGGACCCCGCCCGGCACAAGGAGACGGCGCACTACCAGACCTGGCGGGACGCCGTCGAGCCCATGATGGCCGAACCGCGGCGCAGCGTCAAGTACACGAACGTCTTTCCGGACGAACGCGGCTGGGAGGCGCTGCCGCCGGCCGTGTCCACCCCCTGCATCACGCCCTGACGAGGAGCCATGAAGAGGGAGAAAGGTCCTACTTCTGTGCGCTTCGAGTTCGCCACTGCCGCACGCATCGTCTTTGGCCGCGGCACCCTCTCTGAGGTCGGGCCGCTGGCCGCCGAGATGGGCCGGCGCGCCCTGGTCGTCACCGGCGGCGCGGCCGGCCGCACCAGGCCCCTCCTGGATGTCCTGGACCGACAGGGACTGCCCTGGGCGGCGTTCGCCGTCGCCGGCGAGCCCACACTGGAGCTCGTCCGCCAGGCCGTGGCCCAGGCCGCCACCGCAGGCTGCGACGTGGTCATCGGCTTTGGCGGGGGCAGTGCCCTGGACACGGCCAAGGCAGTCGCCGGCCTGCTCACGAGCGGCGGCGACCCGCTGGACTATGTGGAGGTCATCGGCCGCGGCCAGCCCCTGGCGCGGCCGGCCGCGCCGCTCATCGCCATCCCCACCACCGCCGGCACCGGCAGCGAGGTCACGCGCAACGCCGTGCTCTCCTCGCCCGAGCACGGGGTAAAGGTCAGCCTGCGCAGCCCGCACCTGCTGCCGCGCCTGGCGCTGGTCGACCCCGAGCTGACCTACAGCCTGCCGCCGGCCGTCACCGCCAGCACGGGGCTCGACGCCCTCACCCAGCTGATCGAGCCGTTCGTCTCCACGCGGGCCAACCAGCTCACCGACGCGCTCTGCCGGGAAGGGATGGCCCTGGTGTCGCGGGCGCTGCGGCGGGCCTGCGAGGACGGTCAGGACGCCACCGCCCGCGAGGAGATGTCCCTGGCCAGCCTCTTCAGCGGGATGGCCCTGGCCAACGCCGGCCTGGGCGCCGTTCACGGCCTGGCCGCGGCCATCGGGGGAGCCTTCGCCGCCCCCCACGGGGCGGTCTGCGCGCGCCTGCTGCCGCCGGTGATGGCGGCGAACGTGCGCGCGCTTCGCGAGCGCGCGCCGGAGAGCGGGGCCCTGCCACGCTACGACGAGGTGGCCCGCATCGTGAGCGGGCGCGCCGACGCCCGTGCCGACGAGGGCGTCGCCTGGGTCCAGGAGCTCGTCGGTGCCCTGGGGATCCCGCCTCTTTCCCACTACGGCGTCGGGCCGGCCGACGTGCCTGCCCTGGTCGAGAAGGCGCTCGCGGCCAGCAGCACCAGGGGCAACCCGGTGCCGCTTGGCGCGGCGGAGCTGGCGGAAGTGCTTGCCCGGGCCACCTGAGGCCGGCGCACGGACCTCGCCGGAGCCCAGGAGCCACCGCACGGGGGATAGCGGAAAGCGCGCAGCCCGGTCGTGCCGCACCGATCTCTCTGCCCGGAGGTCCCTGGTGAAGGAAGCGAAACCTTGGGCCGCGCAGAGCCGTCTGGACAGCGCGGAAGGGGTCCTCCGCAAGCGCTACCATTCCCGGCCCTAGGCACAGATGGAGGTACGATCATGAAGAGACCGCTGTTCCTGGTACTGCTCCTGGCAGCCCTCCTCTCCTCCTGTGGTCCCCAGCCCAGCCCCACCCCGGGGCCGCCCCAGCCGGTTGTTGTCTCCCGCGGCGGCTTTGCCGCCCACGTGGCCGTGCCCGTGGACGTGCGGCTCTCGGCGCCCGGCTACACACCCGACCTGGCCCTGGTGGCCAACCCCGACGTGCTGGCGGGACTCAGCCCGCGGCAGCGCGCCGCCCTGGAGAGGAGCGGCTTTGTCGTCATCCCCGGGGAGAGCACCCAGATCTATGCCCTCTACCAGCAGGCGCAGAAGCGCAACGCCCCCATCTTTGTCACCAGCGACGCCGTGCTGCACACCTTCCACATCCTCTACGACTACGCGCTGCGTTTGGCGGAGATCGACCACTTCATCGCCGACCTGGAGGCGCTGAATGCGGCCATGCTGCGCTCGGCCGAGGCCGACTACGGTGCCAGCAGCGGCCTGATGCAGGAGAGCGCCCGGCAGAACCTGGCCTTTTTCGCCGTGGCCACGCGGCTGCTGACACCGGAGGCAGAGGTGCCCGGCAGCGTGCGCGACCTCGTGGACCGGGAGCTGGCCCTGATTGCGGCCCACGGCGGCTTCGGGACGTCGCCGATCTTTGGCTATCAGGAGGACTATAGCCAGTACGTCCCCCGCGGCCACTACACCCGCAACGAGGACTTTCAGCGCTACTTCCGGGCCATGATGTGGTACGGGCGGATGTCCTTTCACCTCACCAACCCCGACGACCCGGCGGCGGCCCGCCGCGAGACGCGCGCGGCGCTCCTGATCGTGCGGGCGCTCCACAACGCCAGGGCCGGCGACGAGCCGGCCCTGGACGCCTGGGAGCGCATCTACGAGCCCACCGCCTTCTTCGTCGGCACCGCCGACGACCTGACGGTCCATGACTATGCCGCCGTGGCCCAGGACGTCTACGGGGGGCTGCCCGACACCGCCACCCTGGCCGACGAGGCCCGGCTGGATGCCTTCATCGCTGCAGCCAGGACGCTGCGCCCTCCGGCCATCGTCGGGGGGCTGGTGACGGACCAGGAGGATGCGCAGGAGGTGACCATGGGCTTCCGTTTCATGGGCCAGCGCTTCATCCCCGACAGCTACATCTTCCAGCAGCTCGTCTACGACCAGGTCGGGCTGTACCGGGGCAGCGGCCAGCCCTTTACGCTGTCGCCGTCCCAGGCCGGCCCCATCCGCGGCTTTCCGCGGGGACTGGACCTGCCGGCCGCCCTGGGCAGCGCGCGGGCCCTGGCCATCCTCACCGCCGAGGGCGACACCGACTACCACGGATACGCCGAGCAGCTGGCCAAGATGCAAGGAGAGTTCGCCGCCCTGCCGGCCGAGCAGTGGACGGCCAACCTCTACTGGAGCTGGCTGCACAGTCTGCAGCCTCTGCTGTCGCCCAAGGGCGAGGGCTATCCCTTCTTCATGCGTTCGCCGGCCTGGGCGGACAAGGAGTTGCACGCCTGGCTGGGCTCCTGGACCGAGCTGCGCCACGACACCATCCTCTACGCCAAGCAGTCCTACACCGTCCTTGCCAACGGCATACCGCCGCAGCCCGAGGTCACCCGCGGCTACGTCGAGCCCCAGCCCGAGGTGTACGCCCGGCTGGCCGCCCTGGCGGCGCAGATGCGCAGCGGCCTGGGCGATCGCGGCCTGCTGAACGAGGAGATGGCAGCCAAGCTCCGGCAGATGGAGGAGCTGCTGCTCGCCTGCAAGACGATCAGCGAGAAGGAGCTGCGCGGCGAGGGCCTGAGCGAGGACGAGTACGCCACCATTTGGCACATCGGCGACACGCTGGAGAACCTGACTACCTTTTCCCAGCAAGTGGCCGGAGAGATCACCTCCGAGGCCGACGAGCAGATGGCGCTGGTAGCCGACGTGCACACCGACACGAACACAGGCCAGGTGCTGGAGGAAGGCATCGGCAGCGCCTTTCCCATCTACGTCGTGGTGGTGGTGGACGGGCAGCAGGTGGTGACAGTGGGCGGGACCTTTTCCCACTACGAGTTCAAGTGGCCCATGGCCGACCGGTTGACGGACGAGGCCTGGCAGGTGATGCCGCGGCCGGAGCGGCCGGCCTGGACACAGAGCTTCATCGTCGAGTAGAGCCGCGGGGTCTCCGGTGGACCTGCCGGCCATCGACAGGGGCGTAGCCAGCGCGCCGCGCCCCTGTTTCGCTGCACCCAGCGGACTCTCGCCCTCCTTGTGCGGGTCGAGCCCGTGCGGCCAGTCCCGTGACGTGACATATGAACCGCAGAGAACACCAGACCGCCGCGCATCGGCGTCCCGCCGCACTAGGCAGGGCGCGCGCTTTTGGCCTGCTGGTACTCGGCGTAGTTGCCCGCGTACGACGTCAGAGTCCCCGCATCCAGCTCGGTGATGCGGTCCACGACCCGGTCCAGGAAGTACCGGTCGTGGGAGATCACCAGGACCGTCCCGGAAAAGTCCTCCAGGGCATCCTCCAGTACCTCGGCCGAGGCGATGTCCAGGTTGTTGGTGGGCTCGTCCAGTAGGAGGAAGTTGGCGCCCGAGAGCACCAACAGGGCGAGCTGCAGGCGGCTGCGCTCTCCACCGGAGAGGTTGGCCACCGGCGCGCGGCACTGCTCATAGCGGAAGAGAAAGCGGCCCAGGAAGCGCACGGCGTCGGCCTCGGCGAGGCTGGCCACACGCCGCACCGTCTCGATCGGGGTGAGGGCATAGTCGAGCGTCTCGTGCTCCTGGGCGTAGTAGCCGATGCGGACGCTGGGGCCGAGCCTGATCTGGCCCGCGTTCGGGGGGTACTCCCCGAGAATCAGGCGGAAGAGCACCGATTTGCCCGAGCCGTTGGGGCCGATCATGCCGACGCGCTCGCCGTGCCAGATCAGCAGATCCAGGCCGGCGAGGATCACCGCCTCCGCCCCACCGGGCGTAGCTGCGGGGAAGGACTTGGCCAGGCCGGCGATCTCCAGGACCTTGTTGCTGCCGCGCCAGCCCTGTAGCTCCAGCCGCATGCGCTTGCGCTCCAGGACGGGCCGGTCGATACGCTCCATGCGCTCGAGGCGATTGAGGATATTCATGCCGCGGCGGGAGAACTTTGGGTTGTCGTAGACCTCGCCCCAGGTCAGCAGGCGCCTGGCGGCCTGTTCCAGGCGGGTGATCTCCTTCTGCTGCGCCTGGTAGAGCTGCTGCTGGCGCTGCAGGCGCAGCTGCTTCTCAAAGGCGTACTCCGAGTAGGTGCCCTGGTAGCGGGTGAGCCGGCCGTCCTCGATCTCCACGATCTCGTCCACCACCACGTCCAGCAGGTAGCGGTCGTGCGACACGATGACGACTCCGCCCGGGTAGCTGGCCAGCAATCGCTCCAGACGCTGCTTGCTGGCCAGATCCAGGTGGTTGTCGGGCTCGTCCAGCAGCAGCAGGTCGGGCTGCTGCAGAAGCAACCGGGTCAGACCGACGAGCTTCTTCTGCCCGCCGCTGAGCGCTTCGATGGGCAGATCGTGCGTGGGCTCGTCCAGGCCCAGCCCGTACAGGGTAGCCCGCACGCGGCCCTCATAGCCGGGTCCGCCGAGGTCCTCGTAGCGCTGCAGCAGGCGTGCCTGGGCGTCCAGGGCCCGCGACAGGGCGGTCTCGTCTCCGTAGACGGCCGGGTCGGCCAACTGCTCCTCGACACGGGCCAGCTCCGCCTGGACCTGCCCCAGCTCGGCCACGGCCGAGGCGGCCTCCTGCCACACGGTGTAGCCCGGCTCCAGGTGAGGCTCCTGCGGCAGGTAGCCGATGGTCAGCCCGCGGCGACGGACGACTGTTCCGGCGTCGCTCGCAAGCTCGCCGACGAGGAGGCGCAGCAGGGTGCTCTTACCGCTGCCGTTCGGGCCGATCAGGCCGACGCAGCGGTCGTCGTGCACCTCCCAGGAGAGGTCGGTGAAGACAGGCCGGGCGAAATAGGTAAAGCGAACGCGGTCCAGGCTCACCGCAATCATGACATAACACTCCAATCGCACAGAGACGGCCCCTGGCCTCCTCAAGGAGCCAGGGAGGGTCTGGGCAGTGCGACTCTGCCAGAGGTCGGGCCCGCTGCCGGCCGGGGCCGCTGGCACCAACCCGCGCCCACGCGGTGGCAGTGGAGTGCGCGTGGCCGGCTGCGGGGCGGTAATCGGAATGCGGAGGCCATTATACCACAATATCGCGGCCCGGCGAGGGGACATAATGGCGCAGGCACGCTGCTGCGCTTGACAGGAGAGAGTGGGGGCGCGCGGGGCGATGTGCGCAGCGCGCCGCTCCGGTGCAGCGCGTGCCGCATGGGCACATGCATGCAACGCGACCGCCGGACGGGTGTGCCGCCTGCAGAAACTTCCGATAAGAGACCTTATGTTGTTGGCGGGGCGTTTCGGGCCTGAGGAGTGACATAACCCCCCTGCGGACGCGACCCCACCTGGGCCGCCCTGGGGTGGCGAGATGACACGCTGCACCCCTTGTGCTATAATGCCCCCATCTGCCCGGACACCGTGTCCGACCGCCGCGCCAGGGGGGCCGATGCGCAAGATCGCCGTCGTCAACTTCAAGGGCGGCACCGGCAAGACGACCACCGTCGTCAACGTTGGTGCCGGCCTGGCCCTGCGCGGTCAGCGCGTCCTCCTCGTGGACGCCGACCCCCAGGGCGGCGTGGCCCTCTCCCTCGGCCTGTCTTATGTCTACTCCCTGACCGACGCCATTGCCGGCGCAGCCGCCATCCAGCAGTGCGTCACCAACGCCCGCGAGCGCCTGGACGTCATCCCCGCCGGCGCGGCGCTGCTGCCGGTCCAGCTCCACCGGGCGCTCTCTCGCTACGTCGACTATACAAAGGTGCTTGGCGATATCCTCCGGCCGCTGGAGGGCAGCTACGACTGGGCCCTTCTCGACTGCGCCACCTCGATCACGCTCCTCACTGTCAATGCCCTGGCCTGCGCCGACGAGGTCTTTGTCCCAACCCGGGTCGAGTTCCTCTCCCTGGCCGGCCTCAACCAGGTCCTGGAGAACCTGGCCCGCATACGCTTCCCCGGCCAGCCCCGCCAGGCCGCCACTGACCTGGGTGTCTCGCTCATCATCCCCACCATGTACGATGCGCGCGACCGCCAGGCGGGGCGCCTGCTGGCCGAGCTGCGCCGCATCTACGGCCGACACGTGACCCACCCGATCCGCGCCAATATGCGCCTCTCCGAGGCCCCGGCCCACCACAGGACCATCTACGAGCATGCCCCCGCCAGCGCCGGTGCCGCGGACTACAGCCGCCTGGTGGGCATCGTCCTACAGGAGACGTCCCTGGCCGAAGAGCAGCCAATCGGCCTGAACATGGTGTTTCCACTTGCCCACGAGGAACTGCCCGCGGCCCTCGTGCAGGAGGAAACCCCCACCCCCAGGGGAACCCCTGCCCCCGAGGATGTCTCCACCTCCATGGAAGTCCCGCCGGCCGACACGCAACCGGCTCCCGCCGAGGACTCCACACCCGCCCCAGAGGCCCCGCCGGCCGGGCCGCAGCTCCCTGCCCCCCCTGCCACGCCGGCACCGGCCTTGTCCTCATGCCCCTACTGCGGCAGCCACCTGGTCTCCCTCAACGTGGCCGGCTACCGCGTCTACCAGTGCGATCGCTGCGGATACCAGAAGCAGGTCCTGCTGCGGGACCTGCACAGACGCTGAGGGATACAACACCCCGCACCCATCCCGGATGAGCGCGGAGGAATCGCGCGGCCATGCTCCCGGCTGCCGTGTCACGGCGCGCTCTGCCCGGTCCCCTCCACCAGATGGCCTCCCTGGACCCACGCCGCAATCCCGCCCTGCAGCACGACCACGTGATGGACTCCCGCCTCCTTCGCCGCCAGCGCCGCACGGGCGCTCTCCGCCTCGTTCCCTCAGGCGCAGTAGAACACGATCAGCCGGTCCAGCGGCAGCTCGCCGGCCCGCGCAGGCACCTGCGCCTCGGGCATGGAGATGGCGCCGGCAATGTGCTGCTGCTCGTAGCTCGCCTGGCTACGCACGTCGACCACAATGATGGTCTCGCCGGCCGCCAGCCGGCCTGCCAGCTCGTCCACCGTGATCCTGGGGATGCCGGCGGTCGACGAGACCGCGGTCGCCGTGACGCCGCGCGCCGGAGGCACCGTGGGGCCGGCCCCGGCTGCCGGGGCCGATTGCCCCCGCGCATAGCAGCCGGCCAGCAGCAGAACCGGCAACAGGAGCACCACAGCCATACCGCGTCTCATTGTCGTCTGCCCTCGTCCTCGCACCGCCCGAATCGCTACGCCCGCGGACGGTAGCTACCCAGCTCGATCTCGTCTCCCACCTGGACCTTGTCCAGCAGCACCGGATGGCCTTCCAGGAAGTAGCGCGCCGGCCGGCCGGGGCCGTAGTACGGCCGCCAGGGCCTGGCCAGGACCTTGCGCACGACACGCCTGTCGTTGTCCAGCCAGATCACGGCGATGGGGAAGGAGACGAAGAACATGTGGATGGCCGCGTCGATGGCGCTCTCGCGATCCAGCACAAAGAGATAGACCTCGTCCTCGGCAAGAGGCCGGCGGAACATGAGCCCTCGCCCGCGGGAGAGGAAGCTGTCACACACCACGATCCGCCGGGCCAGGTCCGCGCCCGTGGTCCGATTGCGCACAGCCGGTTCCGCCATGTGCTTCTCCTACGCCGGTCCGGGGCGCCCTACGAGACCCGGTAGACCCGGTTCCCCTCGCGCACCTTCTCGGCCACGAGCAGGCCCACCTCCTGGCCGGGCAGCGCCTCCGCTACCGCCTCGTGCTCGATCTCCATCGAGGCGACCTCCTGCTCAAAGTCCGCGCCGCGCCCAAAGATGTGGATCCGGTCGCCCAACTTCAGCCGGCCCGATAGCCGCACCGCGGCCACCCCGATCCGACCGTAGTAGTGGGTCACCTCGCCGATCAGCCTCTCGGCCATCGCTCACCTCCGCTTGTCTTCCTCCGCGGCAGGTTCCGCGGCGGGCTCCGCCGGCAGCAGCTCCCCCAGCAGCGCCTCCTCCTCGGCCCGGCTGCGCACGCGGCCGTCCAGCCGCGCATCCAGGAGCGCGCCAAGGATCGCCTTGTACCGCGGGCCGGGGACCAGGCCGCGCGCCCGCAGGTCGTTCCCGTTCAGGGCAGGGCGCACGAAACGCAGCTTTTCTATGTAGCTCTCCACCGCCTGGCGCAGCGGCTCCTCCTCGCCCTCGGCCACGAGCAGCGCCTTGAGCGCGGTGGAGGAAAAGGGCCGCAGGAGATGGTAGACCCGGCTGGGAGCCGCCCTGCCCTCCAGGAGGACCGGGAGCGCCGTCTGCCGCAGCTGCACGACCTCGCGCAGAACCTGGCTGCTGCGCACCCGCAGGCGGTAACGTCCGATCATCCACTCGATCTCGTGGCCCGGCAGGTCGTAGCACAGCAGGGCCAGGTACAGAATGGCCCGCTCATCGCCGGCCGCCGCCGCGCGGACCTGCGGGAAGCGCTGCGCCAGCCAGTCGGTCCAGATCAGGTGGGGGGAGAGGCGCTCCAGCACGCCCAGCTCGTCCAGACGCGCCAGCACCTGTTCCGGCTCCTCCTCCTCCAGGATCAGGAACAGCTCGTGGCGGATGCGCTCGCCGGTGGTGCGTTCCAGCAGGTTCTGTTGCACGGCGTCGTGCAACAGCTGCAGCGTGCGCGGCTCCACGGCAAAGCCCAGGCGCTGCTCCAGCCGCACCGCCCGGAGGACGCGGGTGGGGTCCTCGATGAAGCTCAGGTTGTGCAGCGCCCGGATCAGCCGGCGGTCCAGGTCGCGCTTGCCCCCGTAGAAATCGAACAGCCGGCCGTCGCGGGCCCCACCCAGCCCGATCGCCAGGGTGTTGATGGTAAAGTCGCGGCGATAGAGGTCGTGGCGCAGCGAGCTGAACTCGACCGTCGGCAGGGCCGTGGGCGCCTCGTAGAACTCGGTGCGCGCCGTGACCAGGTCCAGGTGCCGCGGCAGCGAACCGTCGCCCCGCTCCAGCAGCCACTTGGCCGTGCCGAAGCGCCGGTGGCTGCGCACGCGCCCCCCCAGCCGCCGGGCCAGCTCCTTGGCCAGCGCGATGGCGTCGCCCTCGACCACCAGGTCCAGGTCCAGGTTGGGCAGCCCCAGCAGCAGGTCGCGCACAAAGCCGCCGACCATGTAGAGGGAAAAACCGACCTCCTCGGCCAGCCGGCCGGCCTGCTGCACGATCTCCAGCAGCGGCCCCGGCAGGGCCTCGGCCAGCCGCGCCGACCAGTCGCCGGCCAGCCCCTGCTCGCGCTGCGGGGCCTCCGGCCACAGCTTCAGCAGGTCCGTCCGGGTAATGATGCCCAGTAGCTTGCGCTCCTGGTCCACCACGAGTAGCCGGCCGACGTCCTCCGCCATCATCGCCTGGCGCACCTGGTCCACCGGCATGTCCGGCGGCACCGTCAGGGGGCCCTTCCACATGTACGTGGCCACCGCGGCCTCCTCCAGGCCGTGGTGCAGCGCCCGGTCCAGGTCGCGCCGGCTGAACAGGCCCAGCAGCCGGCCGTCCTCCGCAGCGACCGGCAGGCCGCCGTGACCATAACGCGCCATCACCTCGGCGGCCTCGGCCAGCGTGGCCTCGGGCGAGATGGTGTGCACCCGCGCGGTCATGATGTCGCGCGCCGTCCGCATGGGCACGACCATCTCCTCGAGCAGCTGACGCAGATTCTGTACTACCTGCTCGCCGCTCTGCCCCGGCAGGAAAGCAGCCGCCGCCTGCGCGTGGCCCCGGCCTCCAAAGCGCGCCATCAGCTCGCCGGCATCGAGCGCTTCCCCCGTGCTGCGGGCGACAATCTGCACCGTACCGCCCATCTGCACCACCAGGAAGAGCGCCGCCGGGTCGTAGAGGTCCATCAGGCGGTGGGCCAGGGTGGAGATCTCCTCCACATACCCCTCGACCTCGGCACGGGCCACCACGATGGGCCAGCCGTGCACCTGCTGCACGGTCGTCGTGGCGACGAGCTGGTTGTAGATCTGCAGCTGACCCGCGCTGAGGGGCCGGTTCAGGAACTCGGCGGCGATGTACAGGTTGGCGCCCTGCTCCACCAGCCAGGAGGCGCAGCGCAGGTCCGCGGCTGTGGTCCCGGGGTAGCAGAGCGAGCCGGTGTCCTCGTAGATGCCCAGCAGCAGCAGCGTCGCCTCCAGAGCCGAGAGGCGCAGGCCCTGCTCAATTAGGCGGGGCACCAGCAGGGTCACGGTGGCCCCAACGCTCCCCCCCGTGAAGCACTCGTTCTCCTCCAGCGGGCGGGCCAGGGGATGGTGATCGAATATGTCCACCTGCGGGACGAACGGCCCCAGCGGGCGAGGCAGGGCCGGCACTTGCTGGATGTCCACCAGGATGATGCGCGAGACGGGCTCCCGCGGCAGGGCCTCGGCGGCGACAAAGGGGATCGGCCCCTGGTAGAGGGCCAGGAACTCGCGCACGTTGCGGTTCAGGCGCTGCGGCAGGACCGGCAGGGCCCCCGGAAAGAGCCGGGCCGCGGCCAGCAGGGAGGCCAGCGCGTCAAAGTCGGTGTTGCTGTGGGTGAGGATCAGCTCCATGGCTCGGCCTCGCCTCGGATGGCGAATGACGGACGACAGGCCGAGGGCCAACGACAAAGGTCCGCAGACGACAGACCAGAGACCATATGCCCGGGCCAGGAGCCATCACGTCAGGCGCCTGCGCCGCGGGCGGTGCAGGCTCTCTGTGTCCAGCACGATCGTGACCGGCCCGTCGTTATCGATCTCGACCTCCATCATGGCCCCAAAGACGCCCGTCTGCGTGGGCACGCCGGCCGCGCGCAGCGCATCAGCAAAGTGCTCCACCAGCGGCTCGGCCACCTCCGGCCGGGCGGCGGTGCTGAAGGAGGGCCGCCGCCCCCGGCGGCAGTCGGCGTAGAGGGTAAACTGGGAAACCACCAGCGCCTCGCCTCCGACCTCCAGCAGGGAGCGGTTGAAGTAGCCGGCCGCGTCGCGAAAGATGCGCATCTGCGCCACCTTCAGCGCCAGCTCGTCGGCCTCCGCCGGCGTGTCCCCTTCGCCCACACCCAGCAGGATGCACAGGCCGGAGCCGATGGCGGCCACCTCGCGGCCGTCTACTCTCACCACAGACCGGGTCACCCGCTGCAGCACTGCGCGCACGACGGTCGACTCCTTATGTCACTACACGCGCGCCCTCACGCCCCGCCAAAGTAGCGCAGCGCCATCCGGAGGCGCTCCTCCAGCGGCAGCTCCTTCGACTCGGCCGGCAGAGACGCCAGCGCCGCACGGGCCTCGGCCGTCGTGTAGCCCAGGCTCGTCAGCACCTCCAACAGCTCGGCCTGCTCCGGCGGCAGCGCCGCCGCGCCGGGCAGCCCCAGCCGGCCCAGGTCGATCCGCCCCTTGAGCTCCAGGATCAGCCGGCTGGCCATCTTGCGGCCCACGCCCGGCACCCGCGTCAGCAGGTCCACATCCTCGCGGGCTATCGCCAGCCGCAGCGCCTCGGCCGAGGTCGAGGAGAGCAGCGCCAGCGCCAACTTCGGTCCCACGCCGGAGACGGTCAGCAGCACCTCGAACAGCTCCAGCTGCTCGGCGGTGGCGAACCCGTACAGCGTCAGGGCATCGTCGCGCAGCAGGAGATGGGTGTACAGCCGCACCGTGTCGCCGACGTCGCCCAGCTCCTCCAGCACCGCGGCCGGCACCCGCACCCGAAAGCCGATGCCGCCCACCTCGACGAGGGCCCAGTCGCTTCCCTTGGCCCGTACTTCACCGTGCAGCGTGGCGATCAACGCGTTCCTCCAGTGTCCGCCAGGCCTATTATAGCACACATCGGCGGCTCAGGTCGACCGGCCCTCGGCCAGCAGCCCGGCCACGCGGTCCCAGATGCGCGCGGCTACCTCGTCCTTGGAGAGGAGCGGCAGCGGCTCTTCGCCGCCGCCGCGATCGAGCATCGTGACGCGGTTGGTGTCCACGCCAAAGCCGCTGTCGGTCGCGCTGACGTCATTGGCCACGATCAGGTCCAGCTTCTTGGCCACGAGTTTCTGGCGGGCGTTGGCCAGCAGGTCCTGCGTCTCGGCGGCAAAGCCAACCACCAGCAGGGGCCGGCCGCCACGCTCCCGCGCCGCCGCCACGTCGGCGAGGATATCCGGCGTGCGCTGCAGGACCAGGGCGAGGTCCCCGGCGCCCTTCTTGATCTTCTGGCCGGCGCACTCGGCCGGGCGATAGTCGGCCACGGCCGCAGCCATGGCCAGCACGTCGCAGCCCGGGAGCGCCTCCAGCACCGCCCGGCGCATCTCCTCGGCCGTGGCCACGTGGACGCACGTCGAGCCGACCGGCACGGCCAGGGCCGTCGGGGCGCTCACCAGGGTGACGCGCGCCCCGCGCTCCAGCGCCGCCTGCGCCAGCGCATAGCCCATCTTGCCCGACGAGCGGTTGCCGACGTACCGCACCGGGTCGACCGGCTCCTGCGTCCCGCCGGCCGTCACCACCACGTGCCGGCCGGCCAGCGGCCCGTCTCGCCCCAGCACCCAGCGGATGGTACCCACGATCTCCGGCACCTCGGCCATGCGCCCCCGCCCGATCCGCCCGGAGGCCAGGCGGCCCTCCCCCGGCCCGACCACGATCGCGCCGCGCCGCCGCAATAGCTCCAGGTTCTCCTGCGTGGCCGGGTGCTCCCACATGCCGGCGTCCATGGCCGGGGCCAGCACCAGGGGAGCAGCCGTCGCCAGCGCCGTGCTGCAGAGCAGGTTGTCGGCGATGCCGTGGGCCAGCTTGGCCAACGTGTTCGCCGTGGCCGGAGCGATCACCAGCACGTGCGCCCGCCAGGCCAGCGACAGGTGGGCCATCTCCGTCTGCTCGAGCAGGCGGAACATGTCGCCGTGCACCGGCCGGCCGGTCAGCGCCTGGAAGGTCAGCGGCCCCACGAAGCGGGCGGCCGCCTCCGTCATGACCACGTCCACCCGCGCACCGGCCTGCACCAGCTTGCTCGTGAGGTCGGCGCTCTTGTAGGCAGCGATGCCCCCGGTGATGCCGAGGACCACACAGGCCTGGTGCAGCAACATCGTCGCCTCCGAGCCGCACTCCAGCCGGTTGACTGGACGGCGCCTTTCCTGTACAATGTGCCGGGCGGAAACTGGGCACCCTCGCCAGGCCGCTCCACAGGAATTGTATACGAAATGCACCCATATTTCAAGCATGGCCCACGGAGGAGACATGGATACCATTCACACCGTCGCCG
Source organism: uncultured Chloroflexia bacterium (assembly GCA_964613665.1). GTDB lineage: Bacteria > Chloroflexota > Chloroflexia > DTKN01 > DTKN01 > CAZQFV01. The sequence goes on from CAZTIG010000017.1 coordinate 38,205, forward strand.
AACTGATGGCCGTAGCCGCTCGCACCGCCCCCAAAGCGGCCGGGAAAGACTATGTCACCATCCAGATCGTGGAGGGAGACCTGCTCAACCAACTGGCCGACGACATGATCGCCTACGGCCGCGAGTCGGGCAAGAAGAACTTTGATCGCGATGGCGAGAACGTGCGCAGCTCGGCCGCCGTCGTGCTCATCGGTCTGAAGGACGCCGCCGCCACCGGGCTCAACTGCGGCGCCTGCGGGTTCGAGAAGTGCCCGCCGCTCAACACCTTCGCCGGGGAGTTCCGCGGCCCCAACTGCGCCCTGCGCCTGCTCGATATGGGCATCGCCCTGGGCTCGGCGGTCAAGATGGCCGCCCTGCTCAACGTGGACAACCGCATCATGTACCGCATCGGCGTCTCGGCCCGCCGGCTGGGCCTGACCGACGCCGACTTGGTCATGGGCGTGCCCCTCTCGGCCACGGGCAAGAGCCCGTACTTTGATCGCTAGGACCTCCTGGGAGACCGGCATGCGCAGAGCGACGATCCTCTGGGGCCTCGTGCTGGCGCTGGCAATGCTCGCGCCCGCCGCCGCCGCGCCGGCACGGGCCATCCGCGCCGACAACGACCACGCCACGCTCGCCTTCCCCGACCGCCTCACCTTCAGCGTCGACCTGCAGGGCGACACCACGATCACCTCGGTCGTGCTGGAGTACGGCGTCCAGGAGCTGACGTGCGGCCAGGTGGTGGCCAAGGCCTTTCCCTCCTTCACCCCGGGCAAGACCGTGGCCGCCAGTTGGACCTGGGAGATGCTGCAGAGCGGCGGAGAGCCCCCCGGCGCGCGCATCTGGTGGCGCTGGCGCGTGCGCGACGCCGCCGGCAACGAGCTGCTGACCGACGAGCAGACCGTGACCTGGCTCGATGACGCGCACGCCTGGCGCACCGTCACCGGCCAATCCCTGAACCTGCACTGGTACGACGGCACCCAGTCGTTTGCCGACGATCTGCACGACGCCGCCGCGCAGTCCATCGCCGACCTGGGCCGCGCCACGGGGCTGGCGCCGGATGGGCCGATCGACCTCTACATCTACGCCGACCGGCAGGACCTGCGCGAGGCCATTCTGTACGAGCCGCAGTGGATCGGCGGCCAGGCCCACCCAGAGTACAACATCGTCATCATGGCCGTCGGGCCCGACGAGCTCGAATGGGGCACGCGGGTCACCGCCCACGAGCTGACCCACGTCCTGGTCGGCCGCTACACCTTCAGCTGTCTCGGCGACGTGCCGGCCTGGCTGGAGGAAGGCCTGGCCGTCTACGGCGAGGGCGGCTGGACGGCCGCCGAGCAGCAAGCCTTTGAGGCCGCCGTGGCCGACGACACGCTCCTCTCCGTGCGCGCCCTGGGCGGCGGCTTCTCCGAGAACCTCGACCAGGCCAGCGTCGCCTACGGCCAGTCGTACAGCCTGGTGCGCTATCTCCTCGCCGAGCACGGCCAGGAGAAGATGCTGACCCTCCTCCGGACCCTGCGCGACGGGGTACCGATCGACCAGGCGCTGCCGCAGGTGTATGGCCTGACGGTGGAGGCCCTGGACGACGCCTGGCGGGCCTCGGTCGGCGCGGCCCCGCGGGGCCAGGCCGGCCGGGCGCCCACCCCCACGCCGCCGCCTACCCCCATCCCGACCATCGAGCCGGTCTCCGGCGCGCCGCCGGCCCCCACGCCCGGCCCGACGCGCATCCGCCCCACCGTCGCGCCCACCATCCCCCCGCCCACGAGCGCCCCCACGGAGACGCCCGCGGGTCCACTGGAGGGGCTTGCTGCCCTGCCCGGCTGGCTGCTGATCGTCCTGTACATCGCCGCCGGCCTGGCAATCGGCGGGCTGCTCGCCTTTTTCCTGAGCCGGCTCTTCGGGGGGAGGAGCGACCGATGACGCGCCAAGCCACGATCATCCTGTCCTGCCTTCTCCTGGCCGCAGCCCTGCTCTCCGCCTGCGGCCCCACCTCCTCGCCCGGCCCGACCGCGCCGCCGGAGCCTACCCGCGCCGGCCTGCCCGGAGCTACCCCCGCCGGCGACTATCCCCCGCTGCCTACGGTCACGCCCTACGCCCCACCCACGGTTGCGGCGGATGTGTTCAGCAGCCCGGACTATGGCGTCTCCCTGCGCTACCCGGCGGGCTGGTACGCCGAGGAGGGCAGCGCGGAGGAGGGCATTGTCGCCCAGTTCTACTCCCCCGACTTCGCCGTGATCGCCCTGCTGGTGGTCAGCTCCATCCCCGGCGACGAGCCGCTGGAAAGCACGGCCGCAGAGATCCGCGCCGCCGTCCTCAGCGGCACGGTGGACACGCGGATCGTGAGCGACCAGGCCGTCCAACTGGACGACGGCCGGCCGGCCTGGAGGACGGTGGCCACCTGCACCCTGCCAGAGGACGGCACCGCGCTGCAGGTGGACATCCTCTCGGCGGTGCACGGCGGCAGCGTCTTCACTCTGCTGGCCTTTGCCGGCCCGGACGACTATGCCGCCAACGCGAGTGCCATCGCCGCCCTCGGCCGGGCCATGCAGCTGCAGGCCCCGTCCTTCTACGGTCTGCCGCGCGACCAGTCGCTGCTCCTCGCCGGCGGGGAGAGCACCAACCCGCGCGAGTACGATCCCGCCACGACGCACGGCAGCGGCGACAAGCTCGTCTACTCGGGGCTGGTGTCGTTCGACCCCGCCATGCACCTGGTGCCAGATCTGGCCGAGTCCTGGCAGGTGTCCGGCGGCACGCTCTACACCTTCACCCTGCGGGCAGATGCCTCCTTCCACAACGGCCGGCCGGTCACCGCCCAGGACGTCATCTACTCCTGGGAACGCGCCGCCGACCCGGCGACCGGCTCCGATACCGTGCTCACCTACCTCGGCGACATCGTCGGCGTCCGCGAGATGAACGCCGGCCAGGCGGAGCACATCGTCGGGCTGCGGGCAGTCGACGAGCACACCCTCCAGGTGACCATCGATGCCCCCAAGCCCTACTTCCTGCTCAAGCTGACCTACCCCACGGCCTTTGTGCTGGACCGGGCCAACGTCGAATCCGGATCGGCGTGGTACCGCACCCCCAACGGCACCGGCCCCTACCGCCTGACCCGCTGGGAGAGCATGAAGGTCCGGCTCTACGAGCGCAACGACCACTACTACCTGGACCCGCCGGCCATCCCCTATGTGATCGTGCGGCTCTACTCGGGCGTCGCCGTGCGCCTCTACGAGTCGGGCCAGATCGACGTGGCCGGCGTCGGCCTGGACGACGTGGCCCGCATGCTCGACCCCAAGGAGCCGCTCCACGCCGACCTGCACAGCGCCGTGAACCTGTGCACCGATTATGTCGTTTTCGACGTGAGCCAGCCCCCCTTTGATGACGTCAAGGTGCGCCAGGCCTTTGCCATGGCCATCGACCGCCAGCAGTTCATCGACATCGTCTACAGCGGCATCGGGGTGCCGGCCAAGGGCCTCTACCCTCCGGCCCTGCCCGGCTACGACGCCGACCTTGCGGGCCTGCCCCACGACCCGCAGCAGGCGCGCCGCCTCCTGGCCGAGTCCAGCTACGGCGGCGCGGCCGGCCTGCCGCCCATCGTCTTTACCGACAGCGGGCTGGGCGGCGGGGTCAGCGCCTACACCGCAGCCCTGGCCCAGATGTGGCAGCAGGCGCTGGGCGTGACGATCACCGTGGAGAACCTGGAGCCCGATCGCTACCTGGACGAGCTCTACGCCGGCCACCACGGCCAGATCTTTGGCCTGGGCTGGTGCGCGGACTACCCCGACCCGGAGAACTTTGCCGACGTGCTCTTCCACAGCGGCTCACGGCAGAACAACGGCCACTACAGCAACCCGCGGCTCGATGCCCTGCTGGAGCAGGCCCGTGTCGAACAGGACGTCGCCCGAAGGTTGGAGCTCTACCGCGAGGCCGAGCGGATCATCGTCGAGGATGCCCCGGCGATCTTTATCGCCCACGACGTCTCCCACGTGCTGGTCAAGCCGTACGTCGCGGGCTATGTGCTGACACCGGTGGACATTGCCCTGGAGCGCTACCTGCGGCTCGATCCCGACAGGATGGACCGGTAGGGCCGGCCGTTCAGCCGTCACGAGGCGCGATCCCGGGACGGCACCCAGGCCGGCAAGAAGCAAGGACACCGAGGGCTGCCGATGTCCTTGCTTCTTGCATCCTGCTTCTTGCTTCCTGATTCCTACTTCCTGCCTCCTCCTTCCCCGCTCAGCGTGCCCGGCCCGCCGCGGCCAGCAGGTTGCGCATCAGCATGACGTTGGTCATCGGCCCGGTGCCGCCGGGGACCGGTGTGATGAACCCGGCTACCTCGGCCGCCGCGGCATAGTCCACGTCGCCGCACATGGCCCCGTCGACAAAGTTGACCCCGAAGTCGACCACGACGGCACCCGGCTTGATCCAGTCGCCGCGGATCATCCCCGCCCGGCCGACGGCCGCGGCCACGATATCGCCCTGCCGGCAGATCGCCGCCAGATCGGCCGTGCGCGAGTGGCAGATCGTCACCGTGGCGTTCTCGCGCAGGAGGAGCAGCGCCATGGGCTTGCCGACGATGTTGGACCGGCCGACGACGACGGCATGCTTGCCGGCGAACTGGACGCCGTAGCGGCGCAGCAGCTCCATCCCCCCGGCCGGCGTCGCCGGCACGAAAAAGTGCTCCTCCGGCGCACCGCGCCCCACCGGCTCGGCCTGGGCCAACCGGCCGGCGTTCTGCGGGTGCACGCCGTCCACGTCCTTGGCCGGATCCAGCGCGGCGATCACCGCCCCCGGGTCGATCCCCTTGGGGTAGGGTTCCTGCACCATGATGCCGTGCACCGTGGGGTCGGCGCTCAGCCGCGCCACCAGGTCGACCAGCTCCTGCTGAGCCGTGTCGGCCGGCAGCACGTGCGCCGCCGCCCGCAGGCCGCGCTTCTCCATCGTGTTGAGGATGGTCCGGGCATAGCTTACCGAGGCCTCGTCCTCGCCCGCGCGGACCACCGCCATCGTCGGGACAAAACCGTGCGCGGCGACAAACTCCTTCACCTGCTGCTCGATCTCGGCCTGCATCTCCTTGGCCTGCGCCCGTCCGTCGAGAATTGTTGCCGTCATGGTCTCCTCCTGTCGCACCTTTCTCGCGTCCTGCTCACATCCTCACGCCTCACACCATCGTGTCTCTGCTCTTTCCGCTTCACTCCTGCACCTCGCCCCGGATCGTCGCCACGAGCTCCAGCACCCGTCCGGCCTCCAGGTCGTAGACGCACTCCAGCGAGATCCAGCGGCTGACCAGCGGGCGCACCGGCGGCAGGTCCGGCCCGTGCGCCTCCAGCAGCAGCAGGGGCCGGCCATCGTCGGCGCCGATGGGCAACCAGGGCAGATCGTCCAGGTCCTCCAGCGCCGGCCGGTAGCCGGCCGTTCCGGTCACATAGGCCGGCGTGGCCAGGCCGGACCAGTCGAGCCCTTGCAGGGCCGTGGCGTGCGCGCTGACTGCCTGCCCACAGGCCGACCATGCCGCGGCATCACCCCAGCCCAGCTCCACCCAGCCCGTCACCCGCAGGTCCCACAGCCCGGCAGAGGACCAACGCTCGGAGGAGACCCATCCGCTCACCTCGATATAGGCCGGCGCGTCCCAGGCGACGGTGCCCAGGCCCAGATCCCGGTCGAGGAAGAAGCGCGCCCAACAGGGGGCCGTACCGGTCACGATGCGGCTGACGTCGAGATAGGACTGGGACCCGGACGTGCGGTAGAGCCCGCGCAGCGTGATCGCCCCGTCCGTCGGCCACAGCGGGCCGCACGGGGCACTGGCGATCCCCTCCCCACGCGTGCGCAGCGGCACCGGCGCGCTCGGGACGGCCGTGCCCGCAGCGGGTAGGTCGCCGCAAGCAGCCAGGAAGAGGGGGCCGCACAGGCACAGACAGGTGAGCCAGCCGGCAGCGAGCCTGGAAGCGCTGGGATTGCCCGTCATAGACCTTCTCCCGGGTAGAGGTGCTGGCAGGGCGTCCTGCCTGCGCGCATTGTACACCATGCCGGCGGGAGTTGTCAAAGACAGTATGCTCGTTTGACAGGCCCTTGCCTTTATGCTATCCTTCCGGGCAGAACGATCGTCGGAGGCCCGACCATGAGCAAGACCATCGCCGTTGCTGGCAAGGGCGGCACCGGCAAGACGACCATCTCCGCCTTGCTCGCGCACTGGCTGACCCAGCATGGCACCGTCCTGGCGGTCGACGCCGACCCCGCCGCCAACCTGCACATGGCGTTGGGGATGGCGCTCGAGTGCACCGTAGGCGACATCCGCGAGGGCATGCTGCAAGAAGTCAAGCGCGGCACCTTCACCGCCGGCATGAGCAAGCAGGACTATTTGGAGTGGAAGATCAACGAGGCCATCGTCGAGGGCCAGCGCATCGACCTGGTGGTCATGGGCCGGCCCGAAGGCCCCGGCTGCTACTGCGCCGCCAACAACATGCTGCGCGGCTGCCTGGACCGCCTCCAGACCAACTATGACTACGTCGTGATGGACAACGAGGCCGGCATGGAGCACCTCAGCCGCCAGACCACCCGCGACGTGGACCTCCTCCTGCTCGTCTCCGACCCTTCCGTCCGCGGCATCAGCACCGCCGCGCGCATGCAGGAGCTGATCCACGAACTGCGCACCACCGTCGGCCGCGTCGTCCTCATCGTCAACCGGGCCGACGGGGCGCTGCCCCCTGCCGTGCAGGCGGCCATCGCCGCCGCCCACCTGGAGCTGCTCGGCACCCTGCCGGACCACCAGGCCGTGCGCGACCACGATGCCGAGGGCCGGCCCATCGTGCAGCTCCCCGCCGGCGACCCGCTGCGCCAGCGGCTGATCGAGCTGGCCGGCCGCGTGGGCTTGCCATAGAAGGAGCTCCCGTGCGCGCGCTCGTCACCGGTGCCTCGGGTTTCGCCGGCAGCCACCTCTGCGAGCACCTGGTGGCCCAGCCAGGCTGGGAGGTCTACGCCGTCTGCTGGGCGGCCTGCTCCACCGAGAACCTGGACGCCGTCCGCCCGCGCATCACCATGCTCTCCGGCGACCTGTTGGACGCCCCCTGGACAGCGCGCACCGTGGCCGAGGTCCGCCCCGAGGTCGTCTTCCACCTGGCCGGCCAGGCCTCCCCGGCGGCCTCCTTCGCCGACCCGGCCGGCACCTTCGCCGCCAACATCACCGGCCAACTGCACCTCTTCCAGGCGATCCTGCAGGCCGGCCTGGACCCCGTCGTGCTGGCCATCGGCTCGGGCGAGGAGTACGGCCTGGTGCGGCCGGAGGACGTGCCGGTGGACGAGGACACCCCGCTGCGCCCGACCAACCCCTATGCCGTGAGCAAGATCGCCCAGGACTACCTGGCCCTGCAGTACCACCTCAGCCACCACCTGCGGGCGGTGCGGCTGCGCCCGTTCAATCACATCGGCCCGCGGCAGGCGCCCGGCTTTGTCACCGCCGACTTTGCCCGGCAGATCGCGGCCATCGAGGCCGGCCGGCGCCCGCCGGTCATCCGCGTCGGCAACCTGGCTCCCCGCCGCGACTTTACCGACGTGCGCGACATGGTACGGGCCTATGCCCTGGCGGTCGCCCTGGGCGAGCCGGGCCAGGTCTATAACATCGGCCGCGGCACGGCCCACAGCATCGAGGAGGTCCTGCACACCCTCCTGGGCCTCAGCCGGCTGCCGATCCAGGTGGAAATCGACCCGCAGCGCATGCGGCCGGCCGATGTCCCGCTCCTGGTCTGCGACAGCACCCGTTTCCGCGAACGCACCGGCTGGGAGCCACGCATCCCGCTCGCGCAATCGCTGCACGACATCCTGGAGTACTGGCGCGGGAGAGTCGAGAGCTGATAGCAGAGAGCTGAGACAGGACATGGCGTACGAACCCCTGACCTGGAAAGAGACCGCCCGCGGCGTGCGCCTGAGCGGCCCCCACTGGCAGCTCAGCTACGACCTGCTCCTGGGCCTGTTCGACCTGGCGGCGCCGGCTTATCCCGCCTTCGGCATCCGCTGGGCCCGCGCCCGCGCTGCCTTCCGCCGGGGCGAGCGCTCCCAGGCCGTCGGCACGGACGACGGGCACATGCAGACATGGCAGGTGCTGCCGGTGAACGACAACCGGGGCCGCGGCCTGCGCCTGGCCGTGCAGTGCAGCAGCAGGCGGCTGCCGACGCTAGATTTCGCGGCTACGCTCTACCAGGACTCCCCGCTGCTCCTGCTGGAGATCGCCCTGCACAACACCCTGGACCAGCCCATCGCCGTGGAGTGGCTGCAGCCCCTGGAGCTCGACCCCGAGTGGGGCGGGCAGCTCACGCTGGGCAGCCCTATCGCCGGCCTGTACAGCGCCGGCTGGCAGTCGTGGTCTCCGGCCGGCTGGAACCCGGCCGCGGGCCGCGACCGCCGCACCAACCTGGGCCCGCTCTTCGGACCCATGCACGACACCGGCGCGTTCCACATGCCGCTGCCAGGCATCTTCCGTGCCGACCTGGCCGGCGCGCTGACCCCGCTGGGCGACGGGCCGGCACTGCTGGCCGGCCTGCTCAGCAGCGCCGACCAGTTCGGCACGCTGCACGCCCGCCTGCGCGGAAAGAAGCCGGCCCTCGGCTTCACCTGCGCCGCCGACGGCCTGCCCCTGGCCCCCGAGGAACGCCTGGCCTCGGAGCGGCTGGCGCTGCTGCTGGCGCCGCCCGGCCAGGACCCCCTCGCCCTCTACGGCGCGGCCCTGGGCGGGGAGATGGAGGCGCGCCTGGGCGGCTCGTCCCCCCGCGGCTGGTGTAGCTGGCCGGCCTTTGGGCAGAGGGTCAGCGAGCAGGATGTCCTGCGCCAGGTCGCCTGGCTGCGCGAGCACCGCGAAGACGTGCCGCTCGAGGTCGTGCAGGTCGACGACGGCTGGGAACAGGCCGTGGGCGACTGGACGGCCAACGAGCGCTTCCCGCACGGCATGGCCTGGCTGGCGGAGGAGATCCGCCGCGCCGGCTTTACCCCCGGCCTGTGGCTGGCACCCTTCATCGCCCACCCGCGCTCCCGGCTGGCCCAGGACCACCCCGAGTGGATCCTGCGCGACGGCCACGGCCGGCCGGCCAGCGCCGGCCTCAGCTCCGTCGGCGTGTGCCACGGACTGGACCTGACCCGCGCCGACGTACAGGAGCACCTGCGCCGGCTCGTCGCCAGGGTCGCCCCGGAGTGGGGCTACGCCTACCTGAAGCTCGACTTTCTCTATGGCGCTGCTCTGCCGGGACAGCGCCGGCGCGCCGACCTGACCCGCGCCCAGGCGCTGCGCCGTGGGCTGGAGATCGTGCGCCAGGCCGCCGGGCCGGAGGCCTTTCTGCTCGGCTGCGGCTGCCCCCTGGGGCCGGCCATCGGCCTGGTCGACGCCATGCGCGTCGGCGCCGACGTGGCCCCCCACTGGCGCCCGCGCCAGGGCGCCCTCACCCCACTGGTCCGCAGCGACCCCTCCTTCCCGGGGACGGCCAACACTGTGCGCAACACCCTGACGCGGGCCTGGACGCACCGCCGCCTGTGGCTGAACGACCCCGACCCGCTGATCCTGCGCCGTTCCGGCAACCGCATGAGCGAGGCCGAGGTGCGCAGCATGACCGCGGTGGCCGCGCTGAGCGGCGGCTCCTGGGTCCTGGGCGACGACCTGGCCGGCCTGGAGGCGGCGCGGCAGCCGCTCGCCGCCGTGGCCCTGCCGCCGCACGGGGGCCGGCTGCGCGCCGTCGACGTGCTGGAACGCCCCGTGCCGGCGCAGGTCGTCCTCGAACAGGAGTGCCCCTGGGGCCGCGGCTGGACCGTGGGCCTGTTCAACTGGGAGGATCGGCCGGCCGACCTCGCCTTCGACCCCGCCGGCCTCGGCCTGCCGCCCGACACCCTCTGCCACCTGCACGAGTTCTTCAGCGGCGCGTACCGCCGCCTCCAGGGCCCGGTCCACTTCCGGCGGGTCGAGCCCCACGGCTGCCGCGTCTTCCTGCTGCGCCCCGTCGAGGAGTGCCCGCAGTGGGTCGGCTCCAACCTCCATCTCGTCCAGGGGCAGGAGGTGGCGGCCTGGAAGGCCGGGCCGGCCCGCATCGCCGTGACGCTGGACGCCGGCCGCTCCCTGCACGGCTACTTCCTGCTGTGGCTGCCCGGCCGGGGGGAGGCGCCGCGGGCAACGCGGCCCGACGCGCGCGTCGAGCCGGCCGGGGAGGGGCTGTGGCGCGTGCAGGTCCGGATCGACCGGCCCGGGCCCGCACGGGTGGCACTGCGATGACCTACCGCGACCGCGTCTGCCTCATCGTCTGCGAGAACCTGCTCCAGGAAGCCATGGCCGCCCTGTTCGCGGAGCAGCTTCCCGGCGTGGCCCTGGCCACCTTCCCGGCGCGCTGCGACCAGCCCGACGTGAACTGGGATATGCTGGCGCCCATCCCCCGCGGCGATCCCTCGCACCTGCGCCTGTACGTCACCGGTCCTTGTGCTGCGCCGGGACTGGGCGATCCCCCCGCGCAGCTGACCCGGGTGCGCCGGCTGGCCGTCGACTCCTGCCTGCACCTGTTCATCACCCGAAGCCTGGCCGGCGCCTACACTGCCCGCGGCTGCGTGCTGCTGCCGCCCTGGGAGGTCGCCCGCTGGCAACAAGAGGGGACCCCGCCGGCCGGCCTCCAGGGGGCCACCCGGCTGGTCCTGGTCGACACACAAGCCGACGGAGCAGCCGCCGCGCTGCTGCCGGCGCTGGCCGGCGGCCTCGGCCTGCCCTGGGAGGTTCTGCCGGCCGGGGTGGACCTGTTCCGCCTCTTCCTGGTCCGCGCCATGCTCGAGGCGCGCCTGGCAGAGGAGCAGAGCCGCTCCACGGTAGCCCTCTCCGAAGCCATCCGGCGCTCCTCCGATCACGCCATGGCGCTGGACCTCATCGGCGGCCTGACGCGCATGGTGACCGAGACCGAGGCCATCGACAACATCCTCGACCTGTTCACCCTGCTCTTTGCCCCGGGCAGCCTGGTCTATGTCCCCTGGGTCGACGGCCGGCCGGGGGCCGTCCAGGTGCGCCCGGCGGGCCAGGCCGAGGCGGAGGGCCTGGCCGAGAGGCTGGAACCGGCCCGGCTGCAGAACGACTACTGCTGGAGCAGCACCGGGAGCGGGTTCTACCTGCGCATCGCCCACCAGGAGGAGACGCTCGGCCTGCTGGCCATCGAGGAGGTCGCCTTTCCCGAGCACCTCGACCACTACCTGAACCTGGCCCTGATCCTGGGGCGGGTGTGCGGCCTGACCATCGCCAATGCGCGCTCGTACGAAAAGGGCCGCCAGGCCGAGCACATCATCCGCCACCAGGCCTACCACGACGCCCTGACCGGGCTGCCCAACCGCCGCCTGTTCAGCGAGCTCCTGCACCAGGCGCTCGAAAGGGCCCACCACGAGGGCACGGTCCTGGCGGTGCTGTTCAACGACCTGGACCACTTCAAGCATGTCAACGACTCGCTCGGCCATGACACCGGCGACGCCCTGATCCGCGAGACGGCCTACCGCCTGCAGAAGGCCGTGCGCACCGGCGACGTGCTGGCGCGCATGGGCGGCGACGAGTTCCTGCTGCTGCTCACCGAGATCGCCCAACCGGAGGATGCCCTGCGCGTCGCCGAGCGCATCCGCGCCGGCCTGGCCGCCCCCTTCCCCCTGGCCGGCCAGGAGCTGCACGTCACCGCCAGCATCGGCGTGACCCTCTACCCCCGTGACGGCACCGACGCCGAGACGCTCATCAAGAACGCCGACGCGGCGATGTACCGGGTGAAGCAGGCGGGGCGGGACGGGTGCAGGGTCTACGGGGAGGAGGACGGACGATTGACGATTGACGATTGACGATTGACGATTGACGATTGACGATTGGCGATTGGCGATTGACGATTGACGATTGACGATTGACGATTGGCGATGCCCCCTCACCTTGTCGCCCCCTCACCACCTCGCCCCCTCGCCTCATCCGCCTCCCCCAACCCCACTGCATGGCGCAGCGTCTCCACCTCGGCCGCGCTGAGCGCGCGCCACTGCCCGGCGGCCAGGTTCCCCAGCCGCAGCCCGTCCAGCCGCACGCGCACGAGCCGCCGCACCGGGTGGCCCAGCGCCTCGGCCGTCAGGCGCACCTGGCGCTTGCGGCCCTCGTGGATGACCACCCGCAGCCATGTGTCGTCGCCCTCGGGGCGCAACTCCTCCACGCGGGCCGGGGCCGGCCGCTCGCCGGCCAGGACACGGCCCTGCCGCCAGCGGCGCAGGGCCACCGCGTCGGGCCGGCCCTGCACCAGCACGTGGTACTCTTTCTCCACCTCGTAGCGCGGGTGGGTCAGGCGGTAGGCCAGCTCGCCGTCGTCGGTGAGCAGGAGCAGGCCCTCGCTGTCATAGTCCAGCCGGCCCACCGGGTAGAGCCGGCCCGGTGCCTGCACCAGGTCCAGCACGGTGGCCCGGCCCTGGGGGTCGTGGACCGTGCAGACCACCCCCGCCGGCTTGTGCAGCACGACGTAGCGGGGCTGCGCGCGCGCCGCCAGCGGCCGGCCGTCGACGGCAATGAGGTCTGTTGCCGGGTCGGCGCTCTGCCCCAGGCGGGCCACCTCCCCGTTCACCGTCACCCGGCCCTGGCGCAGCAGCTCCTCGCAGGCCCGGCGTGAACCCAGGCCGGCCCGGGCCAGGAGCTTCTGCAGGCGCTCTCCTTGAGGCATAGGCTCCTCTGCAACTGCTCTTGCCTCGAAAGGGCCCCCACCTCTCTGCGGGCCCGCTGCTCAGGTCGGAGCCCACCGTGCGGGGGCGCAGCGTGCCGCGCCCCCGCACAAGATACCCCTCGCCGGCCCCTACTGCTGCCGCATCACCAGCGGCAGGTAGACCTCAAAGGCCCCGCCGACGAACGCGACGGTGGTCGTGTCGCTGAAACCGTCGACGGTGGCGGTGATGACCGCCGTGCCGGTCAGGTTGCCCGTGGTCAGCGTGGTCGTGACCAAGCCCCGCGTCGTCCAGGTCGCCGCGACGATCTCACCCAGGGTGGTAGCCCAGCCCACCGCCGTGCCGTCGGAGGCGACCCCGCCGTGCAGACCGGCGACGGTGGCGCTGATCGGGCCGCTGGCCCCGCCCACCGTCAGGCTCACCGGCGCGCCGGTGATGGTGATCCCGGCCGGCGGGTTGTACAGGAAGGTCCCCGTCACCCAGCTCGCGGCGCGGATGTTGGCGCCGGCGGTAAAGGTGACCGTCGCGGCAGCGGCGACGCCAAAGACGCCGCCGCGCACCTGTCCGTCCACGGTGCGCTTGACGACGGTCCAGTCGTCCGACCCCAGCTCGTGCAGGTCGTAGGTCACCGTCACCGGCGTCTGGTCGGCCACCCAGTTGCCGTCCACGTCCAGCGCCAGGGCGCGGTAGAACACCCCGTCCAGGCCGTTGGCGTAGACCGTCCCGCTCGGCGGGTCGGTCCACATCCGCAGCTCCACGGGTTCGCCCGGCTGCGGGGCCGGCCGGTGGTACGCCCACACCCCGGAGAGGCCGGCGTAGAGGGTCTCTTCCACCCCGTCCGAGGTGACGGCCAGGGCGCGCGGCTCCATCGGCGGCACCCCGACGTTCATCGGGTCGTCGCTGAAGGTCAGGCCGCCGTCGCGGCTCTCGGCGATATAGCCCCAGCCGCCCAGGTAGACGTGACTGGGCACGAAGGGGTCGACGACCAGCAGGTTGCCGCTGGGGCAGCAGGTGCGGATGACCGTCCAGTTCTCGCCGCAGTCGGTGCTCTTCCAGAGCGAGTAGTCGTTCAGGCCGGCGTAAACGACGCAGGTCTTTTGCGGGTCGATGGTCATGGAGCGCACCGTCGCCGAGGCGGTCAGCACGGCCGTCCAGCTCTGCCCGCCGTCCTCGCTCCGGTAGAGCACGCCCTGGCAAGGGCCGCCGCTGCAGTCCTCGCCGCCGACGTAGACGCGGTCCGGCTCGGCCGGGTCGATGGCCATGGCCTCGAAGTGCGAGCGCGCCGGCAGCGTGAGCACCACCGTCCAGGAGATGCCGCCGTCCAGGCTGCGCAGGGCCACGGCCTGCTGATCGGGGTTCCAGGCAGGGTGATCGTAGCCCACGGCGTAGACGGTGCTGGACAGGGCCGCCGACACCTCCATGGCCAGGATGCCCTCGTCGCCGCCGGAGCAGTCGCTGATGACAAAGGTGGGGGTGAAGACGGGGGCAAAGCTCAGCCCGCCGTCGCTGCTGCGGAAGATGGTGCCTCCGGCGCAGTTGAAGGCGCCGCCAAAGACGACCGCCGGGTCCTGTGGGGTAAAGGCGAAGGAGCCCATGTTCGGCAGGGGCAGCCACTCCCAGGTCCCGCCGCCGTCCTCGCTGCGCCAGCCGCCGCCGCTCTCCGCGGCCACGAAGAGCCGCGCGCTGTCCTCTGGGTCTATGTCAATATCGTGCGGCAGGACGGCCGACTCGATGCCGCTGTTGCGCTCCTCCCAGGTCGCCCCCCCGTCGGTGCTCTTGAAGACGCCCAGGTGCTCCAGGCCGGCGTACAGCGCCGGCGGCGCGGCGTCTGCGTCCAGGGCCAGCGAGCGCACGCGGTCGGGGGTCTGCCCGGCGTGGTTCCAGGTGCCCGGGTCGCCCCCCAGGGTGCTGCTGACCACCTCGCCCCAATCGGCCAGCGCATAGACCGTGTTGGGCGGCTGGACCGCCAGGCCGAAGCCGGCCCCGGTGTACACCGCCGTCCAGTTCACCCCGCCGTCGGTGCTGCGATAGACGTAGTTGGCACCCCAGCCAGTGCCGGCGTAGATGGTCGTCGGCGTCAGGGGGTGCACGGCCAGGGAGGTGAACTGCATGCCCCCGCCGCCGGCCGGGTCGGTCGCGGTGTAGACGCGCGTCCAGGAGTCGCCCCCGTCGTCGGAGCGGTAGATGGAGGCATAGGAGCCGTCGACGTCGCTCTCGTACCCGGCGGCGTAGACGTTGGTGTGGCTGACGGGGTCCACGGCCAGGCCCACGAAGTAGGCGCCGCAGCAGCCGGCCGGCACCGTCAGGGCCTCTGTCCAGGTGTCGCCGCCGTCCACGGTGCGCCAGACCACGCCCAGGTCCTCGACCGGGCCGCCGTAGCCGCCGGCGGCATAGACCACCGAGCTGCTGACCGGGTCGACGACCAGGGTCTCGATCTCGTTCCACCACTCGCCGGTCCCGGTGAGCACCGTCGTCCAGTCGGCCCCGCCGTTGGTGCTGCGGATGATGAACGTATCCCCCCGGTTGGCCGAGCCGGCCGCGTAGAGCGCGCTGGGGCCGGCGGCCAGGGCCTTGAGGCGCTGCGGGCTGTTGTAGAGCGTGGACCAGCTGGCCGCGCCGTCGCCGCTGGCGTAGATGCCGGCAAAGACGCCATCACCGGGCACGCCTACGGTGGTGTAGAGCGTGTCGGCCAGGACCGGATCGATCGCCACCTCGGTAGCCTGCCCACCGGCGACTTTGGGTCCGCCGAGGGGCTGCCAGGGGCCGGCCAGCGGGTAGATCCAGGCCCACTGCGGGAGGACGTCGCCGTTCCCGTCAAAGCCCTGGTAGTTGCCGACGACACCGGCATAGGGCGGCGTCGCGGCCAGGGCGTCGCGGATGGCCGCCGGGTCGGCGCTGGCGGCGCGCTCGATGGCTTCGACGATCAGCAGGGCATCGTCGTAGGCCAGGGCGCCAAAGAGGCCGGCCTCGCTGCCGTAGTTGGGGAAGCCGGCGGCCTGGTAGGCAGCGTTGAAGGCGGCATACCCGGGCATGTCGGCCGGCAGGCGCTGGGGGTAGGTGGCCATGTCGCCGGCCGCCGCAGCGCCGGCCGCGCTGACATAGTCCCACAGGCCGCCGCCGTACTCCCAGACCGCATCCCAGGCCACCGGCACCCCGTCCATGCCGCCGACGTCGGCCGCGACGTGGCTGAAGAAGCCGGCCTCCCCGGGATTCGTCTCCAGGTAGTAGATGGCCCCGGGGCCCTCCGGCTGGATCGCCGCCAGGGTGGCCGTGTAGTCGGCCGCGGAGTAGACCGTATGCCGGCTGGTGATCTGGCCGCCCAGGGCAGTGTAGGTGGTGGAGAAGGCCTCGGCCGAGGCCAGGGGCAGGCCGTCGCGCTCGACCATGGCGGTGCGGGTGATGCCCAGGCCCAGCATCAGGTGCGTGGCCAGGCGTACCCCCCCGGAGTCGTCGCGGGCGCAGACCCGGAAGGTGGTGTCGTACCCCTGCTGGGTCAGGTCGACCCGCGTGGAGGAGGGCGACACCATGGCCACGCTGGCGCTGTAGTAGAGCGGCTGGGCCGCCCAGGAAGCGCCGCTGCACGTGTGCCCGACCACGGCCACCGCCCCGGCGTCGAGCAGCGCCTGGGCGGCGGTGATGGCCTGGGTGGGATCGCACATGTCGTCGACCACGACCAGGACCAGCGTGTGCGTGACGCCGCCGATGTCGACGCCTCCGGCAGCGTTGGTCTGGCTGACGGCCAACTGCACGGCGTTGGCCTCCTGCCAGCCGATCTGCTCGGCCGGGCCAGTCAATCCTACGGCCAGGCCGATGGTGATGGCCGGGCTGTCGACGATCGGCCCGGCGGGCGGGGCGGCCAGGGGCGCGGCCAGTGCCGCGCCAGCGCGGCTTCCGGCCCAGCAAAGCGCCAGCAGCGCCAGGCCGACCAGCCCCAGGAGCACGGTTACCTGAAGAGCACGGTACGGCGCGAACGGCCTCGTTTCCATGGGCATCCTCCTGGTGAACTCTGCCTGCAGGCGTGATCACTCGCGAGAACATTGTAGCACAGCCCCCCCTCCGCGGCAAGAGCCTTCCGGCTGCGCTGGTCGCCCGATGGGCGCTGGCTGCTGGCCCGGGTTGGGTGCTACGAGGGGGCCTACTGGACGGTAGTGGATGCCGCCACGGGCCGGCTGATCCACTTTCCCGCGGACACCTTGTCGCGGCCAGCGATCAAGGCCCCGGCTTCCAGAGGCCGGCGTCGTCCGGCGAGCAGCCCGGCCGGGCACTGCCGGTGTCGATACCGCAGAAGGAAACGACCTGGCCGCAGACGCCAGCGCTGCCGGCCTCCGCCGGGCTGCTCTCCCCGCAGATGCTGTCGGAGGTTCAGGTGCGTGCGCCCTTCTTCCCCGGCTGGGCGCGTGTGGTTTCTCCCGCCATCCCGGCGGCCAGTCTCTCGCCAATCAGCTCGTCCGCGTCGTCCACGCTCGCTTCGGTCACCAGGGCGATCTCTCCGACCAGGCGGCTGCGCCCGCGGGCCAGCAGCTCCCTATCTCTGGTATTGAGGGGAGCAACCCTCTCCTGCCAGGCCAGGTCGCGCACGACCTCGGCGATCAGGAGCGGCCGGTCCGTCCTGAGCTTTTCCTCGAGCTCCTCCTGGCGTTCGCTGTAGTTCTTGGGCAAAGCATGCGGCTTGCTGGTCAGCGTGTGCAGCACCTGGGCAATCTTGCCCCGTGACATGGCCGGCCGCATGCCCAGCTCATCGGCCGTGCGCACCGGCACGTAGATGGTCGAGCTCCGGCTGGGGATATCGATCACGTAATAGTGCTCGTATCCCGCCACCAACTCCTGGTCCCTGGTGGCGGTGATCCTGCCGGCACCGACACCAGGGTGTACCACCTTGTCACCCACGGAAAAGGCCATGATTCCTTCCAGTGCCAGCGGCAGACCCTCGGGCAGTTCGGTCCTGGGGACCCACGCTCCGGATGCCCAGAAGTGCGAGCGCGTGCCCCTTTGGAACACAGAGCGCCTCTCCCAAGAGGAAGAGGCCGCCCCACACTTCTCTAGTCTGGAAACGCCGGCCGGCCGGCGGACGACCGCGATCGTTCTGATCGGGCAACCTGGTCGCTTGCTGATTATAGCACGCCTCGGCCAGGACGTCAAATGAGCTGGGGCACGGCGCGCGCCGGATTCGCAGCGGTGAGGGTTGCCCCTCAGGACCAGCCCTTGCCGCCGGGGAGGGCGGGAAAGACCGTGTCGCCGGGCCCTGGGGACAAGGGCAAGTGCCCCGCCCCGCAGCGCTACACGCGCCGCCGCTGTTGTCCGCGACGGGAGGCCTGGGCCGCCCTGCCCGCTCCGCCAGCGCGCGGCGGCGCCGGTCGACAGACGGGCCGCGACGGCGTCTGTCGCGGCCGGGCCGGGCGGCTCGGCTGGGACTTGGCTTCCGGCGCAACGCGGCCATAGTCAAAGCCAGGCAGCCAGCGCCGCTCGATCCGCGCGTCCAGGACCTTCTCGATCTCACGCACCAGCGGTTCGTCCGCCTGCCCGGCAAAGGTGTAGGCCTCGCCGGTCAGCTGGGCGCGGCCGGTACGGCCAATACGGTGGGTGTAGGCGTCGACCGTATCGGGCATGTCAAAGTTGATGACGTGCGTGATTTCCAGGACGTCGATGCCGCGCGCGGCAACGTCGGTGGCGACCAGGATGTCGTATTTGCCGTCGCGGAAACCGTCGAGCGCGGCCTGGCGCTGGTTCTGCGACATGTTCCCTTGCAGCGCCGAGACGCGATAGTCGTGCCTGGCCAGGTCGCGAGCCAGGTTGCGAGCGCGATACTTGGTGCGCGTAAAGATCAGCACGCGCCCCGTGGCCGTCTGCTCCAGCGTGGCCAACAGCAGCGCCTTCTTGAGACCCTCAGCCACCGGGTAGAGCGCGTGGGATACCGTCTGCACCGGGACGAGCACGCCGATCTGCACCGTGACCGGGCCGGCGAGGATATCGTCGGCCAACTGGCGGATGTCCGGCGGCATCGTGGCGGCGAAGAACAGCGTCTGGCGCCTGGCCGGCAGGACCTTGAGGATGCGGCGGATGTCCGGCAGGAAACCCATGTCGCACATGCGGTCGGCTTCATCCAGAACCAGCACCT
This sequence comes from uncultured Chloroflexia bacterium, assembly GCA_964613665.1. Taxonomy (GTDB): domain Bacteria; phylum Chloroflexota; class Chloroflexia; order DTKN01; family DTKN01; genus CAZQFV01. The sequence continues at coordinate 56,962 of CAZTIG010000017.1, forward strand.
CCACCTGCGACAGGTCAATGCTGCGCTCGCCGAGGAGGTCGAGCAGGCGGCCCGGGCAGGCGATGATGATCTCGACGCCGCGCTGCAATGCCGCGAGCTGGCTCGCTTTGCCCACGCCTCCATAGACGGTGGCGCTGCGCACCCCGGTGTTCCTGGCCAGAGCGGCCGTCATGGCGTGGATTTGCTCGGCCAGCTCCCGCGTGGGCGCGAGAACAAGGGCGCGCACCCGACGTGTCGGGTTCTGGATCAGCCTCTGCAGAATCGGCAGGACAAAGGCCGCCGTCTTGCCAGTGCCGGTCTGCGCCAGGCCCAGGAGGTCGCGCCCCTGGAGCGCGACCGGGATCGCCTGTCGTTGGATGGGGGTGGGGATCGTGTAGCCGACTGCCCTGATGCCGGAGACAATGCGTGGATCGAGATCGAACTGCTCAAAACTCACCGAGTACTCCTTGGCTCTTCTGAGCCAAGTCGCACCCTCGGCCCATATCTTCTATCGCCCTGCTGATTGCGCTGCGAGCCCGCTGCTCGCAGAAAGCCATTATAACCGACATGGGCGGTTTTGGCAAATGGGAAAGCTGCCCCCTCTCGTGGCAGCGCACCTCCCCTCCCCTCTGTCGAGACTGGCAGAGGGGAGGGGAGGACAGCGGGAGAGAGGAGAGGGCCGGCCGCCGCAAGCGCCTTGCCCCTGCCACTCCGACAGGCTGCTAGCGCCCACCTCCCCTGGGCACCAGCGGCAGGAAGACGTGGTGGGCCACCAGCCAGACAGGCGGCGTGGTGGGCGCCGACACGGCCCAGGCCGACTCGTCCGTCCCGGCCACGTGCTTGACCCAATACTCGAACGAGGAGGGGTAGGCATAGGTGTCGGTGAAGCAGACCTGGCCGGCGACGACCTGGCCCAGCGTCTCGGCGTCCTCCTCACCGGCAGCCAGGCGGGCCACGACCGAGTCCAGATCGGCGGCCCCCGGCACCCAGCACACCCGGAAGGCCCAGTCGTCCAGCGGGTAGACGGTCACCTGCTTCGGCGGCGGCAGCGTGCGCGGCCAGGTCGTGCCGTAGCCGATCCCGCCCGGGTCCGAGTCACCGGCCTCGTCCACCGCCTGCAGGCAGTAGGCGTAGGTCGTGTCCGAGAGCAGGCCGCTGTCGACGAACGCGCTGACCCCGCCCGGCACCAGCGCTACCTCGGAAAAGTCGGGCTGCCCCGGGTCCTGTCGCAGGATGCGCAGCCCGATGGAGTCGGAGGGGGGCTCCGTCCAGCTCAGGTGCAGCTCGCTCGACGAGAGGGCCGTCACGGTGGGCGTGACCGGCGCAGCCGGCACCGCCCGCATGGCCTGGACCTGGACGATGGGCGAGTACTCAGAAGCGACTCCCTGCAGCGGCGCGCCGTCGGCCTGCCCACCGCCCAGCAGCGCCATGGCCCGGTACTGGTAGACCTGCCCCGGGGTGATGCGGGCATCGTGCAGCTCGCTCACGCCGGCGGCCAGGGTGGCCCAGGGGGTCCACTCGCCGCCCAACAGGCGCCGCTCGACGATGTGCTGGGCCATGGGGTCGCCGAGGTCGAGCTGGAGGTAGATCTCCCAGGGCCACTCCCAGGCCCGCAGCAGGGGCGGCTGCGGCATCTCCCACCGGCCGATGGCATAGAGCTGCCCCTCGCTGGAGGCCACATAGACCATCTTGCTGTCGCCGATGGCCGGGGAGGACCCACCCAGGGCGGCCCCCTCGAGAGTGAGCGGGCCGGGCCAGTAGTTGCCCTCGGCCCCGCGCAGGACGTACAGCGCCGCCGGGTCCCCGCCGACCACGTAGAGGTTGACCGGGTCGACGGCCGGCGACGAGTCCACCGGGCCGCCGGTGTCATATCGCCACAGCTCGCTGCCGTCCGCCAGGTCCAGCGCATAGACCCAACCGTCCTGCGACCCGAAAAAGACCTTGCCCTCCGGGCCCAGCGCTGGCGCCGAGCGCACGGTGTCGCTGGCGACAAAGGTCCAGCGCACGCTGTCGCTGGCGGCGCTCCAGGCGACCACCTGGCCGGCAGCCGTCGGCACCAGCACGGTCTGGTCGGCGTCGTCGGCCAGGGCCAGGCCATCGCCGATGGCCGAACCGGGGCTGATCGTGTGGCTGATGGCCGTGTCCAGGTCGTAGGACATCTCGTAGAGCGTCCCGGCGGCCGTGCCCACCCAGACCGTGCCGTCCGGGGCGATGGAGGGCGCCGTGGTGACGCGCGCGTCGACCACGGTGGACCCCACGCGAGCGCCCGCCGCACTGTACGCCAGCACCAGGTAGCGCGTGCTGCCGCCGGGACCATTGTTGTCCGACCCGCCGACATAGATCCTCCCGTTGCCAGCGATCTTGGGGGAGGCGTCGCTCTGGCCCACCGTGCGCGACCAGCGCAGCGAGCCGTCCTCCTCGATGGCGTAGAGCGTGCCGTTGGTCGTCTGCACGTAGGCCGTGCCGTCCAGGCTGATGGCGGCGGCGCTGTCGATCGGCCCGTCGGTCTGGTAGGACCACAGCTCGCTGGCGACGGTGTTAAAGGCGTGGACCTCCCCGCTGCTGTCGCCGATGACGATCTGCCCGGCGGCACTGACCACTGGCGAGGGGGTGCGGCTGCCCGGGGGCGTCGCGGCAATGTCCTGGGTCCAGTACACCTCGGCCAGGGCCCCCGGCCCGCTGAGGCCGGTCAGGCCGCGCCCGGGCCAGTCATAGTGGAACATCGGCCAGGAGGCCCGCAGGTCCGGGCCGTTGCCCCAGTAGTCCATGGAGGGATCGCCGTAGAGGTCCCAGGCGATAAAGCCCGAGTCCCAGTCGCCGTTCCCCCAGCCGGCGCCGAAGATGGCGCGGTGGTCGTCCAGGCCCGTCCAGACGGCCTCGCCCAGCGGCAGGTGGCGGCGGAAGAGGGCATCGCTGATGATATAGTCGATGGACTGGCCGTAGCCGTCGGCCGGCACCTGCCACTCCCAGCGATAGCCGACCCCGGTCGTCCCGCCGATCCAGGCCGAGATGCGCCCGGCGGCCAGGTACGTCGCCGCCAGGTTGGCCGGATTGTACCAGGCGCCGGTGCCGCAGGCCATCACCATGAGGACAGGCGCCTTGGCCCCGGGCGTCACCATCTGGCCGGCATGGTCGCGGTAGAGCAGGCCGGGCGCGCTGATCTCCTTCAGGCTCAGGTAATCGGGCGGGAACGGCTCGGTCGGGTTCTCCACCTGGCCGAGGGTCTCATAGTCCGCCGTCCAGGCCCGCCGGCCAATGCCGCTGGCGCCGCCTTGGCCGGCGGCCTGGACCAGCCCCCAGTCCTGGGAGGTCCACCGGGCCTTGACCTCCTGCCAGGTGAGCGGCGCGTCCACGGAAAAGTGGCTGGGCGAGTAGCCGGTGGGGGGATGCTCCTTCTCGTACAGGCGCACGCGGCTAAAGCCCTCCGGGGAGAGCACGTCCCACCAGACGCGCTCCATGAGGTACCCGCCGTCGGTCGGCCCGCTGGCTACCTTGTAGGTCCCGGTGAGGGCATCGGCCGGATCCCACTTGAGGCCGCCGTGATCGTACATGGCCCCGGCGAGCAGGGCGTTCTGCTTCCAGGGGCCGCCATCCTGCTCAAAGGCCATGATCGTCTCCAGCGCGCTCTGCACCGTCGCGGCGTCGTCGTAGGGCAGCCGGCCGAGGTACACGTCGACGGCAAAGGCCGGCGGCTCGTCGCGGGTGGACCCCTCCTCCGCCCAGAAGGACTCACCCAGGACGCCATCGCCGTTCGAGTCCCAGTCGCTGTAGAGGTCGACATAGTACCAGTCGGTCGACTGGCCGCACATGTTCTCCAGGAACGGGACACCGGCATCCGTACAGTGCTCGGGCCAGGCCCACCAGGGCGAGCGCACCCAGTCGTCACCGGCGGGCATGATCTTCAGGAAGGGAACGGTGTTGTCGGTGCCGATCAGCAGGACGTACTCCAGGCCGCGGGGGCCCTGGTCCAGACTGCGCTCGTAGGCGCGGATGGCGTTGCGCAGGAAGTTGCCCCCCTGTCCGCCGGGGTCCAGCTCCTCGACGGTGATGACCTCCATGTCAAAGCCGAGGAACTCCTTATAGGCGATAAAGTCGTCCAGGGCCGGCACCACGGCGGCGCTGGTGACGATGAGGTAGCGGTCGCGCATGAGGGGATAGGCCGGGAAGGGGTCGTACAGGTAAAAGTCGCCGCAGCAGACGTCCCCGACTACGGAGCCCGGGTAGGTGACCATGCTGGCGTCCAGGACGGAGCCGAGGCTGCCGGCGCTGGCCCGGCCGGGCACCAGGCCGCGGGGCTCCTGCTTGACGATGGCATAGGACGCGTAAACGATGCCGGCCGGGGGCTGCAGCTCGTAGGCGCCGTCGGGGCCGCTGACGGCCTGATCCAGCAGCACCGGGGCGCCGATGAACGGGGAAAAGCCGTAGAGCGCCAGCTCCACGCCCTCCTGCGGGCCCGCGGGGCCCACGGCGGGCTCGTACTGCACCGTTCCGAGGAAGCGCGGAAGCTGAGTGGGGACATCGCCCGTCGCGAGGCCACCCACGGCCCCCCAGGGCAAGAGCACGACGAGCAGAACCGTAGGAAGCCAGCGGGCAGACCTTCTGGCGGCGCGCATGTCTACCTCCTTGCACCAGCGGTGCGACAACTCCCGAACATGTGGGGACTATGTACAGCGTACCACGAAATGGCGGCAAAGTCAAGGATGATGCCCGACATGGACACGCGTCATTCTCGAATCCTGGAGTGCGGGCTTTACCCCGCGAGAGGTCTGCGGCCCGAAGGCCACACTCCATGGGCGCGCGCCGTTCCTGGGCGTGGCTCATAGGAAGCAGTGCCGCCGAACCCACGCCGCGCTCTCCCCACCCACACCCACCTACGAGGCCCTCCCCCCTTCCCCCGCCCGCGGCAGGTCGAAGTAGAAGGTGCTGCCCGGCCGGCCGGCCTCCTGCAATTCCCCAACACCCGGCACGCCCGCCTCGACACCGACCCGCCCCCCCAGCTTCTCGACGATGCGCCGCACGATGGACAGCCCCAGCCCATGCCCCTCGGTGCGCACCTGGTGCAGCCGCTCGAAAAGCGCGAACAGCCGGCCCCGCTCTTCCTCTGTCAGGCCGGCCCCGTTGTCGTGCACCCAGAAGCGCACCCACCCGGGGTCCAGGAGGGTCGCCCCGATCTCGATCTCCGGTGGCTGGCCACCGTACTTGAGGGCGTTGCTCAGATAGTTGACCCAGACCTCCTCGATCCACGGCCCGTAGCCCAGCGCCGCCGGCCACTCCGCCGGCCGCCGCACCACCGCCCTGTGGCTGGCTACGAGATACTGCAGGCGCTCCAGCGCCCGCTCCACAATGGGGCCCATCTCCAGCGGCTGGGGCTCCACCTCCTGCCCCCGCACGCTCGTCAGCAACAGGAGCTCGTCGATGATGTTCTCGATCCGCTGCGCGCAGCGGTCGGTGACCTGGAGGAGGTCGTACTGCTCCTCCTGGGAGAGCACCGCGAACTCGCCCAGCGAAACAGCGCTGGCCAGCCGCAGGGCGTCCAGGGGGGTCTTCAGGTCGTGGGCCACGGTATGGGCAAAGGCCTCCAGCTCCGCGTTCTGCCTCTCCAGCCGGTCGGCGTACTGCCGCAGCATCTCCTCGGCCTGCCCGCGCGCGGCGATCTCCTGCTCCAACTGCGCGCTCCGCTGGCGGTAGATCTCGGCCTCTCTCCGGGCCGTCTCGGTCTGGTGCAGCACCTGCAGGTTCTTGATCCGCCGATCGGCGTCCTCGTTGAAGATGATGCGTTCCACGGCGCGGTACTGCTCATAGTGCTCCAGTGCGGCGCGATAGTCCTGGCGCTGCTTGTGCAGCCCAGCCAGCGCCTGGTGGGCCTCGCACTGCTCTTTCCTGGCCCCGGTCTCGACGGCAATGGCCAGGGCTTGTTCGAGCAGCGCGATGGCCTCGTCCGGCTGCCCCAGGGCACCGTGAGCCTTGCCCGCGCTGATCAGAGCGCACATCTCCATGTAGCGGTAGCCGAGCCGCCGGGCCAGCTCCAGCGCCTGGCCGAAGCAGGCCAGGGCCTCGGCCTGGTCGCCCCTCTGCAGGTGGATGTCGCCGATCGTGCACAGGACGGTGGCCTGGCCCATGTCAAGGCCCAACCCCCGGGCGATCTCCAGGCTGCGCTGCCCGCACTCCAGACCACGTTCCGTTTCGCCCAGGAAGAGACAGGCGTCGGCGATGTTGTTCAGCATGATGGCCACGTGGCGGCGCCGGCCGGCCTCCTCGAACACGGCCAGGGCCTGCTCGTAGGCCGCCATCGCCTGGCGGTGCTCGCCCATCTTGCCGTAGACGATGCCCAGGAGGTTGAGCGCCAGGGCCTCGCCGATGCGGTCGGCAGCGGTCTGGGCCGCCTCGAGGGCTTTGTAGCCGTAGGCCAGCGCGTTGGGATAGTCGCCCAGGTACTCGTAGATGGCGTTGAGGATGCGCAGAACCTGCGCCCGCAGCCGGAGGTCCTGGTGCGACTCCACGAGCGAGAGCGCCTCCAGCGCCAGGCCCAGGGCCGGACCGAGCCGGCTGAGCTGCATGTTGCTCTCGGCCAGACGGGCCAGGCTGACGACCAGCCCCTCCGCGTAGTCCGGGATGGTCCGCACCAGGTCATAGGCCGCCTGCGCGTAGGCCAGCGCGCGCTGGCCGTCGACATCCCGCAGCTCCCTGGACAGGGCGTTGAGGATGTCCACTTTGCCGCGGGGGTCGGTCGCAGCAGCCAGTTGGGCCTCGAGTTCCTCGACCGGATCGGCCATGGCCAGTCTTCTCCCAGCCGCGCTCTCGGGTGCTCTTCGTGCGGCAAGAACGACGACCCGGCATCCAGGTGCCGGCCCCGAGTTGCGCGGCAGCCGGCGGGCCGGACACTCCCATTATAGCACAAATCCCCCCGGCACGGAAGCCGACCTCGCCCAGCCCCCCAGCTCGCAGCGTCAAGCAGAGCCGGCGGCGCTGTGGTATACTGGAGCCGGCAAGCGGGCCTGTCAGCCGAGGATTCAGCCGCGGGAGGATACCATGATCGCAGCAAGAGAGACACGTGTCCTGGGCTTCTTCCTGCTCCTGAGCACGCTCCTGATCACCGGGGCCGGGGCAGCCTCGTCCAACGGGCCCGGCCCCGGCGCGGAGGCCTTTCCCCCCTCGTGGTGGGGCCAGACTGTGGACGGGCCGAGGTGGTTCGAGGACATGGGCCCGCACTGCCTCATCCTGGGGGCCGACGGCTACCCGCGCGTCGCCTACGGCGCCGACCACCTCTACTTCGCCCGCTACGACGGCGCCACCTGGTGGCACACGACCGTGGACGACTCCCCCGGCGCGGGCCAGTACGCCTCGATGGCCATGGACGCCGCAGGCAACCCCCAGATCAGCTACTATGACGCCAACTACGGCGACCTCAAGCTCGCCTGGCAGACCTGCACGCCGCGGTGCCAATGGCATGTCACGACGGTGGATAGCGCCGGGGACGTGGGCCAGCACTCCTCCCTGGCCATTGACAGCAGCGGGCACGCGCACATCAGCTACTACCATGCCGACGCCGGCTGGCTGAAGTATGCCCGCTTCGACGGGACCTCCTGGACCTTGATGAACGTCGACACGGCGGCGGGCGTGGGCCAGCACACCTCCCTGGCCCTGGACGCCGCCGACCGCCCTCACATCAGCTACTGCGGCTCTCCCGGCCTGAAGTATGCCTACCACGACGGGACGATCTGGCACACGGAGACGGCCGACGGCAGCGCTGGCGTGGGCCAGTACACCGCGCTGGCGCTCGACTCGGCCAACCGTCCGCACATCAGCTACCATGACGGGAGCAACAGCGACCTGAAGTACGCCTACCACAACGGGACGGCCTGGCTCATCCAGACGATCGACAGCACAGGGTACGTGGGCGCGTACAGCTCCCTGGCGCTGGACAGCGCGAACCGCCCGCACATCAGCTACTACGACGAGACCAACGGCCACCTGAAGTACGCCCGCTACACCGGGACCATCTGGCTGATCGAGACGGTCGACAGCACCGGGCTCAACGGCAAATACACCTCTCTCGTCCTGGACAGCCTGAACCGCCCGCACGTGAGCTACCTGGAGCGGCTCCCCCACTACGAGCTCAAGTACGCCCACTACGACGGCACCGCCTGGTCCTTGCAGGTGGTCGACACGGGCGCCGACGTGGGCCGGCACTCTTCCCTCGCGCTGGACGCCTACGGCCTGCCGCACATCAGCTACCAGGACGACACCTCCTATGACCTGAAGTACGCCCGCTACGACGGCGCCTCCTGGCACGTCGAGACCGTCGACGGCAGCGCCGCGATGGCGTACGACACCTCCCTGGCGCTGGACTCGGCCGGCCGGCCGCACATCGGCTACTTCGTGGGGTGGCCCTCTCACGAGCTGCGGTACGCCCGCTTCGACGGAAGCACCTGGTTCACACAGACGGTCGACAGCGGCGGGGATGTGGGCTACACACCTTCCCTGGCCCTGGACGCCGCGGGCCACCCGCACATCGCCTACCAGGACGGCACGAACTACGACCTGAAGTATGCCCACTTCGACGGGATGGTCTGGATCGTCTCCACGGTCGACAGCGCCGGCGCGGTGGGCTACGACCCCTCGCTGGCGCTCGACGCGGAGCAGCACCCGCGTATCGCCTACGGCGGCGATGGCAACCTCAAGTACGCCCAACACGACGGGGCAGCCTGGGGGATCGAGACAGTGACCAGCGGCGGGGTCGGGGGCGACGGCATCTCCCTGGCCCTGGACAGCCTCGGCCGGCCGCACATCAGCTACTACGACTACCTCAACGCTGACCTGATGTACGCCTACTGGGACGGCGTCTGCTGGCCGGCGCAGGCCGTCGACTTCTCCTTCGACGTCGGCGCCTACAACTCCCTCGCCCTGGACGCCGCCGGCCGGCCGCACATCAGCTACTATGACTGGAGCTGGACCGGCCTGAAGTATGCGTACCACGACGGCAACGCCTGGCAGAGCGGTTGGATCGACTCGGTCGGGGACACCGGCCAATACACCTCCCTGGCGCTGGACGTGCTCGGCCGGCCGCACATCAGCTACTATGACGTCAGCAACCGCGACCTGCGCTACGTCACCCTGCCCGGCGTGCGCGTCTTCCTGCCGCTGGTCGAGCGGGGGCCGTAGAGAGCATGCTACAGCATATTGCGGAATCCGCCCAGCCCGCGGACCTGCCCATAGAGCTCCTCGGAGATGACCGCCCGTTGGCGGAGCAGCTCCAGGCTCTCCTCGTACGTCTCGGCGTAGAGGCCAAAGTGGCCGACCAGGATGTGGTCGGCGATGTCGAAGAGGGCCGCGGCTGCAGCGATGAGGCCACGCTCGACGATCCAGCGCCGGCTGAGATCGGTCTGGAACGCCTCCCAGGGGGTGTGGCGGTACTTGGCGAGCTCAGCCAGGATCTCGTCCAGCCCCTTGAGCCGCTCCTCGATCCGTCCCCTTCTCAGGATCATGAGGCCATCCTCCGGCGCAGGTATTCCCGCTGCTGGCTGCGCAGCGGCTCGGTGTCGCGGTAGAGGCGCAACGTGGCCAGCTCGAAGCGCAGCACCGGCGGCGCCCGCCCCAGGTCCACCAGGTCCAGCCGCTCCGTGCCGAGGGCGGCCGCGATCTTGTCGCGCAGGCGGTAGGCCGGGGCGTCGCGCGCCAGGATGGCCAGGTCGACATCCTGACCGGGCTGCCCCCGACCCAGCGAGCCGAACAGGTAGGCCAGCAGGACGCCTTCCCTGACGAGAAGCGGCTCCAGCGCTTCCAGCGCCGCGGCGATGCCGGCAGGGAGCGGGCGGCACCTTCTCCAGCGCCCGGCGATACCCATCGCGTCGCCTCCACCAGTCGCGGCCACACACAGCGCGCGACAGCGGCCCGACAGCGCAACGGCCGAGGCGGCCGCTGCCCGCCCTCCATCGTACCACAACGGCCCCCGGATTCAAGTCCGCGCGGACATGTCTGTCCGTTTTGACGCTTCTCTGACGGTCGTGTGGGATAATGGGGGCACGTAGCTCGTAGCGGCCCTTTCCCGCACCCAAGGAGCACACGACCATGCGTACCATCCAGAAGCTCCGCGCCTTCCTGCTCGTCGTGATCTTTCTCGCCCCCGCCACGGCCGGCGCCTGGCCCCAGCCGGCCCCCGCCGCGGCACCCCGCCCTGCCCAGGGCGATCCCTACCTGACCCCGATCCGCGATGGCGGCTTCGGCGACTTTGTCGTCGGCGGCGGCTTTCTCTACTACACCGTCGGCGACGACCTGCTCTGGCCCTTTTTCCGCAAGCCCGAGAACGGCGGCCCCGACATCACCCTCAGCACCAACACCAACTACTATGCCAAGTCCGCCGACGACCAGGGCGTGTACTACGACTGGGGGTCCCACGTGGGTCCCCACCAGCTCATGACCCGCCCGGCGGACCACCCCGAGACCGAGATCCAACTGGCCCAACTGGCCATCGGCTATCCCTCCTACGCGGTGACCGACGATGACTATGTCTACTACTTCATGGGCGACGGCATCTACCGGGCGCACAAGGACAGCCCCGGCGGCGTGCGCATCAGCGACGCCAGCGACGTCGTCGCCCTGGCCGTGGACGACGCCAACATCTACTGGCTCGGCAGCGCCGGCCTGTGGCGATCGCTCAAGACCTGCACGTCGCCCTCCTGCTGGCAGGTCAAGACCCGCGTCTGCGCCGCCGCCGGCTTTGGCCTCTCCTGGAGCGATTCTGCCCACCTCCTCTACACCGGCGAGGGGACCACGCCGCCCACCTGGAGCATCATGCAGGCCGAAGCGGCCGGCACCGACTCCTGCTACTGGATCCACTACGAGTACAAGGCCGACGCCACCATCTACCAGGCCGCCATCTCCGAGGGCTACCTCTTCTGGATCGAGCGGCGCAGCGGCTACCCCACCTACGAGCTGCGCCGCTGCGAGGTGGCCGGCTACTGCCCCGTGGTGGACACGCTCTACGAGAGCACGGAGCTGGAGACGGACCGCCTCTACGCCACCCCCGGCGGGGTGATCTTTGGCGACCACTACATCTCCTCCCTGGGCGTCTACCGCATGTCCTACGACGCCCCGCCCCTGGCCAAGGACCTGAAGCTGCTCGGGATCGAGGTCGCCCAGGCCATCCAAGACCTGGACGTCGACGACGACTCCCCGCTCATCGCCGGCAAGCCGACCTATGTGCGCGTCTACAGCACCCTGGTCGGCACCGCCCAGAGCAACGCCGCCGAGGTCTGGCTGGAGTGCCCCGCGGGGGTGCCCTGCTACGAGCCCTACCTGAAGCCGCTGCAGTGGGAGGACGTCCCCAGCAACCGCGCCGTGCCCGATCGCGCCCAGGGCGCCTGGCTCTTCCTCCTGCCGGCGGAGTGGACGGCCGCCGGCGGGATCATCCTCCAGGCCGAGATCGACCCGCGCCACATCTACGACGACCCCGACCCGGCCAACAACACCCTCTCCACCGCCGTCATCTTCCACGCCGGCACGCCGGTCTGCACCGTCATGATCCCGGTGCGCACGCCGGCCGGCAAGGGCAGCACGAACAGCGCCACCTTCTGGCCCATGGTCGACCGGGCCTGGCGCATGTGGCCCACCTCCGAGATGCGCGTCTACAAGCAGTCCGAACCGGTGGAGGAGCTCGAGTTCTGCTGGTGGGGCATCTTCCCCGGCTGGTGCTGGGGCCCCTACGAGCTCGCCGGCGACAGCAACTGGATCCTGAACACCCTGCGCGACCGCGACAACCTCTCCGACGACCCCGACGAGTGCGACGACGACGGCGCACGCACCCACTACGTCGGCCTGGTGCACGAGAACAGCAAGACCGAGGGCGTCAACGGCGCCGCCCGCATCGGGGCCGACGGCTCGTACGACTGCGACCAGGTGTGGGTCTGGCTCTCCCGGCCGAGCGAGAGCAAGTCGGGCACCATCCCCTGGACCTACCCGCGCGCCGGCTTCACCTTTGCCCACGAGCTGGGCCACAACTATGAGCGCAAGCATGTCAAGTGCCCGGTCGACGATCCCCCGGCGCACACTGACCCCAACTATCCCTACAACACCTGCCAGATCGACGACGGCGACCTCTCCCTGCCCTCCACCCACTTTGGCTTTGACACCCTGACGGCGCTGCCGATCGGCCCGCACACCACGGCCGACCTGATGTCCTACGGCAGCCCGCGCTGGCCCAGCGACTATACCTGGCGCGGCATGTACAACAACATCGGGCTGCAGGGGCTGGAGCCGCAGGCGGCGCCGGCCGGCCCTGACCTCTCCCAGGCCGAGAGCAACGTCCTGGTCACCGGCGTCTTCACCCCCTCCCTCGGGCAGGGGCGGCTGGGCTACGCCTGGGTCTACCCCACGGCCCTGCTCAGCCCCGGCATCCTGGCCAAGTGGCAGCGCATGGCCGCTCCGACCGTCGCCCAGGCGGCGGGCACGCAGCAGACCGTCTACCACCTGCGCCTGCGCGACGGCGCCGGGAACGTCGTCGACGACCGCCTGATCGAGCCGCTGGAGATCTCGGAGGGCCCCGAGGGCACCCTCTTCTCGCTTGCCTTCCCGGCCCCCGCGTCCGCGGTCGCTCACCTCGAACTGCTGATCGACGACACCGTGGTGGACAACCTCCACGCGGGGCTGCAGACGCCCTCCGTCCAGATCGTCCAGCCGGCCGGCGGCACCTTCGACCAGGAGATGACCCTGGTCTGGGAGGCCTCCGACGCCGACGCCCTGGACCGCCTGCTGTACAGCGTGCAGTACTCACCCGACAACGGGCAGACCTGGAAGGCGCTGCTGACGAACGTGCCGAGCCTGGCCGGCGAGGACCGTGTCACCCTGACGCTCTCGAGCTTCGGCGGGCTGCCGGGCGGCGCGAGCGCCCTGGTGCGCGTGGCCGCCAGCGACGGCTACCACACCGGCCTGGCCACGAGCGCCGCCTTCCAGGTGCTCACGCGCGCCCCCGAGCCCTACATCGTCACACCGCAGCCCACCGAGGTGATACCCGCCGGCCGGCCCTACGTCCTGCGCGGCGGCGCCATCGACGCCGAGGACGGCACCATCGACGCAAGCAGCCTGGAGTGGTCCCTGTCCCCCTATGTCCACTACCAGGGCGGCGAGGTGACCCCGCGGCTGCTGGCTCCGGGGACCTACCCGATCACCCTGACGGCCACCGACTCCGACGGCCAGACCGGCGCGGCCTACGCCGACCTGACCATCGCCCCGCTGCACGTGCCGCGGGCATCCGGCGGCGCGCCCGCGCTGGACGGCTTCTGCGACGACGCCTTCTACGACAACGGCGTCTCCCTGCCCCTGCGGGCCTATGCCGGCGGCGGCCAGCCCCAGGCCCACCTGGTGCGCACGATCACCGACCTGTACGTCTGCCTCTCGGGCATGGAGCGCGGCCTGACGACGACGCTCTCCTTCGCCGGCCTGGCCGTGGACGTGGACGAGAACGCCGGCCAGTTTCCGCAGACCGACGACCGGGCCTTCTGGGTCTATGAGGACGGCAGCCCGGCGGCGCGCACCGGCACCGGCAGCGCCTGGACGGAGAGCGCCGCCGACATGTCGGCGCGGGTGGCCGGCAACGACGACACCTGGAGCGCCGAGCTGCGCATCGACCGCGGCGAGCTGGGCAACTGGAACAACACCGTGCTCCTGTCGGTCTTTCACGCCTACCTGGTCCCAGGCGGCGCGCTGCAGTCGTGGCCGGAGATCGCCGGCTACGGGCAGCCCAACTCGTGGGGCCGGGCCATCTTCGCCCAGGTGCCGCACATCGACGTCATCACCCCGACCGAGGCGATCGCCGGCCGGCCGGTGGCGGTCACCATCCACGGCACGGGCATCGACAGCGCGATCGCCTATGTCCTGTGGAACGGCGCGCAGCGCCTGGCGACGGTGGATGACGGCGTCATCACGCCGGTCCTGTGGGATTCCGACTTTGCCACCGCCGGGGTGGTCGAGGTGCAGGTGGACAACTATGGGAGCGGGGCCGGGGACGAGTCGAACACGCTCCTCTTTCCGATCTACAACCCCACCCCGACCATCTCCCTGCTGACGCCGGCCTCGGCGCAGGCCGGGGGCCCCGCGCTCGACCTGATCGTCGACGGGGCCGACTTTGTGCCGGGGGCGACGGTGCTCTGGAACGGCGAGGCGCTGGCGACGGCCTGGATCACCACGACGCGCCTGCAGGCGGCCGTGCCGGCCGCCGCCCTGGCCGTAGCCCGCGCCGTGGCGGTGACCGTGGTCAACCCCGAGCCCTCGCTGGCCGTCTCGGGCGAGGCCACCTTCCAGGTGCTGCGCGTCCCGGCGCCCTACGCGGTCTACCTGCCGCTGGTGCAGCGCGGCAGCGAGTGACGGCTGCGCGCCTCCACAAGCCCCTGCAGCATCGGACAGCCCCCGGCCCTCTTCCCGTGCGGGAAGGGGGCCGGGGGGCTGACTTGCGCGAATTCTGCAACTGCGGCGGCAGGAACGGAACGCGCGGCTGCGCAACCTGGCCTGGCTGCTGGTCGGTATCTGGGCCAGCCGCTCGGCGCATTTGAGCAAGGCGGCGGGGTATATGCCGGGCCCGGCCACGCAACCCAGTCTGGCCCGGCGTCTGGCGCGTTTTCTGGAGAACGCAGCGGTGCGGGTCCGCGTCTGGTACCAGCCGCTGGCCCCAGGGGGTTTTGCCGGCGATGGCGGCGACGGTGGGCGAAATGTGGTTCCAATTCCCTGGTCGGAATTCGGTCTGTTCAGAGGAGCGCGCCGGCCGGCGCGCCGAGAGTGACAGCAAGGTTTCAATTCCCTGGTCGGAATTCGGTCTGTTCAGAGTTGGGCCGGTCGCTAACGAACAGGGAAGTTGTACACGTTTCAATTCCCTGGTCGGAATTCGGTCTGTTCAGAGATGAGCACCAAGCACTTGGACTGGACGTTCATCTGTGTTTCAATTCCCTGGTCGGAATTCGGTCTGTTCAGAGGAGGACGCGCTGCTTCGCCGGGTGCAGGACATCAAGGTTTCAATTCCCTGGTCGGAATTCGGTCTGTTCAGAGGATGGGAGAGCGTCAACGGCGATTTCACCACCCGCTGCGTTTCAATTCCCTGGTCGGAATTCGGTCTGTTCAGAGGGTGTGTTGGCCGCAGCGGTTGTGGGGGTGTTACGAGTTTCAATTCCCTGGTCGGAATTCGGAATTTAAATAAACCCCCCTAAAAAAAAAACCCCAAACAAAACAAATTTAAAAAAAACAGTTTATTATTAGGTGTTTAA
>CAZTIG010000018.1:0-70469 GCA_964613665.1 uncultured Chloroflexia bacterium
CGAAACACCTCTCCGCCAGGCTGCCGGGTTTCCCGGAGCCCTGGGCCCCAAGCCCTGTGCCCTCCGCCCCTGAGCCCCGAGCCCCATGCCCTGCCCCTATACGCACAGCCGCACCACTACCTCCTCCACTACCCCGACCAGGTCGGCCAGCGGCACGGGCCTGGCGTCCAGCACCGGCAGGGCCTCCGCGAGCCCTTCCTCCAGACACCCGGCCGCCCGCTCCCGCACGCCGGCCGCCTCCGCTCCTTCCTCCGCCTCCAGCGCCTGCACCAGCAACCCCAGCGGCAGCAGGCGCAGGTAGGGTGCGATCCGCCGGCCGTCCGCGACCTCGGCCACCGTGGCCGGCCGCTCCGGGACGTCCCCGCTCCGCAGCCCGCGCACGCCGGCCTCCAGCAACGGCAGCGCGCTGCGCCGGTGGGCGTCGAGCGCCCCGCAGTAGGGGTTATCCAGCGACAGCAGCGGCGCGGCCCGGCCGTAGAGCTCCAGCCAGCACTCCAGCGCCGCCCGGTCGGCCGCCAGGACCTCCGCCAGCAGCTGCCGATGGCCCACCCCGGCCGGCCGGCCGTCGGCGATCCCGGCCACGGCGAACAGGGGCAGCTCGACCACGACCACGCGCACCGGGCCAAGGCCGCGGGCATACTGGTAGGCCGACGCGCCGCACCCCAGCAGGCCGGCCGGGTCGCCGATCCCCTGGGTCGAGAGCGCCGCAGCCATCTCCACCAGGGTCGGCAGCCGGTACACGCCCGGAGCCAGCGAACGGGCAAAGGGCAGCTCCGGCTGGCCGCAGTGGGTGGGGATGCCGCGCGATTCCCAGATGGGGGCCAGGTGGGGTCCCAGGCCGGCCGCCTCGGCCGAGAGGAAGGCATAGGCCCCGCCCAGCAGGGCGTTGTGCAGCGGCAGGAGCACCTGCGGGCGGAGGTCGTCGATCAGCGCCCGCAGGGCCAGCGCCTCCGGCAGCGGCCGGTCCCACGGCCAAGCCGGGTCGTCGCTGGGAAAGGACCACTCCACCTGCTCGCCCTCGGCCGGCCGGAAGTGGCGGCGGGCGTAGGCGGCCAGGTCCGCTGGCGCGGTGAACCAGCCCTCGTTGCGCCGCGCGCCGTCGGGGTCGACGCAGGGCAGCAGGGTCCACGTCGCCGCCCGGCGCAGGTCGGCGTCGTCCAGCAGCCTGCGCGCCAGGCGCAGCAGGACCGGCCCGCCCAGGGGCTCGTCCGGCTGGGGAAAGGCATAGGCCAGCACCCGGCGGAGCCCCTCGCCCAGCCGCAGGGCCCAGAGCTCCTCCCCCTGCCGGCTGCGGCCGTAGGAGAAGAGTGCAGCGCGCCCCCGGGGGGCGTGGGCCAACTCCCGGAAGTGGACCAGGAGCCGGTCCGGCGAAGGAAAATAGGTTCCATCGGGTCCGCCGCTCGGCAGGACGCTGCGGGCAGCGTTTCCCCCAGCCGGTCCCGCGGGGCAGGTTGTCATGGGTAGCTCCGGGCGATTCGCTCGAGGAAGCGCCTACCGACCGCACAGGATCGGAGGAGGCAGCACCGCCCCTCACAGCCTCCGGGCGATCATCAGTCTCTGGATCTGGTTCGTCCCCTCGTAGATCTGCAGCAGCTTGGCGTCGCGCATGTACTTCTCGACGGAGTAGTCCTGCATGTAGCCGTAGCCGCCTAGCACCTGGACGGCGTCGGTGGTGACGCGCATGGCAGCGTCGCTGGCGTAGCACTTGGCCATGGCCGAGAGGCGGTCGGCATCCTGTTCGCCCTTCTGGAAGGCGCTGGCGGCGCGCCAGGTGAGCAGGCGCGCCGTCTCGACGGCCATGGCCATGTCCGCGAGCATGAGCTGGACGGCCTGGTGCGAGGCGATGACCTGGCCGAACTGCACCCGCTGGCGGGCATAGTCCCTGGCAGTCTCGAAGGCGGCGCGGGCCAGACCCACGGCGATGGCCGCCACCCCTACGCGGGCGCGGTTGAGCGTCTCCACGGTGATACGAAACCCGTGGCCCTCCCGGCCGAGTAGGTGGGCGACGGGGACGCGCACGCCCTCCAGAATCACCTCGCAGGTGTCGGAGGCGCGCTGGCCCATCTTGCGCTCCTTCCTGCCGCTGGAGATGCCGGGCAGGCCGGCCGGGATGACAAAGGCGGAGAGCCCGCGGGCCCCGCGCGAGCGGTCCGTCGTGGCGATGACAGTGTAGAGCGAAGCGATCCCACCGTTGGTGATAAAGGTCTTGGCCCCGTCGAGGACATACTCATCCCCCTCGCGGCGGGCAGTGGTGACCAGGGCCGAGAAATCGGAGCCGGCGCCGGCCTCGGTCAGACAGAAGGCGGCCAGGCGCGGTTCGGCGCAGAAGGAGGGAAGGAAGGCCGCCTTCTGTTCCGGCGTGCCGAAGAGGACGAGCGGCAGCAGGGCCAGGCCGTTGCCCAGCAGGCTGGTGGTGATGCCGGCGCAGCCGGCGGCCAGCTCCTCGGCGATCAGGCTGACCTCGAAAGGCCCCAGGCCGGCGCCGCCGTACTCCTCGGGCACCTCCAGGTTGATCAGGCCGGCGCGGTGGGCCTTGCGCAGGACCTCCCAGGGGAACTCGCCGGTCTCGTCGCACCGCAGCGCCACCGGGGCGATCTCCTGCCGGGCAAAGTCGCGGGCCAGCTCCAGGAAAGCCTGCTGCTCCTCCGAGAGCGCGAACTCGACCATGGGCCCTCCTGATTCCCGATCTCGCGGTGCGCGACCGCCCGCGCCCGGCCTATCTCCCCTTGAGCAGGCTGCGAGCGATCACCATCCGCTGGATCTGGTTGGTCCCCTCGTAGATCTGCAGCAGCTTGGCGTCGCGCATCAGCTTCTCCACCGGCTGGTCGCGCATGTAGCCATAGCCCCCAAAGAGCTGCACGGCATCGGTGGCCACACGCATGGCGGTGTCGGCGGCGAAACACTTGGCGATGGCCGACTCCTTGCTGTTGGGCAGCCCCTCGTCGGCCAACCAGGCCGCCTGCAACGCCAGCAGCCGCGAGGCCTCCACGCCCATAGCCATGTCGGCCAGCATGAACTGCAGCCCCTGCTGCTCGGCGATGGGCCTGCCGAACTGGACGCGCCGCTGGACATATTCGGTCGCCAACTCCAGCGCGTGCCGGGCCAGCCCGGTAGCCAGGGCGGCCACGCCGGCCCGGGCAAAGTCCAGCGTCTTCAGGGCCACGGCAAAGCCGCGGCCCTCCCGGCCCAGTATGTTCTCTTTGGGCACGCGAACGCCGCTGAAGGTGATCTCGGCCGTGTTCGAGGCGCGCTGGCCCATCTTGTCCTCGACCTTGGTGACGGCCACACCGGGCGCTCCGGCCGGCACGATGAAGGCGGTCATGCTGCGGGTGCCCCGCTCGGGGTCGGTCAGAGCAAAGACGGTGTAGAAGGTGGCCAGGGCACCGTTGGAGATGAAGCACTTGCGGCCGCTGATCAGATAACCATCCCCGTCGGGCAGGGCCATCGTGCGCACGTTGCCGGCGTCGCTGCCGGCCTCGCGCTCGGTCAGGCAGAAGGCGGCCAGTTGCCGCTCCCGGCACAGCGTTCCCAGGAAGCGCTGCTTCTGCTCCTCGTTACCGAACAGGATCAGCGGCGTCGTAGCCAGGGTGTTGACCATGATGGTGGTGGTGATGCCGGCGCAGCCGGCACCCAGCTCCTCGGTGACGATGCAGTTGGCCAGCGCGCCCTTACCCCCGCCGCCGTACTCCGCCGGGATGGACAGGTTGATCAGACCCTGCTCGTAGGCGCGGTCGATGATAAAGGCGGGATGCTCGCCGCGGCGGTCGTACTCGGCGGCGATGGGCCCGATCTCCTCGCGGGCGAAACGGCGGGCACGGGCTTGCAGTTGCTCCAGCTCCGGGGTCAGACGAAACGAGATCACCGCGCACCTCCTTCGGCTCGTCAGGTTGGCGGGATTATAGCACACGGAGAAGGGAATCGCAAGACGCTGAGCAAGCACCTCTTGACCGGCCGGCCCATTCGCAGGATAGCGGGAGCAGGGACAGCAGGCATCTGCTCATTCGTACCTACATCCCAGCCTCGGCCGCCCTGTTCGCCACCTCTGCCGGCTTGCCGGCGGCGACCACTCGTCGCCAAAAACGACCGCCTGTCCGAGAACCCTTCCCTTTCCCACCCGCCTCCGCTATCATGTATGCAGAGTTGACCCCTTCCCATGCGGGGATATCAGTGCTATAGTAGCGACGACATCGACGTCGCACTGCTGCGGGGGTCTGCACACGTCCGCGCGACCTATCGTCACCGAGAAGGGGACAGCGATGCGCCGGCCAATCTGGGGGCGTCTCTCTCTAGCGCGTCCACGGGTGCCCCGCTGCATCCTATTGAGCGGCGCGGCGATCCTGGCCACCGCAGCTGCCTGCGCCTGGGCGCTGTACATAGCCCGGCTGAGGCCGGGGGAGCACTTCCCGCTCCCGGAGGCCGACCTGGGTCGCCTCGTCGTGAACCCCTATGGTTTCGGCCTGGCTCTACAGCTGACGGTGATCCCCATGGCCCTCCTCTATCTCTTCAGCAGCACATCTACCTTCCGCCGCTTCATGGGAGGCCGGCCGACACCGCGCGAGAGGCGCACCCTGTTGATCGCCCTGGCGCTGCTCTGCCTGCTGGTTTTCGGCTATGGCGAGGGCCTGTCCCGGCTGGCCCACGAGCCACCCCACGTGGGGTATATCGCCGTAGTTCCCCTGGCCGTCGTCGCCGCGGGCCTGCTGGGAGGCTGGAGGATGGGCCTGATCCTGGGGGGCTTGGGGCTGTTCCTCTATGGCACACGCGAGTTCACCTCCTTTCTTGAGGCGTTCTCCCCAGAGCTCATCTCCCTCTGGCAGCAGGATGGCCTGCGTGGCCTGCTTGGCGTGGAATGGGGGCATGACCTGCTGCGCATCTATCTGCTCAGTCCTTGGGCCCCCGGGGTCCTCTGGGCAGGGCTCTTCTGCGGCCTCGCGGCGGACATCCTGGGCCAGCGCCGCTACCAGCCGCTGGCCGCACTGCTGCTGGGCGCGCTGGCGGGCTTCGGAAACGGTTGCTTCCCCATACTCGCCGGGAGAGGCACTCTATTGGATTTCCTCATTTCTGCGACACTGGCCTCTGGGCTGGCCATGGTCGTCATCTCCCTGATCGTGCGTGGGGTCCAGGGGGAGGTAGCCCAGAGACAGGCGGCCGCCGCCGAATTGGCCCTGACCCGGGCTGAACTGCGCGCTCTGCGCGCCCAGATCAACCCGCACTTTCTCTTCAACGCCCTCAACACGATCCGCTTCTTCGCGCGCACTGACCCCGAGGCCGCGCGGCGCCTTCTACTGCACCTCTCCGAGGTCTTTCAGCGCGCCCTCCGCTCGGGCGAGTCTGTCACCCTGCGCGATGAGCTGGGCTACGTGGAGGCTTACCTGGCCCTGGAAAAGGCCCGTCTCGGCGAGCGCCTGCGCGTCGAGTGGTCACTGTGCGGGGAGGACTGCCTGCGGTACACCGTGCCCACGCTCATCCTGCAGCCGCTGGTGGAGAACGCGGTGATCCACGCGATCGCCAAGAAGCCCGAAGGTGGGACGATCCAGGTCGCCGCCAAGGTCGTGGCCGGCGACCTGCTGCTGCAGGTGGAGGACGATGGCCCGGGAATCGATCCCGGCCGGCTGGCCGAGGTCCTCGGCTCACCAGAAGGGGATCGTCCCACCGTCGGCCTGCACAACGTCGATAGCCGGCTGCGGGCGCTCTACGGGGACGATCACGCTCTGGTGGTCGTCTCCGAGGTCGGGCGTGGTACGCGGGTGGAGATCAGGATCCCCCTGGAGGAAGAGACCAATGCACGTGCTGATCGCCGATGACGAGGCCCCCGCCCGGGGCGAACTGCGCTACATCTTGGACATGCTGATCCCGGAGGCCACGTTCTACGAGGCCACCGATGGCGAAGAGGTGCTGAGACTGGTCGAACGGGAGCCGATCGAGGTGGTCTTCCTGGACATCCACATGCCCGGACTGGATGGCCTGACCGTTGCCAAGGCGATCATGGAGGGGCCCCAGCCACCGCTGATCGTCTTTGCCACAGCCTACGACGAACATGCCCCGCAGGCGTTTGAGCTGGCAGCTCTGGACTATGTGGTCAAGCCGTTTGACGAGCAGCGGCTGGGGCGAACGGTGGAGCGGGTACGCCAGGCCCTGGCCGAGCGCGCTCGCCTAGAGGAGCGACAGGCGGCGCTACACCTGTACCTCGAGCGGACCGTGCCGGCCGGCGGCCTGACCAAACTGTGGGGCCTACGGGAGACCCAGAACCGCGTGCTGGTGGACTACCGCGACATCTTCTGGATCGTCGCCGGCGAGAAGCGGGTCTACATGCATACCCGGGCCGGCGAGCGGCTCCTGGTACGACACACCCTTGAGGAGCTCGAGCAGCGCCTCCAGCCCCATGGCTTCGCCCGGGTGCACAAGGGCTACCTGATCAATCTCGACCACGTGCGCGAGGTCGTGCCCTGGTTCTCCGGCACCTGTGTCGTTCGGATGGCCGACGAGGCCCGCACCGAGATCCCCATGTCCAGGCGCTACGCGGCGCAACTGAGGAACCTGACCGGATGGTGATGGCCCCAGGGCAAATCCCCGACTGACCTCTTGTCCTCTCTTTCGACCGCTTGTCGGAAATCGCTTCACTTCCCGGGCCCCATGCCCTATACTGAGGCCAGTCAGTCGCGGCACCCTCACGGCAATCCCCCGCGCGGCTGCCGCCGAGTCGGATAGCAGGCTCGTGTACGTGTAAAGGAGGTGATGCAGGGGTGTCTGGGAAGGTAATGGGTATGCAGAGATCTATCCAAGGAGGTATGCAGTGAAAGGGAAACGGCTTCTCACAGTCACGTCCTTACTGGTCCTGCTGGCCGCGCTCGGGGTGGGGTTGGCCTCCGCCCAGGGTGTCGTGCGGCAGCCCCTGGGTACGAAGCCGGCCACGTCCAACCCCGCCGGGGCCAGCATCGAAGGCCGCCCCATCGGTCGCAACTTCTTAATCAGCGCCACGCTTCTCGATGAAAATGGCACGGCCATCGCCTACAACAGCCAATCGAAGGAGTACCTCGTGGTGTTCTGGAACGACCGGCCGGGCAACGATGACATCCGCGCGGAGCGGGTGGGCTGGGACGGGAAACTGCTCGGGGGGAACTGGGTCGCCGCTGGAACTGGTGCCGAGCGGCGCTACCCGGACGTGGCCTACAACAGCCAGCGCAACGAGTACCTGGTGGTGTGGGAGGAGGTCGATGGCCTCGGATACGTGTATATCCGCGCGCAGCGTCTCACGGCCGACGCCCAGCTGGTTGGGACGATGATCACCGTCGCCTCCGGGGTGCTCGGGATGTCGGAAGTCTATTACCCTGCCGTAGACTACGCCTCCACCGCCGACAAGTACCTGGTCGTTTGGGTCAATTATGTTGTGGGCGCTGCAATGCACATCGTCGGCCAGGTTCTGAACAGTGAGGGGGGGCTGGTGGGTAGCGGCTTTTACGTCTCGGAAGACACCACCGGGGAGCCCCGATATCTGCCGGACCTGGCCTACAACCGCCACGGGAATGGGTACCTGGTGGTCTGGCAGCAGTACGACCCCGGCACCAGCCTCTTCAGCATCCATGGTCAGCTGGTGCATGGCGAAGGCTTCCTCACCGGCAGCCCCATATCTATCGCCTGTCACTCCGCCGTATCGAGCACGTCCCCGGCGGTGGCGGCCATTCCCACCGGTCCCTCCGCCTACAAGTACCTCGTCGTCTACGAGTATGAGTTCACCCTCGGCGACCTCGATATCCATGGTCGTCTTGTGGAAGAGGATGGGACAGTAGCTCCTGACGAACTGGACATTGCTACCATGGGGGTGAACGAGTACGCCCCAGCCGTCGCCGGCACCGAGATAGGCGACCAGTTCCTGGTAGCCTGGGTAATGAATCCCCCGTCCGGGCAGCCCATCCTCGCATGTGCCGTGAGCAGCGACGGTTCCACGGTGGCCCTGCCGGATCCGTTGGGGGGAGATGTGGCCAACTCGCCGGCCGTCTCTGCCGGCCCAAACGGTGACTTCCTGGTGGCCTGGCAGGACGTGCAGCCTGGTTTCACCGACTATGACATCTTCGGCCGGCTCTGGGGCATCCGGGTCTATCTGCCTTTTGTGGTACGCTGAACCCCGCAGATCCCCCACACAGGCGGGGCACGACAGGCCGGGGCAGATCCCGCCCGGGGGCGCGGGGTTTGCCCCGGCCCTATCGTCGCCAGCAGTCCCTGCCGAGGTACCCCGCGGCAGCCGGCCAAAGGGCCGCCGCGGAGGGAGCCCTGGGAGTGTGAAGGGGTGTCAGGCGCCGCTGTTTGACACGCCTGCCCTGGCGTGGTAGGATGGGCATGCCAGCAGGAGGTCCCGATGCGTCGCGCCGTCGCCGTCATCTTATGTCTATCTCTCATCCTGGCCGGCTGCGGCCCGGCCACAATGCTGCCGGCCCCAGTGGCAAGCTCTGCCCCGGCCGCGCCGACCGCCCCGACGGTCCTGTTCGTCGTGCCGGCGACGCTGCCACCCTGGCCCACCGCCACGGCCACTCCTATCCCCACGGCCGCGCCCACGCAGACACCCACCCCCACTCCCACGCCTATCCCGCCGCCCCTCGCCGGGACACTGACGATCGATCCCAGCCAGGTCCGCCCGGGGCAGACGATCCTGGTCCGCCTGCGCACCTCCCTGCCGGCCACCGCCACCGTCTCCCTGAACGGCGAGCCCATCCCGATGTTCCCGCGGTGGGCATGCCAGGAGCACACCACCGTCGCCGGCATCTGGTTCTGGTCCGCCAGCGGCTCCCAGGTGCTCGCAGCAACACTGTATGACAGGTGGGGGCGCTCGGCCACCATCAGCAGCACCATCGAGGTGGTGCCGGCCGACTACCCGGTGGAGCACTTGCAGCTCCTGCCGGGGCGCGAGGCGCTGCTCGATCCCCACCTACTCGAAGACGAATGGGCACTGATCCGGCCGGTCCTGGAGGAGGTCACGCCGCTGCACCTCTGGGTGGGCCGATTCATTACCCCCACCGAGGGGTACGTCAGCTCGCCGTACGGCGTGATGCGCGCCTACAACGGCGGGCCGCCCAGCGGCTACCACAACGGGCTGGACATCGCCAACGTCACCGGCACACCGGTGGTGGCCCCGGCCCGCGGCCGCGTCGTCTTTGCCGCCACGCTCCAGGCCCGCGGCAACTGCGTCATCGTGGACCACGGCTGGGGCGTGCATAGCAGCTTCTTCCACATGTCGGAGATCCTGGCCACCGTGGGGGAAATGGTGGAGGCGGGCCAGCCCATCGGCAAGATCGGCGCGACCGGGCTGGTGACTGGGCCGCACCTGCACTGGGAGTTACGGGTGGGGATGATCGCCGTGGACCCACAGGAGTGGATCCAGCGCTCACTTCCCTGACCCCAAGCGCCACCCACGCCACGGTGGCAGCCGCCCTGGCCCTACGCCGAGGGGTTCTCCGCCGGGCGGGCCGGCCGACGGCGGCGGATGCGCCGCTTCTCTTCCTTGGGCTTGGCCTCTTCCTTGGGCTTGGCCTCTTCCTTGGGCTTGGCCTCGGCCTTGATCCTGGCCTCCGCCCTGGGTGCCTCCAGCGGCGGCAGGGCGAAAGAGCTCAGCTCGTAGGGGTTCTCCCCGGGGAGAAAGACCTCGGTCACCGTGCCCGTGGTCAGGATCTGCACCTTGCCCCGCCGCTCGGCCTCCTTGACAAAGTCCTGAAAGCGCGAAAAGTGGCGGCCCTGGGCGTCGCCGTACTGCCCCTCGTCGAAATTGCCCAGCAACTCCATCATCAGCAGCTTCAGCGTGGCCAGCGTGCAGGCATTCTTGCGCTCGCGGGCCAGTTGCAGCGCGTCCACCAGCACGTCGTAGATGTCCTTCTCCTTGGGCTTGGGCTTGGGCGGCAGGATATCCTCAGCCAGCTGGTGGTAGAAGATGAACTCGTCGGCGCTCTGAGCCAGGTGCGAGGAGGTCGCCGTGGCCACGCCGATGACGACGACCCGCTTGCCCTGCTGGCGGATGGTGTTGACCAGGGGGATGAAATCGCGGTCCCCCGTCACCAGGATATAGACCTGGATGTTGGGCGACCCGTAGAGGGTGCGCATCGTGTCGATGACCAGGTGGATGTCGGCGCTGTTCTTGATGGCCGCGCCGTTTTCCTCGCGGTCGCCGCGCTCGCCGCTACCGTAGTAGTAGGTGGGAACGTAGCGGGGCTCGATCCCGTTGGCGTAGAGGGCGTTGGTGATCCGCGAGAACTGGTACCAGTCGGCGTACGCGCGGGCCACGACGACCCGGCCGTACTTCTCGCAGTGCTCCATGATGTACTCGAACTTGGGGTTGCTCTTGTACTTGTCGCGGGTGGCGATGTAGATGTTTTCAAAGTCGATGAAGACAGCTACGTCCGGTCCTTTGGTTCCTTCCATTCCTTCTCAATCCTCTCGCTGGCGCCGCCCCCGGCGGCGGTCTTCTTTCCGCCGTAACCGGCGCAGCGCCTTGCGCATCTTGTCTCGCCGCAGCTCGCCCCGAGAGAGGAAGCGCTGATGGCGGCGGTACTCCTGCATATGCCCGCTCAGGGCCAGTTCGCGGCGAAACCGCTTGAGCAGAATCTCGATCGATCCTCCCGTATGCCGCTCCACGCCCGACATCGGGCCGGCCCTCCACTTGCACTCTGCCGTGGGTGCCGATGGCCTCCAAGATGACATGGATCTCTCCCGGCCATCGCCACGAGGTCAGTATACCCGCTTTTCGGCCGGCTGTCAATCTCGCCTGGCTCAAAACCTATCACAACTACCAAAGGCACGGAGGCACGAAGAAAGGCAAGGAGGAACAGCCAAAAGGCTTCGCGTCTTTGTGCCCTTGTGGTTTGCGATAGGTTCTCAGTGCCTGGCGGACCCCGCGCACGGATCGGCCGGCTCCCGTGCGCGAAGCAGCCGCCCCCGCAGCATGCTCCAGAGCAGCCCTCGGCGCGGGGAGAGGAAAAAGGCCACCACAAAGAGGGCCGTGGCCACCAGCACCACCGCTCCCCCCGAGGCCACGTTCAGGTAAAAGCTCAGGTAGAGGCCGACGACACTGGCAAGGGCGCCCAGGGCCGCCGCCAGCAGCATCATCGGGAGGAGCCGCCGCGTCAGGAGGTAGGCCGTCGCCCCGGGTGTCACCAGCATCGCCGCCACCAGCCCCACGCCGACAGTCTGCAGCGAGACCACGATCGTCAGCGCCAGCAGGATCAGCAGGAGGGTGCGCAGCCGCTCGACCGGCAGGCGCAGCGTCGCCGCCAGGACGGGATCGAAGGAGACGACAAGGAACTCCTTGAAGAGCAGGGCAATGGTCAACAGCACGAGCGCGCCCAGGCCCGCGGTCAGCCAGAGGTCGGCCACGCCCACGCCGAGCACATTCCCGAACAGGATGTGGGTCAGGTCCACGGCATAGGTCTGGATGGTGCTGATCAGGACGATGCCGAGCGAGAGGGCTGCGGCAAAGAGGATACCGATGGCGGTATCCTCCTTGATCGTCCCGCGCCGGGAGAAGAAGCCGATGCCCAGGGCCACCACCACGGCGGCGATGAGCGCCCCCACCAGCAGGCTGCCCCGCAGCAGGTAGGCCAGGGCCACGCCGGGCAGAATGGCGTGGGCCATGGCGTCGCCCAGGAAGGCCATGCCCCGCAGGACCACGTAGCAGCCGACCACAGCGCAGAGGGTCCCCACGAGCAGCGAGGCCACCAGGCCGCGCTGCATGAAGCCGTAGCTCAACGGTCGTACCAGCCATTCGATCACGCCCTTGCTCCCCGCGGCGGTTCGCCCGGCGCGCAGCACGGGTTCACCACGACCGCCCCTTCCAGGAAGAGCACCTGGCTGCCAAAGGCCTCGGCGACGTGCCGCGCCGTAAAGACCTGGGCCGGGTTGCCCCAGGCCACCAGGCGGCGGTTCAGCAGAACGACCTGGTCGAAGCGCGAGGCCGCCAGGTTCAGGTCGTGGGTCGATACCATCACCGTCACGCCCGCCGCGCGCAGCCGGTCGAGCAGGCTCAGCACCGCCTCCTGGGTGGCCACGTCCACCCCGGTGAAGGGCTCGTCCATCAGCAGGATGTGCGGCTCCTGGGCCAACGCCCGCGCCAGGAAGACGCGCTGCTGCTGGCCGCCGGAGAGCTCGCCGATGTGCCGGCCGGCCAGGTCGGCGATGCCGATCTGCTCCAGGCTGCGCGACACCGCCGCGTGGTCCTCCCGGCCGGGTCGGCGCAGCCAGCCCAGCCGGCCGTAGCGGCCCATCATGATCACGTCGGCGACCGTCACCGGGAACGCCCAGTCGACCTCTTCGCGCTGCGGCACATAGGCCACGCAGTCCAGGTGCCCCCCGAGCTGCCGACCGTGGATCAGGACGCGGCCTCCGCGCAGCGGCAGCAGGCCGACCATAGCCTTGAAGAGGGTCGACTTGCCGGCCCCGTTCGGGCCGACCACGGCCACCCGCGCCCCGTGCGGGACCTGGAAGGTGACATCGCACACCACCGGCTGGCCGTTGTAGGCCACGCTGACGCCTTCCAGCTCCAGCCGGTGTGGCTCGCCCAAGTCAGAGGATACCATCGTGTGCTCCAACTGGCACGGCCGGCGACATGGACTGCCCCGGGCCGTGCTGCTGCGGCCACCCCGTCTCACCTGGGCGCAAGAGCCCCGACGATCGCCGCGGTGTTGAACCGGATCATCTCGATGTAGCTCGGCGCCTCGCCGCCCGCGGCGCTGACCGAGTGCGTGTAGAGCCCGGTCACCACGCGGATGCCCGTCTCCTGCGAGAGCTGCTGGGCCAGCTGCGGGTTCGCGCCGGTCTCCAGAAAGACGGCCGGAGCGCCGCTGGCCGCGATCCGGTCTACCAGGTCGGCCAACTCGCGCGCCGAAGGCGCCGCCCCCGTGCTGACGCTGGGAACGATCGCCCCGACGACCTGGAAGCCGTAGCGGTCGGCAAAGTAGCCGAAGCTCTCGTGGTTGGTCACCAGCAGGCGGCGCTCGGGCGGAACCAGCCGGACCTGCTCCTGGATCCACGCGTCCAGGTCCCGCAGTTGGGCGACGTAGGCCGCGGCGTTTCCGGCGTAGGCCGCCGCTCCTGCCGCGTCGGCCTGGCTCAGCCCGTCGCGGATGTTCTCCACATAGCGGACGACGTTGTTGGGGTCGAGCCAGAAGTGCGGGTCGACCTCGTGGTCGGCATCCAGGGGCTCGCCCGGCTGCGGCGCGCGGCTGGCCAGCCCCTGCGAGGCGACGATGAGCCGGTGCTGCCCCCCGGCGGCCTGCAACAGCTCGTCGAGGTAGGCCTCGAGGCCGGCCCCGTTGACGATGAGCACGTCGCATTCGGCTACCCGGGCCACGTCGCCGGGGGTGGGTTGGTAGCCGTGCGGGTCCACGCCGATGGGCAGGAGGACCTGCACCTGCACGCGCTCGCCGGCCACGTTCTGAGCGATATCGGCCAGGAAGGTCTCAACGGCCAGGACGCGCAGGGGTTGCGGGGTAGTGGGTAGCGAAGCGCCGTCACAAGCGGCAGCGCCAGCGCACAGGCACAGGACCGTCATCAGGATACCAATCGCCCGCCTCACCTGTCCTCCTCGGCCGGGCTCCCCTCTGCCTCGATGGAAACACCGGCCCACCGGCCCGCGTCACCAGGCCTGCCCACCAGCGCGCGCCTGGCAACTGGGGCATACTCCGACCAACTGCAGCAGGTGGTCCTCGACCTGGTAGCCCGTTTCGCTCTGCACGCGCTGCACCAGGCCCTCCAGGTCCTCGCTGCCCCGGAACTCGGCCGCCTGGCCACAGGCGCGGCAGAGGACCGAGTGGCGGTGGCCCGGCGAAGCCGCGACATAGGTATGGCGGCAGTCCCTCCCGTACAGCCGCCGCACCAGCCCCAACTCCTCCAGCAGGTCCAGCGCCCGGTAGACAGAGGCCAGGGGGAGTGGGGATCGCGTCAGCCGGCTTTGCCGCTGGACGTCCGCAGGGGAAAGAGGCCCCTCCGCGGCAGCCATGACTCGGATGACGGTGCGGCGCGCGGCGGTCAGGCGATATCCTGCCCGGCTCAGGCGCTCTTCCCACTCCAGCATCGGCACTCCTTATTGAGAAAGCTCTCAATAACATTCTAACATGGGCCGGACGTGTTGTCAAGGCAGGATCCTCACATCCACTGACAGACGCCGTGCGCCAAGAGAGGCGGCCCGCAGCGCCTCCAGGACCTGCGGCAGTAGCTCGTGCTGTGAGCGAGAGCGGCGCCCTGCGGGTGGCCAGGGGCCGCCAGCGAGGTAGGCGTGGGGTTCATGAACGGATGTCAGAGGACATCCGCAGTACGCCCGTACGTCGCCCGGCCGGCAGGCTCCCGCTGCCGGCCCCGCCTAGCTCCCCTGGCGGCCGGCCACGACCTGCTGGATCTGCGCCGCCAGGTCCGCGGCCTGCGACTCGAAGACGGCGATCTGCTGGCGAAAGTGCTCGACCAGGGCGGCATCGTCCAGGGCGGCGGCGTTGACGCGGACGTTGGCTGCGGCACCCTGGACCGCCGCCTCGGCCATCGCCACGGCCACCTGCGCGTCGGTCAGGGCGTTGGGGTTGCCCGATGCCGCGATGCGCAGCAGGAACTCCAGCACCTTGACCGCGCGCTCGGCGGTGGTCAGCGGCACACGGGCAGCACGCCGCGTGGCTTCCTGCACGGCCTGGCGGCGGGGCTCCTGCTCTTCAGGCGTGCCCTTGGGCCGGCGGTAGGCGGCCATGATATCCGCGAAGGCCGCCGCGTCGCGCACCGCCAGGTCGAGCAGCTCCTCCTGCAGGCGGGCGACCGCGGCCTCCATCGCGCGCATCTCGCCCTCGACGGCGGCGTACTGCTTGCGGCCGATGGTCAGGTTGGCGACCATGCGCGTCAACGCGGCAGCCTGGGCGCCGGCCAAGGCGGCGACAGTGCCCCCGCCGGGCGTGGCCGTGCCGGCGGCAACCCGGGACAGGAAGTCCCGCGGCAAGGCGGCGGCCAGGCTAGGCTCCTGCGCGCCTGGCCGCAGGCGGTTCTCGAGCACCTGCTCTTGGGAAAAACTGTGTAGCTGCAGCGCGTGGGCGGCCACGTCGAGCAGCGCCTCGGCCGGCACCAGGCCCACGATCTCGCTCCCCAGCACCGGCACGCCGTACCGGGCAGCCTCGTCGCGCAGCAGGGCCATCATGCGGTGGATCGGCGTGCGCCGGTAGTCGGTCAGGTTCATCGAGACCTGCACCTGGCCGGGCCGGTCCACTGCCACGGCCATGGCCTTGACGTAGCGCAGCCCGCCATCGCTGTGGCGCAGTGCCCTGGCGATGCGCCTGGCCACCCCCAGGTCGGAGGTGCCCAGGTAGACGTTGTAGGCGATAAGGAAGGGACGTGCGCCCACGGCCGTGGCGCCGGCCGGCCCCAGCACGGCCGGCCCAAAGTCCGGCGCGCGCTCGGGGTCCGCCGCAATCTCCTGCGCCAGCCCCTCGTACTCGCCACGGCGCACGTCGGCCAGGTTGCGTCGCTCCGGGCGGGCGGCAGCCTCCTCGTACAGGTAGACCGGGATGCCGAGCTCCGCACCGATACGCGCCCCCACCGCGCGGGCCAGGGCCACGCACTCCTCCATGGTCACACCCTGCACCGGGACAAAGGGGAGAACGTCGGTGGCGCCGATGCGCGGGTGGGCCCCCTGGTGCCGGCGCATGTCGATCAGGCCGGCCGCCTCCTGCACCGCCCGAAAGGCGGCCTCGCCCACCGCCTCCGGCGAGCCGACAAAGGTGACCACGGCGCGGTTGTGGCTGGCGTCCATCTCGACGTCCAGGAGCTGCACGCCAGGCACCGCAGCGATGCGGGCGCAGATCTGGTCCACTACCGGCCGCCGCCGGCCCTCGCTAAAGTTGGGAACGCACTCGACCAGGCGATCCATCACACGCTCCTTAGGGCAAACAGCGCCAGAAGGAGGACCACCAGCCACACCCCCAGGGCGTTCGCCAGCACGAGTGCGGCCAGGGCCAGGCTGAGCACCGCGCTCAGGCAGTCCACGGCCATCATCGTGCGCCTGCGGTCGTGGCGGTCGCCCCAGACGCCCGCCAGAGGCGCGCCGAAGACGGTGGGGATGGTCCAGGCCAGGTCGACGGCGGCCAGCGCTGCCGCCAGTTCCGACTTCTGGGCTGCACTGGGGAAACGCACCACGGTCAGCCAGATGTTCACGGCAAATCCTGTCAGGGCGCTGCCAGAAACGGAGATCGGTTGGGTGACCCAGACGATGAGAAAGGTACGCCAGCCGTCGGCGGGCGGTTCGTAGGAGGACACGGAAGACCGCCCCACCACCGGTCGCCGCGGGCACTTCCCGCGGGCAGGAGGGATTATAGCAGAACAGGGCCGAGCTGGCAATTCGCCGGTCGGGGCGGCGCGCACCGCGGGGATAGAGGCCGGTGCGCTCGCGTGCCTGACATCCGGACATATCTCCACGCCACCCATTTCGGTGGGCCCCCAGCCCTGCCAGATGGGCCTGTTGGCCCACTGTGGCGGGCATTTCCACGGCTGCGATCGGGGTCTCGGCCCACCATTCGTGGTGCACCGGCATTTGTGTCCGGACCTCAGGCGTGCTGTTTGACGTCCCTGGCAGCGGATGGTACAATGCCGCTGGACCGGTGCGGCACCGGGCCGGCCCGGAGAACGCCGCCATGCCGCCAGCACGCCTGATACTGGCCTCCAACTCCCCACGCCGGCAGGAGCTGCTGGCCGTCCTGGGGCTCTCGTATGTCGTGCGCGTCGTCGCGGTGGACGAGGCCGAGCTACCCGGCGAGCGGCCGCTGGATATGGTGGCCCGCCTGGCACGGGAGAAAGCTGCCGCAGTGCCCCTGGCACCGGGCGAGCTGCTCATCGCTGCCGACACCACGGTGGACCTGGCCGGGGAGGTGCTGGGCAAACCCCGCGACGCCGACGATGCCCGCAGGATGCTGCGCGCGATGCGCGGCCGGCCGCACGCCGTCCACTCGGCCGTGGCCCTGCGCCGCGGCGACGAACTGCTGCTCGAGGTGGCCTCCACCGAGGTGGCGATGCGCCCGTACAGCGGTGCCGAGGTCGAGGCCTATATCGCCTCCGGCGGCCCTATGGACAAGGCCGGCGCCTACGGCATCCAGGACCAGCCTTTTTCGCCGGCCGAGCGCATCGCCGGCTGCTACCTGAACGTGATGGGGCTGCCGCTGTGCCACCTGGCGCGGGCCTTGCTGCGCTGGGGCGTGCCCCTGCCGGCCCTGCCGCCGCCCTATTGCCAGGTCGTGCTCGGCGGTCCCTGCCCGGTAGCGCTTTTCTAGGCTCTCTTCCCCTTCAACGGATCCCAAGCACCTTCTCGCGGGGCAGCGCTGCCTCCTGCCGACGCCCCCGCCCTAGCCTGGGAACGGCACCGCCACGACCCCGCGGGCGACCTCCTGGTGCAGCGCAGCGATCTCCTCCTGCACGCGGCCGAGCACCTCGGCAGACGGCACCACGATGCGCTCCCTACTGTCGCGGCGCTTGAACTCCACCCCGCCGCGCTCCAGCGAGCGCTCGCTCACCGTCAGGCGCAGCGGCAGGCCGATCAGGTCGGCGTCCATGAACTTGACGCCGGGGCTCTCCTCACGGTCGTCGTAGAGCACCTCGACGCCAGCGTCCAGCAGGCCCTGATAGAGATCGCCTGCCGCCACGGTCACGGGGCCGGCCGGCCCGTGCAGCCCCACCAGGTGGACATGGTAGGGGGCCACCGTGATCGGCCAGATCAGCCCGTGCTCGTCGTGGCAGTGCTCGGCCACGCATGCCAGCAGCCGGCCCGTGCCGATCCCGTAGGAGCCCATCACGACGGGCCGCGGCTGGCCGGCCTGGTCCAGGAAGGTGCAGCCCAGCGCCACGCTGTAGCGCGTCCCGAGCTTGAAGATGTTGCCCACCTCGACGCCGCGGGGGGCGCGCATGGCGGCGCTGCACTCTGGGCACGCAGCCCCCTCCTCGGCCGCGGCGATGTCGGCCACCAGGTCGGCCTGGTAGTCGCGCCCGTAGTTGACGTGGCGCAGGTGGTAGCCGGCCTCGTTGGCCCCGGCCACCAGGTTCGGAGAGGCCGCGACCGCGTCGTCCACGACGACGTACGCGCCGCGCACGCCGATCGGCGAGCCGTAGCCCGGCTCGGCCCCCACGGCGCGGATCTCGTCCTCCCGCGCCGGCCGCAGCGCCCTGGCCCCGACGGCGTTGGCCAGCTTGGTCTCGTTGAGCTCCATGTCGCCCCGCACCACGGCAAAGACGAAGCGATCGACATCCTGGCCCTCCCCGCCAACGGTAGCCACCGTGAAGACGGCCTTGGCCGTCGCCGCCCTGGGCACCCCCAGGAAGGCCGCCAGGTCGTCGATGGTGGTTACGCCGGGCGTGGCCACCTTCTCCACCGGCCGGGGTGGTTCCTCCGGCACGGTGGCCTTCCGAAAACGGGCCACCTGGCGGTTGGCGGCGTAGCCGCAGGCGTCGCAGAGCAGCAGGGTGTCCTCTCCGGCCGGCGTCAGGTACATGAACTCGTGGGCCATACTGCCGCCCATCATCCCGACGTCTGAGCGGACGGCCATCACGGGGAGGCCGCAGCGGTGAAAGATGTCGAAGTAGGCCTGGTAGTGGGCGCGGTACTGGGCGTCGAGGCCCGCCGCGTCGACGTCCAGGCTGTAGCTGTCCAGCATGGTGAACTCGCGCACCCGCATCAGTCCTGCCCGCGGGCGCGGGTCGTCGCGCCACTTGGTCTGGATGTGGTAGAGGAGGAGCGGGAGCTGGCGGTAGGAACGCACCTCGCGGCGTACCAGGTCGGCGACGACCTCCTCGTGGGTCATGGCCAACACCATGTCGCGGCCGGAGCGATCGCGGAAGCGCCCCATCTCCGGGCCGATCTCGTACCAGCGACCCGTCTCCCGCCAGAGGTCGGCGGGATGGACGACGGGCATGGTAAGCTCCTGCCCGCCGATCGCATCGATTTCCTCCCGCATGATCGCCTCGATCTTGCCGAGCGATCTGCGGGCCAAGGGCATGTAGGTGAAGATGCCGACTGCCAACTGGCGGATGAAACCGGCGCGCAACAGGAGCTGGTGGCTGGCGATCACGGCCTCGGCCGGCGCCTCGCGCAGGGTCTGGCTGAAGAGCTTGCTCATGCGCATATGTCATCCCTCCGCCGCACAGTGGCCGCCGACAGCCGATCCCCGACCGCTAGTAGGCCCGCGCGAAGACGGCCTGCTCGCTGGCCTCCTCCCCGCACACCACGCAGCGGCCCCGTCCCGCCGGCTGCCCCAGCGGGACGTTGCGCGTGGTGGCCTTGGTCTCCTCCTTGACCTTGTCCTCGCAGGCAGCCGACCCGCACCACCAGGCCCAGGCAAAGCCGCGCTCGACCGCCTGAACCAGCTCCTCGTAGCTCTGCGGGTAGGCCGTGTGCTCCTCGCGGAAGCGGAGCGCCCGCGCGAAGAGATCGCGCTGCACCTGCTCCAGCACGGCCGGAACGCGCTCTGCCAGGCCGGCCAGCGGCACGGCCTCCTTGCGCTCGCCCGGCCGGTCGCGCCGCGCCAGCAGCGCTTGCTGCGCGGCCACGTCGCGCGGCCCAATCTCGATCCGCAGCGGCACCCCGCGCATCTCCCAGTCGTTGAACTTGAAACCCGGGGTCAGGCCGTCGCGGTCGTCCAAGCGCAGGCGCAGGCCGGCCAGCCCCTCCTGCACCTGTTGGGCCATTGCCAGGACCGCGCTGCGCTCCTCGGCGCTCTTCCAGATCGGCACGACAACTACCTGGACGGGGGCCAACCGCGGCGGCAGGATCAGCCCCTGGTCGTCGCCGTGCACCATCACCACCGCCCCCACCATGCGCGTGCTCACGCCCCAGCTCGTCTGCCAGACGTACTCCATCTCGTTGCGCTCGCTGAGGAACTGGGTGCCAAAGGCCCGGGCAAAGTTCTGGCCCAGGAAGTGGGAGGTGCCGGCCTGCAGCGCCCAGCCGTTGCCCATCATGGCCTCGATCGAGTAGCTCTCCACCGCCCCGGCGAACTTTTCCGAGGCGCTCTTGCGCCCGCAGATCACCGGGGTGGCCGCGTCGGCCTCGGCAAAGTCGCGGTAGACCTCCAGCATGCGCAGGGCCTCCTCGCGGGCCTCCTGCTCCGTGGCGTGGGCCGTGTGCCCCTCTTGCCAGAGGAACTCGGTCGTGCGCAGGAAGAGGCGTGTGCGCATCTCCCAGCGGACGACGTTGCCCCACTGGTTGATCAGCAGGGGCAGGTCGCGGTAGGAGCGGATCCACTTGGCGTACATCGCGTTGATGATCGTCTCCGAAGTCGGTCGGACGGCCAGGGGCTCGTCGAGCTGCTCTCCGCCGCCGTGGGTGACCACCGCGAGCTGCGGGGCAAAGCCCTCGACGTGCTCGCTCTCCTTCTGGATAAAGCCCATCGGGATAAAGAGGGGGAAGTAGGCGTTCTGGTGCCCGGTGGCCTTGAAGCGCCGGTCCAGCCCTCCCTGGATATTCTCCCAGAGGGCGTAGCCGTAGGGCCGGATCACCATGCAGCCGCGCACCGGGGCGTAGTCGGCCAGCTCGGCCATCTGGACCACGTCGGTGTACCAGCGGGAGTAGTCCTCGCTCCGTGGAGTCACTTTCTGGGCCATCGTCGC
Organism: uncultured Chloroflexia bacterium; assembly: GCA_964613665.1. Taxonomy (GTDB): domain Bacteria; phylum Chloroflexota; class Chloroflexia; order DTKN01; family DTKN01; genus CAZQFV01. The sequence continues at coordinate 20,593 of CAZTIG010000018.1, forward strand.
AACCTCCTGCAGTCAGATCAGCCCCAAGACCGGGCTAGAACGCCCGCTTCACCCCGGTCGTCAGCCAATCGGGGATGGTGTGGGCAGCTCCGCCCAGCACAAAACCGACCAGCACGTCGACGAAGAAACGCGGGTGGTCGCGCACCAGGCCGGCCCACAGGGCGTGCCATTGGAAGAGCCAACCGAAGGCGTCGAAGCCGGCCAGCCAGCCGCCTAGCGCCACGGCCGTCACGCCCAGCATCACCACCAGGTCCACGACCAGCACAAAGTAGACCAGGCGCAGCAGCGGCCCCAGGACCAGGCCGTGCGAGAGCCAGCTGCGGTGCAGCACCATCCGCGCGTAGGGCCACCACATCCAGCGCAGCGGTCCCCAGCGGCGGTACTCGACAGCCTGGATGTCCAGGTCGCAGGAAAAGGCCAGACCGGAGAGCAGGTACGACCCGGTCAGCACGGCCCAGGAGATCCAGCGGTTCTCCGACGGCACCGCCAGGAACGCCGGTGCCAGCAGCCCGGCGCTGATCACTGTGATGCGATCGTGCACCGCCGTGTCCGGCACCGCCACACCTCGCCGCAGGTTCCAGGCACCGGGGCGGCGCTCCCCCGGCACCTCGGCCGCCGCACCACTGGCTACCTGCCCGGCCGGCCCGGCACCTCGTGGCAGTGCCGGCAGCGCGCCTCGTAGCTCTCTGCCGCACCCACCAGGATGACCGGGTCGTCGTAGCAAGCCGGCTTCCCGTCGATCAGGCGCTGCGTCCGGCTGGCCGGCGCGCCGCAGCGGACGCAGATGGCCTGCAGCTTCGAGACCTGCTCGGCGCGGGCCATCAGCTCCGGCATGGGGCCGAAGGGCTCGCCGCGAAAGTTCAGGTCCAGGCCGGCCACGATGACCCGCAGGCCGCGGTGGGCCAGCTCCTCACAGAGCGCCACCACGTCCGGGCCGAAGAACTGGGCCTCGTCGATGGCCACGACCTCGGTGTCCGGCTCGAGGCGCTCGGCGATCTGCTGGGCATTGTCGACGGGCACGGCCACCACGCGCATGCCGTTGTGCGAGGCCACGTGCTCGGCGGTGTAGCGGGCGTCCAGGCTGGGCTTGAACACCTGCACGCGCTGGCGGGCGATCTGCGCCCGGCGCACCCGCCGGATCAGCTCCTCGGACTTGCCACTGAACATGCTGCCGCAGATCACCTCGATCTGTCCGCGCTGCATTTCCCAGGCCATGGCTCCTGCTCCTCTCTGGGGAATCGGATCCTGGTCCTGCTTCGGCGATCCCACCGGGGCGTGCGGCCTGCCCCGGCAAAGGAAGAGGAGGCCAAAGGTCCTGCCTTTGCCTCCTCCAACAATCCGCTGACCATGCTGAACTGCAGGAGGCAGCTAGCCGGCCTCCTCCGTAGGTGCGACGGTGTCCACCCCTTCCGCCTCGCCCTCTTCCGGCAGCTCGATCAGCAGGCGCGCCCGCCGGCGCTCCGACTTGGCCTGGCGGCGCTCCTCGGTCTGCTGCTGCAGCCGTTGGCTGACCTCCACGCGCTGCATGAAGCGCTCCACCTGGCCGGCCGTGTCCACGATGCGCTGCTCGCCGGTGAAAAAGGGGTGGCACTTGGAGCAGACGTCGGTCTTGATGACCGGCCTCGTGGAACGGGTCTTCCAGGTGTTGCCACAGGCGCAGGTCACGGTGGCTTCGACATATTCTGGATGAATGCCCGCTTTCAAGGGATCCCCTCCTCGACTAGGCTTCCGGGCAGACGCTGACGCGCTTCTGCACGCGCGAGTGCGGCTCGAAGCGCACATACCCGTCGACCAGGGCGAAGATGGTGTAGTCGCGCCCCAGGCCGACGTTCTGGCCCGGCTTGAACTTGGTGCCGCGCTGGCGGACGATGATGGTGCCGGCGCTGACGAACTGGCCCCCGAAGCGCTTGACGCCAAGCCGCTTCGACTGGCTGTCGCGACCGTTCCTGGTGCTGCCCACACCCTTCTTGTGAGCCATGGCAAACTCCTCCGGCTACGCCTCGATGGCCTCGACGAGCAGGCGCGTCTGTTCCTGGCGATGCCCGGTGTGGCGGCGGTAGCGCTTCTTCGACTTGTACTTGAACACGTCGATCTTGGGCCCGCGCCCGTGGGCCAACACCGTCGCCCGGACCCTGGCCCCCTCGACCAGCGGGGCGCCGAGGCGCAACCCGCCCTCACCCGAGACCAGCAGGACCTCGCTCAGCTCGATCTGCTGGCCGACCTCGCAGGGCAGGAGATCGACCTCCAGCGTCTGGTTCGGCTCGACCCGGTACTGCTTGCCCCCTGTTCGGACAATCGCATACACGATAGAACTCCTTGCAAAATGCCATCCCGTTTTCGCAAGCGGATATGATAGCAGAAAAGGGGCGGTTTGTCAAATGCGAGTCGACGGCACGGGTTGCGCCCGGCACCCTCCTGTGCTATGATGTTCACGAGCCGGTCACCGAAGCACCGCGGCACAACCATCACGGGCCGCGGACGTTGTTCCACCTGGCTGCGGCGCAGGATCGAGATTGCCTGGGAGATCCGATGGAACAGAGCCGGGCGTTTCGCTACTATGACCTGGTCATGGCCCTCTTTGTGGCCGTGCTGCTCATCAGCAACGTGGCATCCTCGGCCAAGATGGTCGACTGGGGCGTGTCCCTCTTCGGGCTGCGGCTGGCCTTTGACGCCGGCACGATCGTCTTTCCGATCAGCTACGTCTTTGGCGACATCCTCACCGAGGTCTACGGCTATCGCCGCTCCCGCCGCATCATCTGGATCGGCTTTGCCTGCAACGCGCTGCTGGCCGTGACGCTCATCGTCGTCGGCCTGCTGCCGGCAGAGGCCGAGTGGCGCAGCGGCCTGGAGGTGGTCAACCAGCTCACCGGGGAGCGCGGCGGGGCCGACCTGGCCTACCGCTACCTCATCACCGACATCGGCAGCGGGGCCTGGCGCATCGTCATCGCCTCGCTGGTGGCCTACTTTGCCGGCGAGTTCTCCAACTCCTACGTCCTGGCCAAGATGAAGATCTGGAGCAGCGGCCGCTGGCTGTGGATGCGGACGATCGGCTCCACCATCGTCGGCGAGGGCGTCGACACGGTCCTCTTTGTGCTCATCGCCTTCGCCGGGGTGTGGTCTTGGGAGCTGCTGGCTGCGGTGGCCCTGACGAACTACCTCTTCAAGGTCGGGGTCGAGGCGGTTATGACCCCGGTCACCTACCGCGTGGTGCGCTTTCTCAAGCGGGCCGAGCAAGAGGACTATTACGACTACGGTACCGATTTCAACCCCTTCCGCACGGGATAGCGCAAGGCCGGGACTGCCTCCTCACCCCGGCCCGGGGCCCCGGCCGCAGCAAGCCGCAGCGGACTACTGCGTGCTCATGCGCATCAGCTCCTCCTGCGACTGCAGGGCCTCCTGGATGTCCTGTGGCGTCACATAGCCCAGGGCGATCCAGATCTCGCCGATGCGGCGGGTGAAGCCCTCGGCCTGCTGCACGGTCAGGCCGGACTCGAGCTGCGTGCGGGATATCTTGCGTTTCTCCAGCAGGATCTTGCCCAACATCATGTGGAGCTTCTGGCCCGCCGCCTCCCAGAAATCCTGGCCTGTGCTGAGACAGGCATGGGCCTTGCGCTTGATGGGCCGCGTAGCCCACCGTTTGCGCAGCCTGGGATGGGTGCAGTGCCCCCACCCCTGCTGCTGGCTGGGCTCAAAGTAGCTACAGTTGGCACAGCGGCGATCGGACAACTCTCCTCCTTTCCAGAGAGCCCCACACCCCGCGCTGCAGAGCTAGCGGCCTGCGCACCTCCTGACGCACCGTTTCCGTTCCGGCTCCGGCACGCGCGCCGATTGGCGAAAACCCGCCGGCCCGTTCACCCCGTCCAGCGGCCAGACCATCCGTGCATCCGTTCCGCTTGTCCACACCGTGCTGGCCGGCTTTTCTTGCCAAAGCTCGGGCGCGAGAGAAATCCGTGTGACGGCCTACATCGTCACCCGGCGGTACCCCTCGCGCAGCATCGTGCGCACCGCCCCGACGACCGTCTGCAGGTCCTCCGGGCGGTGGACATAGTCCAGGTTGTCGGTGTTGATCGTGAGCAGCGGTGCGCGGTCGTACTCGGCAAAGAAGGCTTCGTAGGACTGGCGCAGCTCCTCGATATAGTCGCGCTCGACCGTGCGCTCAAAGGCGCGATCGCGCATGGCGATCCGGCCCATCAGCACGTCCAGCTGCGCTCGCAGGTAGACGACCAGGTCGGGCTGGCGGGTCCGGTCAGCCAGGATCTCGTAGAGGCGTTCGTACATGTCCCACTCAATGCCCTCCAGGTTGATGCGGGCAAAGATGCGGTCCTTCTCCAGCAGATAGTCGCTCACGAGCATGCCCCGCCTGATCGCCTGGGGGACGGCCACGTGCTGCTGGCGAAAGCGGCTGAGCAGGAAAAAGATCTGCGTCTGGAAGGCGTAGCGGGCCCTGTCCTCGTAGAAGCGCGGCAGGAAGGGGTTCTCCTCGACGATCTCCAGGAGCAGCTCGTTTTGGAAGTGGGGCTGGAAGAGGCGCGCCAGGGTGGTCTTGCCGACCCCAATGACCCCTTCGATGACGATGAACGCGTGGTCTTCAGGCATGGTCGCTCACCTCTGCTGTGGGACCGATGGGCGCCGCCGTGCCTTCTGACAGCGCGCGCAGGCGCGCCAGAGCCGCCGGCCGGCCGGCCAGGGGCACGTACTCCCCCAGGATCGCACGGATCAGTCCCGGCTTCCGGGCAACTCTCTGCACCTCCTCCCATGTGTAGGGAAAGACCTCCACCGGCATAGGAACGTCCAGCAGATACTCCGGGATGCGATCGCACCAGCGCTCCAGCCGATGCTCGCGCAGGACCAGGAGCAGGTCGGCATCGCTTCCCGGCAGCGCCCGGCCCTGCGCCAGAGAGCCGAACAGGACCACTACCTCTACCCGGGGGTCGTCAGCGACCAGCCTCCGAGCCACCCGGCGCAGCTCTCGGATTGCCCGGGCCTTATCCAGAGAGAAGCGCTGCACAGAGCCGTATGATCGCTTCTGCACAACCAAAGGCTTCCTCGCTGTCGGTGCCGGTGTAGTAATCGCCCGGCTTGCCCTGGTCAAAGCCATTGGGATAGCACGTGGGGATGTAGAACCGATCCAGGACGCGCCCGCACTGGCGCAGCGCTTCCGTCACTCCATGTCCCGACGGCAACGCCTCCAACAGGTACTTGACCGAGTGTCCCCACGTCTCCTGGCCGAGGCGTTGGTGAAGCCCCTTCAGTGCCTTCGCGGCGGCCTGCTGTGCACTGAAACAGGCCCACTCATGGACCCCCCCTGCCGCGGCATAGCGGGAATGCTCCAGATCTCTTTCGGCTTGGGCGATCCAGTCAGCGGCTCGCTCCGGCATGGCAGTTCCCCTTGCACCTGGTGCTGTCCCAGGGCCGCTCCAGTGGCAGGCACTGACCCCGATTGGAGTATACCACAGCGTAGCAGCCGGGTCAAGACCCGGCGCGCGCGAGACCTCGCAATGGCCCGCCCTCATGTCCCCAGCACCTGCTGCAGCACGGCGGCGTCGACGTTGCCGCCACTGACGACGATGGCGACCCGCCGGCCGGCCCCTCCCAACCGCCGCCGCATTGCCGCGGCCAGGCCCACGGCCCCCCCTCCCTCCACCACCAGCCGGTGCTGCCGCATGGCGCCGGCCATGGCCGCGGCGATCTCTTCCTCGGACACCAGGACGGCATCGTCGACGAGCTCCCGGACCATGCGGAAGGTGAAGCGATTGTTCGCACCGAGCCCGCCGACCAGGGCGTCGGCCAGGGTGGATTCTTCCTCCAACACCACCGGCCGGCCGGCCTTGAGGCTATGGTACATCACCGGGGCACGCTCCATGGAGACGCCGATGACGCGGATGGCCCGGTCGGCCGACTTGAGCGCCAGGGCAATCCCCGCGATCAGCCCGCCGCCCGAGAGGGGGACCACCGCCGTGTCGAGCTCCGGCCAGTCCTCCAGCATCTCCAGGCCGATCGTCCCCTGGCCGGCGATGACCAACGGGTCGTCGAACGGCTCGACCATCGTCAGCCCCTGCTCCCGCTGCAGGCGCGCGGCATGCTCCATGGCCTGGTCGTAGCCCCGGCCGTGCACGACCACCTCCGCGCCGAGCTGGCGCATGGCGGCGATCTTGTTGGCGGCAGTCGCCTCCGAGACGCAGATCACAGCGCGCAGGCCCAGGGCGCGGGCGAGAGACGCCACAGCGCGGCCGTGGTTGCCGGTGGACACGGCGAGCACCCCGCGCGCCCGTTCCTCGGCCGATAGGCTGAGCACACGGTTGGCGGCACCGCGCAGCTTGAACGAGCCGGTCTCCTGCAGGTTCTCCAGCTTCAGGCGCACGGGCACGCCGAGGGCTTGGCCGAGCCAGGGTGAGTCCAGCAGCGGCGTCCGCCGGACGAGGCCGGCGATGCGCTGGCGGGCCAGGTAGACGTCCTGCACGGTCGGTAGGGGCTCTGCCATGCCATGCTCCTGCGCGCTTGCGAACGGGCAGCATCGCGCTGCCGCGGCGGCTTGCGGCTGCCGGGCACTATAGCACAGCCGGCCGCACCTGGCAAGCTGGCACAGCGTGGCACCGACGCGCATCTCCGTGCCGACGCATGCATCCGGAGAGCGCTTCGGGCCGGGGATACGCCGACACGGAGAGAGATGCCCCGGAGGCCGGACTGGCCTCGGCGAGAGCGCGCAGCAAGGGCGTCTTTGGCCGTACGCAGTGGCTGATCCAACGGTGCCAGGCGTGGTCCGCAATCCGCAACGCCCACGCACCGAGATTGACCGGGGCAGCGCCCCGTGCTAGAATGGACGGGCAGACCGCTCGGTGGAGAGGGCCATGGCCAGAGAGTGCCGCCACACGATCGCCATTCTGCTGCTGATCGTTCCGCTCGCGGCGGCGGCGTGCGGAGACCCGGCGACGGCGCCAACGCCTGCCCCTACCGGCACTCCGGCCCTCGAACTGCGCATCGCCGCCGTGCCTACCGCCCCGGACCGATTGGAGCGCTGGTGCAGCCTCTTCCAGGAGGAGTATCCCGGGGTCGCCCTGGCAGTGCTGCCGGCCAGCGCCGCGGAGGCGCAGGAGGCGCTGGCCCAGGGGCGGGTGGACCTGGCCTACCTGGATCAGCCGCCCGACCCCTTCTATCGCGGCGTGCTCACGGCCACCCGCGTGGCCAGCGAGCCGATTGCCCTGCTCGCCCACCCGGATAACCCGTTGGTGGACCTCAGCCTCGTAGCGGCGGTGGAGCTCCTCAGCGGCAGGGCCGAGAACTGGAGCGGGGTCGGGGGAGAGGACAGCCCCGTGCAGGTCTACCTGCGGCCGGACAGCGCTGGCGAGGTGCGGGCGTTGGCAGAGGCGTGGACCGGCCGGCAGCCCGACCCCCAGGCGATCGTTCGCGCGTCGGCCGCCTCCCTCCGCGCGGCCCTGGCCCAGGACCGCGGTGGCCTGGGGGTGCTGCCGGCCGGGGACGCGCCAGGCGATCTCCGCGTGCTGCGCGTGGACGGCTTCCTGCCGGCAGAGCCGGGGTATCCCTGGCACCTGCCGCTCTTCCTAGTCTACGGGCCGGGTTCGCCCGACCAGGCGCGCCGGTTCGTCCGCCGGGTAGAGCTGGACTATGCCGGGAACGAGTAGGGTGTCCCGATCGTCCCCGCCGGGGTGCTTCGCTGCCGGCACACGGGGAAGCGAGCAGCGCTAGGGCTGTTCGCGCGGGGCGGCGGGCCGCCTGGCCCGGCCCAGCTCGACCCGCGCCCGCCAGATCTGGACCGACCCGCAGTTGCGGCAGGTCACCCAGATCTCCTCGCTGCGCGAGGGCAGCGTGTAGCGCTCGACCGCGTCGCGAACAACCTGCAGGCCGTCGGCGTCCTGCCAGCCCAAGATCGCCTTGCACTCCTTGCACAGCCAGGCCTCGGCCATCACGACCCCCGATCCAACCCACCCAGGTGCCCGCGCAGACCGCGCCGGCACGGGCCGCATCGATCAAGCGCTGCTACGCTTGCACGTACTGCACCCCGCCGACATGCCGCACCAGACCCTTGAGCTCCATCAATGTCAGCGTGGCGGAGACGACGGCGATGGGCAGCCCCGCCGCCTGGGCCAGCTCGTCGACGTGCTGCGGCTCCGCCGCCAGCAACCCCAGAAGTGAGGCTTCGACCTCGCTCTCGGGAACGATGCGGCGGGCCTCCTGCTGCTCGACGGCGCGGTCCAGGTTCAGCTCCTGCAGGATGTCCTCGACGCCACGCACCAGGCGCGCCCCCTGGGCGATCAGGTCGTGACAGCCCCGGCTGGCCGGCGAGAAGATCGAACCGGGAACCGCCAGGACATCGCGTCCCTGCTCAGCGGCAAAGTCGCTGGTGATAAGGGCTCCGCTGCGCTGCCCGGCCTCCACGACGACCACGCCCAGGCTCAGCCCGCTGATGATGCGGTTGCGCGGGGGAAAGTTGCGCGGCTCCGGGGCGGTGCCGGGGGGATAGTCCGACACCAGGGCGCCCTGGTCGACGATGCGCGCCCCCAGCTCGCGGTTGCGCTGCGGATAGACGCTGTCCACGCCGCTGGCCAGGACGGCAACGGTCCGCCCGCCGGCCGCCAGGGCCGCCTGGTGGGCCTCGCTGTCGATGCCGATGGCCAGCCCGCTGACCACCGTCACCCCGTTCTGCGCCAGGTCGTGGGCCAGTCGCCGGGCCGCTTCCCGGCCATACGGCGTCGGGCGGCGCGTCCCCACCAGTGCCACCATGGGCTCGCCCTGGAGGAGCGTCCCGCGCACGTACAGCACCGGCGGCGGCGCATAGATGTGCCGCAGGCGGTCCGGGTAACCGCGGTCGTCCCACGTGAGCAGGGTGATGCCGAGGGCGTTGATGCGGGCCATCTCCCGCTCGAGGGAGACGCGTCGGCGCGTATCCAGCAGGCTGCCGATGCAGGCCTCGTCGAGGCCGGCCTGGCGCAGCTCCATCGCCGAGGCCTGCCAGGCCCGCTCCGGGCTGCGAAAGTGCTCCAGGAGCCGGCGCAGCCGCACCGGCCCGATGCCCGGTGTGAGGTTGAATCCCAGGTAGTAGCGCTGCATGGCCCGGTCCTCAGCTCGTCGCTGCCCCGCATTATACCATGCCCCCTTCGGGCTGTCCACTGGACAGGGCGCGACACATGTGGTATGATAAAAACAGTTACACTTTTGGCGAACCGTACGGGGGTTTCTTTGGCCAAGCAGGAAGAAATCGAGCTGAACGCGGCCGAGCAGGAGGCCAAGAACAGACGGGCCCGCCAGATCGTGGAGCGGCTGGACCTGACGCCGGCCGAGCTGCAGCGCCTGCTGGAGGTGCTGCGCGTGGCGCTGGACACGCTCGACCCCGAGTACCGCGCCAACGTGGCCGCCGTCGCCCGACAGCTCGGCAAGAGCCGGCGCACCATTTACCATTGGGCCGACCGCGTCCTGGCGGCAACGGTGCAGGAGCTGCGCGAGATCCGCGTGGGACGCCCCCTGAAGAAAGGCCGGACGTGAGCGTGGCCATGGAGAGACCGCTGCGGGCAGCCCTGGCGACACTGGGCTGCCGGGTCAACTTCAGCGAGACCGACGCGCTGCGCGGGCTGCTGCAGGCGGCCGGGTACTTGCTGGTCGATTTCGACCAGGAGGCCGACCTCTACGTCGTCAACACCTGCACGGTCACGCACGTGGCCGACCGCAAGTCCAGGCAGATGTTGCGGCGGGCCGCGCGCCGCCGGCCGGGCGCCCTGGTCGTGGCGGTCGGCTGCGGTGCGGACGTCGACGCACCGGCGCTGCGTCAGGTGCCCGGGGTGGACCTGGTGCTGGACCGCGAGGAGGAGCCCGCGCTGGTGGAGCGGGTGCGGGCGCTCCTGGGGGCCCGCGGGCAGGAGGCGCCGGCCGGCGGCGCGCGGCCGCGGCTTCTGCCGGCGCACCCGACTCGGGCGCTGATCAAGGTCCAGGACGGCTGCGACAACCGCTGCGCCTACTGCATTGTCGCCATCGCCCGCGGGCCCAGCCGCTCGCGCCCGGCGGGCGAGATCTTGGCCGAGGTGCAGGAAGTCCTGCGGGCCGGCTCCGTGGAGATCGTCCTCAGCGGCATCAATCTGGGGGCGTACCGCGATCCGCAGGTGGGAGACCTGGCCGGCCTGGCGCGCTATCTCCTGGACGGCGCGCCCATCCGGCGCTTGCGCTTCAGCTCCATCGAGCCCCAGGACCTGCCGTCCGGGCTGCTCGACCTCTGGCCCGACCCACGCCTGTGCCGGCACCTGCACCTGCCGCTGCAGAGCGGCTGCGACCGCACCCTGGCCCGCATGGGCCGTCGCTACCGCCTGGCCGACATCCGCAGCCTGACCGCGGAGATCGTACGGCGCGTCCCCGGCGTCGGGCTGACCACGGACGTCATCGTGGGGTTCCCCGGGGAGACGGAGGAGGACTTGGCCGCGAGCCTGGCGGCGATCGCCGACCTGCCTTGGAGCGACCTGCACATCTTCCCGTTCTCGGCGCGGCCGGGGACCGCCGCGGCGGCGATGGCCGGACAGGTCTCTCCCGCCGTGATCCGTCGGCGCTGCGAGCAGGCCCACGACCTGGCCCGCCGGATGGCGCAGTCCTTTCGCCAGCGCCTCGTCGGGCACGAGCTGGCGGTCCTCTGGGACGGCCGCGCCGGGCCGGCCTGGAGCGGGCTCAGCGACAACTACGTGCGCGTGGTGGCCAGCGCGGCGGGCGAATGGCTGGGGCAGATCACCGCAACGCGCATCGCCGGCCTGGCCGGGGCAGCCCTGCGCGGACAGATCGTGCCGCAGCCCGTTGTCGTCCCGCGCGGCCGGCCCGGCGCGGCCGGGAGGGACAACCGCGGCTGTGCGCCGGCCCAGCCCACAGGGGCGATGCCCCTCGCGCCCGAAGCTTCCCTTCACGCCGACAGCAGGGTCGCGGCGGTGCACCACGAATGGCACGGGCCCGGCCTGCCCGAAGCGCGGCACAGCCGCACCATCGCGGCAAGTGGCGAATTTGCGTCTTTTGTTGTATAATGCACTGGGGCATGGATATGAAGGAGGACAGGCGATGACCACAGAAATCCGAGAGTTGCTGGGCTCGTTCCGTTCCTTGAACGGCGTCTCGCTCGCTGCCGTGGTCGCGACCGACGGCCTGCTGATCGAAGGGGTGGCCGATCCCGACGTGGACATGGACGCCATCTGCGCGGTGGCCTCCAATGGCCTGGTCATGGCCGAGGCCCTGGGGCGCGAGATCGGCAAGGGCGGCACCACTCAGGCCGTCCTGGAGTACGACAGCGGCCTGGTCATCCTGGAGCCGTTGAGCGAGGATGCGATGGTGCTCATCGTCTCCAGCCAGCGCAACAGCCTGGGCCGCGTCCGCTTCATGCTGAACCGCTACCATCAGTCCCTGTTCGATGCGGTGAACGCCATCTGAGTCCATTTGCACCTACCGGATCGCCCGCGGTTGCTCCACCGGCAGGCAAGTGGTGAGGGAAAAGCATGGAACCTCAGCTGAGCAGTCTGATTGTCTCTCTGGAGGAAAAAGAGTCCATCGACGGGTGCCTGCACCGTCTGGTCGAGGACACGGGGGCCACGCACGCCATGCTCCTCGACAAGAGCGGGCAGGTAATCGCCAGCTATGGACAGGTCGAACGACAGGACACCACCGCCCTGGGGGCGCTCCTGGCGGGGACCTTTGCCTCGTCGCGCGAGGTGGCGCGGCTCCTGAGGGAGAGGGATTTCCGCGTCCTGTTCCAGCAGGGCATCCGCGAGAACATCTTCACCGCTCTGGTCGAAGAGCAATGGATGCTGGCCATCGTGTTCGATAAGGGAACGCACATCGGCCTGGTCAAGGTCCTGACCAAGAAGGCCACCGAGGAGCTGGAGGCCATCCTGGAGCGCGTGCGCCAGGAAGGGAAGCTACGCGACGAGGTGATCAGCACCAGCTTCCGCACGTCGATGGAGGACACCATCGACCTCCTCTTCCGCGACTGACCCGGGCCGACGACGCGTGTCCGCGCAGATGGCGAGCATCTGTGACGTAAAGTGAGGCCAGCATGGCGTTAATCAACATCGCGGCGAGGGAAATCCACTGCAAGATCGTCTACTACGGCCCTGGCCTGAGCGGGAAGACGACCAACCTGAAGTACATCCACAGCCAGGTGCCGAAGGAGGCCAAAGGGGAGCTTCTTTCCATCGCCACCGAGACAGAGCGCACGCTCTTCTTCGATTTCCTCCCCCTGGACCTGGGACGAGTACGCGGTTTCCAGACCCGCTTTCACCTGTACACCGTCCCTGGGCAGGTGCTCTACGAGCGCACCCGCGTTGCCGTGTTGAATGGAGCGGACGGCGTCGTATTCGTGGCCGACTCGCAGCGCAACAAGCTGGAGGAGAACGTCCGCAGCCTTCAGGAGCTGGCCCGCAACATCACCCGCCAGGGGAAGCGTTTCGCCGAGTTCCCGGTCATTCTGCAGTACAACAAGCGAGACCTGCCCAACGCTCTGCAAGTGGCGGTCCTCGACCGCTACCTGCGCTACCGCACCAGCGATGGCAACCTGGTCGAGCGCTTTGAGGCGGTCGCTTCCTCCGGCAGGGGAGTTTTCGACACCTTGAAGTCGATCAGCAAACTGGTGATCAGCAAGCTCTGAGCCCTCCCCAAGGTGCTTGAGGAAGAATGCCCCTTCAAGGCGATCTCAGCGAATTCAGCCTGGCGGACATCATCCAGCTGGTCGACCTGAGCAAGCAGACTGGAGCCGTTCACATTGTCGGGGAACTCGAGGAGAAGGATGTCGAGGGGTGGATCTACTTCCGGAATGGACAGGCAATCTCGGCTCGGCTGGGCCGGCTAGCACCGCTGGAGGCGCTCTACTCCCTCTTCACCCTACCGGCGGGCTCCTTCATATTCGAAGAAGGGGTCGACCTGCCCGTACGGGAGATCCATGCCAGCAACGAGATGCTGATCATGGAGGGCATCCGCCGTGTGGACGAGTGGAATGCCCTGAAGGGCAAGGCTCCGCCCATGGACACCGTGCTGGGCCTGGTGACCACGACCGACGAGTATCGCCAGGAGATCAGCCTCGAGCCGGAGGAGTGGCGGGTCCTCACGCTGGTGGACGGCCGAAACACGGCGGCCGACATCGCCGATCGCAGTGGCCTGGGCGAGTTCCGCACGCGCCAGATCATCGTCAGCCTGCTGGAAGCCGGCCTGGTCGAGAAGAGAGAGGTTCGCGTCGGCGAGCGCCTATTCGAGGAGCTGGGGCGCATCGCCGTGGAGAGCCTGGGGCACTCGGCCCGCGTGCTGCTGGAGGATGCCTTCAAGCGCCAGGGGCTCCAGCCGAAGGGCGAGGCCTCCCCAGAACAGATCCTGGCTGTCTGCACCGGATTCGAGCGCTCCATCTCCCTGCTGGTCGGTCCGTCGCGGGCCCACCGGCTCGTGGAGGATATGCGCCTGCGCGCGCGCCAGATCTTTGGCGAGGGCGTCTGGGATAGCGCCGTCCGGAAGTGACCGGAGGGCGCAGGCGAGGCCGCACACGCCGCGGCACAGGCCAGTCTGAGCCACGGCGGCCCGTGCATCACGCTGCGGCCTCGGCAGTGGCCGAAAAGGAGGTCCCATGGAACCTGTCCTGAAGTTCATCCAGCGCCAGCGGTACCTGCTGGAGGCGATTGGCATCGTCGTGATCGCCGTCCTCCTGGGGATGGTCATCTTCCTCTACGACCGCATCCCGGGCCTGGGGCCGGCCGAGACGTCGACGCCGGTCGTGATCAACGAGGTCTACCCGGCCTTTTGTCGCCCAGACGCGCAGGACCCCAAGGTCTGCTCGGCCGACGAGCAGGCCCTGCGGCTGCACCAATGGTTCGAGCTGTACAACCGCACCGGCGACTGGAAGGTCCTGGAGGGGTGGGCGGTGGAGATGGTGCCAGGCGACATGCTGTCGCTGCCACGCATCGTCCTGCCGCCACACGGCTTTGCCGTGGTCGCCGCGGACGAGCAGCAGTTTCGCGCAGATCACACCGACTACCCGGGGCTGCTCGTTTCCCTCGCCGGGGGCTCCTGGCCGGGGATCGGTCGCCAGGATGGCTTCCTGGTCCTCTACGGGGCCGACCGCCAGGCGGTGGACTGGCTCAACTGGGGCAAGGTGGCAGCGCTGCCCGACAGCGTGAAGCAGATGTGGGCCACCCCGGGTTTTGCCCAGGGCGCTCCCGGCATCGTGAGCGCCGACGGCAAGATCCTGTCCGACCATTCGCTGGAGCGCAAGCCTCTGGGGGCAGACCGCGATGTCCCGGGCGACGTCATTCGGCAGCCCTTTCCCTCCCCGGGCACCATCCACGAGCCCAGCGGGACGGCGTTCACCCTGGGGCTGTTCATCGACTGGACCAACATCGTGTCCCTGGCCGGGGGAATTCTCCTGTGGGTGGCCTTTATCTACGTAGCGCTGATCGCCCGCCGCTTCGAGGCCCTGACGCAGCAGCGCACCTTCTGGCAGGCGATGCTGCTGGCCCCCTCGGGCATCCTCTTCTACGTGATCGTGCAGTCGTACGGGTTCCGCACCCGCGGCTCGATGACGGTCGACGAGCAGTGGTGGGGTTTTGTCGTCCTCTTCGTGTCGGCGCTGCTGTGCGCTGCGCTGGTCTTTCTCTTCCGCCAGCGGGCCAAGAAGATACTGGAGGGTTAGGCCATGGACTGGTTCACTCCGCATCTCGCCATCTGGGTTCCCTTTCCCCCGCTCTTCCTGGAGATCGGCTTTGTCCTCCTCGGCCTGGTCCTCTTCTGGTACGCCCGCATCCTGGGCTACTTGTTGGAGATGCTGGGCCGGCCGCCGTTGGACACCTGGGTACGCGTCGCCGGCTGGATCCTCATCCTGACCTTTTCCCTGCCGCACTACTATGTCAGCGCGGTGCTCTACCCGCACTTTCGCAACCTCGGCCAGCTTGGCGCGCTGGCATCGCCGGCCATCCTGAGCCAGCTCTGGTTCTGCCGGACGCTCTCCTTCTTCGGCATGTGCGTGGCAGCCATCCTGGCCTTTGTCCCCGGGTTCATGTACTACCGCTGGACCAGCGAGTAGGGCCTGATGCCGTCCTGCCGCAGGGGGTTCGTCCCTGCGGCAGGACGGCCTGTTTCTGAAGGGAGTGCGGCACGGGAGCGTCAGTGCCTCTTTACCAGGATCAGCCGCAGCCACTGTGACAGGCTCAGCCAGGCCATGAACAGGGCATAGGCCACTACCGTGGCCCGGCCGGCCGGTCCACGCCGCCACAGCCGCTCGGCCAGGGCGGCAGCGCCGAGGCAAAGCAGTGGGAACATGAAGAAGACGTGCTTCAGGACCATGTCGGCGACCAGCCCGCTGAAGAGGGCAAAGAGGGAAAAGGCGAGCAGCCAGGCCAGCAGCAGCGCGCGCCAGCGCCGCCGGGCCCGCTCGCACAGGAGCAGCACCACGCCGCTCAGGGAAAAGGCCACCGCCAGGTCGCTGACCCGGTTGCGCACAAAGATCCAGTTGGCCACCCAGTTGCTGAGCAGGCCCTCCCGCGGGTCGACGGCCAGGTCGCCCAGGCTGCCCGTCCCCGCCGACCGGACGATGGCCGGCAGCGTCTCCTGCCAGAACACCGCGGCAAAGTTGCCGTGGTAGAGGACCAAGACCACGGCCTCGGCCAGCACGATGCCCCCCAGAATGGCCGCCCGCCGGCCGCGCTGGGCCGGGCCGGCCGCCAGCAGCGGCTCCAACAGGACCAGCAGGAGCAGCAGCGCCACCGTCAGGATCCCCACCACGGTGTAGGAGAGGATGGCCAAGGCTAGCACAGCCACCCAGTGGACCCAGGCGGGCCGTCGCCCAATATTCTCATAGGAAAGGACGGGGTAGGTCAACGCCGCCAGCGCACTCCATAACCCCACCTGCGTCGGATAGTTCCCCCAGGACAGCAGGTAGTACGGCGCCGGCAAGACAGCCCCCCCACATCCACCGTCACGGGGCCGGGGCACTGATAGGCCAGGAAGACGAGGAGAATGGTGCCGAGAACGACGGCCAGCGCCGGCCAGCCCAGCCCGCCGCGCAGTATCAGCCAGATACGCCGCGCCAACATCCGCCCGCCCGACCGGCGTGTGCCTGCCATACCTGGTTCCCTCTGACGCCATTCACAGCGGCACGATCGGCCTGCCTCCAGCGGTGTCGTCTGGCACCCAGGAAGCTCGCTCCCGCCGGCGGATGCTGCCGCCTGCCCCCCACCAGCGGTGCGCCAGGCCTTACGGCAGCTCCACGACCTCCCCCTCCGCCAACCCTCCCAGCACCTCCACGTTCTCGCTGTCGGACACCCCCAGGGTGACCCGCACGCGCTCGCGCCCGCCGCCGCGCAGCACCGTCACGTACGTGCCGGCCCCGACCCTCTCCACCGCCTGCCGCGGGATCAGCAGGGCTGCCGACCGCTCCACTGTGACCACCGTCAGGTTGGCCGTCATGCCCAGGCGCAGCGTCAGGGTGGGAACCCCGGCGGCGCCCGGCAGTTGGGCCGAAGCGGGCCCTCCGCCCAGGAAGACGATGGCCCGATACGAGGCCGTGCCGCGGTCGACAGTCACGGCCGGCGCGATCTCGCCGACGCGACCGCTCAGCGGTCGCCCGGGGTAGGCGTCCAGGGTGATGGTCACCGGCTGCCCCGGCGACACCTGCCCGACGTCGATCTCGTCGATGCGGGCCTCGATCTGCAGCCGCCGCATGTCGGCCAACCGCAGCAGGGCACTGCCCGGGCCGACGATCTCCCCTTCCTTGACCGTCACCTCGACCACCGTGCCGTCGAAAGGCGCGCGCACAGAGGCCTTGTCCCGGTCCACCAGGGCCTCCTCCAGGTCGAGCCGGGCCAGCTCCAGCTCCTTCTCCAGGATGCGGACGGCGCTGGGGCTCGCCCCGGCGGCGAGCCCATCCAGCACCGCCTGGGCTCGCTCCACCTGCGCCTGCGCCTGGGCCAGTTCGGCTGCTGTGGGGCCGGCGAGCAGGGCCTGCAGGCGGGCGCGCGCCTCGGCCAGGCGCGACTGCGCCGTGGCCAAAGCTGCCTCCCGGTCCTGCTGAGCCTGCTCGTGGGCTAGGCGGGCCTGCTCCATCGCCGCCGTGGCGTCCTGGACCAGCCGCCAGGCACTGGACTCGGCGTCCTTCTGCGCCTGCGACAGCTCCAGGCCCATCTGCCGCAGGCGCTCGTTCTCCCAGTAGACGCGGCTGTACGCGTCCTGGGCGTTGCGCAGGGCGTTGGCGGCCGTCTCCCAGCTCAGCCGCGTCGTCTCCACGGCCACCGCGGTGGACTGCCGGGCCTGGGCCAGCGCGGCCTCGGCCCGCACCACCTCCTGCCGGGCCGAGGTCGCGTCCTCGGGCCGCGGGTCCTGCAGCGCCTGCAGGCGGGCCCTGGCGGCGGCCAGGTCGGCCTCGGCCGCCGCGACCTCCTCGGGCTGGGCGCCCTCGCCGGCCTGCTCGAGGCGCAACTGAGCCAACTCCACGCGAAGCCGGGCCTCGCTCACCCGGTAGGCCAGCGCGCTGGCCTCCACGGAGACGAGCAGCGTGCCGCTGAGCACCTCGTCGCCCGGCTTGACCAGGAGCTCCGACACCTGTCCGGAGACGCGGCTGGAGAGCTGCACGGCGCGCGCCGAGGCCACCTCGCCGCCGGCCAGCACCGTGCCGCGGATCGTGCCCCGCCGGACCGCCACCGTGGCCGTCCCGCGCGGCAGGCCCCACAGCAGGTAGGCGCCCAGACCGGCCAGCACCACCAGGACCAGTCCGGCCCACACGTAGCGCCAGCGGCGACGACGACTTGCAATTTCCTCTTCTTTCTGGTATAATGCGTTTTGCTCTGTCATCGGAATCAGCTCGAAGGAGGACCCTGTCGCATGGCTACACGTTCGGCTATGAAGCGCATCCGCCAGGCTCAGCGCCGGCAGCAGCGCAACCTGATGATCCGGTCGCGGGTCAAGACCCTCATTCGCAAGGCCCGCCAGACCATCGAGGCCAGCGACCTCTCGCAGGCACAGATGGCCGTCGGCGACGCCATCAGCGCCCTGGACAAGGCCGCCGAGCGCGGCGTCCTGCACCGCAACAACGCCGCCCGCCGCAAGTCGCGCCTGATGCGCCGCTACAACAACGCCTTCCGCACCACCACCCCGGCGGCCTGATCGGCGCGCTCCCCACAGTCCTGACCGCTACGCCTCCCCAGGAGGCGTAGCGCGCGTTTCGACGAGGCCCCGCTAGCCCGCGCCGGAGATCTCCGTGACGACCAGCTCCAGCGCCACCTCGCCATCGCGCCGGCCGGTCTTGATGTCCCGCTCGACCTCCACCAGCCGGTGGTAGATGCGCTCCAAGTCCTCGCGCCGCAGCAGCTCGGCCTGGTCCACAACTTTCTCGGCCACGTACGGGTGTATCTTGAGCATACGCGCCACCTGCTCCGGCTGGCGCTGCCCGGCCGGCAGAGCCTTGGCCTGCAACAGCAGCCGGAACTGGCGCACGATCATCGTCATGAGGTAGAGCGGATGCTGACCGGCCAGGAGCAGACGCCGCAGCTCGAGCACCGCCCGCGCCCGCCGCCTCCGGCCGATCGCATCCACCAGGGCAAAGATGTCGCTCAAGCGGGCTCCGCTGGCCAGGTCCGCCACCAGCCGCTCACCGATCTGGCCCTGCGGGCCGACGTAGGTGACCAGCTTCTCCACCTCCTGGCGCAGCACAGAGGGGTCGGACCCCACCGTGGCCGCCAGCAGGGAGCATGCCGTCGGGTTGATCTCGGCTCCCTCGTCGCGCACGCGCTGGGCGATCCACTGCGCCACCTCCTGCGGCCGCGGCGCGGCGAACTCGCGCACCTCGCCGACCTGCCTGACCAGGGCGACCAGCGGCTGGCCTGCCCCCAGCGCGACGCGCTCGCGGAAGATCAGCACGGTGCTGGCGGCCACTCGCGGCAGGTACTCCCGCAGCTGGTCCACCAGGGCCGGCTCGTGGCCGCGCCCCTTTTCCAGGCGCGCGGCAAGCCCCTCGACAATGACCACTCGCTTGGGGGAGAGGAAGGGGAGCGCCTCGGCGTGCTCGCGCAGGGTGCTCAGCGCTAGGTCGGCCCCGTCGAGCCGGGTCACGGCCAGGTCGAGCACCTCCTGGGGGACCGCCTCGCGCAGGAGGCGGGCCAGGGCCTTCTCGGCAGCGATGACGTCGTCGCCGTGAAAGAGGTAGATCATGGCGTCCCTCGCCACAGGCACACGAAAACCCCACCATGCCGTAAGCTGGCCAAGTTCTAAACCGAGAGTCCACTCTCGGGGGAGCCGGTGTGGCGGTCCCGCGTTCCCGGGTCAGGTCCCGCCTGCCTGGTGTACGCAGCCCCGCCAGGGACTGGTTCCCAACGTAACCGGTGTTGGCTCAGAACTCTACTGCCAGCAGTACGCACACGGCAGGGTTTCTAGCTGAATTCTACCACAAATCCCCCTGGAACGCAAGTTGCGGAAAGCCGCGCCAAATCTCCCCTTTGGCTCGCGACAAGTGGTCCGGCCGCTAGGGCAACCGCAAACTCGCCGTCGGTGGGGAAGCCGCAGTGGAAACAGCCCGCATTGTGTGAGCTGTGATCTGGAATCGCCCGCAAGGCAAGCTCAAGTGGCGTGCCAGCCCTACAAATTCCGACTTGCGGTTGCCCTAGCCGGCCGCAGGGCCTTGCGCGCCGCCCCAAGCTGTTGTAGAATAGGGCCAGGCGCGCACGCCCGCGCGCTGTTCGCCGAGCAGGAGAACTGTGATGACCGAGACCTGGATGACGTTGGAGGAGGCCGGCCGTGCCTTTGGCCTGACCAACGAGCAGCTCTGGGACCACATCATGGGGCGCGCCGGCGGCGGCCGGCTGACGGTGTACCGGCTGGGCAGGGGCAGCGAGGTGCGCGTCCGCTACCAGGACATGCTCGCTCTCCTCGAGCCGGTCCTGGACGAGCAGGAGCTCGCCGACCTGGAAAGGACCTCGTCCCGCCCGCGCCCGGCCGGCCGCATCCTCTGACCACCCGCGGCTGCGAGGTGCAACGATGGCCGCCTGCCCCGACTGCGACGCCCATATCACCCTCCCCGCATCGGCGTACGTGGGCCAGCCGCTCGTCTGCCCGGAGTGCGGCTGCGCGCTCGAGGTGAGCAGCCTGGAGCCACCGACGGTGGACTATGCCGCGGGCGCGCCGGACGCGCCCGACGCCGAGGACTGGTGACGTGCCGGCCCCGGGCCGTGCGGGGCCGATTCCGCAGGAGTGCTGACAGCCGAACGGGGCCGTGCCATCGTGCCAGGCCCGCCGTGGCCCGGCAGAGCGCACGTCCCCACGATGCCCGACAGGTCTGCAGGAGGATATCATGGTCGAACCGGCCGAAGAGCAGCCCCTGATCTGCCCAGAGTGCGGAAAGGAGCTCTGGTACGACGAGGAGGACGAGGCCTGGGTCTGCGAGAACTGCGGCGTCGAGCTGTACGACGAGTGGGCCGAGGAGGAGGAAGGCCAGGACCACGAAGGGCTCTAGGAGGACGCCATGCCCCAACCGGCCGAGGAAGGCCCCATCATCTGCCCCGAGTGCGGTGGAGAGCTGCTGTACGACAGGGAAGGAGCGTGCTGGGTCTGCGACACCTGCGCGCTCGAGTTCGACGAAGAGGACTGGGAGATCGTGGACGAGGAGCAGTAGCCGAGGTGGCCCCGCGGTCCCGCTCTCTTTGACAAAACGCCCTGTTGCGGGTATGATACTCGCTTGGCACACGAACGCCGCCCGGTTGCACACAGTTTCCGCTCGCTCTCGGGCGATGCCGATCGACGTGGGGCGATGCCCCCCAGAGGAGGTTGAGCACGATGGACAAGTGGGTATACCTGACCTATTCGGCGCAGGCTGAGCTGAGCAAGACGCTGGGGCACGAGCCGACCCTGGACGAGATGAAGGCGATCCTCGGTGGCAAGGGCGCGGGCCTGGCCGACATGGTAAGCATCGGCATCCCCGTTCCCCCGGGGTTCACCATCACCACCGCCGCATGCATGGCCTATATCAACGCCGGCTTCCAGTTCCCCGCGGGCGCCTGGGAGCAGGCGCTGGAGGCGCTCCGGGTGGTCGAGCAGCAGGCCGGCCGCGCCTTCGGCGACGCCGCCAATCCGCTCCTCGTCTCGGTCCGCTCGGGGGCCAAGTTCTCCATGCCCGGCATGATGGAGACGATCCTGAACGTCGGCCTGAACGACGAGACGCTGGCCGGTCTGGTCGAGTTCACGGAGAACGAGCGCTTTGCCTGGGACTCGTACCGTCGCCTCATCCAGATGTTCGGCCGCACCGCCATGGGTATCCCCGATGCCAGGTTCGAGGAAAAGATGGACGAGCTCAAGAGCGAGCGCGGCGTCAGCGACGACACCGAGCTGACCGCCGCCGACCTGCGCGAGCTGGTGGCCCGCTTCAAGGCCGTCTACCGCGACGTCCTCGGCCAGGACTTTCCCCAGGACCCCCTCGTCCAGCTGCGCACGGCCGTGGAAGCCGTCTTCTGCTCCTGGATGGGCAAAAAGGCCATCGACTACCGCCGCGCCGAAAAGATCCCCGACGACCTCGGCACCGCGGTCAACGTCGTGACCATGGTCTTTGGCAACATGGGCTGGGACAGCGGCACCGGGGTGGCCTTTACCCGCGACCCGGCCACCGGCCAGAAAGAGTTCTACGGCGACTACCTGCTCAACGCCCAGGGAGAGGACGTCGTCGCCGGTATCCGCAACACCAAGCGCGTCTCCCTGCTGGGAGAGGACATGCCACAGATCTACACCCAGCTCGTGGAGATTGCCCAGCGGCTGGAGCGGCACTACCGCGACATGCAGGACACCGAGTTCACCATCGAGCGCGGCCGCCTGTGGATGCTGCAGACGCGCAACGGCAAGCGCACGCCCCGCGCCGCGGTCAAGATCGCCGTCGACATGGTCAACGAAGGCCTCATCAGCCGCGACGAGGCCCTCCTGCGGGTCACCCCCAAGGACGTGGACTCGTTCCTGCACCCGCAGTTCGACGACAAGGAGATCCAGAAGGCCCGGGCCGAGGGCCGGCTGCTGGCCAGCGGCGTCAATGCCTCACCGGGCGCCGCCGTGGGCATCCTGGCCTTTGATGCCGACACCGCCGAAGCATGGGGTAACGCCGGCAAGGCCGTGGTCATGATCCGGCCCGAGACCAAGCCCGATGACGTCCACGGCATGATCGCCGCCAAGGGCATCCTCACCAGCCGCGGCGGGGCCACCGCGCACGCCGCGGTCGTGGCCCGTCAGTTCGGCAAGCCGGCCGTGGTCGGTGCCCGCGACCTGCAGATCGACGAAGAGGAACGCCAGGTCCGCGCCGCCGGCAAGGTCCTGCGCGAGGGCGATTTCGTCTCCCTCGACGGCGCCACCGGCGAGGTCTATGCCGGCCAGATCGCCACCACCGTACCCGACTATGAGAAAGAGACCGAGCTGCGCACCCTGCTGGAGTGGGCCGACGAGACCTGCGCCGCAGCGGGCACCCGGCAGTGGCCGGCCGACTACCAGGGCTACCCCGGCCGCGGCCTGCAGGTCTGGACCAACGCCGACTACCCGCGCGACGCCCGCCGCGCTCGCCTCTACGGGGCGCGCGGCATCGGCCTGTGCCGCACCGAGCACATGTTCTTCGAGCAGGAGCGTCTGCCCCACGTGCAATCCATGATCCTCAACGCCGACGAGGCCCAGGCCATCTTCGATCGCCGCGGCCGGCTGCAGGCCATTCTCGACAGCGGCAAGGAGGGCGGCAACCGCATCGACGAGAGGCGCCGCGCCGAGGTCGAGGCCGAGGTCCAGGCCCTGGACGGTGAGATCGCGGCCTCGCCGGCCGTCAAGGCCTACCACGGTGCCCTGGCCATGCTCCTGCCGAGCCAGCGCTCCGACTTCTACGGCCTCTTCGAGGCCATGGACGGCTTCCCGGTCATCATCCGCCTGATCGACCCGCCGCTGCACGAATTCCTGCCCAGCCAGGAGGAGCTGCTGGTCGCGGTGACCGAGATGCGCACCCGCGGCCAGTTCGGCCCCGAGCTGGAGAACAAGGAGCGGCTGCTCGCGGCCGTGCAAAAGATGCACGAGGCCAACCCGATGATGGGCCTGCGCGGCATCCGCCTGGGCATCACCTACCCCGACATCACCAAGATGCAGGTGCGGGCCATCTTCGAGGCTGCCTGCGAGGCCGCCCGCAAGGGCATCGCCGTCAAGCCCGAGGTGATGATCCCGCTGACCGGCCACGTCAACGAGCTCAAGGTCACCCAGGTCGAGCTGGAGGAGGTCGCCCGCCAGGTGATGGCCGAGCAGGGCATCGATGTCGAGTACAAGTTCGGCACGATGATCGAGATCCCCCGCGCCGCGGTCACCGCCGACGAGATCGCCGAGTTGGCCCAGTTCTTCTCCTACGGCACCAACGACCTCACCCAGATGACCTTTGGCTACAGCCGCGACGACGCCGAGCGCCGCTTCCTGGTCAAGTACGTCGAGACGGGCATCCTGAAGGACAACCCCTTCCAGGTGCTCGACCGCGGCGGCGTGGGCAAGCTTGTCCAGATGGGGGTGCGACTGGGCCGCCGGACCCGCCCCGGCCTGGAGGTGGGCATCTGCGGCGAGCACGGCGGCGAGCCCTCCTCGATCGAGTTCTGCCACATCGCCGGCCTGCACTATGTCTCCTGCAGCCCCTTCCGCGTGCCCGTGGCCCGGCTGGCCGCCGCCCAGGCCGCCATCCGCCACCGGGGCAAGGTGCTGGGGAAATAGGGCTGGAGATCAAAGTTCGAATCTGAAGTTCGGACCCCCACGAAGGACGCACCGAACCAGGCGCCGAGGACACTCCCAGCCTCGGGGCCCGGTTGCTCATGCCCGATGCCGGCCCCCTACCTCCTCGCCCGCTGGTTCCACCGCTCCAGCTTCGCCAGCTGCTCCAGCGTGGCAAAGACGACGACCTTGTCCCCTCCTTGCAGGCACGCCTCTGCTGCCGGGTGCATGTCGCGCTGCTGCCCGCGCTGTAGAAAGACCACCGACAGGTCCGCCATCTCCTCCAGTTGCTGCACCGTCCGGCCGACCAGCTGCCCTCCCGCCCGCACCACCATCTCGCTCACATTCATCACCTGGCCCTCCAGGACGAACGAGTGGGTCACGCCCTCGCGGATGGCCGCCGTGGCAAAGGCCGGCGCGGCGATGGCCGAGGCGCTGAGGGCCATCTGCACGCCAAAGATCGGTCCCAGCTTCTCCGCCAGATCGGCATCGAACATGCGCAGCACCACCCGGATGTCCGGGTTCAGTTGGCGGGCCTTGATCACGACGTCCAGGTTCGTCAGGTCGTTGTTGGTGGCCACAACGATGGCCTGGGCGCGCTCCGTCCCGGCCTGTCGCAGCACCTCCAGGTCGGTCGCATCACCGGCGAGGACCACTGCACCCGCCCGCCGGGCGCGCTCGATAAAGGCCACCCGCGTGTCCAACTCGATCGCCACGACCTCCTGCCCGAACTCCAGCAGCTGCCGGAGCACGCGGAAGCCCACGTGCCCCAGGCCGCACACGACCACGTGCTGGGAATAGGTCGATGCCAGGGCCACGGTCCACTCTCCTGATGGATTGCGCCTGTCCAGGAGGAGCAGGCTGAAGCTGATGATCCCCTCGGCGACGACGCCGAGCCCCAGGATGGGCACGACGAAAAAGAGCACCTCCAGCGGCCCCTCGGGGAAAGGCAGGCTCGACTGGAAAAAGAGCATGCTGAAAGCGCCGTAGAGAGCTTGGCCGAAGGAGATTCCCTGCTGCGTGGTCGGGTCGACATAGGCCAGCCACAGGATGAGCGTGCCCAGGACGATGATGGCGACAAAAACGCTCAGGGAAAGGCGGAAGCGGCGCCACAGCAGGATGGTGACGCGCACGTTGGCCAGCAGGAGCCGGCGCAGGCGCAGCAGCCAGCGGCGCAGCATCTCGCCCTCACTCGATCGGCAGCCAGGCCACCAGCGATCGCACCGGCACCGCGCTCTCCTCGGCCGGCGAGATCGTCACCACCACGACGCTGGCGTCGTCGTGCGGCCGGCCCTGTTCCAGCGCGACGGCCTCGGCCAGGAGCGCGTCGGCCAGCGCCTGGGCCGAGGACCAACCCCGGGCCAGCCAACGCTCCAGGAAGGCCCGCACATCCAGCCTCGTCCCCTGGCGCTCGCCAGCATTGACCACCCCGTCGCTGGTCACGACGACGCCGCTGTGCTCCTGCAGTGGCCGCTCCACAATGACCGGCTTGGTCCCCGGATAGATCCCGATGGGCGTAACGACCTCGTCGTGGACCTCGACGCCCTCCGTGGAGATATAGTAGGCCGGGCACTGGTCGTTGCGCGACAGGACCAGCGTCCGCGTCCGCAGGTCCACCGAGACGATGTCCAGCGTGGCCGTCACGTGGCCCTGGCGCAACGTGTAGAGGTAGTCGTGCACCGACCGCGCCACCGCCCCGTCGCGCGTACCCTCCTTGATCAGCATCGCCCCCCGGCTGACGATGAGGTTGCTGATCGTCTTGGCGGCCGGGCCGCTCCCCTGGGCGTCCACGAGCAGAATGGACAGGCCGCCGTGCGGCCGCTCCACGATCTCGACCGTGTCCCCGCTCTCGCGGCTGGCGTACTTGTGGGTTTTGGCGACGGCGACCTGGACCAGCATGGCTACATCAACATGTGCCGGACGATCGTCTCCTCGCGCCCCGGCCCGACCGAGACGATGGCCACCGGCACGCCGACCAGCTCCTCGATCCGCCGCAGGAGGGCCTGCGCCTGCGCAGGGAGGTCCTCGATGGCGCGCACCTGGCGCGTGGAGCACTGCCAGCCGGCCAGCTCCTCATAGACCGGCACGATCGACTGCCACAGGACCAGGCTGTTGGGGACGTCGTGGACCACCGACTCGTTCAGGCGATAGCCCGTACACAAGCGGATGACCGGCTCCTCGTCCAGGACATCGAGCTTGGTGATGGCCAGGGCGGTCAGCCCGTTGAGCTCGGCCACGTAGCGCACGGCCACCGCGTCGAACCAGCCACAGCGGCGCGGCCGGCCCGTGGTCGTCCCGAACTCGCGTCCGCGCTCGCGCAGTCGGGCGGCCGTTTCCTCGTCCGCCTCGCTGGGAAAGGGTCCCTCACCGACCCGCGTGGCATAGGCCTTGCACACCGCCACAACCTTGTCGATCGCCCGCGGCGGGATGCCCAGCCCGGTGCAGGCGCCCCCGACCGCGGCCGAGGACGACGTCACGTAGGGGTAGGTGCCGAAATCCAGGTCCAGCATCACCCCCTGGGCGCCCTCCAGGAGGATGTTCTGCCCCTGCTGCAGCGCCCGGTGCAGCAGGCGCCGCGTGTCGGTCGTGTAGGGGGCCAGCTGCCGGCCGTACTGCAGGTACTCCAGGTAGATCTGGTGCAGCGAGAGCGGCGTATGCTGATAGACCTGGGAGAGGATGCGGTTCTTGGCGTTGACCAGGTAGGTCAGGCGCGTCAGCAGCACCTCCTCGTCCATCAGATCGGCCATGCGCACGCCGCAGCGGGAAGCCTTGTCGGTGTAGGCCGGCCCGATGCCCCGCCCGGTCGTGCCGAGCGAGCCCCCGCCCCGCCCCTGTTCCTCGAGCGCGTCGAGGAGCAGGTGAAAGGGCACGATGACGTGGGCCGCTTCGCTGATGTAGAGGCGATCCAGGGAGATGCCGGCCTGGCGCAGCTGGTCCATCTCCTCCAGGAGCACCCTGGGGTTGACGACGACGCCGTTCCCAATGATACACGCGGCATCGGGGTTAAAGATGCCCGAGGGAACCAGGTGCAGGCGGAAGGTGCCGCGCGGATTGACCACGGTGTGGCCGGCATTGTCCCCACCCTGGTACCGGGCTACCACCTGCGCCCTTGACGTGAGCAGGTCCACGATCTTGCCCTTGCCCTCGTCGCCCCACTGCCCTCCGATCACGGCCAAGACGGTCATCACCACACCTCAAAGATGGAGATGGAGATGGGAAAGAGCATCAGGATGTATGTATCCATTATACACGATCAAGGGCCGTTTGCCCACCCATACTTCTTTCCTATCTTCCGCGCGCGCCGGCGCCTGCTGCCGGCCCGGCAGCGAAAAGCAGAAGCGGCAGGGACGCTGCGTGCGACGCCACTGCCGCGGAAGAGAGGCAGTCCCCGGGTTTGCCCTACTGCTCCTGCAGCAGGCTGTCCACCTCCTCGCGGATATCGTGCAGGTCGGCGAAGGAGCGGTAGACCGAGGCGAAGCGGATGTAGGCGATGGTGTCGATCCCGCGCAGCTTCTCCATGACCAGCTCGCCGATGGCGCGGCTGGAGACCTCCTCGTTGGCCGTGGCGAAGAGAGCAGTCTCGGTCTCGTCGATCACGCGCTGGATGGCCTCGGCAGGGATGGGGCGCTTGCCGCAGGCCACGCGGATGCCATACTCCAACTTGCGGCGGTCGTACGGCTCGCGCCGGCCGTCCTTCTTCACCACCGCCAGGCTGATCGGCTCCACCCGCTCGTAGGTGGTGAAGCGCCGCCCACACTCGCGGCACTGCCGCCTGCGGCGGACGGCCTCCACATCGAAGATCTCGCGCGTGTCGATGACCCGGGAGTCGCTCGCCCGGCAGAATGGACATCTCATGGCACCCGCTCCTGGCTAGTCTCAAGGTCGGCAATCCAGGCTCCCCCCGTCCTTGCCATTATAGTACACTTTGGCCGTTTCGACAAGTGGCAATCGCGAAGCGGCACGGCCACAAAAGTCGCCGGCCTTGACCGGCAAGTGCCCGGCCCCGGCAACGACACGACGCCGCCTATGCAGGGGCGGCGCAATGGCACGGCCGTGTCGCGCTTCGTGCAGGCCGGGCGCTTGCCATTCGTGGTGCACCACCGCGACCTTGATATGGCCATGGCGGAACCGGCGCCCGCCGTATTCGCAGGTCGACCCTGGCGCGCTCCGCCCGCAATCAGATGCTCGCCGAGTTGGGGTGGCCCGACGCGCCCGGCGCAGCGTGAGCTCCCATCGGGCCAGGCGGAGCGCTGCCGTGTTGCACCGTCGAGAGTGGCACGCACCCGCGCTCAGCCGTGCAGCGCGGCGCGGACGCGCGCGGCCACCGCATCCAGCGGCTCCGCGTTGCGCGCCAGCTGTCCCCGCGCCAGGGGTAGGCCGTCGCCATACCAGCGCGGGATCAGGTGCACGTGCAGGTGCGGAACCACCTGGCCGGCAGCGCGCCCGTTGTTCTGCAGCACGGCGAGGCCGTCCGGCTGCAGCGCCTGCCGCAGCGCGCGGCCTACCCGCGCAACCAGCTCCATCAGCACGGCCCCCGTCTCTTCATCGATCTCCCAGATGGCTTGCCAGTGCACCCGCGGGATCACCAGGGTGTGCCCGGGCGCGGCCGGCTGCACGTCGAGAAAGGCGAGGGCGGCCTCCTCTTGGCAGAGGATCTCGGCCGGGGCCCGCCCGGCGGCGATGGCGCAGAAGATGCAGTCCTCCATGGCCGCGGGCCCCCTAGGCCACTTTCCGCGGGTGGATCCACTCCGAGACCCAGCGGTAGCGAAAGTCCTTGCCGTCGAGCACGTGGAGTGCCCCGACGCAGCCGTAGATCAGGCTGCCCACGGTCACCACGGCGGTGAGCGCCGAGATGCCCAGCGCCAGCGGCAGCAGGCAGAAGCCGACCCCGATGAACATCAGCGGGATCGTCACAAGCCACAGGATGCCCGTGATGATCCCCAGCACCAGCCCTACCAGCATGGCCAGCCCCTGGAAGACGAACGCCTGCAGGGCGTGCCAGGACACGTACTCTGACTTTTTCTCGTACAAGAAGCTCAGGACCAGCGCCAGGACGGGGCCACCGATGCCGGTGATCAGGTTGAGGAGGATCCCGCCATGGGCCAGCGCCGCGACCCGGCGCTCCTCGGCAGTCAGGCGCGGCACAGCCTCCAGCGCCACGGCGGGCTCTGCCAGCACCGGCAAGTCGCCTGCCGGCGGCACTGGTCCGGGCGGGGCCGGCTCCGCCTGCAGCACGGGAGCCTCGTCCTTTCTCTTTCGCGGCATCGTTTCCCTCCTGTTGCCCATGTCAGCGCCGGGAGGGGCCGACCACCTGGCTGCAGGTGCCCACGCGGCTCAGGACGACCGCCCCGACTCCGGCGCTGGCCAGCAGCACGGCACAGGCCGGCCCCCACCAGGGGGCGACCACGGCCGGCAGCACCGTCAGCACGACCAGGATGGCCAGGCCCAGCGCGGTGGACAACCCGGCCGGCAGAGCCTGCAGCCGCGCCCGCAGGGCCTCGCCCAACGCCATGCCGCCCACCGTCAGCCCGGCCAGGTACAGCAGCAGCACCGGCAGGACGAGCACCGGGACCAACACCACCCCCACCACCGTGAGCAGGAGCAGCAGGAGCGCCACCGGGACGATTGCGGCCAGCAGGATGGTGCTGGCCACTCCCAGCCCCAGGCTCGGGAGAAACCGCCCCCGCAGTGTCTCCACCACGGCCTGGCTGCGCCGCGGCCAACAGGCCCGCAGGCCCCAGGCCAGCAGCAGGCACAGGCCCAGCGCCACGGCCGCGGCCAGCGCGGCGCCGCCCAGCTGAGCCCACAGCGAGGCCTCCGGACGGTCGTATACGCTTTCCCACCCCGCCACGGCCGGCCCGCCCACGAGCACGCCGCCGCGGACGGCGCTGCCCGCCTCCATGTGCAGCAGGCCGCCCAGGACGCTCACGTCCCCGGCGACCTGCGCGCGGCCCTGCAGCAGAACCTCGCCGGCCAGGCTGACCACGTCCCCCTCCACCTGGCCGCTGACCCAGACCGATCCGCCGATAGCAACGGCGCTTCCGCCGACCCGCCCGCGCACGACGACATCCCCGCCGATGGCGACAGCATCGCCGGCACATGACTCGCCCGCGGGGACGATCACATCCTGGCCCACGCGGATGCACTGCGGACCCTGGGCCAGGGCCGGCCGGACCAGGAGGAAGGCCCCCCCGAGCACGGCCACAGCGATGGCAGCAGCGACCACGATCCGCGGCATCCGTTCCTCCGCGATCCGCTCAGAGAGAGCCGCTGCGAGGGGCGCTACGGCGCCACAGCCACACCCACAGCAGCGCGGCGGCGGCCACGGCCAGCCCGGAGACGGCCAGCCAAGGCCAGCGCAGGCCCTGCCACAGCGCGCCCAGCACGTGGCCCAGCGCGCCGAGGAGCTGCGGGACATCGCCCCATCCCGCGGCGGCGATCTCCTTTCCTCCCTGCCGCAGGAGCAGCCAGTCTTCCTGCCCGGGCTGCAGGCCCAGGAGGGCCGTCAGCGCGGCCAGCCCCACAAAGAGCAGCACCATCCCGGCCAGCACCGCCTGGCTGGCCCGCGTCCAGATCGGCACAGGGAGGGCCAGCGATCGACGGTCCGCGGGGAGACGCGCCAGCACCCTGGCCGAAAGGCCGGCCGGCGGGTCCAGCCACTGGGGGCGGCCCAGGACATCGTGAGCGCGGCGCATGGCGGCCCAGGTAGCCCGGCAGCGGGCACACCGCTCCAGGTGCCGGGAGAGGCGGGCTAGCTCCTGGGGAGGCAGTCCTCCATCGAGCTGCAGCGACATCAGGCTGCTGGCCGCACGACAGCGCATCGCTCTTCTTCCTCTTGCATCGCCCGGGCCAGCATGTTGCGTGCCCGGTGCAGCCGCGTCTTGACCGTGTTCAGCGACAGGCCGGCCGCGGCAGCAATCTCCTCATATGACAGGTCGTACCAGTAGCGCAACACGACGACCACCCGGTACTTGTCGGGCAGGCGCTGCAAGAGCCGCTGGAGCTGGGCGGACTCCTCCGCGCGCAATACCCCGCTCGAAGGCTCCTCCACGTCCGCCGCCAGCCGGAACGAGACGTCCTCCAGCGACATCCAGGCATATCGCCGCCGGCGCAGGATATCCACGCACAGGTTGGAGGCGATCGCCAGGAGCCAGGAGGAGAACTTCCGGCCCAACTGGAAGGACGGGAGGGCCGCATAGGCCCGCAGAAAGGACTCCTGCGCAGCGTCCTCGGCATCTTCGGCATTCCCCAGCAGGCGGTAGGCCAGGTTGTACACCTGCCGCTGGTAGCGACAGACTAGCTGTGCAAAGGCCGGCTGGTCGCCCTGCAACGCCTGCAAGATCCAGATTTGTTCTTCCTGCGCTGGATCCATCGCCGTTACTCTCTGATTACGGAGATACGGGAGGAATGTTCCGTGAGGAAGGCGCTATCCTTCCTCGGCCTCCTGCAGAACCAGGTAGAGCAGTTCCAGCAGAACCGCCTTGACGCTGTCGCGGCGGGTGGCTGCACAGGGCAGCACCTTGATGGTCTCGGGCAGGCGCAGCGCCAGGCGCAGCTCTTCCGGGGACCAGGCATTGTCCAGGTCCTGCTTGTTGGCCACGATGAGATAGGGGCTCTCGCGGTAGGAGGTGAAAAAGTCGACGATGCGCAGCGTCTCGCGGAACGTCTCCGGCCGGGTGCTGTCCACCAGGATGAGCAGCCCCAGCATGCCCTCGGAGAGAATCTCCCACATGAAGTCAAAGCGCTTCTGGCCCGGCGTGCCAAAGAGGTGCAGCACCAGATCGTTGGCGATGGTGATGCGGCCAAAGTCCATGGCCACGGTCGTCTCCGCCTTGATCTGGCTGACCTCGTCGGTCGAGCGGCGTTCGGTGGAAACGACCTCGATCTCGCTGATGGTGCGGATGAACTGGGTCTTGCCAGAGTTCACCGCTCCGGTGATGACCATCTTGACCGTCTTCACCTACCCAGCTCCTCCCGGCAGCCGGACAACGACGGCAGTGCGTAGATCGGGTGGCAAGGCGAGCGCCAAGGCCACCAGGTTAGCGGTTTGACAGCGCCCCGGTCCAAGGGGAACTACATCCCTCGAATCCGCTCGATGATCCGGTTGATGAGGCTGCGCTTGGGGCGCTCAACCGGGACCGGGGCGCTAACCCCAGGGGGGGGTGAAGGTTTCTCCTTCACCAGTTCCACCAGGCCGGCCGAGATAAAGCCATAGATGATCCGGCAGACCTCGAATTCGCCCAGGCCGGTGCGCTCGGAGATCGTGCGCACCGCGTCCTTGCCGTTGATGCGGGCAAAGACGCGCCACTCGTCGGGCGTCAGGTTGACCCCCTTGGCGCGCTCGCTGGGCTGGTCCACGAACTTGACCACCACCTCGGTGCTGGGGATGCGATCGCGGATGCGGCTCCACTCGTCAATGCGCCGCACGCCCTCCATGATGATGTTCTCTACCCCCAGTGGGAGCGTGATCATCACGTCGCCCGGGGCCACCAGCACGCCGGCGTCGAAGCGGAACTCCCCGTCCGCCCAGGTGAAGAGGCGATAGACCGTCTCCTCGATCTGGGTACGGACGTGCCGCCGCAGCTCCTCGTCCGCCACGTAGCCGAGGTCGACCAGGACGGCGCCCAGCGGCTTGCCGGCATAGGGTCCCTGCTGGAGATGCACGGCGTGATCGCGCTGTTCGCTGGTGATGCGGCCGACCCGCACCAGCATCTCCCCCAGGCGCTCCTCGCGGCTGTACTGGGTGGCATAGACCAGCTTGCCCTTTTCAAAGTACAGCGTGGCGGCGTCGTCGGAGCGCTTGAGGGTCAGCCGGCCTGTCTTGTAGCCGCGGTCGACCAGGTAGAGAAAGTCCGCCAGGTTAAAGTCGCGCAGGTTGCCAACCAGTGCCATGGGCACCCCCCTGTTGGGTAAGGTTTGCCAGTGGTTCTATTATACTTGCTTCGGGGCACTACGTCAACACGGAGTTGCGCGTCCCCAGCGACTATAGTACAATAGCATTGCCACGGGCCAGGAACGCCTGCCCGGTAGGAGGTGCATGTTGCCACGCAACCGAGCCCCTTTGCTGGCCGGCGGCTTTCTCATGGGAGCCACCGCCGGCCTGCTGTGGACCTGGCGGCGCATCCGGCAGATCGTCCGCCATGGCCTGCCCGGCCTCATCGACTGGGAGAGGGTCCAGAAGATCGCCGGCCGCTCCTGCCAGGACGGTGGCGTGGCCCCCGGCGCCGGTCCCTTCTTCTCCGGCCTGGTCGGGCGCGGCATCTACGAGGTCTCCGGCTACACCGGCCAACAGCTGCCCTCCGCGCGCCTGTCCCTGCACATCTTTACCCGGCAGCAGTGGCTCGAGGCCAACATCCAGACGTTCCGCGCCGTCCTGCAGCCGCTGGAGGACATGTATAGGAAGGCCTCCTCACCGCGCAACCCGCTGACGGTCGTCTTTGGCAGCCCGGTGGAGGCGTTCCTCAGTCAGCAGATGGGCATGCTCCTGGGATACCTGGCCCAACGCGTCTTGGGGCAGTACGACATCGCCCTCCTGGGGAGGGAACCGCTGCACGACGGACAGCTCTACTTTGTCGAGCCGAACATCCGCGCCACCCAGGCCCAGCTCGGACTGACCGGCAACGACTTCCCCCTCTGGGTGGCACTGCACGAGACCACCCACGCCTTTGAGTTCGAGACCCATCCCTGGCTGCGCGGACACTTCAACGCCCTCCTGCAGGAGTACCTGGCCGACCTGGAGGGCGAGGCGGAGCGCCTCGGCGAGATGCTCTCCCTGGCAGGCCTGGGCGAGTTGTTCAAGCCTTCGCCGGATGGCGAGTCCTGGCTGTTGCGGGCGCTGACCCCGCGCCAGCGCAAGGTCTTTGAGCAGATGCAGGCGCTGATGTGCATCGTCGAGGGGTACAGCAACCACGTGATGAAGCATGTGGGCCGGCAGATCCTGCCCACCTTCGACCTGATCGAGTCGCGCATCGCCGCCCGCCAGGCCCAGCGCAGCCAGATGGAGCGCCTGTTCATCCGCCTGACCGGCCTGGAGCTGAAGATGGAGCAGTACCGTCTGGGGGAGAGCTTCGTCGCAGCCGTGGTGGAGGCGCGCGGGCTCCCCTTCCTGCAGCGGGTCTGGGACGGCCCGGAGAGACTGCCGACGCTGGCCGAGATCAACCAGCCGGGGCAGTGGATCGCACGCATGGAGGCCGCCGATGGCACAGCGGGTCGGTGAGACAATCGAGGTCAGCATCCACAAGTTCGAGGCCCAGAGCTACGACCTCTACCTGTCGCCTCCCTTCGGATCGTTCATCCGCGTGGCCAGCACCGCCCCCGGCGTCGAGATCTATGCCGTCGTCGAGGAGATCCGTAGCGGGCCCATCGACGCCTCGCGGCCGGTGGTGGCCCGCGGGGCCGACCTGGCCAGCGAGGAGGCGATCTACCAGGAGAACCCCCACTTTCAGCACGTCATGCGCACCAGCTTCTCGGCCGTGGTGGTCGGCTACGTCCAGGACGGCCGGCCGCTGCACATGCTGCCGCCGCAGCCACCGCGCATCCACGGCTTTGTGCACGCGTGCGCGCCCGAGGAGATCGCCGCCTTCACCCAGCGTTTCGGCTTCCTGCGCCTGCTCAAGGCGGCCCAGGCCTCCAACGACCTGCTGTCGGCCTGCGTGCGCGGCGCGGCGGCGGCGCGCGCCGGCGAGGCCGGCTACCTGGTGGAGGCCGGGAAGGAGCTCATGGTCCTCCTGGCCGACGACCCGGAAAGGCTGAATGTGCTGCTGCCGCTGCTGCAGGGCTGAGAGACACCAGAGCGCCGCCAATGGGAACGAGAGGCCGACAGAAGCGTGAAGGCGTGCCCCCAGCCGGCCGCCGGTGCGGCGGCCGACTGGGCATGGCCGCCCTGCTGCTGC
The DNA here is from genome assembly GCA_964613665.1 of uncultured Chloroflexia bacterium. Taxonomy (GTDB): domain Bacteria; phylum Chloroflexota; class Chloroflexia; order DTKN01; family DTKN01; genus CAZQFV01. Next base: position 55,176 of record CAZTIG010000018.1, read on the forward strand.
TGGCGCTGGCCGCCTGTGCCCCCCCCGCTACGCCCCCGCCCACGGCCGCGCCCGCCTCCCCCACGGCGGAACCGACCCCGATCTCCACGCCCCCGCCGCCCCCGCGCGTCACCACCACCCCAGGGCCGCCGACGACGCCGCCCGCGCCGTTGGGCCTGGTGCGCCTATGGCGCACCGCCACCGGGGACACCGTCTGGGACCTCGTCGCCGCCGACATCGCCGGCGACGGCCGGCCGGAGGTGTGGGCGGCCTCCTACGACCACAGCCTCTACCTGATCACCGCCACCGGCGGGATCAGTTGGTCCGTGCCCAGCCCCGGCCCGCTCTACGCCGCCGCGCCGGCCGACCTGGACGGTGACGGCCGCCCCGAGCTCCTCATCGGCGGCGACGGCAATGTCGTCCAGGCCGTCTCCCGCGCCGGCGCCACGCTCTGGTCCTATCGGGCCGGCAGCCGCGTCACCCACCTGGCGGCCGGCGACGTCGACGGCGATGGCCAGGTCGAGGCACTGGCGGCGACGTGGGATGGCATCCTGCACGTCATTGCCGCGGACGGCACGCTGCGGCGGCGCGTTGCCTTGGAAAGCGAATCCACCGCCCTGGCCACGGCCGATGTCGACGGCGACCGCTTCCCGGAGATCCTCGTCGGTACCGCGGCCGGTCAGGTGCTGGCCCTGACGGGCGGCGGCACGCTCCTGTGGCAACAGGGGCTGACGGGAGCTGTACGCGCGCTCCTGCCGGGCGACCTGGACGGCGACCGCCGCGAGGACGTGCTGGTGGGCTGCCGTGACGGGATGGTGGCGCTGATCGGGCTGGACGGCGAGCCCCGCTGGGCCCAGCGGGCCGGTGACACCATCGTCAGCCTGGCCGGCCTGGGGGCGCGCCGCCTCGTCTTCCTGGGACTGGCCCACGGCATCGCCGCACTGGACGCGACCAGCGGTCTCCTCCAGTGGTCGCAGGCCACCCCCCAGGGCGTCTGGAGCCTGCTCATCTTGGGCCTGGCCGATCCGGTCCTGGCTGCCGGAACCGACGGCGGGCAGATCTACCTGCTCAACATGCACGGTCAGGTGCGCGGCGTCACCGCCCTGCCCTCGCGCGTGCGCGGGTTGACCAGCGCCGACCTGGACCGCGACGGCCGGCCCGACCTGCTGGCGCACGCCGGCGATTATGTCTACGCCTTTCGCACCGACCCCCAGGGCGAGGCCGGTGAGCCGGCGCCCACCGTGACGACGCTGCCGCGCTGGCCCTCGCCCTCGCCGCTGGCAGCCCCACCCGAGGGCCGCATCGCCCTGGCTGCCGTGGGCGACGTCATGCTGGGCCGCAGCATCGAGGAGCGCATGGAGGCCTATGGCACCGACTACCCCTTCCAGGCGCTGGCGCCGCTCCTGCGCCAGGCCGACATCACGGTGGGCAACCTGGAGAGCGTCCTGTCCCAGGGCGGGGAACCGGCAGCCAAGATGTTTGTCTTTCGCGGCCATCCGCGGATGGCCGCCGGCCTGGCCGAGGCCGGCTTCGACGTGCTCAACCTGGCCAATAACCACATCCTCGACTATGGCGCGGAAGGCGTCACCGAGACGTTGGCCGCGCTCGAGGGGCAAGGCGTGCACGGCATCGGGGCCGGGCCACAGGCCGCCGATCCCGTGGTGGTGGAGGCCCGCGGCATCCGCGTGGCCTTCCTGGCCCGCAACATCGCCGGGCCGGCCCAGACCGGCGTCGCCGCCGTGCCCGACGAGGCGACCCTGCGGCGCGACGTCTGGCAGGCCCGCAAGCAGGTCGACGCGCTGGTCCTGCTGCTGCACACCGGCACCGACTACGACGACCAGCCCACGCCGCAGCAGCGCGCTCTGGCCCGCACGGCCGTCGAGGCCGGCGCCGACCTGGTCATCGGCTACCACCGCTACCTGGTCCAGGACACCGAGCAGTACGGCCGCGGCTTTATCGCCTACGGCCTGGGCGACTTTTCCTTCGACATCGACATCGTCGACGAGGCACGCGACGGCGCCGTGCTGTGGGTGCTGCTGAGCAAGGACGGCGTCGCCCAGGTGGACTGGATCCCCACGCGCACTGTGGATGACGTGCAGCCGCGCGCCCGGCCGGCCCCCGGCGGGCGCGTGGAGATGGCCAGCCTGCTGGTCCAGGCCGGCGAACCGCTGGCCGCGCCGCCGGCCCCGCGGCCCAGCTACATCCTGGCCGCCAGCGCGGCCACGGCGACCGGGCCCGTCTCGGTCCAGCAGACGGTCGTGTTCCCCAACACCACGGGCGACTCCCTGAACGACCTGTACTTCTTCGTCTTCCCCAACGCGCTCCCGGGCGCCTTTGCCCTGGGCACGGTGCAGGTCCAACAGGAGCGGACCTATGTCCCCTCCTATGTGCTCGCCGACACGACGCTGCACCTCTTCCTCGGCGCGCCGCTGGCCCCGGGCGGCGCGCTCACGGTGACCATGGCCTATACTCTCTCGCCGCCGACGATCGACCCGGCCGCCCTGCCCCCGGCCGGCGTTCTGGGGCACAGCGCCGACGGCCGCGCGCTGAACCTGGGCCACTGGTACCCGCAGCTGGTGCCCTACCTGCACGGCTATGGCTGGCAGACGTGGGAGTACCACGCGGTGGGCGATCCGTTCTACGCCGACCTGGCGGACTATCGCCTCACCGTCGATGTGCCGGCCGGCTACAGCGCCTTTGGCGCCGGCGAGCGCGGTCAGGAGGGCACGCGCTGGCGCTTCTCGCTGGACGCGGTGCGAGATTTCGCCCTGGTGATCGGGCGGGACTATGCCCAGGAGAGCGGCCAGTTCGGCGGGGTCACCGTGCGCTCCGTCTACCGGCCGGAGCATGCCGCGGCCGGCCGTGCCGTGCTGGACGACACGCTGCGGGCACTGCAGCTCTTCCAGGAACGCTACGGCCCCTACCCGGCGCCCACCTTCACCGTCGTCGAGAGCGATATGGGCGGAGCCCAGGAGTACGGCCACATGGCCGTTCTGGGGTCCCGCTTCTACGACTCGTACGAGGGGCTCCCGACAGCGACGCTGCCCGGCCTGACCGTCCACGAGCTGGCCCACCAGTGGTGGTACAACGTCGTCGGGAACGACGGTGTGCGCGAGCCGTGGCTGGACGAGGCCCTGGCTACCTACAGCGAGCTCGTCTACTACGAGCACGTCTACAGCACCGCGGTGGGCTGGTGGTGGGAGCAGCGTGACCGCTGGGCGCCGCGCGGGCCGGTCGATACCTCCATCTACGACTTTGCCGACACCGCCACCTACATCCACAACCTGTACGGCCAGGCGGCGCACTTTCTGCAAGACCTGCGCGCCCAGATGGGCGACGAGCCCTTCTTCTCCTTCCTGCAGCGTTACTACCGCGACAACACCTGGCGGCGGGCCACGCGGCGCGACTTTTTCCGGGCGCTGACCGCGGCCGGGGTGGAGGTGGAAGAGCTGGTCCAGGTGTATTTCCAGCAGTAGGGAAAGACAGGCGACAGACGACAGCCCCAGGTCTGTCGTCTGTCGTCCTTCGCCGGTCGTCCGCAGCCTCTCCCCCCTTCCTCCCTACCCCTCGAACATGGGCAGCTCCTGCTCGTCAAAGTACCACGCCCCCTGCGTCTGCAGGTACTCGTAGGCGCGCTGGATAAAGTCAAAGTGCTTCTGCTCCTGGTCGCCCAGGAACTGGTAGAGGGCCCGGCCGGCCGGGTCGTCGGTCTCGCCTGCCAGCCGCCGGTACATCCGGTAGCCCCGCCGCTCGAAATCGAGCGCGATCTCCAGGGCCTTGAGGTCGTCCGGCTCCGCCGGGAGCAGCGCCGCCAGGGCCTCGTCCTCCTGGGGAAAAAGCTGCTCGACCGCGGCCCCCGGCTCCAGCTCGCAGGCCTGCTCCATGCTGAGCCACTGCCCGCCGCCGGCCAGGGACCCGTACTGGACCTTGAGCAGGCGCAGGTGCCCGACCTCCTCGTGGGCCAGGCTGCGAAAGACCTCGCGCCCCTTCTCATCGCGGGTCCGCTCCCCCGCCTTGCGGTAGAACGTCACTCCCTGCAGCTCGGTCTGGATGCCCTGGTGCAGGGCCTGGAGCACAGCACTCTGTTCCATCGCGACCTCCATAGACGATTGACGATTGACCTCGCTAGATGTACTCCTCGACCAGCGCCTGCAGCTGCTCCTGTGTCCAGCAGCCCAAGGGTTGCTCGGCCAGCGGGCCGGCCTCCAGGACGGCCAGGCGCTCGTGGTAGGCGGGGATATCCTCGCGCTGGTAGAACACCCCCACCGGGATGCGCTTGCCCCACTCCTGGGCCCGGGCGATGGCCGCCTGCAGGTCGCCGGTGTCGTGGCCGTCCTCCTGCAGCTTGTAGGCGCGCTCGCCGTACCATTCGTAGGTGTTGCGCTTGTTGAAGGTGACGCAGGGCTGCAGCACGTCGACCAGGGCGTAGCCGCGGTGCTGCAGCGCCTGGGCTATCAGCCAGGTCAGGTGCGGCAGGTCGCGGGCAAAGCCGCGGCCGACGAAGGTGGCCCCGGCGGCCAGCGCCAGCAGGATGGGATTGATGCGCTGCTCATAGGCCCCCTGCGGCGAGGTCGGGCTGATGTAGCCGGGGTCGCTCGTGGGCGAGTATTGCCCCTTGGTCAGGCCATAGACCTGGTTGTCCTGGATGATGTCCACGATGGCCATGTTGCGCCGGCAGGCGTTGATAAAGTGCCCCAGCCCCAGGCCGAAGGAATCGCCGTCGCCGTGCGTGCAGATGACCTTCAGGCGGTGGTTGGCCAACTGCGCGCCGCTGGCGACAATGACCGGCCGGCCGTGGATGGTGTTGAAACCGTTGGCCCGGATGTAGTCGGGCAGCTTGCTGCCGCAGCCGATGCCCGAGACGATCAGCACCTCGTGCGGCGCCAGGCCCACCTGCACCAGGGCCCCCTTGAGAGCATTCCAGATGCCAAAGTTGCCGCAGCCGCTGCACCAGGTCGGGCGAACCGGGCTGGCATAGTCCTCGCGGGTGACCATCAGTGCACCTCCTTTTCCAGGCGGGCCACGATTTCCTCCGGGGTGAAGGCGCGACCGTCCCACTTCAGTATCCCGCCGTGGACCTGGTGGCCGGTCTGCATGCGGATGAGCATGCCCATCTGGCCGGTGTAGTTGTTCTCCACGGTGAGCGTGCGGTGCGCGCCGGACAGCAGCTCCGCCACGGCCCCACTCGGGAAGGGCCAGATGTCGACGAAATGGAGCATGTTGACCCGCGCCCCGGCGGCGTTGGCCCGGTCCACCGCCTCGCGGATAGCCCCATAGGTGCTGCCCCAGCCGATGAGCGTGACCTCGGCCTCGGTCGGGCCGTACTGCACGGGCGGGCGGATGTCGGCCAGGGCCGTGCGCAGCTTGCGCATGCGTTTGGCGTGGGCGCGGGTGCGGTTGTCGGCATCCTCCGAGTCGATGTGGCCGTCCTCCGTATGCTCGTCGCTGGTGGCGCTGTAGACGGCCCGCGGATGGCCGGGCACGGCCCGCGGGGAGATCCCGTCATCGCTCGCGCGGTAGCGCAGGTAGGGCCCCTCCAGCCCGTCCAGTGTGGCCCTGTCCAGGAAGAGGCCGCGGTCGACGGCCACCTCCTCCATGTGCAGGTCGTCGGGCAGCACGGTGCGTAGCAGGCCGGAGAGGTGGTGGTCCAGCAGGACGACGACCAGGGTCTGGTACTTCTCGGCCAGGTTGAAGGCGCGCCAGCCGGCGGCAAAGGCCTCCTCGTGCGTGTGGGGTGCCAGCACCAGGCGTGGGAACTCGTCCTGCGAGGCAAAGAGGGAAAAGAGCAGGTCACCCTGGGCGCTGCGCGTGGCCATGCCGGTGGAGGGGCCAGGGCGCTGCGAGAGCAAGACCACCAGCGGCGTCTCGGTCATGCCGGCCAGGCCCAGCGCCTCGGTCATCAGGGAGAAGCCGCCGCCAGAGGTGCTGGCCATGGCGCGCACCCCGGCAAAGTTGGCCCCGATGGCCATGTTGACCGCGGCAATCTCGTCCTCGACGTGCTTGATGACGGCGCCGTAGCGGTCGCCGTGGGCGGCGAACCACTGGATGACCGGGGTGGCCGGGGTCATCGGGTAGGCGCAGACCATCTTGCAGCCGCCCAGCAGCGCGCCCATGGCAAAGAGCTCGTTGCCGCTGATGACCATGCGCCGCGGCGACTCCAGAGGCTGCAGCTTCCAGGGGAAACCGGCCCCGTAGCGCTCGCGGCCGAACTCATAGCCCTGCTGGGCCACGGCCACGTTGAGGCGTATGATCTCCTCGCCCTTGCGGGCAAAGCCCTGCTGGATGACGCCGGCCATGGCTGCAAAGTCGAGCTCCACGATGCCGGCGGCCACCCCCAGTGCGGCGGTGTTGACCATCACGGCCGTCCCGCCGGCCGCGCTGGCGATGCCGGCCAGCGGCGCCGGGAAGGCCCTGACGCCCTGCGCCGCCAGTCCGGCGGCGTCCACCTCGAGGGCCTCATCGTAGATGACGCCCCCGCCGGGGGACACATCGGCGGCGTGGCGGCGCACCGTTTCCTCGTCCATCGCCAGGACCAGGTGCACGTCATGCGCATGGGTCAGGATGGGGCCCTCGGCGACACGGATCTGGTAAAAGTTGTGCCCGCCGCGGATGCGCGACATGTAGTCGGGCACGCCGACGACGTGCAGGCCCGTCCGGGCCAGGGCCCGGGCGAAGCCGGCCCCGTTGGACTCGATGCCCTGGCCGGCTGCCCCCCCAAAGAGAAAGGTCATGTCATTGCCAGGCATGCTCTGCTCCTCTCGCTCAGCGCCGCGGCGCGAGACTCTCTGCGGCTGCAGGTCCAGTATACGGGGCAAAGAGGCCGGTGTCAAGGGAAGGGGATCACAGAGCTTGAATTCCCGCCCCATCCATGGTATGATGGGGTCGAGCTGCCCAGCCTCGGGCAGAGCCTGTGGGCGGGCCCCGGCCCCCCAGGAGGTGTGCCATGTTCGCACGCGATCTGGTGGCCATCGTCGCCGGATACTTCATCGGCGCCATTCCCTTTGCCCACCTGGTGACCAGGCTGCGTACCGGGCGCAACATCCGCCACGTGGGCGACGGCAACGTCGGGGCGCGCAACGTCTGGCACGTCGTCGGACCCCTGGCCGGGGCCATCGTTACCGTGCTCGACGGGCTCAAGGGCATCGCTGCCGTGCTGCTGGCCCGCGCCCTCGGCGCCAGCCTGACGGGCGAACTGCTGGCCGGCCCCCTGGCCATGGTGGGGCACTGCTTCCCGGTCTGGCTGGGCTTCCAGGGCGGAAAGGGCGTGGCCACACTGGCCGGCGTCGCCCTGCTCTGGGCGCCCTGGTCCACCATCACCGCCCTGGGCATCGTCGCCGTGTCGCAGCTCTTCCTGCACAATATGGACCGGGCCATCCCCATCGGGGCCATCTGCGGAATCTTCCTGCCGCCCGTCTTTGGCTACCCATGGACGATGACGGTCTATATCCTGGCCCTCTTTGTCATGGTGGGGCTCAAGAAGCTGCTCGACCTGCCGCACGAGCGGCGCGTCTGGTCGCAATCGGGCTGGAAGGACGTCGGCCGGAGCGACTGGTACCCCGGCCTGCAGGCCGGCCAGGGCCAGGAGCCGGCCGAGAGACTGGCCCCCGCCAACGGCGCGGTCCAGCCGGAAGGCAACGGCGCACCCAACCACCACTGACGCACCGCACCGCCCTTCCCCCTGCCCCCATTCTCCTGCTTCTTGCCTCTTGCCCCTGTTTTGCGCTCCTGTCCGTTTTGCGGTACAATGCCGCCGAATACGCACGCGTCCAGAGGAGGCACGATGTTCCGTCCCGTCGACCCGTCCATCTCCTGGCCGGAGATGGAGCAGCAGTGGCTTCGGTGGTGGCAGGACCAGGGCGTCCTGCAGCACTACCTGGCAGGCCCCCCCGACGGTCCTGTCTTCTCCTTCTTCGAGGGCCCGCCCACGGCCAACGGCCGGCCCGGCGTCCACCACGTCCTGGCCCGCGTCTTCAAGGACGTCGTCCTGCGCTACTACCGCCTGAAGGGCTACCGCCTGCTCGGCGCCCGCGGCGGCTGGGACACCCACGGCCTGCCCGTGGAGATCGAGGTGGAGAAGGAGCTGGGCTTTTCCGGCAAGGGCGACATCGAGCGCTACGGCATCGCCGCCTTCAACGCCCGCTGCCGCGAGAGCGCCTTTCGCTACATCCAGGACTGGGAGCGCATGACCGACCGCATCGCCTACTGGATCGACCAGCAGAACGCCTACATCACCTATACCAACGACTACATCGAATCTTGCTGGCACATCCTGCGTACCCTGTGGGACCGCGGCCTCCTCTTCCGCGACTTCAAGGTCACTATGCACTGCCCGCGCTGCAATACCTCCCTGGCGGACCACGAGGTCTCCCTGGGCTTTCGCGACGAGGTCGAGGACCCCTCGGTATGGGTCAGGTTCCGCCTGCAGGCGCCCGATGGTCAGCTGCCCCCGCCTCTGGCCGACCTGCCGGCGCCGGTCTCCGTCCTGGCCTGGACCACCACCCCCTGGACCCTGCCGGCCAACGTGGCCCTGGCCCTGGCCCCCAACGCGCCCTACGCCGTGGTCGAGAGCGGCGACGGCCGCCTGATCGTCGCCGGCGAGCGGCTCGGCGCGGTCTTTCCCGAGGGCGGCTACACTACCCTGCGTACCCTGCGCGGGCGCGACCTGGCCGGCCTGCACTACGAGCCGCTCTTCCGCGGCACCCCCGCCCCCGGCGACGCGGTGGACTGGGACGCCGCCTATGTCACCATCGTCGACGAGATCGTCTCCATGGAGGAGGGCACCGGCATCGTGCACATCGCCCCGGCCTACGGCGACCTGGACGTTGGCCGCCGCCACGGCCTGCCCACCCTCTTCTCCGTCGACCTGGAGGGCCGCGTCCTGGACGGCTTCCCCGGGGCCGGCATGTTCTTCAAGGAGGCCGACCCGCTGATCAGCCGCGACCTGGAGGAGCGCGGCCTGCTCCTGCGCAGCGGTCGCCTGACCCACGCCTACCCCTTTTGCTGGCGCTGCGGCGCGCCACTCCTGTACTATGCGAAATCGTCCTGGTACATCCGCACCACCGCCGTGAAGGACCGCCTGATCGAGGGCAACCGCCAGATCCACTGGTACCCGGCCCACGTGCGCGACGGGCGTTTCGGCGACTGGCTGGCCAACAACGTCGACTGGGCCCTCTCGCGCGAGCGCTTCTGGGGCACGCCGCTGCCGATCTGGCAGTGCAGCGGCTGCGGACACCAGCAGTGCATCGGCAGCGTGGCCGAGCTCTCGGAGAGGGCCGGCCGCGACCTGGCCCAGCTCGACCTGCACCGCCCCTACGTCGACGAGGTCACCTGGGCGTGCGACAGGTGCGGCGGCACGATGCAGCGCCTGCCGGAGGTCCTGGACTGCTGGTTCGACAGCGGGGCCATGCCCTACAGCCAGTGGCACTATCCCTTCGAGAACCTGGACACCTGGCAGCAGAACTACCCGGCCGACTTTATCTCCGAGGCCATCGACCAGACGCGCGGCTGGTTCTATTCCCTGCACGCCCTGTCGACGCTGCTCTTTGACCGGCCATGCTTCCGCAACGTCATCTGTCTGGGCCTTATCCTCGACGGCGAGGGCCAGAAGATGAGCAAGTCGCGCGGCAACGTCGTCGATCCCTGGGCGGTGCTCGAGGCCCACGGGACCGACCCGCTGCGCTGGTACCTCTTTACCGCCGGCCCGCCGGGCAACCCGCGCCGATTCTCCATCGATCTGGTCGGCGAATCGCTGCGCCGCTTCCTGCTAACGCTCTGGAACACCTACTCCTTCTTCGTCCTCTACGCCAACCTGGACCGGTGGTCCCCCACCTCCTCGCCCCTGTCTATCTCTCTCCTCGACCGCTGGCTGCTCGCGCGCCTGTACGGCCTGGTCGGCGCGGTCACCGCGGCCATGGACGGCTATGACATCACCGGCGCCTGCCGCGAACTGGACGCCTTTGTCGACGACCTCTCCAACTGGTACGTCCGCCTGAACCGCCGCCGTTTCTGGAAGGCCGGCGATGACGCCGACAAGGCCGCTGCCTACCAGACCCTCTACACGGCGCTGAGCACGCTGGCGCGGCTCCTGGCGCCCTTTACGCCCTTCCTGAGCGAGGAGCTCTACCAGAATCTGGTACGCACGGCCGACGCCGCCGCCCCGGCCAGCGTGCACCTGTCCACCTGGCCGCAGGCCGAGGCCGGCTGGGAAGACGCCGGCCTGCTCGCCGACATGGCCGTGGCCATGCGTGTGGTGCGCATGGGCCGGGCCGTGCGCCGGCAGGCGGCCCTGAAGGTGCGCCAACCACTGCGCCGCCTGCTGGTGCGCCCGCCCCAGGCCCAGGCCGGCCGGTCGGTGCAGCGCCTGCAGGAGGCCATCCTGGACGAGCTGAACGTCAAGGAGCTGCAGCTCCTCGAGCCCGGCGAGTCCTTCGAGACCTACCGCCTCAAGCCGAATCTGCCGGTGGTGGGACCGAAGCACGGCCGGGCCGTCCCGGCCATCCGCGGGAGCCTGGCCGCGCTCGGCGCGGCCGACGCCGCCGCCGCGGTGCGCGTGCTGCAGGAGGGCCGGCCCTTCTCCCTCTCCCTGGCCGACGGCGGCACCGTCGACCTGGGGCCCGACGAGGTGTTGGTGGAGACCACTGCCCCGGAGGGCTATCGCTTCCTGGAGGAAGAGGACTACCTGGTGGCGCTGGACACGACGCTGGACGAGGCCCTGATGCTGGAGGGACTGGCGCGCGAGCTGGTGCGGCAGATACAGGAGGCGCGCAAGGAGGCCGGCCTGGCGGTGAACGACCGCATCCGCGCCTACCTGGGCGGGGCCGGCGCGCTCACGGCCCAGGCCATCGCTGCCCACCAGGCCTATATCGCCGGCGAGACCCTCTCCCTGGAGCTGCGCCTGGAGCAGCCCCCGGCCGGCACCTACCGCAAGACGGTGGTCATCGAAGAGGAGGAGAACACGCTGGGGATCGAGAGGGTTCCGGGCTAGCACGTTGCAGGTCGTCTGGCAGGGATCTTCCCGGCTGGGCCGCGGGTGCGGTTCCCGTCACCCCCGCCGCCGCAGCAGCGCCCAGGCCTCGCCCAGCTCCGGGCTGCGCAGCAGCAGCGCCGCGCCCAGGTAGAGGCCGCCGCCCAGCAGCGTCAGCACGGCCAGCCGGCCGAGCTGCGCCGCCAGCCCCGTCCCCGGCAGCAGCCCCTCGGCCAGCGGCAGCAGCAGCGCCACCGGCACGGCCGCGGCCAGCGCCGCCCCCAGCGAGCGCAGTCCGCTGGCGAGCAGTGCCCGCCCCTCGATACGCCCGACGCGCCGCCGCAGCAGCGCCAGCAGCACGGCCGGTTCGATCGTGTTGGTGATCGTGAAGCTGACGGCCAGTCCGACATAGCCCCACCCCACGAGCAGGGCCAGGCCGGCCCCCAGTGCGACGTTCAGGGCGACCACGGCGGCGCCCACGGCGACCGGCGTGCGCGTGTCGTGCAGCGCGTAAAAGGCGCGCACGGCGATCTCGGTGATGCAGCCGCCGGTCAGGCCGACGATGAGGAAGAAGAAGGCATGGGCCGTGGCGGCGGTGTCGAGCCGGGTAAAGGCGTCGTGCTCGAAGAGGAGGGCGATCAGCGGGCGGCGCAGCACAAACATCAGCGCCGCGGCCGGCAGGGAGAGGAACAGGACCACCCGCAGCACGCGCGCCAGCGTGCGGCGGAACTCATCCGGGCGGCCCTCGTTGACCAGGGTGGCGAAGGTGGGAAATGCCACCGTGCCCAGGCTGATGCCGAGGATGTTCAGCGGCAGGTAGAGCAGGCGGTAGGCATAGTTGAGCGCCGTGACCCCCAGGCTGCCGCTGAAAGAGGCCAGCGAGCGGATGGCGATAAAGTTGACCTGGAAGGCGGCCTGCCCCAGCAGCCGCGGCAGGAGCAGCCGGCCGACCTCGCGCACGCCGGCGTCGCGCCACTCCCAGGAGAAGGTGTAGCGCATGCGGCAGAGGACGAGCCCCGGCAGGAGCACCGGCAGGTAGAGGGCCGCGCCGACCAGGACGCCGGCGATCAGCCCGTAGATGCCCCAGTACGGCGCCAGGAAATAGGCCCCGGCGATGATGCTCAGGTTATAGACGATCGGGGCCAGGGAGGTCAGCAGGAAGCGGCGAAAGGCGTTCAGGGTGGCCATGGCCAGGCCGCCGATGCCCAGCAGGATCGGCTGGAGCAGCAGGACGCGCGTGAGCTGGACGGTCATGTCCTGCACGCCGGCGCTGGACCCGGGGGCGATGATCCACGGCACCAGCCAGGGCGCCAGGAGAAAGGTCACGCCGGCCGTGGCCAGCACGACGACCAGGGCCAGGTTGAGGACCGTGCTGGCCAGGCGCCAGGCCCCGGCGTCGTCCTTGCGGGCCAGGTAGGCGGTAAAGACGGGGATGAGGGCCGTGCCCAGGGCCCCGCCGATGACCACGGTGTACACCAGGTCGGGGACGCCGTAGGCCAGGTCGTAGGCGGCCTTGGCGTCGCTGGTGCCGAAGCGGCCGGCGATGATGCTCTCGCGCAGCACCCCCAGCAGGCCGCTGGCGACGGTCATCACCATGACGATGGCGGCGTTCTGGGCCAGGCCGCCGCGGCCGTAGCGGGTATCGGGAGCGGACTCGGGCATGCGCCGGGCCTCCTTTCGGGCCAGCGGCATTGTACTACAGGTCCGGGCGGGCGCGCAACTGGCTCGCTCGGCCACGGCGATATCAAGGTCGCGCCGATACACAGCGGATGGCAAGTGCCCGGCCGGCGTACAGCGCGGCATGGCCGCGCCATTGCTGTGTCCCTGGATGTGCGGCGTCGTGCCGTTGCCTGAGCCGGGCACTTGCCGGTCAAGGCGGGCGACTTTGACACGGCCGTGCTCGCTCGGCATCGGCATTTGCCCACCGGCCGGCCATGGTGTATAATCGACTCGGCGCGTATCGGCGGCCGGGCCAGCGCCCCGGCCCTGCGGAAAGAAGGAGGATCGCCATCGAACCGCGTGAACTGGCCAACGTGCTGATGGAGCTGGTGGCGGCCAAGAAGGCCAGCCACATCACTTTGCTGGACCTGCGGGGTGTCTCCATCATTGCCGACTACTTTCTCATCTGCAGCGGGGAAAGCGAGCGCCAGCTGAAGGCCATCGCCGAGGAGGTCCAGGAGAAGCTGGACGCCCAGGGCATCACCCCCCGCAGGGTGGAGGGCACTCCGGAGAGCGGCTGGATCCTGCTCGACTATAGCGCGGTGATCGTGCACATCTTTGACGTGACCCGCCGCAGCTACTACCAACTGGAAGAAGTGTGGCAGCAGGCCCGCACCCTGGCGGTGATGCCATAGAACAGGCCGCAGGCCGGCGCGGCGCGGCGCCGTGCCGATCCGAGGAGAAGAATGAGCGAGCAGTTCGCGCGCCTGGGCATCGCCGCGGAGATGGCGCAGCTGGAGCAGTACATCCAGGGGCTGGTGAACTCGCCGGTGCTACTGCTCTCGCAGCCGGCCCGCTACATCCTCACGGCCGGGGGCAAGCGCCTGCGGGCGGTGCTGTGCCTGCTCGCCGCCCGGCTGGGCCAGGCGGCAGCCCCCGGGTCGGCCGTCTACGGTGCGGCGGCGGTGGAGCTGATCCACGCCGCCAGCCTGGTGCACGACGACCTGATCGATCAATCGCCGCACCGCCGCGGCCGGCCGACGATCCATGAGAAGTGGCACCACGATGTGGCCCTGCTGGCCGGCGACTACCTCTACGCCCTGGCCGCGCGGGCCATCGCCCTGGCCGGCGACATCCGCGTCATGGAGTACATCTCCGTGGCCGCCACGGCCATATGCGAGGGCGAGATCAGCAGCGTCGACGCGGTCGAGCCGCTGGACGAGGCGCTGGGGAGCTACCACTTCAAGATCGAGCGCAAGACGGCGGCCCTCTTCCAGGCCGCGGCGCAGGTCGGGGCGGTCTGCGGCGGGGCCTCACTGGAGGTGACGGCGGCGCTAGGGCAGTTCGGCCGGGCGCTGGGGATGGCCTTCCAGATCGTCGACGACGTGCTCGACTACACGGGCCAGGAGCAGGCGCTGGGCAAGCCGGCCGGCGGCGACCTGCGCCGCGGCCTCATCACCCTCCCCCTGATCTACGCCGTAGCCCACGACGACGCCGACAGCTTCCTGCGGACGGTCGTCGCGCGGCTGGGCGACGAGGCCGGTCCGGACGAGGTAGCCGAGGCCCTGCGGCGGGTACAGGCGTCCTCGGGGCCGGCGCGGGCCTGCCAGGACGCCGAGCGCTACCGCCAGGAAGCGCGGCAGTACCTGGCGCTGGTGCCCGTGGAGGCCGCCCGGGCGCGCCTCGAAGAGGTGGCCCGCCTCGTCGTGGAGCGGGCGGCGTAGGGGCAGGGCGTTTCCCCTCTGCTCAGCCCGGTCGGCTCCAGCCGCTGGTTGGGCGCGCGCCCGGAGGCATGCTTCGCCATGCGCTCCACCAGGTCTATGCCTATGCAGCTCCTGGCTCTCGCATCCGAAGAGGGGGAGCGCCAACCCTCAGGGCGCATACATCTCCAAGAACCCACATTTCTCACATCGCCACACGATGATCTCGCGGCGCTGGCTAGGCGCGCCTTTCACCGGAAAAGGAGGCTCATTTGCCGGGGCAAACACGTTGCGCGGATTGCCGCAGTTGCCTATCTCCTTGAGATAGCCCTGAGCCATGCTGCCATTGCATTTCGGACACTGCTTGGATTCATCCATAATTGTCTCCCCAATAGGGCCAAGTAGCCCCGTTGCTGTCCCTCAGTGGATCGAGGAGTACGAGGTATAGATCGGGGGCCGTCGCAGCTCTTGTCGCAGCATCTGCCATCAAGTAACGTTCCGCCATGGCGGGAATGAGGGCGATCTCGCGCAGGTACTGTACCGCTATGACTGAGTACCCCGACAGGGCGATCATTGTCGCCCAGCGGAGCCATCCCTCGTGGACGGGGCGGAGGATGCAAGGGATAGCGATGACCACAGCAAGGCCGAGGATCGCGCCGAGAACGTTTACCGAGTACTCAATCATGGCGTACGTTGGAGCTTCCGCAAACGACTCTAGGTAGGCCGCTGGATCGGCCCAGGTCTGCTGGGCTAGGGGCATCAGCAGAAACGCAGTGGCGGAGACGGGTAGCAGCGCGCCAGCAAGGATTGCGCATGTGCCCCCAAGCTTAGTCAGTGCTCTGTCTGTCATGGCAAACCTCCCGTCGTGGAGCCCGTTTCCCTGCCAAGCTGGCTCCGGCCATAGTGGATGCACATCCAGCGGTGGCCCAACGAAAGCAGCTCACCTGCGCGGCGGCTGGGGCGATGAGCCTCCGCGACAGACCTCGGCGGCAG
>CAZTIG010000019.1:0-64269 GCA_964613665.1 uncultured Chloroflexia bacterium
ACTACCTCGGCACCAACGAGTACACCCCGGCCACCATCCACCCCTGCGGCTTTGTCCACCTGGAACGCTTCCGCCTCGAGGACGGCCTGCCCATCTGGACCTACCGGGGCGGGGAATGGGAGCTGGAGAAGCGGCTGTGGATGGCCCACGGGCAGAACAGCACCTACATCTCCTACACCCTCACCAGGAGCCCCGGGCCGGCCATGTTGACCCTGCGGCCACTGGCCAACTACCGCAGCTTTCACCAGGAAACCAAGGGGCGGGTCGACTGGGATTTCGTGCACGCCGAGGCCGACGAGCGCGGCTGCTGCGTCCTGCGGGCCTTTGAGGGAGCGCATCCCTACGCCATCCGCACCGTCCCCGTCATGGAGCACATTCCCACCGGGGTCTGGTACTGGAACTTTCTGCACCGCCGCGAGCGCGAGCGGGGTCTCGACTACACCGAAGACCTCTATGCGCCGGGCGTCCTGCGGCGGCTGCTGGCCCCCGGCGAGAGCCAGCTCCTGGTCGCCAGTACCGAGACGGGCAGCCAGGTCGATTTGAACGGCGAGCGCGTCCTGGCCCGCGAGCGGGACCGCCGGCGGGAGCTCATCGCGCGCAGCGGCATGGCCGACGAGCGGCCGGAGATCGTCCAGCTGGTCCTGGCCGCGGACCAGTTCATCGTGCACCGCCCCCCGACCGCGCTCGGCCCACCCGGCTACGACGGCACGGCCACCGTGATCGCCGGCTACCACTGGTTCGGCGACTGGGGCCGCGACACGATGATCGCCCTGCCCGGCCTCCTGCTGGCGACCGGGCGCTACCGCGAGGCCGCCGCCGTCTTGCGAACCTACACGCGCTACCTGGACCAGGGCATGCTGCCCAACCGATTCCCCGAGGGCGGGGAGACGCCCGCGTACAACACTGTGGACGCCACCCTGTGGTTCTTCGTGGCACTGTGGTCGTACGTCGAGGCTACGGGCGACCTGTCGCTGGCCAACGAGATATACCCCCTCCTGGTGGACATCGTGGACTGGCACGCGCGCGGGACCCGCTACGGCATCCAGGTCGACCCGGCCGACGGCCTGCTCCGTGCGGGGGTTCCCGGCGTGCAGCTCACATGGATGGACGCCAAGGTGGAGGAGTGGGTAGTCACCCCCCGCCACGGCAAGCCGGTGGAGGTGAACGCCCTGTGGTACAACGCCCTGCGCATCGTCGACGAGCTAGGGCGCAGGCTGCAGCGGCGCGCCGGCCGCCGACGCTGCCGCGAGCTGGCCGCGCGGGTCGCGGCTACCTTTCCCGAACGCTTCTGGTACGCTCCCGGTGGCTACCTCTACGACGTGGTCGACGGGCCCACCGGCGACGATCCCGCCCTGCGCCCCAACCAGGTCCTGGCGCTGGCGCTGCCCTTCCCGTTGCTCGATGGGGAACAGGCTCGCTCGGCGCTGCGCGTCGTCGGCGAGGAGCTGCTCACACCCTATGGCCTGCGCTCCCTTTCTCCCAAGGACGACGCCTACCACGGGCGCTGCGAGGGCGACGTCTGGCAGCGGGACGCGGCCTACCACCAGGGCACCGTCTGGGCATGGCTGATCGGCCCCTACGCCACGGCGATGCGCCGGGTCTATGGGCCCCAGGCCGGCTCCCGCCAGCTCCTGGAGCCCCTGCTGGAGCATCTGGGCGCGGCCGGCGTCGGTTCGACCAGCGAGATCTTTGACGGCGACGCGCCCTACACTCCGCGGGGCTGCATCGCCCAGGCCTGGAGCGTGGCCGAAGTACTGCGTGCGTGGAGAGAAGGGGCGGCCTGATCGCGGACGCCCCGCCTGGCGGCATCGGTCCCTCCCGTAGGCCCCTCCCTGGCGGTAGCTGCCGGCCATGAATGCCGTCCAAAGACAGGGCCCTCGGCGCAGGCCGCGGATGCGCGCGTGGCCCCCTCGCTGCGGCTTGCGCGCCCGGTGCGGCAGTCAAGTGCCACAACCGGCGGCCCGCGCGAGCCGCGCCTGAGCTCACCTGGAGCAGACAGATGAACCGCAAGGGTGTCCTTGCCAGCGTGGCGCTGGCACTCCTGATCGTCAGCGCCCTCCCCTCCATCGCGGCCACGGCGCAGTCGCCCACCGCCGCTGTCGATCCCTACATCTGGGAGGTGCTCAGGACCGAGGATACGGCCGACGTCCTGGTCGTGCTCAGGGAACAGGCCGACCTGGAGGGCGCCCGACTCCTGCAGACGAAAGAGGAAAAGGGCTGGTACGTCTACCGCCGGCTCAGCGAGGTCGCGGGGCGCACCCAGCGGTCGCTGCGGGCCTACCTGGACAGCCTGGGCGCGCCCTACCGGGCCTACTGGATCCGCAACCAGCTCCTGGTGACGGCCGACACGGCCCTGGCCGGTGCCCTGGCCGGCCGGCCGGAGGTGGCCCGCCTGGAGTACCTCTACCCCGCCACGATCGAGCCGGTCTACCCCGCATCCGTGCCGGCTGCCGGCGGCGACGCCGCGGAGTGGAACATCCTGCGCGTCCACGCCGACCAGGTCTGGGACACCCTGAGCATCACCGGCACCGGGGCGGTGGTCGGCAGCCTCGACACGGGGGTGGACTGGACCCATCCGGCCCTGGCCAGCTCCTACCGCCCCTGGATCCCGGGCGCGCCCTCTCGCCACGACTATAACTGGTACGACGGCCCCACCGGCTCCCCCGAGCCCATCGACTACTACTTCCACGGCACCCACACCGTGGGCACCATCGTCGGGGACGACGGTGCCGGCAACCAGGTCGGGATGGCCCCGGGGGCCTACTGGGTCGCCTGCCCCGGCACCCGCGACGAGCCCGGCAGCCCGCACGTCAACCCCTTTGACTGCTTCCAGTGGTTCCTGGCGCCCACCAGGCTCGATGGAACCGACCCCCGCCCGGACCTGGCTCCCCACGTCATCAACAACTCCTGGACCGCGCCGCTCGACCTGCGCGACATCATCCACACCCTGTACCTGGCCGGCATCTTCTACGCCAAGTCCGGCGGCAACATGGGCCCCAACTGCGGGACCACCACCAACCCCGGGCAGTGGCCCGAGGTGACGGCCACCGCCGCCTTTGCCCAGGGCGACACCATCGCCTCGTGGTCCAGCCGCGGGCCCGTCGTCGTGGACCACGAGACGGTGCTCAAGCCCGACATCGCCGCCCCCGGGGTCAACGTCCGCTCCTGCGTCCCCGGCGGAGGTTACGACACCTATTCTGGTACCTCCATGGCCGTCCCGCACGTCGCCGGGACGGTGGCCCTGATCATCAGCGCCCGGCCCGACCTGGCCGGCCGGATCGATACGATCCAGCACATCCTGAAATCGACCGCCGAGCCCAGGATCGACGGCCAGTGCCCCCCCTACGTCGGCCACCCCAACGACGTCTGGGGCTGGGGCATCCTCGACGCCTACGCCGCGGTGCTGGCCGCCCAGACGGCCGGCCTGGGCGGGATCGCGGGCACGGTGACCGACGCGGCGACCTCGGCCCCGCTGGATGGCGTGCGCCTCGACCTGAGCGACGGCCAGGGCTGGACGCTCCTGCCGCGCCACAGCGATGCTGGCGGCCACTTCTCCTACACCGGCATCCCTACCGGCACATACTACCTGACTGCCACCCTCTACGGCTACCTGCCGGTCACAGCCACCGTCACCGTCGAGGAAGGGGTCACCACCACCCAGGACCTGGCCCTGCCTCCCGCGCCGGGGCATACCTTCTCCGGGTACGTCCGGCAGGCGGGCAGCGGCGCCCCGCTGCGGGCCACCCTCGCCCTCGAGACCACACCGGTGACGCTGGCGACCGACCCGGCCACCGGCTTCTACAGCGACACCGTCGCCGAGGGGACCTTCTGGACGATCGTCGCCAGCCCCGGGCATGCCACCCAGGCGCAGCCCATCGGCTTTTACGGCGACGTGACGCGCAGCTTTACCTTGACCGCCATGCAGGACTACTTCTGGCGCAGCAGCGACCAGCCCTGCGGCCCGGCCTTCGACTGGGTCGACGCCACCGACGGCACGCCCCGCAACCTCGATTTTGACGGCCACGTCCTCATCAGCCTGGGCGGCTCCTTCGGCTTCTACGGCAACACCTACTCGAACCTCTACATCGGCGCCAACGGCATCACCACCTTCCAGCTGCCGGCCAACCGCTGGTCCGGGCCGATTCCCAACACCCTCACGCCGAACAACGGCATCTATCCCTTTTCCGCCGACATGAACCCGGCCAACGGCGCCCAGGGGGTCGTCTACACCAAGCGGGTGGGCAACACCTGGATCGTGGAGTACCACCAGGTCCAGCACGCGCCCATCGGCAACCCGGAGACCTTTGAGCTGCTGCTGGACATGAACAGCGGGCTGATCACGATGCAGTACCTGACGGTGAGCAACCCTGCCGGGGCGGTCGTGGGTGTGGAGAACGCCAACGGCACCGTGGCCACCGCCTACCCAGGCCCTCTCCACAACGGCCTGGCCGTGACCTTCCACCCGTTCACCGGCATCTACCCGGCCGAGCAGGGAATGGGCATCCTGGCCGGCACGGTGGCCGTCTCCGGCACGGCCGCGCCGCTCCCCGGCGCCCTCGTGTCGGCCACCGACCCGCAGGGCGGCCTCTTCACCGCCACCACCGACCTGACCGGCACCTACAGCCTGAACCTCTGCGCCGACCTGTACAGCGTCGCAGCCTCCGCCGCGGGCTACCTCCCCAGCGGGCCGCGGAGCACGATCGTCTACAGCGGCGATACCACCGTCGAGCACTTTGCGCTGGAAGCGCTGCTGCCGGAGATCGTCCCGCCGGCGCCCCCGCCGGCACCCGTGCTCAACCCCGGCCAGACGGCCACCGCCACCATCACCATCGGCAACGACGGCGCGGGCGACCTGGCCTGGAGCTTGCTGGAGGTCCCTGCCGCCGACTGGCTGGCGGCGTTCCCGCTGGGCGGCCTCATCGCCGCCGGGGCCTCGGCCGACGTGCTGCTCACCTACACCGCGCCGATCACCACCGGCGTCTACAACACCAGCCTGCAGATTACCAGCAACGACCCGGTCAGCCCGGTGGTGGATGTGGTGGTGGAGATGGACGTAGCCCCGGCCTGTGTCCCGGTCACAACGACCGAGTTCGCCTGGGATCCGCCGGTGCCAATCGTCGGCCAGGCCGTGGCCTTTGGCGCCTGGGCCGGCCAGGTGCGCTGGCTGACCGAAACAGTAGGCACCGCCGAACCGGTACACCGGCAGAGTTCTCTGGCGCTGGATGCCGCCGGCCGGCCGCACATCTCCTACAACAGCTACCACGACCCATGGAGCATCCTGGCCTATGCTTGGTACGACGGCGCGGCCTGGTACACTGAAACGGTGGACATCCACAGCGGGGAGTATTGCTCCCTCGCCCTGAGCACCGACGGCCATCCGCACATCAGCTACTACGACGATTGGCTCTATGCCCTGAAGTACGCCTGGTACGACGGGACGGCCTGGTATACGACGACCGTGGCCAGCGGCACCGTGCAGTACTACGCCGCGTACACCTCGCTGGCGCTCGATGGCGCCGGCCACCCGCACATCTCCTACCTGGCCAACGTCGGAAACGGCGAGTTGCACTATGCTTCCTACGACGGTGTGAGCTGGACCATCCAGACGGTGGACACCGACATCGGCGCCGACACCATACAAAAGTCCTCCACGTCACTGGCCCTGGATTCGGCCGGCTATCCGCACATCTCGTACTACGACGCGATGCTTGGCCACCTGAAATACGCCTACTACGACGGCTCCTCCTGGAACGTCGAGACGGTGGACAACACCTACTACGTAGGCAAGTCTTCCTCCCTGGCGCTGGACGCCGCGGATCACCCGCACATCTCGTACTATAACGAGCTGGACGGCGGCCTGCGCTACGCCTCCCACGATGGCTCGGCCTGGCAGATCGAGACCGTGGACAGCGGCGGGTACTTTCTGGGTCGGCACACCTCCCTTGCCCTCGACCAGGCCGGCCTGCCGCACATCGCCTACTTCGACGGCGAAAACGGCACGGTCAGGTATGCCTGGAACACCGGCATCGCCTGGCTGATGCACGACTGGGACAGCGCCGGCTTGTCCGGCGGCTACCCCTCCCTGGCGCTGGGCTCGACCGGCCGGCCGTACCTTTCGTACGCCGCCGGCTGGCCAACCACGCTGCGCTACGGCTGGACCGAGGGTGGCCCGACACCCCCGGTTACCTTCACCTGGGACTTTGGCGACAGCGGTACGGGCACGGGACAGAGCATCCTGCATACCTTCACTGCCGCCGGCACCTACACCGTCACCGTTGCCGCCCAGAACTGCGGCCCTCAGGTCCTGGCTTCGCACCCGGTCACGGTGGTGGAAGCCCACAGGGTCTACCTCCCGCTCGTGTTTCGGGGCGTCGCCCCGTAACAGCGGCGGCACGTTCCCGGACAAGGTCCGGGGCACAAATCCATACCGGGCCGGCGGGCTTGCGCTCGCCGGCCCGGCGGCCGGCCTCTTCCGTGGGCCCTGCGGAGGGCCGGATGGGCCCGTGCACCGTGAAAGGAGAGAGACCGTGCGCGTCGGAATGACCCCTCGCTTGCTGGCCGGCCTGGCCCTGCTCGTGCTGCTGCTCGGCGCCGCCCTCCCCGCGCCCCGCACTGCCGACAGCACGGCCCTGGACCCCCGCCTGCTCCAGGAGCTGGCCGCCGCCCCCGGCGGCCGAGGCTCTTTCATCGTCATGCTCAAGGAGCAGGCCGACCTGAGCGCGGCCGAGGCCATCCCAGGCCGCGCCGCGCGCGTCGCCTATGTCTACCAGTCCCTGCGGGACCTGGCCGGGCGCAGCCAGGCCGGTCTGCGCGCCGAACTGGACGCCTGGGGCGTGCCCTATCACCCCTTCTTCATCGTCAACGCCATCCAGGTTACCGGCGACGAGGCCCTGGCCCGCCGCCTGGCCGGCCGGCCCGACGTGGCCCGCGTCGTCGCCGACCCCACCTTCGACGGCCTGGACGACCCGCCCGCCGGCCCGCAGGCCCCGCCGGCCGTGGACGCGGTGGAGTGGAACATCGCCCGCCTCAACGCCGACGACGTGTGGGCTCTCGGCTACACCGGCCAGGGCATCGTCGTTGGCAGCGCTGACAGCGGAGTGGAGTACACCCACCCAGCCCTGGTAAACCAGTACCGCGGCAACCTGGGCGGGGGCAGCTTCGACCACAACTACAACTGGCACGACACCTTCGGCGAGTACTCCTACCCGGCCGACCCCAACGGCCACGGCACCCACACCACCGGCACCATGGTCGGCGACGACGGCGCCGGCAACCAGGTGGGGATGGCCCCCGGCGCCCAGTGGATCGCCTGCAAGCTCAACTCCGGCAGCGTCTGGAAGGCGTCCAAGTACATCGAGTGCTGGGAGTGGTTCCTGGCCCCGACCGACCTGAACGGGCAGAACCCGCGGCCGGACCTGGCCCCGCACATCATCAACAACTCCTGGTCCTGCCCCGGCAGCGAGGGCTGCGACCTGGACACGCTGCTCCCGGCCGCCCAGGCCCTCTACGCCGCCGGCATCGCCATTGCCAAGTCCGGCGGCAACACCGGGCCGAGTTGCGGCACCACCACCAACCCCGGCCAGTACACCGAGATCCTGGCCACGGCCGCCTTCGCCCAGGGCGACACCATCGCCTCCTTCTCTAGCCGCGGGCCGGTCACCTACCAGGGCGAGGTGCGCGTCAAGCCGGACATCGCCGCGCCGGGGGTGGCCATCCGCTCGTCCGTCCCGGGGGGTGGGTACGGCAGCAACCAGGGCACCTCCATGGCCTCGCCGCACACCGCCGGCCTGCTGGCCCTGCTCTGGTCGGCCCAGCCGGCCCTGATCGGCGACCTGGACACGACCTACCAGATCGTCAAGGGCACGGCCACATCCAAGGTCGACCTGCAGTGCCCGCCCAACGGCCCGGGCGGCCACCCCAACAACGTGTGGGGCTGGGGCATCCTGGATGCCCTGGCGGCCGTGCAGGCCGCCGCCGGACTGGGCGCCCTGGGCGGCGTCACCTACGACAGCGCCTTTACGCCGATCCCGGGTGTGGCGCTGGAGATCGTCCCGGCCGGCGGCGGGCCGGTCCGCACGGCGCTGAGCGACGGCAGCGGCGCCTACAGCCTGACCCTGCCGGCCGCCACCTACGAGATCACCGCCACCCGCTACGGCTACCTCCCGGCCACCGCCACCGGCGTGCAGGTGGTGAGCGGCACGACGACGCTGCACGACATGGTGCTGGACATCGCCCCGCTGTGGACGCTGGCCGGCACCGTCACCGACGGCACGAGCGGGCTGCCGCTGCGGGCCACGCTGGCGCTGCTGGACACGCCGGTGAGCGTGGTCAGCGACCCCGCCAGCGGCTTCTACAGCGCCACCGTGGCCCAGGGCACCTACACGCTGCAGGCCAGCAGCCCGGGCTACGCCCCCCAGGCCCGGGCCATCACCGTCACCGGCGACCTGGTGGAGGACTTTGACCTGCTGCCTGCAGCCGGCTACTATCTGCGCGACTCGACGCGCCCCTGCGGGCCGGCCTTCAACTGGATCGACATCACCGCCGGCGGCACGCCCCGCTACCTGGCCGACGACGCCAACGTATCGGTCTCGCTGGGCGGGCGGTCGTTCCGCTACTACGGAACGGACTACACCTCCCTGTACATCGGCTCCAACGGCTATGTCACCTTCGGGGCGGGCTCGAACTTCCCTGGGGGCAACACCATCCCCTCGCCCTTCCTGCCCAACAACGGCATCTACGCCTTCTGGGACGATCTGAACCCGGCCAGCGGCAGCCAGGGGGTCATCTACACCCAGCTGGTGGACGACCACCTCTTTGTCATCGAGTTCTACCAGGTGCAGCATTGGCCCAGCGGCAACCCGGAGACGTTCGAGATCATCCTCGACCTGGACAGCGGGGCCATCGCCCTGCAGTACCTGACGGTGCACGACACGCACTGGACGAGCGTGGGGCTGGAGAACAGCGGCGGCACGGCCGGCCTGTCCTACTCCTTCCACGACCCGGCCTACCCGACGGAGACACAGGCC
The DNA here is from genome assembly GCA_964613665.1 of uncultured Chloroflexia bacterium. Taxonomy (GTDB): domain Bacteria; phylum Chloroflexota; class Chloroflexia; order DTKN01; family DTKN01; genus CAZQFV01. The sequence continues at coordinate 9,027 of CAZTIG010000019.1, forward strand.
CTTCTCTTCACCCCGCTCAGCGGGCCCTACCCGGCCGACCAGGGGGAGGGCACCCTGAGCGGCACCGTCACCGACGCGGACAGCGCCGCGCCCATCGGCGGGGCCGTCGTCAGTGCCCTGGCCTGGGCCGACGGCCAGGTCTATACCACCAGCAGCGCCGTGGACGGGGCCTACTCGCTGACCCTCTGCGCCGACCTCTACACCGCCACGGCCGCAGCCGGCGGCTACTACCCCGGCGACCCGGCGCTGGTGACGATCTACAGCGGCGCGGTGACGCAGCAGGACCTGGCCCTGGAGCCGCTCCCGCAGTGCGAACCGGTGCGCCAGGCAGAGTTCTCCTGGCAGCCGTACACCCCGACGGTCGGGCAGATGATCACCTTCACCGGATGGGCCAGCGGTGGCTGGATTACGCACACCGTGGACACCTGGAACTGGGCGGGGGTAGGGGAACTCGCCGCTCGGCCCTGGATGTGGGGAAGCCGATCGGCGGAGCGGTGGGCACGGCCCGCCGCCATATCCATTGGCACCTCGCTCAGGCTGGATGGTGCCGGCCGACCCCACGTCAGCTATAGCGCCGGTGCCTTCTTGGACCTGCGATATGCCTGGTATGATGGTACGGCCTGGATCAGCGAGACATTGGACAATAACGCAGGGGTGAACTCGCTGGCGTTGGACAGCGATGGGCGTCCTCACATCGCTTACGACGACTGGACAAGCGGAGAGCTGAAGTACGCCTACTACGACGGCGCCGCCTGGCAAATTGACAACGTAGATCTGGGTGGCACAGCGTCTCTGGCCCTAGATGCTGTCGGCCGGCCCCACATCGCCTATCATGGCAACAACAACGACCTGCGGTACGCCTACAACGATGGCAGTGACTGGATCACCGAGACAGTGGACAACGCTGCGCCTGGCTGGTATTACACCTCTCTGGCACTGAGTACGCTCGGTCGGCCGCATATCAGCTACTACGATGCCGCCGGCGGTGACCTCAAGTATGCGTACAACGACGGCTCTGCCTGGCATCTTGCGACCGTGGACAGCGCCGGGGATGTGGGCACAGATAGCTCACTCTCCCTAGATGCAGCCGGCCATCCCCATATCGCCTACTACGACGCCACCCGCGGAGACCTGAAGTATGCCTATTCCGATGGCTCGGCCTGGCATGTTGAGGCTGTGGACAGTGCCGGCCAGGTGGGTCGGTCCGTTTCACTGGCCCTGGACGCTTACGGCCGGCCCCGTATCAGTTACATCAATGAAGACCATCCTGGAGTTCAGCTGGCCTGGTATGAGGGCTCCACCTGGGGAATCGGGGCCGTGGACAGTGGCTGGGGCTACAATGACACGTCCCTGGTCCTCGATACCATGGGACATGCCCACGTCAGCTACTTTGCCGACGACTACGAACTCCGCTACGCCCGGATGGAGGATTCGGCGCCGACCCTCCCAATCTCCTACACGTGGGATCTGGGGGACGGTACCACTGCCTGGGGCAGAGTGGTGAGCAATACCTACAGCCTGGCCGATACGTACACCGTGGTTCTGACGGCGACAAACTGCTCGTCTGCCACCGCGACCGTCTCTCACCTTGTCACAGTGGTTCCGCCGTGTGCACCGGTAACGGCGACGACCTTCCTCTGGACCCCCATGACGCCAACCATCGGTCAGATCGTTACCTTCACCGCCGTGGCCACAGGCAGCACACCCATCTTCTTCTACTGGACTTTCGGTGATGGCCAGTCGTTCGCGTCGGACCAGCCCACTGCCTTGCATTGGTACGACCAGTACGGCGTCTACACGGTAGCTCTGACGACGACAAACCCTTGCGGGGAAGACACCGCCGTGCGCATCCTCACTATGCGGCCCCCGTGGTTCACCATCTACCTGCCGGTACTGCTCCGGGGCACTCCATAGGCTACGGAACACGAGGAGGCCCGTCGCCTCGACGGCGGCGGGCCTCCCCTTGCTTGCTCTGAACCGCACTCTCAGCGCAGCTCGTACATCGGCCGCTCGCTGACCGGCTCGTTGATGTACAGGTTGCCCTTGTGGATCTTCAAGTTGAACCCGCAGGCCGGGTTGGTGCAGACCCAGGCCTTGAACATCACCGGGGCTCCCTCTTGCCCATAGTCGGACAGCGGCACCAACACCCCGATTTGGCACTTCTGACATTTTGGCCAGATCGAATCCATCGACGCACCTCCGCCGTTCTCATCCACGCTGCACCGTCACCACAGACCCGTCCGATCCTCAACCTCCTTGCCGTCAGCACCGTGCCGACCATGGCCGGGGAGCCGGCCGTCTTCATCCGGGGCGGCCCCTGGGCACTATTCTACTACAACCGCCGCGGCCGCGCAAATGGTCAACCTTTGGTGTCCACGGCGATATCAAGGTCGCGCCGATGCACAGCGGATGGCAAGTGCCCGGCCGGCGTACAGTGCGGCATGGCCGCACCATTGCCGTGTCCCTGGATGTGCGGCGTCGGGCCGTTGCCGGAGCCGGGCACTTGCCGGTCAAGGCCGGCGACTTGGATACGGCCGTGCTTTGGTGTCCCAGCTTGCTTGACAAACACCGGTTTTTCGCTATGATGGGACCGCGATTCCTTGAGGTTGGCAGGATGGCTTGGTCCAGGGGGATTCCTCTATGAACAGCAGCGGACAGCGTCTGCTTGTGTCGATCCTGATCGTCGTGGTGGCGATCGTCGGCTTCGTGGCCGGGGGGTTCACCGGGTACGCCGCGCGCGACCCGGCGCGGGCCTCCTGGTGGCCCTTTGGCCCACCCTCCCCGACGGCCACACCGGTCACCGCGGAGGTCCAGCAGCAGACGCCGGAGGAGCTCCGCCGCCAGTTCGAGATCTTCTGGCAGGTCTGGTCGCTTCTGGAGGACAGGTTCTACGACCCGAGCCGGGTCGACTACCAGAAGATGGTCTACGGGGCCATCTCCGGCATGGTCGGCTCGGTGGGAGACGACTATACCTTCTTCTCGACCCCGGCCCAGGCCGCGGTATCGCGGACCTCGCTGTCCGGTGAGTACGAGGGCATCGGTGCCTACATCGACACGCAGGGCGGCTGGCCGATCATCCAGGGGCCGGTGAGCAACGACTCCCCGGCGGCCCGGGCCGGCCTGCGCAAGGGGGACATCGTCCTGGCCGTCGACGGGGTGGACGTCGAGGGCATGCAGCTCGAGGAGGTGATCGCCCGCATCAAGGGGCCGGCCGGCACCCAGGTCACGCTCAAGATCGCCCGCCAGGGCCAGGAGGCCTTTGAGGTGACCATCACGCGCGCCCACATCGAGGTGCCCAGCGTCGAGGGCGAGATGCGCGACGACGGCCTGGCCTACGTCCGCCTCTCCATCTTCGGCAGCACCACCGCCCAGGAGCTCGACAGCACGCTCGAGGAGCTGCTGGCCCAGAACCCGCAGGGCCTGATCCTGGACCTGCGCGGCAACGGCGGCGGCTACCTGACCGCGGCACAGGAGGTGCTGGGCCGCTTCCTGCGCGAGGGTGTCGCCACCTACGAGGCCGACCGCGACGGCAACCGCACGCCGCTGGGCATCATCCCCGGACAGGCCCAGGTGTTCGACCTGCCGATGGTCGTGCTGGTGGACGGTGGCTCGGCCAGCGCCTCCGAGATCACCGCCGGTGCCCTGCAGGACTATGGCCGGGCCACGCTCATCGGCGAGCAGACCTTTGGCAAGGGCTCCATCCAGGACATCAGCGAGTTCCCGGACGGTTCGGCGGTGCGCATCACCATCGCCCACTGGCTGACACCCCAGGGCCGGCAAATCCAGGACAAGGGCCTCACCCCCGAGATCATCGTCACCCTGACCCCGGAGGACTATGACCAGGGGCTGGACCCGCAGCTCGACACGGCGGCCGCCTACCTGCTGAACCAGCCGCTGCCGCCTGTGGCGGCGACGCCGACACCGAAGCCGTAGCCTGGCGGCTGGTCGTGGGGGCACGGGTGTGGGCGGCAGATGGATAGGGCGGCGTGACGAGTGAAACGTGATCCGCGAGCACGGCTTTCACGCCTCACTCATGACGCTGCACTTGTCGCCGAGCCTGTTCCGCCGGAATATCATACCCTCTTGCCGGAGACGCCCATGCCCTATGAGCGCGACAACTACTGCTTCGCCTGCGGCCAAGGCAACCCCATCGGCCTGCACCTGTGCTATTCCTACGGTGAAGACGGCGTCGAGGCCGCGTTCACGCCGCAGCGCGACCTGCAGGGCTACCCAGGGCTCATGCACGGCGGGCTGGTGGCGACGCTGCTGGACGAAACCATGGCCCACGCCGTCAGCGCCGCGCACGGGCCGGCCGTGACCGGGGACCTGCACGTGCGCATGCGCGGCCGCGGCGTTCCCATCGGGCGGCCACTACACCTGCGCGGGCGCGTCACCGGCCGGCGCGGCCGGCTCGTCCTGACCGCGGCCACCGTGCACGACGAGGAGGGCAACCTGCTGGCCCAGGGCGAGGGCAAGTTCATGCTGGTCGACCTGCCCGAGGCTTCGCCCTAGCTCTCCGTCCCAGTCCGTCCCTGCCCCTTGTCTCCGCCTCGCTCCCCGCCGCAACCCGGACCCGAATCCGAGCTGCGTGCTGTCATCAGCGCTCAACCGTCACACCGTCTTCCAGGCTAGCCCCGGCACATACCCCGACCGGCGCAAACTCGCCGACCCGTTCGCGCGGTCGAGCGGCCAAATCGTCCGTGTATCCGTGCGGCTCGTCCGTACCGCGATAGTCGGCTTCTTGCCAAAGCCCGAGGCGCAGGGGAAATCCGTGGGTCAGCTCTCAGCTCTCCATCTCCCTTGCTTCCCCAGCCGTGCCCCCAGGCCCTTCCACACCCCCCACGCCGCTGCGGCAAAGAGGACGAGCAGCGCGAGCCCGTAGGCCAGGTCGGCCGGCCGGAAGCGCTGCGCCAGGCGGTCGACCCACTGCACGAGGAAGGAGAGGCGCAGCGCCTCGGGCAGGCGCTCCACCGGCATGTTCGTCGGCGCCAGGAGGAACTCGGGCAGGGAAAGGCCTTCCAGCTCCTGCGGATAGTGGGGCATGGCATAGACCAGGTAGCGGAGCAGCACCAGCAGCCCCCAGAGGGTGGGCAGCAGGGCCGCGAGCAGCGCCCCCTCGGCCCGCCGGCGCCGCAGCCAGTGCAGCAGCGCCCCCACGCCCAGCAGAAAGAAGGGGAAGGCGTTGGTCAGCCGGCGCAGGCCAAAATAGCCCCCGCCGTGCCAGCTTCCCAGGGTGGCGTTGTAGAGAAAGTAGAGGAGCAGACCTAGCAGGACAAAGAGGCCCCAGGGCCGCTTCTGCCAGGCCAGCCAGCCCAGGCCGGCCATGCCCAGAAGGGCGACGGGCGTCCACGGCAGCAGCCCGTGCAGGGGGGAGAAGAGCAGCTCCAGCGCGGCAAAGCCGGCCACGTTGGCGAACCCCTCCTGCGGCACGGTGAACCACTGGCCGTAGAGGACCTTCCAGGCGATCATCTGCGGGGCAAAGGCGACCAGGAAGGCCGCGGCAAAGAGGAGCCCGCCCAGCAGCAGGGAGCCCAGCGGCCGGAGCTGGCGCGGCGCGGCGGAGGCTCCCGGCTTCTCCTCCCCTGCCTCGACATCTCCCCGGCCGCTGCCCAATCCGCCTGTCCTTGGTCCTCGGTTCTTGGTCCTTCGTCCGTTCCACCTGGTCAGGATCTTGCCCGCCTCCCAGAGCAGCTCCAACGCCACGACGACGACAAAGAGGGCGTCGATCCAGTAGAGGGTGGTCATGAAGCCGGCCGCCAGCCCCAGCCCGAGCCACTGCCAGGGGGTACGCCGGCCCAGGGTGCGCGCCCACAGGTACACGAACACGGTCACCGCGCAGGCTGCCAGGGCGTGGGCAAAATCGGGCTTGTAGAAGGCATAGTAGAACAGGCCCGTCCCCAGGAAGGAGGCCGTGGTGGCCAACAGGCCCAGGCTCGGCCCGTAGAACCGCCGCACCAGGTCGTAGCCCAGGAGCAGCGTGACCAGGGTCGAAAGGGTGCTGCCGAAGCAGATCAGCACCACGTAGGGCTCGCTGTAGCCGTCCAGCGTCCAGGGCATGCCCAGGGCGTGGCCCCCCAGGGCCAGCAGGTGGCCAACGGCGAAAAACGGCGTCCAGACGATAGCCGGCCCCACCGAGGCAAAGTTGGGCTGGTAGCCGGTAGCGGTCGTCTTGCTGCCCAGCCCGTAGGGGACATGGGGGAAGAGCCTCGCCGTTTCCAGGGAGAGCTCGTTGGCAAAGTACAGGTCGCCATCGAACGCCAGCGAGCGCAGGTAGGCGTAGTACTCGATGCCGTCGGCCTCGATGTGGGGAAAGAAGGAGAGGGCGAGAGAGAGGAAAAAGAGGATCAGCAGCACGGCCGCGGCGCGGTCGCCGAGCCAGCGGCCCACGGCCCGCCAGCGCGGGCCCAGCAGGCGCAGGCCCCCGGCCACGGCGGCTGTCAGGACCGCCAGCGTGGTCAGAGTCGGGCCGGCCTGGACGACCACGTCGGGCCGAAAGGCCGCCGCGCCGCCGGCCAACAGGAGCGCCCCCGCCCCCAGCCCCCAGGACCAGCCGAAGGAGAGGCCCAGGGCCAGGGCGGTCAGCGCCACCGCCAGCACGACCAGGCCGTAGGCCGGCCGCAGGCCCAGCAGGAGGGCGCCGAACCCGCCGCCGGGGCCGTCGGCGAGCACCTCGAGCCGGGCCCGCTCCAGGACGAGCCCCAGGTCGCGGTCGTCGCCGGGCACCTGGAAGGGCGCCACCTGCAGTGCCACCCGCAGGCTGCCGCTGCGCAGGGCGGCGGGCGGCACGAGAAAGGCATACTCCTGCAGGGTCGGCCCCAGCGGGAAGGTCGTCGAGAGCTGCTCGCCGGCGCGGAGCTGCATGGGGGGATTGGCCGGGCCGGCCGGCCGGGCCATGCGCAGGCGCACCAGCAGGGGTTGCCCGGCGCGCACGGGCCCGAGAAGGATTGTGCCGCTGCCGCTCATCCAGCGGAAGGTGCCCTGTTCGGGGCCGGCCGGCCCGGCCAGCGAGGTGCTCCACTCCTTGGCCGAGAAGCCGCCAACGTAGCCCAGGTCGCGCCCGCCGACGTCGAGCTCGGCTGCCCCGCGGGCCTGCAGGAAGGCGTCCATGGCCAGCCCGCCGAGCACCAGGAGCAGCAGCACGGCGATCCGCAGCAGCCTGCGTGACATGGGATTCCCCCGACCGCGGCCCGGCGCGGAGCCCGTCTGGACTTTGCCCGGCGATTGGCCCGCCAGCGCCAAACCCCGCCTCCTGCTTCCTGCCTCTTGCCTCTTGCCTCTTGCCTCTACGTCCCCTCCTCCCACGAGGCCAGGTAGCGCTCCTGCTCCGGGGTCAGCACGTCGATAGAGATGCCCATGGCTTGCAGCTTCAGCCGGGAGATCTCCTTGTCCAGCTCCAGCGGCATGCGGTAGACGCGCTGCTCCAGCCGGCCGCGGTTCTTGACCAGGTACTCGGCGGCCAGCGACTGGTTGGCAAAACTCATGTCCATCACGCTCGGTGGATGCCCCTCGGCCGCGGCCAGGTTGATCAGCCGGCCCTCGCCCAAAAGGAAGATGCGCCGGCCGTCGGCCAGGGTATACTCCACCACAAAGGGACGGATGTCGCGCTTCTGCACGGCCAGGCGCTCCAGCGCCGGGATGTCCACCTCCACGTTGAAATGCCCGGAGTTGGCCACGATGGCTCCGTCCTTCATCGCCTGGAAGTCGCAGGCGCGGACGACGTCCTTGTTCCCGGTGACGGTGACAAAGACATCGCCGATGGCCGCGGCCTCCAGCATCGGCATGACCCGGTAGCCGTCCATCACCGCCTCCAGCGCCTTGAGCGGATCCACCTCGGTGATGATGACGTTGGCCCCGGCGCCACGGGCGCGCATGGCCACCCCCCGGCCGCACATGCCGTAGCCGGCCACGACAAAGTTGCTCCCGGCCAGCAGCTTGTTCGTCGCCCGCAGGATGCCGTCGATGCTGGACTGGCCCGTGCCGTAGCGGTTGTCAAAGAGGTGCTTCGTGTCGGCATCATTGACGGCAATGACCGGGAACTGGATCTTGCCGTCGGCAGCCATAGCCCGCAGGCGGATGACCCCGGTGGTCGTCTCCTCGGTCGAGCCGATCATGCCGGCGATCAGGTCGGTGCGCTCCTTCAGCAGCGTGGTCACCAGGTCGGCCCCGTCGTCCATGGTGATCTGCGGATCGATCGCCAGGGTGGAGCGCAGGTGTTGGTAGTAGGTGTCGTTGTCCTCGCCCTTGATGGAGAAACAGCGCACCCCGTACTCGGCCACCAGCGCCGCGGCCACGTCGTCCTGGGTGGAAAGGGGGTTGGAGGCACAGAGGGCCAGATCGGCCCCGCCGGCCTGCAGCGTGCGCATCAGGTTGGCCGTCTCCGTGGTCACGTGCAGACAGGCCCCCAGGCAGACGCCCTGGAGCGGCTTCTCCCGGGCGAAGCGCTCGCGGATCAGCCGCAGCACCGGCATGTCGCGCTCGGCCCATTCGATGCGCAGCTTGCCCTGAGCCGCCAGGGCCAGGTCCTTGACATCGTGCTCGACCATCGTTCACCTCTCGCTTTCGGGTTATGGCTCGGTTCTCGCTTGAAAGCCTGCGGGGAAGCTACTCCTGCCCGAGCAGCGCCCGGCGCACGGCCGGCTCGGGGCCGAACTCCCGCTCGTAGCGGGCGACAAAGTCCGCGCGGGTGTACGGACAGGGCTGCGGGCCAGGATCCTCCAGGACGTAGACGGCAGCCAGGGAGGCGATCCGCCCGCTGATGGGCCAGGGCAGGCCGGCCCGGAGCCCCTTGAGCAGGCCGGCCCGGTAGGCATCCCCGACCCCGGTCGGATCGAGGCGCTGGGCCGCCGGCACGGATGGGATATCGTAGCTGACACGTCGGCCGCCCTCGGAAGCGACGATCGTGGAGCCGTGCCGACCCCGCGTCACCACGAGCGTCTCCACCAGCTCGAAGATGCCCTCTTCGCCCAGGCCGGTCTTTTTGCGGAAGAGGTCGTTCTCGTACTCGTTGACGATGAGGACGCGCGCCCCGCGGGCGCCTGCGACCAGCTCGGGTCCCGGGCAGCGGGCCACCTGCTGGCTGGGGTCGTAGATGTAGGGGATGCCCAGTTCGCGGCACTCCCGGGCATACTGGAGCATCGCCGCGGGGTCGTTGGGCGAGATAATGGCCCACTCGACCGCCTGGGGGTCGGGAAAGCTGCAGAAGGACAGCCGGCCGGCCCGGCCCATGGCTCCGCTGTAGAAGGTGGCGATCTGATTGCCGTCCAGGTCGGTGTTGACGAAGAAGGAGGCAGTGAAGCAGTCGTCGCAGAGGCACATGCCGCCGACATCGACGCCGTGGTCGGCCAGCCACTGGCGGTACTCGGCGCCGTCGCGGCCGGCGGTGGCCATCAGGTACGGCCGCTCCCCCAGCAGAGCCAGGGAGTAGGCGATGTTGGCGGCGCACCCCCCGCGTACAACCCGCATCTCGTCTACCAGGAAGCTCAGGCTGATGTGCTCGACCTGCTCCGGCAGGATGTGCTCCTTGAAGCGGCCGGGGAAGGTCATGATGTAGTCAAAGGCGATGGAACCGGTGACGACGATCATCCGCGCACTCCTGCGCTCTCGGCCTCGGCTCAGTCGATGCGGTACTTGCCGCGTACCGCCCGTGAGACGGCCGCGGTCAGCTCCAACGCGCGAACGGCCGCCTGCACCGTGACCGATCCCAGGCCGCACGACGGGGTGATCAGGCAGGAGGCCAGGATATCGTCCAGGCGAATGCCCTTGCCCATGAGCAGGGCCCAGGCTTCTTCCAGCTTGCCCACCAGCCCTTCCACCGTGGCCGCAGCGATGCCGTCCTCCGTCTGCGGGATGATGCCCCAGGCCACGATGCCGCCGCGGCCGAAAAAGGCGCGTACGGCCTCGGGGTAGAGCGACAGGCTCTCGGCATACTCCAGGGCATCCAGGTTGAGGATCTGCACCGAGGTTTCCAGCAGGACCGACCAGTCGGTGTTGCCGCAGCAGTGCACGCCCTTCAGGCAGGTCAGGCCGGCCAGGACCTCCTCTATGGCGGTGATGATCTGCTCGCGGCTCAGCGAGACATAGGCCGAGCCAAAAGCGCTCAGGTACGGTTCGTCCAGGAAGACTATGGCCGCCGCGTTCACCCGGCGCAGCTGCCGCTCCATCCAGGACACCTTCAGGCGCAGGTGCTTGGCCAGGGCGTCGGCCAGGATCTCGTCGTACAGGATCGGGCGCAGCGCCTGGTCGGTCACCTGCAGCCCCATGCTGATCGGCCCGGTGACCTGCCCTTTGACGGCCACGGCCTCCGCCAGCGCCTCCTTGCGCGAGAGAAAGGACTGCAGGCCGGCGGCGTTCTCGGAGCTGATGCCCCAGTCCTCGGCCTGGTCCTCCAGGTAGGCCAGATAGAGCGGCTCGAGCTCATCGTCGGCCCGCGCCCGGTCCACATAGACCTTTTCGCGTTCCATATCCACCACCAGGCCGGGAAAGCGCTCGCCGAACTGGACGTACATGTTCTCGCGGAAGGACCGCCGGGGCAACTGCGGCCAGGCCGGTATGGCCGGCAGGTACCGGAAGACCGCGTCGCAGGCCTCCTGGGGATCCTTATGAGGCAAACTGCCCACGGCAGTGGGCAGGCACATCGGCACCAGGTTCATCTCAGCCCTCCTCCTGCAGCCGCCGCAGGCTCTCCTCGTACGGAGCATAGGCCACGCCCCGCTCGGTGACGATGGCCGTGATGTAGCGGCTAGGGGTTACGTCAAAAGCAGGGTTCACCGCCTCGGTCCGGCGCGGCGCGATCGGGCGGCCGCGGTAGTGGGTCACCTCCTCTGGGTCGCGCTCCTCGATGGGGATGCGGCTTCCATCGGGGATGGTCAGATCGAGGGTCGAGGTCGGGGCCGCGCTGTAAAAGGGGATACGGTGGGCAAAGGCCAGCACGGCCAGGCCGTAGGTGCCGATCTTGTTGGCGACGTCGCCGTTGGCGGCGACACGGTCCGCCCCGACGACGACGGCGTCCACGCGGCCGCGGTGCATGAGGTGGCCGGCCATGCTGTCGGTGACCAGGGTGAAGGGGATGCCCCACCGCTGCAACTCCCAGGCCGTCAACCGGGCACCCTGAAAAAGGGGGCGCGTCTCGTCGACCAGCACGTGCAGCTCCTTGCCTTGCTCCACCGCAGCTCGGACGATGCCCAGGGCCGTGCCGTAGCCGCCTGTGGCCAGTGCCCCGGCGTTGCAGTGGGTCAGCACCGTGGCCTTCTGCGGCAGCAGCGCCTGGCCGAGCGCGGAAAGCTGCCGGTCGGCGGCCTCGTTCTCCTGACAGATCGCCTGGGCCTCGCGGACGAGGGCGGCCACGGCATCCTCCGGGCTGAACAACCGCACGGCGCGGGCGCGGGCCTGCATCCGTTCCACCGCCCAGGACAGGTTGACCGCCGTGGGGCGGGTCGCCCGCAGCAGGTCGGCAGCCTCGTCCAGGACCGGCAGCAGCTCGACGGCATCGTGGCAGGAGCAGCGCGCTGCCGCCAGCGCCATGCCCAGGGCTGCGGCCAGCCCAATGGCCGGCGCGCCGCGCACGACCATGTCTGCGATGGCCTGGGCGACCGCTGCGACGGTGGCGCACTCGACCCACCGCTCCTGGTGCGGCAGTGTCCTCTGATCGAGCAGGAGGACCGTGCCGTCCCGCCACTGCACGCTGGCCAGCTGCCCGGTCATCGTTTCCCCCACGGGCAAAAAAAAGCCCTCAGGTGAGAGGCCGGCCCGTCACCGCGCTCTCTCATAGGCCCGACCAGGACACCAGGCGTTCACGCCCGCGGGCGTTGGCGCCATCTCGGAATCTCCGCAGCAGCCGGCCCGCGGGCCCACCGCCATCCGCTTGGTTGCCGGGCTCTGCCGAGCCATCCCCTCCATTGCCCCGGCCGAGAGACAGGCGGTATCCAGTTGTCCTGGGGCGATTATAGCACAAGACGACAGGCCCGGCAAATCGCCACTGGTCGGCAACCTGGGATCCGGACACAAACGCCGGCGCACCACGAACGGTGGGCCGAGACTCCGATCGCAGCCGTGGAAATGCCCGCCACAGTGGGCCAAGAGGCCCATCCGGCAGGGCCGGGGCCCACCGAAATGGGTAGCGTGGAGATATGTCCGGATGTCGGTCGGCAGCCGGTTGACCCCCAGCGGCCGGCGTGATACAATGGCCCCGGCAGCGTGCCACTGGCCGCTCGCTCGCCCTATCGACGCCTGCAAGGAGGCCCGCATGTCCCGTAGCCGACTGGGAGGACTGCTCTTCCTGGCCGCGCTGATCATCGTCGGCCTGGTCGTGCTCTCGATGACCCGCATCGTCATCATCGTCCCGCTGGGGTTGGGCAGCTTCCTGCTCCTGGTCGCCGGCCTGGTCCTGGTCGCCTACGTGCTGCTGCGCGCCCTCTTCCGGCGCTAAGAAACTATCTCAAATCGACCACCAAGCCAGAGGCACCAAGATGAACGGACCACCGAGGCACGAAGACACCAGAGAGGATATTGGAAGAGGACGCTTATCGACACGGGGTTTTTGTGCCCTCGTGGTTTTGAGATAGTTTCTTGGTGGTTCTGCGGTGGTGGCCAAGGACCGCGGGACAGGCTGCGACGCGTGGTGCACGAACAACGGCGTGGCGGGCTGTGCCCACCTGAGCAGCCAATGGGGAAATCGGCAGGCGCGCTGGCTGTCAGGCTCCGCCGGCGCCGCCGGCCGGCGGTGGGGAAGGTGCTTCCTGCAGCAGCGCCTCCCGAACCGCCGCCACGCAGACCTGGGCCGCCCGCACCAGCACGTCGAGCGCCATCCCCCTGCGGCCGGCCTCTCCTTGCACCTGTTCCGGGAAGGGCGGCACGTGGATAAAGCCCATGGCCGTGCCCGGCGCGCGGCGCTCGATCCAGTGGCGGCCCGTGTAAAAGAGGTGGTTGCAGACGTACGTGCCGGCGTGGTTGGACACGGCCACGGGGATGCCGGCCGCCTCCAGGGCCCGCCGCATCCCCTCCAGGGGCAGCGTGGACCAGTAGCCAACCGGCCCATCCTCGGCGATGCGCTGCCCGCTGCGCAAGAGCCCGCCAGTGTCGGCGATGGCCGCGTCGTCCACGTTGACGGCGATGCGCTCCAGGCGCAGCTCATCGGTGCCCATGTGCAGCCCGAAGGAGAGCACCGCCGCCGGCGCCCACTCTGCCACGGCCCGGCGAAACTGCTCCTCGCAGGCGGCATAGGCCGTGTCCAGCACTACCGCCCGCACGGCAGCGCCCGCAAAGGCCACGCTGCCGGCAGCGACGGCCTCCATCAACCGCTGGGTCGGGTTCACCTCGGCCTTCCCGAACGGTCCAAACCCGGTCAGCAGAATGCGCGGCCCGTTCTTCTGGGCGTCTGTCATCCTGTCTCCTGTCACGCCGGCCCGGTCACTCCTCCGCCAGCACAATCACCCGGTCGCCCTCTTCCAGCGTGATCGGCAGCGACTTGTCCGGGTTCACCACGACGCCGTGCGCCTGGCCGGCGTCTCCTGCCAGGGCCTGGCGGCGGTAGCCGATGGCAATCTCCCCCTGTCGGCGCGCCGACTCCACAATGGTGTAAAAGTTCACCGGCCGGCCCAGCTCCACATAGTCCGCGGCCGGCTTCAGGTAGATCTCAGCGCCCTCCGGGTCGAAGATGTCCTCCAGCACGGCGTTGAGGGCCTTGTTCTCCGCCACCTGCGCCACCATCAGGCTGATCAGCTTGTCGCTGACGATAAAGTCGTCGGCCCGGGTGACCTCGGCCAGGTTGCGGTTGCGAATGTCGAGCATCTCGCTGACAATGGAGAAGGGATGCCCGCTGCGCTCGGCGATGTCGCGCAGGTGCAGGAGGGTGATCAGCGTGCGGGCATCGGCCTGCTGTGCCTCCAGCGTATCGCAGTAGCAGAGCAAGACCACGTGGTCGTAGCGCGCGATGGCCAACTCGTCCAACATGCGCCGGTCGGTCGTGTCGCCTGCCTGGAAGGAGACGGCCTGGTGGACGACGCCGGTGCAGTAGCGGGCGATGTCGTCGACCACCGCGGCGCTGTCGGCCACGACCTTGAGCTCGGAGCCCGGCGGGACATAGCGGTCCAGCTCGTTGATCACGGCCGGCCCGCGCCAGTTCCATCCCAGGATCAGGGTGCGCTCGGGCGCCGGCGGCGCCGGCCGGCGCGTCCGGATGGCCTCCTCCTGAATCCCCAGATCGGTCAGCCCGGAGAGCCGCACCGTGTCGTCGTCCTCGGAGATGGCGATGATCTGGTCGCCCTCCTGGAGGCGCGTGTCCAGCGGCGGCTTCAGGCGCGGCGTCCCCCCCTGGGGGCACAGCCCCAACACCGCCGAGTCCTCGTACATGAGCAGCGCCTCACCCAACGTCCTGCCGGCCAGCTGCGGCTCGGCCTGGAAGTAGATCTCGTCCCCCGAAAAGTCCAGCAGCTCGGTGTACACCACCGAGAGGCCCGACTGTCGACACGTCTGGGCGATGATCCGCGAGACCAGCCCACCCGTCAACACGAGCTCCACCTCGTCCTTGCCGATCATCCGCGCTACCTGCGCATTGCAAGGGTCGCGCATCTCGGCGACGATGTGGTAGGGCTGGGGCCGGCGCTGGGGGTCGTTGGTGATGGCCAGCAGGGTCTTGATGACCTGCGCGTCGGGATCGCCGCCATCGGGAGCCAGGACGATGATCGACCTGGAGGTATGCAGGCTGACGATGCCCAGGTCACCCATCTCGATGGGGCTGCCCGTCCGGCAGACGATGCGCGTCCGACCCGTGTGGCCGACACGCTCGCGGATGGCATCCTCCATCTCCACCTTGTCCTTCTCCCCCAGGACCACAATGCACGAGCGCCTTTGGTTGGCCTTGGCGACGACCAACTCGGAGAGGACAGAGTAGATCTGCTCCGACCAGCCCAGGATCACCGTGTGGCCCGTCTCGATGACGCGCGAGCGCCCCTTGCGCAGTTCCTCCAGCCTGCCCTCCACGCCGGCCGTCAGCACACCGATGAGGGTACTGATGACAAAGACACCTCCGAGCGTCACCGCCAGCATGGCGACGCGGAAGGGCCAGCCCTCGTCGGCCCCCATAGTGCCGGCGTCCAGGGTACGCATGAGGCTCCGCCAGAAGGCCTCCCAAAAGTCGATGGGGCTGTTCACATCTCCCGGAACGATCCGGGCGATCGTGACCACCGCCGCCACGACGACGATCACCGCCAGGGAGAGGACTGCCAGCCAGCCGATCAGGGCGATCGGGCCTCTGGACATGGTGTTGTCAAAGGCATAGCGCAGCCGCTCTCCCCAGGTGACCCGGAATCTCATTGCCACCTCCTCGTGCCGTGTGGACCTGCCGGGAGACGCCGTCACACCGATCCATAGCAGGCAAAGGACGCCCAGTGGTACGGAGCGGCGTAGGGCCGCTCGGCAGCGCGCCCCCCCTGCAAAGCCTGGCGCGCCCGTGCCACCTCCGCAGCGAGTGGCTCCTGCAGCCCGTGCCCCTCCAGGTACTCCACGAGCTGTGCCTCGGTCAGCTCGCGCAGCCAGCGCCCGGCCTGCCTCAGCGCCACGGCCGGCGACATCTTCTCCTCGGGCAGCAGCTCGTAGAAACGGACCAGCAGCAGGATGCGGCTGGTGTCCTCCACCGGCCAGAAGGAGGCCACCACCGCCGGCAGGCCGGCGCGCAGCAGGCCGGCCGGTAGGGGCACAGCCGTGGTCTCCGGCAGGTCGCCCGCGGCAAACAGGGGCATCTGGTTGGCGGAGAGGACCAGCAGTCGCAGCCGCGAGATCGCCTCGCCGCCGGCCGGGCGCAGCAGGTCGCGCAACGTCAGGTGGCTGCCGCGGGGCAGGCAGATGGCCGACTCGAGCGGCGCGTGCGGGTCGGAATGGGCCTGGCCGGCCAGGTGGCCCACCGTCACCTCGGTGAGCGCGGCCAGGAGGCTGCCGCGGTTGGTCTCGGCCGGGTCGAGAAGCCGGGCCATCCGCGCCGGGAAGAGGCTGCTCACGGCGGCCAGCTCGGTGGCGGACAGGGGCGTGCCCGGGTCGGCCAGGCCGGCCATCCGCCACGGGACATCGGGGCGGAGCTCGCGCATGCGGCGGGCAGTTGTGCGCGCGTGGGCGCTCAGCCCGTAGCACACGACGAACCTGTCGGCCTGGGCGGCATCGTAGCCTGCCTGCGCGTACCAGGCGGCATGCAGCGGCAGGTGGGCCAGCAGTCCGGTCGGGAGCAGGGTCACGCTGTCGACCGATGCCGGCAGTGTCGCCAGGACCTCGGCCAGCGCTCGCAGCACCTGCTCTCCGAGCAGCGCCAGGGCCTCCGCCAGGTCGGGGCCGACCCCGCCGCCCGCGTCCGGGCGAAAGCGCTCCCTCAGCTCGTGCAGGTCCTGCTCGCGGCAGCCCAGCCAGGCAGGCTCGATCTGCTCGCCGTGGACGACCAGCGCCAGCCCACCGACCGATGTCGCTGCCAGGTAGGCCAGCGCGCTGCTGCCGGCCGCGGCGCAGATCTCCGCGGCGACAGGGCTGGGGAAGAGCTCGGGGAACAGCCCCTGGGCCAGGTAGTAGAAGTCGCGGCGGGCCTCGGCCAGCCGGGCGGTGGCCCAGCCGCAGCGCTCCTCCTCGGCGCGCTCGCACTCCTCCGCAGAGCGGCGAATGCGCCGCCAAGCTGCAGCGAAGGCATCCCGCCAGGTCTGCTCGGGCAGCCTCTCGCCGACATGCTCCGGCAGGACGATCTCGGCCATGCGGCGCAGGATCCCCGCCTCCAGGGCCTCGGCGGCCGCCGCAGGATCCCCGGCCCGGGCCAGAGCATAGGCCTGGACCGCCGCCAGGTCGCCCTGCTCCTGCGCCGGCTGGCGCAGCGGCGGCAACGACAGGGCAGGGCGGTAGGTGTAAGGGGACGGCTGCGCGTGCGCCGGGCTGGTCAGCTCCTCCAGATACAGGTACACCCTGGCTGCACTGGCCGCAGCAGCGGCAGCCGCCGCCTGTGGCCAATCGGCCTCGGCCTGACGCGCCAGGGACAGCTGCACCAGCGGCAGGGCGGCTGCCTGGACGTACTCCGGAAAGACATCGACGGGGCAGGACTCTAGCACGGCACTGTAGGACTGGATGGCCGCGTCGCGGTCGGCGTCCTCGCGCTGCATCTCCCAACGTGCCTGGCAGGCCCGGCCCAGCGCCAGCCTGCCGTGCACCCAGCAGGCTGAGCCTGCCGGCAGGCCGGCCAAGCCTTCGCGCAGGGCTGTGAGGGCTTCATCCAGGTCGCTTTCCTGGCCCAGGCGGACGAACCGGCAGAGCCGCGCCTGTCCCAGCCGGACCCGCGCCAGCGGCCGGTCGGGCGACCGCGCCACATCGTGGGCAAAGGCCGCGATGGCCCCGTCGAGGTCGGCGGACCGTTCCGAAAGCTCAAAGCGCCGCAGCAGGGCAGCGCCCAGGCCGGCCTGGGCCACGGACGGGTCCAGCGCCTGGGCACGCTCGAAGGCGGCGATGGCCTGGTCCAGGTCAGCGGCCTGGCCGAGGGCGTGGAAGCGCTCGAACAGGGCCTCTCCCAGGCGGCTCCAGGTGCGGCCGGCCGGCTGCGCCTCGCCCTGCTGCTCCCAGAGCAGGAGGGCCTCGCGGTAGCGCTCGACGCGGCGGTCCTGGGCGGCCTTGTGCTGCTGCGTGCCGGTCGCGCTGAGCCGTCCCAGCGTGTCGCCCACCGTGGACGCGCAGAGGGCCTGCCGGCGGGCCGAGGCCGGGAGTGCCTGTGCCGCGGCCAGATTCAGCTCGGCCAGAACCCGGTTGCGTTCGGCCTCGGGCCAGTGTTCCAGGTGCTGCTGAACGTGAGCATCGATCTGCTCCAGGGCCTCGTCGTTCAGCTCGCCAAGAACCTCCCGCTTGGTCACCTCGCGCAGGGCCTGTTCCAGGGGCATGTACCCTTCCAGCACCTCACGGGCCAGCGGGTAGAGAGGGTGGGCCAGCAGCCAGGCCTCCTCCTTCGGCGCGCCGGCCAGGCCGACGACCTCCGACCAGGCGGCACCGACGCCCACGGCGCGGGCCCGCCGCAGAATACGCCGGTGGGCCAGCAGGTAGGGGACCAGGTTTTCCTCGCCCTGCTCGCGGGCCTCGCGCAGGACCTTGTCCCAGAGGGGATCGACGGCCTCGTCCAGCAGCTCGGGGTGGGCCTCGAGCACGGCCCGCGAGCCGGCCCACGTGTCGCAGCGGACAAAGGCCTGGAGGGTGGCCAGCAGTTGCCGCGCGCCGGGGGCCTTCAAGTGATTGCGCTGACCGAGCAACCCTTTCAGGAAGCCGATGGGATCCTCCTTTGCCGCCAGCCAGCTTGCCGAGCGTCGCCGAGCATCGCTGCACATTCTACCATAGCGGGATGGGTCGGTCAACCGCGCCGGTCTGAGCCGATTGCAGCCCCGACGGTCTGTGGTATAATACACCCCCAGCCGGCAGTCGAGGAGCGTGGCTGGTGCGCGCCGGGCGCTGCAGGCTGACCGCCGAGGGATTGCGATGCTGACCCAACTCATCCACAACGGCGTCCTGGTGCCCCCGCCGCCGCCCCCGCGGGGGCTGGTGCTGGCGGTGCGCGGCCGGCCGCTGGCCCTGACACCTCAACAGGAGGAGATGGCCCTGGCCTGGGCCAGGAAGCAGGGCACCCCCTACGCCGAGGACCCCGTCTTCATCGGCAACTTCCTGGCCGACTTCAGCCGGGCGCTCGGCCTGGAGGAAACGCTACGGCCGGACGAGGTCGACTTCAGGCCGGCCGTCACCATCGTCGCTGCGGAAAAGGCCGCCCGCGAGCAACTGACCAAGGAAGAGCGGCGGGCCGCGGCCGCGGCGCGCAAGGCCTTGCGCGAGGAGCAGCGCCAGCGGTACGGCTTTGCCACGGCCAACGGCGAACGGGTCGAGCTGGCCAACTACACGGTCGAGCCGAGCAGCATCTTCATGGGCCGGGGCGAGCATCCCCTGCGCGGACGCTGGAAGGAGGGCCCCCGTCAGGAGGACATCACCCTCAACCTCAGCGAAGATGCGCCGCGTCCCGAGGGCGCGTGGGCAGCCATCGTCTGGCAGCCGGAGTCGCTCTGGGTGGCCTGCTGGCGCGACAAGCTCTCCGGCGAGCTCAAGTATGTCTGGCTCAGCGACACCGCCCCGGTCAAGCAGGCCCGCGAAGCGCAAAAGTTCGACCGGGCTCACGACCTGGAAGCCCGGTTGGAGGCCGTGCGCGCCCAGATCGAGCTCGACCTGGCCGACCCCCATCCCAAGCGGCGCACGCTGGCCACGGTCTGCTACCTGATCGACAAGCTCTGCCTACGCGTCGGCGACGAGAAGGACCCCGACGAGGCCGACACCGTCGGCGCCACGACCCTGCGCCCGGAGCACGTGCGGCTCCATCCCGACGGCACGGCCGAATTTCGCTTCCTGGGCAAGGATTCGGTCCTGTGGCACCGCAAGCTGGTGCTGCCCGAGGCCGTGGCCGGTAACCTGGCGGAGCTGCGCGCCAGCGCCCGCCCACCGCGCACCAAGGCCGACAAGCGCCACCCCACTCGCGACAGGCCGCAGCTCTTTCCCGATATCAGCAGCCAGGACGTCAACACCTACCTCTCGCGCATCCTGCCGGGGCTGACGGCCAAGGTCTTTCGCACCCACCACGCCACCATGGCCGTGCAGGAGAGCCTGGAGCAGTCCGGCGTGCAGGCCAGCGACCCCGAGTACAGGAAGTGGGCCGCGGTCAGCCGGTCCAACCTGGCGGCCGCGACCCTCTGCAACCACTACCGGCAGGCACCCAAGGGCTGGGAGGCCGGCCGGGCGCGCTTCCAGGAGCGGCTGCAGCGGGCGGCGGAGCAGGTGCAGAAGCGCCGGGCCGAGCTCAAGGCCCTGGAGCGGTCCCTGGCCGCGCTACGCCAGGAGTCCCGCGCCGCCCAGGAGTCCGCCCCGCCCAAGAAGCGCCGCCAGGTCCGGGCCCGCTACGAGAAGAAGGTCGAGCAAGCCAGGCGCAGAGTGGAGATGGCCCGGGAGAAGGTGCAGCGGGCCCTGCTGGCCCAGGGCAGCCTGCGCGCCCAGGCCGACATCGCCGATCGCAAGCGCACCTGGAACCTGACCACCAGCCTAAAGTCGTACATCGACCCACGCGTCTACCACCGCTGGGGCCGGCGCGTCGAGTACGACGTGCTGGACCGCTACTACCCCAAGACGCTGCAGCGGAGATTCTCCTGGGCGAGGGATGAGCAGCCCGAAGAAGGCGAATAGCCCGGGAGCGCCCTGCTCTCCGCGCGCTCACCCACTTGCAGTTCGGGCCCTCTCGTGCTACAATGGGCCCACGCGAACGCATGTTCTGTCCCCTCCACGCCAGTGAGGTGGAGCCATGGATCCGATCGAGAAGCTGCGCCTGGTGACGCAGGGCAACGAGGTGGAGCCGGCCGAGGAGGTCTCCCTCACCGGGCGGCAGGCCAACCCGGCCAGCGCAGCCCTGCCCGGCTGTGTCTACCACGCCCTGACGCCCGCCGGCAATATCACCCTGCTCAAGGGCATGGTGGCCAACGCCTGCGAGCGCAACTGCCTCTACTGCTGCTTCCGCGCCGGCCGCGACTTCCGGCGCGAGGCCTTTGCCCCCGACGAACTGGCCGAGACCTTCATGCGCCTCTACCGCGCCGGCATCGTCCAGGGCCTCTTTCTCAGCTCGGGCGTGATCGGCGGCGGCGTCCGTACCCAGGACCAGATCATCGCCACGGGCGAAATCCTGCGGCAGCGCTACAGCTTCGCCGGCTACCTGCACTTGAAGATCATGCCCGGGGCCGAGGCCGAGCAGGTCCGCCGCACCATGCTCCTGGCCGACCGCGTCAGCATCAACCTGGAGGCGCCCAACAGCGACCGCCTGGCCGCGCTGGCCCCGCGCAAAGCCTTTCACGAGGAGCTGGTCGGGCCGCTGCGCGTGGTGGAAGAGCTGCGCCAGGAACACGGCGGCCGGCCGGGCATCTGGGGCCGCGTCGGCCGCAGCGGGCCCAGCCTGACCACCCAGTTCGTCGTCGGGCCGGCCGGCGAGAGCGACCAGGAGCTGCTGCGCACCACCGCCTACTTGATCCACCGCCTGGGCCTGGCGCGGGCCTATTTCTCCGCCTTCCAACCCGTCCCCGACACGCCGCTGGCGGACCGGCCGGCCGAGTCGCCCCTGCGCGAGCGCCGGCTCTACCAGGCCAGCTACCTGGTGCGCGACTATGGCTTTGCCGTAGAGGACCTGGCTTTTGACCAGGAGGATCGCCTCCCCCTGGACGTGGACCCCAAGCTGGCCTGGGCCCGGCACCACCTGGCCGAGGCCCCGGTGGAGCTGAACAGCGCCTCCCGCCAGGAGTTGCTGCGCGTCCCCGGCATCGGCCCGCGCCTGGCCGACCGGCTGCTCGCGGCTCGCCGGCAGGGCCGCCTGCGCGACCTCTACGACCTGGGCAAGCTGGGGCTCCCCACTAACCGTCTGGCCCCCTTTGTCCTGCTCGACGGCCGCCGCCCGCCGCGGCAGCTTCCGCTGCTCTGAGGAGGGCCGCCGACCCCCGGCGCAGAGACCGCTGCGGGCCGCGCCTGCCCCGCCACGACGGTATCAAGGTCGCGGCGGTGCACCGCAAATGGCAAGTGCCCGGCCTGCGCGAAGCGCGGCACAGCCGCACCATCGCTGCGCCCCGGGATGTGCGGCGTCGTGCCGTTGCCGGAGCCGGGCACCTGCCGGTCAAGGCCGGCGCCTTTGATATGGCCGTGCCTGCCCCGCGCTTTCAGTTGACGCCCATCTTGGAGTGGTGTACAATTCCGGCGAGCGCGGCCTGTTCCTGCCCCATCGGTTTCACGCCGCCTCACCTGGCATGTGGAGGCCCGATTGCCGGAAGACCAGGTCCCGGAGCTATCCGTCATCCTGCCCGCGCACAACGAGGCCGGCCGCGTCGGCACGGTGGTCCGGGCAGTGCGGGAGCGCTTCCCCCAGGCGGAGGTCCTGGTGGTCGACGACGCCTCCAGCGACGATACCGCCGCCGAGGCGGCGCAGGCCGGCGCCGATGTCCTGCGCCACCCCTACAACAAGGGGAACGGCGCCGCGGTCAAGACCGGCCTGCGGCGCGCCCGTGGCCGCCACGTCCTCCTGATGGACGCCGACGGCCAGCACGACCCGGCCGACATTCCCCGCCTGCTGGAGCCCCTGGCCGAGTACGACCTCGTCGTGGGCGCGCGCGACCCCAACACGCAGGCCTCTCCGCTGCGCCGGCTGGGGAACAGCTTCTTCAACGGCCTGGCCACGTACGTCACCGGCCGGCCGATCCCCGATCTGACCTCGGGCTTTCGCGCCGCCCGGCGCGAGGCGCTGCGCGAGTTCCTACACCTGTTGCCCAACGGCTACTCCTACCCCACGACCAGCACGCTGGCCTTTCTCAAGGCCGGCTACAGCGTGACCTTCGTCCCGGTCCAATCGGGCCGCCGCGGCGGCGGCAAGAGCGGTGTGCGCCTCCTGCGCGACGGCGCCCGCTTCGTGCTGATCATCCTGCGCATCGCCACCCTCTTCAGCCCGCTCAAGGTCTTTTTTCCGGTCAGCGTCGGCCTCTTTCTGCTGAGCTGCCTCTCGGCCGGCTACACCATCGCCAGCGAGGCCCGGCTGCACATCCCCAACTCTGCCGTTCTCCTCTTTACCATGAGCGTCATCGTCTTCCTGATCGGCCTGGTCTCGGAGCAGGTGGCCATGCTGCGCTTCGAGGGAAAGGAACGGTGAGTTGGCCGAGCAAGTGCCGGCTCCGGACCCTGCCGACGACTCCACTGCTCCCGTCCGCCGCAGGCGCCTCCCGGCGCGCCTGGCCGCCCTGGGGCGGTTCCTGCTGCGCTGGGGCCTGCGCCTGCTCGGGCCGGCCCTGCTCCTGTACATCCTCTGGCAGAACTGGGACCAGCTCCCGGCCATCTGGAACACCTTGCTGGGGATCAACTGGCCGCCGATGGTCCTGGCCATCGTGCTCATGGGGCCGTTCGTCCTGCTCAAGGGCTGGCGCTGGCAGATCATCCTGAAGGACCTGGGGCAAGAGGTCCCCTGGCGGAAGTTGACCCTGTATTACGTGATCGGCATCTTCCTGGGTTCGGCCATGCCCGGTCAGGCGGGCGACTTTTTCAAGGCCTGGTACCTGAAAGAGGACGGCCACGACCTGGGAGCCGCGCTGCTGAGCGCCGTCATCGACCGCATCTTTGACATGCTGATCATGGGCCTGCTGGCGTTGAGCGGGCTCTATGTCCTCTGGCGGTTCCGGCCGGGGCTGGGGCTGGTCCTGACCCTGGTGGGCATGGTGGCCGCCATCGTCCTGGCCATGAGCTTGCTCCTCAGCCGGCGCTGGCGCAACTGGCTGATCGACCGCGTGCTGCGCTACCTGGTCCCAGCCGGGGTGCGCCGTCTCCTGGGCGAGCACGGGGTGCGCGCCTACCTCGACCGTTTCTTCCTCTCCTGGCGCAATGTCGCCCTGGGCACTGCCGTCTCGTTGGGCTCGTTCTCGATCACCTTTTTCCGGCTGTGGCTATGCCTGCCGGCCCTGGGCCTCTCGCTGCCGCTGGAGATCTTTGTGCCGACGATGGCCCTCATGGCCCTGGGCAGTCTGCTCTCGGTGGCCGGCCTGGGGACACGCGACGCCATCCTCATCTTTATCCTGGGGCCGGCGGCGCTGGGGTGGCCCAGCGCGGCGATCCTCAGCCTGTCCATGCTCATCTTTCTCTTCAACATCGAGAACGTGGTCGTCGGGCTGCCGTTCTACCTGCTGCGGCCACTGGGGAGCAAGAAGCTCTAGGGAGGCTATCATGACAGCGTTGGTGCAGGAAAACGTGGCCCAGGCCGGCGGAATGGGGGCCGACTACCTGGGCACGCCGCAGACGGAGCTGATCCTGTTGTAGGGACAAACAGCGCCCTTCCCTGGTTGGACCATGGCGCACCACCGGGGTGCAAAGCCACCAGGGCCCTAGCCCTTCCCCGGCAGCTTGCGCATGAGGTCGGCCATCTCGATGGCTCCGAGGGCGGCGTCAAAGCCCTTGTTGCCGGCCTTGGTCCCGGCACGCTCGATGGCCTGCTCGATCGTGTCGGTGGTCAGAACGCCAAAGAGGACCGGCACGCCGGTCTGCAGGCCTACGGCGGCGATCCCCTTGGACACCTCGGCGGCAACATAGTCAAAGTGCGGCGTGGAGCCGCGGATGACCGCTCCCAGGCAGATGACCGCGTCGTACTGCCCGCTCTCGGCCATGCACCGGGCCACCAGCGGGATCTCGAACGCTCCCGGGACCCAGGCGACGACGACGTCATCGTCCGCCACTCCATGCCGGCCGAGGGCGTCCCTGGCCCCCTCCAGCAGCTTACGGCTGATGAACTCGTTGAACCGCGCCACCACCAGCGCGAAGCGCAGCCCCGCGCCCACCAACTGACCCTCGTACACCGTGCCCATCGTTTCCCTCTCTTGCTTCTTGTTTCTTGCATCCTGCATCTTGACCCTTGCCACTACAGGAACTCGGCCTGCTTGTACCTGCGCTTCCACTCCTCCTTCAGGGCGACGACCTGGCCGATCTCGCTCCCCAGGAAATCCTTGAGCAGGCGGTTGAACCTGCTGGGCTCGTCCAGGAAGGGAAAGTGCCGGCAGCCCTCCAGAACGACCACCTGCGCCGTGGCCACATTGCCGTCGGTGAAGAAGGCGGCCTGGTCCGCGCTCACGAACTCGTCCTTCTCACCAAAGACGACCAGGGTGTGGGTGTAGAGCTGCTTCAGGCCGGGGCGCAGATCCATCTCCACCATGTTGGCAAGGCTCTGCTGCACGGCCGCCTGGTCCAGCTTCTCGGTGTCCTTGGCGATGTCGTCGTACAGGTCGCCCCACTCGGACGAGACGCGCTTCAGTGCCCGCAGCCACTGTCCGGTCAGGGCCCGCGGGCCGGCCATCAGCCGCGAAAGCGGGCTGCGCACCGCGCGCATGGCACTGGACAACCCTCCCCCGTGGATCGGCGCATCGATAACGGCCAGCTTGGTCACCCGCTGGGGACGCTCCAACGCGATCCGCAGCGCCACCACCCCGCCCAGGGCGTGCCCGATCAGCGCGGCCTGGGCGATGCCCAGCCCGTCCAGGAAGTCGCCGACCATGCGCACATAGTCCTCGACGCCGTAGCAGTTGCCGGGCTTGTCGGAATCGCCGTACCCCCAAAAGTCCATCGCGTAAGTACGGTAGCTGTCGGCCAGTGCCTCCATCGTGGGCATCCAGTAGCGCCACGAGCCCAGCCAGCCATGCAGAAGCAGGACCGGCTTGCCGCGGCCAAAGACCTCGTAGTGGATGATCCCGTTGTCCAGCAAGATGGCGCTCATGGCACGACCCGCCACTGCGTCCTAGCTCTTCTTGCCACCCAGAATCCCCTTGACCTTGGAGATCAGCTCCTCCGGCGCAAACGGCTTCAGGATATAGTCCGCCGCCCCCAGGCTCATGCCCTCCTCGATTTCCTGTCGCTGCCCCTTGGCCGAGAGGAAAAGGATCGGCACATCCCTGAGCCCGTCGATCTCCTTCAGCCGCCGGCAGGCCTCGTAGCCGTTCATCCGCGGCATCTTGATGTCCAACACGATCAGATCGGGCGGGTCCTGCTGCGCCTTCTCCACTGCCTCGAGCCCGTTGCGCGCCTCGATGACTTCGAAGCCCCCCACTGTCCGCAGGCTGAACGCGGTCATGAAGAGGACATCCGGCTCATCGTCGGCGACGAGGATCTTCTTGCTCATTCTGCTGTCGCCTCCATTCTTTTCCTCAGGACCAGTTCCATCTCGCTGACCAGTTCTGCTGCCGTGAACGGTTTGGTCAGGAAGCTCTCCGCTCCCAGACCCAGTACCTGCACGCGGTCGCGCTCCTTGTCCACCGAACTCGCGGTGATGACGATGATCGGGATGTCGCGGGTGTCCTCCCGCATCTTCAGCCGCGTGATTACCTCGCGGCCATCCAGCTTGGGCATGCGCAGGTCCAGCAGGATCACGTCGGGCGGCGAGGACACCACCGCCTCCAGGACGGCCTCGCCATCCCCGGCCTCCTGGACCTCACACCCCTGCTCCTGCAGCACCCGGCGCAGCCACCCGACGATGTCGGGGTCGTCGTCGCCCACCAGGACCCGGGCGATCGCCCTGCCCGATCCCAAGACGCGGCGGATCGTGGCCAGGAGCTCGGTCTCGTCCAGCGGCTTGGGCAAAAAGTCCACCGCGCCCATGGCCATCAGGTTCTCGCGTTCGGCGACGATCGAGATGATCACGACCGGGATGTCGGCGGTGCGCTCGTCGGCCTTGAGTTGCTCCAACACCTCAAAGCCCCCCATGCCGGCCATCAGGATATCCAGGGTGATCAGGTGCGGCACCTCGCGGCGGGCGATCTCCAGTGCCTGCTCCCCGCGGTGGGCCACGCTTACTGTGTAGCCAGCGCGCTCGAGTTGGTGGCGCAGCAGGTCGCCGATGTGCGGATCGTCGTCCACCACCAGGATATGGTGGCCGGGACGCGGCACCAGCTCGCCGGCCACTGCCGACGCCACCTGCTCCGGCCTGGCCGGCGGCGGTCCCTGCTCCGCCGCCGAGAGGGGCAGGGTGAAGCTGAAGGTGCTGCCCACGTTCAGCTCGCTCTCCACCCACATCCGGCCGCCGTGCAGCTCGATGAACGACTTGGAGATGGCCAGCCCCAGCCCTGTTCCGCCCACCTCATCCCGCAGCGGGTTGTCCGCCCGGAAGAAGCGGGTGAAGAGCTTCTTCTGATCCTCCTTGGAGATACCCACGCCCGAGTCGGTAACGCTCACCCGCAGGAACCCATCGGCGCTGGAGGCAGCGATGGCCAACCGGCCGCCCTCGCGGGTGTACTTGTAGGCGTTGCTGACCAGGTTGGTCAACACCTGGACGACACGCTTGCGGTCCGCATGGACCACCGGCAGGTCCGGCGGCACCTCTACCTGCAGGTCGAGCTGCTTGCGCTCGATCTCTGTGCGGGCCGACTCGATGACCTCCTCCACCAGGTCAAAGAGCGAGAGTGGTTCGCGGTTGAGGACGATCCTGCCCGTCTCGACGCGGGAGATGTCGAGGATGTCGTTGATCAGCTCCACCAGCCGGTTGGAGTTGGAGCGCACCACGTCCAGGAAGCTGCGCTGCATGGGGCTGACCTCGCCCACGGAGCCCAACAGGATCAGGTCCACATACCCCTTGATCGAGGTCAGCGGCGTGCGCAGCTCGTGCGAGACGGTGGAGATGAACTCGCTCTTGGAGCGGTCGGCCTCCACCTCGCGGGTGATGTCGCGCAGGACAAAGACCGTCCCCAGCGTCTCGCCGGTGTCGGTGACCACGTCCGCCGAGTGGACATTGATGTAGCGATCGACCAGCTCGAAACGGGCGTGCTCCTCGGCAAAGATGCCGCCCGGCATGAACAGGCCGGGCAGCTCCTGCGTCGTGCGGCCCTCCAGCTCCTCACGGGCCATGCCCAGGATCTGCTGAGCCGCCGGGTTGGCCAGCAGGATGCGCGACTCGCGGTCCACCACGATGACCCCGTCGGCGACGGATTGCAGGATGGCCCGGACCTTGCTGGCCTCCTCCTCCTGGTAGGTCAGCATCTCCGAGAGCCGCAGGGCCTGGTCGTTGATATAGCCGTACAGCTCGGCGTTGTGAATGGCCGTGGCCACCTCGCCGGCCAGTGTCGTCAGCAGGCGCATCTGGTCGTCGTCGAAGAAGCCGACCCGCGGATGGGAGAGCAGGATCGCCCCGACGACCTCCTCGGCCGAGACCAGCGGCACCACGGCGACCGAGTTGACGCCGGCCGGGAGGTCCGGCAGGCCGGCCGCCTCGGGGGCAGCGCTCAGGTCGGCGATGCGCAGCGGCTCCTGCTTGTCCAGCACGCGCCGCAGGGCCCAGGCCTTGTCCAGGCGGATCGTCTGCCGGCCCGGGCGCAGGACATACCCCTCGGCGAGCATGGCCCGGCAGACCAGGTCGCCCGTGGCCAGGTCAATCAACAGGACCATGCCCATCGAACGTCCCGTGGCCATCGAGGCCAGGTCCATCGTCTTCAGCAGGATCTCGTCCAGGTCGAGCGTGCGCGACAGCTCGGTGGTGATCGTGTGCAGCGCCTCCAGTCGGCTCTTCTCGTCCTGCAACTGCTGGGTGCGCGCCGCGACCATCTGCTCCAGCTCTTCGGTGAAGCGGCGGATCTCGGCAAAGAGGCGGGCGTTGTCGATGGCGATCGAGGCCTGTGTCAGGAACGTCTGCAGTACCTCGATATCGTCCATCGTGATCTTGGTGCGCACCTCCTTGGGATAGCCGGCCTCGAGGAGGCCGATGACCTTGCCCCGCGCCACCAGCGGGGCGAACACCCGCACGAGGTTGGCGTGGCCGTATTCCTCGAACATCTTCCGGTCGAAGCGCTCGTCCCAACCATCGATCACCTCGGTCCTGCCGCTGCGGACGATGTCGGCCATGATGTCCACGCTGTCCAGCGATCGCCGGCTCGCAGCGATCTGCTCGGGCGATACCCCGAGCCCGCGCACCGCGCGAACCTCACCGGCCTGCTCGTCCACCAGCGAGATGATGCCGTAGGAGAAGCCGATGGTCGCGGTGACTGCCTCCAGGACGGTGGCGAACAGGGTGTCCTCTTCCAATGTGCCGGAGATGACCTGGCCGGTCTCCTGCAGCGCGCCGAGCTGGATCAGGCGGGTCTCCAGCTCGGTCCGCGAGGCCTCCAGGTCGCTGAACAGACGGGCATTCTGGATGGCCACGGCCGCCGTGCTGGCGATGGTCGAGAGCAGGCGCACGGTGTGCTCGTCGTAGGCACCGGCATGCTCATAGTCCTGCAGGGCGATGATGCCGACGACGCGGTCCGCGTACACCAGCGGCACGCCGAGCCACGACTGCGCCGCCGTCCCGTGGTGGTCGACGCCGTGGGCCTGGCAGAAGATGGTCGACTCGCCGTCGATCAGCAGCGGGGCACGCTGGCGAATGACATACTCGGTCAGACCGTTGCCGGCCCGGCGGCTCTGTATCTCCAGCCGCTGGCCGTACTCGTGATAGACCGGGAAGGACACGGTGTCGCTGCGCTCATCGTACAGCGCCACCAGAAAGTTGCTCGTGTCCACCAGCCGGGCCGCTTCCTCCCGGATGCGCTGCAGCAGCTCGTCCAGTCGCATCGTCGTGCTGATGGCCCGGCTGACCTCGTTCAGGGCGGTCAGCTCGGCAATGCGCCGCTCGCGCTCCTGGAAGAGCCGCGCGTTCTCCAGGGCGATGCCGGCATGCTCGGCCAGGCCCGTGAGCAGGGCCTGCTCCTCCGCCGAAAATGTGCGCGCCTCCCGGGCCATCACGCTGAGGACGCCGAGGATCTTTTGCTGATAGGTGATCGGCACGCCCAGGTAGGCGTGTAGGTCCAGCTCCTGGTCGAACGACGCCCCGGCAGGGTTGCGGATGTCCTGCTCCATCTGGGCCACGTCGGGGATGACCAGCACCTCGCCCGTCGCGGCCACGTGCCCGGAGAGGCCCTCGCCCACCCGCAGCTTCACCTGCGCGAAGCGCTCCGGCAGGCCGATGGCCGCGGCCGGCGCGATCTCCTCGCCCCGGGTCAGCCACAGCGAGACCGTGTCCACCTCCATCTGCCGCCCGACCACCCCAGCCAACGTCTCCAGCATCTGCTGCAGCTCCATGGTGGAGGTGACGGCCCGCGTGCCCTCCAGAAGCGCCGAAAGCTCGCGCACACGGGACTCGAGCACGCGGGACTGCCGCTCGCGCTCCTCGAAGAGGCGGGCGTTCTCGATGGCCACGGCGGCCTGGTGCGCCAGTCCGGAGAGGAACTCCAGGTCCTGCTTCCCAAAGGCCCCTACCCGCGTCAGGCTGTGCAGGTTGATCACCCCAACCAGCCCGCGCCGGCCGACGAGCGGGGCCGACATGATGGACAGGATCTCGCCGCTCGAGTCGGTCTGCACGAAGCGCGGATCGGCCCGCGCATCGGCCACGATGTCGGCGCGGCCTTCCCGGCAGACCCAGCCGGCAAAGCCCTCGTCCAGGCCGAAGCGGACATCCCGACGCACTTCCTGCGGATAGCCGATCAGCGCCGCCACGCCCAGGTCCTGCCTCTCGGGATCCAACAGGAGGACCGAACCGCGCTCCGCTGCCGGCACGCTCTGCACAGCCGACTCCAGAATCGACTGCAGCAGCACCGGCAGGTCCAGCCGCGTGGCCACGTCCCGGCTGACCTCCAGCAGCGCATTCACCTGCTGCAGGCGTTGGCGGGTCTCCTCAAAGAGGCGAGCGTTCTCCAGGGCCACTGCGGCCTGGGCTGCCACCGTGGACAGCACCGCCAGGTCGTCCTGACTGTAGAGGTGCTCGCGGTCGTAGCTCTCGACCCCGATCACCCCGATCACGCGGTCGGCGGCGATCATCGGCACACCCAGCCACGAGCTGGCCTGCTGTCCGATGCGCGCGATCTTGTGGGCCTCGTCGAACGCCTCCACCTCGGCGGCGGTGTGAAAGAGCAGCGGCTGGCGGTTGCGAATGATGTAGCCGGTCAGCCCGGTATCCACGCTGTGGCGGGTGGGAGGCTGCAGCTGGCCGTCCAGCACGTCCAGGACCAGCTCCCACTCCTGCAGCTCCTCGTCGTAGAGGGCCACGTAAAAGTTGCTCGTATCCAGGATGCGGCCGACCTGCTCGTAGATAGCCCGTGCGACCTGGTCCCGCTCCAAGGCCGCGGCGAGGGCCTGTCCTACCTCGTTGAGGATCGCCAACTCGGTGATCCGCCGCTCGCGCTCCTGAAAGAGGCGGGCGTTGTCGATGGCGATGGCCGCCTGGGCGGCGATGGTCGAGAAGAGGGTCAGGTCCTGCGCGCTGTAGGCGTTCTCGCGCTCGTAGCTCTGGATGCCCATCACACCGACGACCTTGTCGGCGGCGATCAGCGGCACGCCCAGCCAGGAGAGGGCCCGCTCGCCCACCACGGGGATCTGCTCCTCCTCGTGGAAGGCGGCATTCTCGGCGGCGTTGCGCAGCAGCACGGCCCGGCGGTTGCGGATGAGGTAGCTGGTCATCCCCACGCCCAGCTTGTGGCGAGCAGTGGGCTGCCGCTCCCCGCGCTCCAGCTGGAAGGCTACTTCCCACTCGCCGGCCGCCTCGTCGTAGGTGGCGATGTAAAAGTTGGTCGTGTCGAAGACGCGGCTGACCTGCTGGTGCACCGTCTCCAGCAGCTCGCTCAGCTCCAGTGCCGAGGCGAGCGCCTGGCTGATCTCGTTGAGGATAGCCAGCTCGGCCAGACGCCGCTCGCGCTCCTGGAAGAGGCGGGCGTTGTCGATGGCGATGGCCGCCTGGGCGGCGATGGTCGAGAAGAGGGCCATGTCCTGTTCGGTGTAGGCGTTCTCGCGATCGTAGCTCTGGACGGCCATCACGCCGACCACCTTGTCGGCGGCGATCAGCGGCACGCCCAGCCAGGAAAGAGCCTGCTCGCCCAGCGCGGGGATACCCTGCTGCGCATGGAAGCTGGCGTTCTCGGCGGCGTCACGCAGCAGGAGAGGCTCGCGGCTGCGGATGATGTGCCCGGTCAGCCCGGCCCCCAGCTTGTGGCGTGCTGGCTGTTGCCGCTCTCCACGCTCCACGTGCAGCGCCGACTGCCACTCCTGGGCCGGCTCGTCGTACAGGGCGATGTAAAAGTTGGTCGTGTCGAAGACGCGGCTGACCTGCTGGTGCACCGTCTCCAGCAGCTCATTCAGCTCCAGTGCCGAGGAGAGCGCCCGGCTGACCTCGTTGAGGATGGCCAGCTCGGCCAGGCGCTGCTCGCGCTCGCGGAAGAGCCGGGCGTTCTGGATGGCCACGGCGACCTGGTTGGCCACCGTCACCAGGAACTGCCGATCGCGCTCGCTATAGGCACCCCGCCGGTAGGACTGGGCGGCGATGATCCCCACCAGATCCTCGCCCAGGAGCAGCGGCACCCCCAGGTACGACTGGGTGCGCTCACCCTCCCAACCGGCCAGGCTGACGTACTGCACCATCCCCTGCCGCTCGGCCTCCTCGATGCTGTCCAGGAGCAGGGGCTGGCGGTGCTCCACCACCCACCCGGCGATGCCGCCCTGGGCCGGCGTCTCCGCAGCATCGTAGAGCGCACCGCGATCCACCACCGGGCAGAAGCGCAGCCTGCCGTGCTCGGCATCGTGGATGGCGATATAAAAGCCCTCCACGTCGAGCACGCGGGCCTCGGCCAGCCGCTCGTAGATCGACAGCAGGATCGTGTCCAGGTCCAGCGTCGAGGTCGTCGCCTGGCTGATGCGGTTGAGCACGTTCAGCTCGGCAATGCGGCGCTCGCGCTCGCGGAAGAGGCGGGCATTCTCCACGGCGATGGCCGCCTGGTTGGCAAAGATCTCCAGGGCCTCCACCACCCGGCGGGTCGGCCGCCGCCGGTCGAATGGGTTGTCCACCGACATCACCCCCAGCAGGCCGCCAGCGCTGGAGTAGAGGGGCACTAGGATGATGTCGCGCACGTGCCACTCATCCTCCGCGGCCTCCTGTTCCTCACCCATGCCGGGGAAGATGAATATCTGACCCTCGGGCGGCGTCAGGCCGGCCTCCTGGGGGACAAAGTAGGAGCGGCTCAGCTGAAAGTCCTCGCGGAAGAGGTCGCGGTAGCTCTGCACCGGCGGCCGCGTCCGCTGCAGCTCCTGCAGGTCATCCAACGGGATGCCCGCTGCAGCGACACGCTCCAGCAGTTGCGGGTCGTCCTCGCTCACCAGGCTGAAGAGGACCACGCCGAAGCCGACACTGCCGACGACGCCGTAGGCGATCTGGCCGAGGATGTCGGATAGCTCCCGGTCGGCCCGCACCGTGTTGCCGATCTCCAGGATCTCGCGCAGCTGGGTGGCCCGCTGGCTGACCAGCTCGCGCTGCCCCACCAGCTCCTCGTGGCGGCGCGCGTTGCCGATGGCCAGGGAGGCCTGGGTGGCCACGGTCTGGGCGAACTGCAGGTCCTCATCGCTGTACGCCTGCACCTGGGTGCTGCGCAGGTTGATCACCCCGACGATGCGCCCCTCGTAGAGAACCGGCACCGAGAGCGCCGAGCGCGACTCCCGCTTGACGCAGATGGGGCGCGGGTCGGCTGTGGAGTCCGCGACGATCTCGGGCTGACCGGAGCGGAGGACATCGTCCATCATGCTGCTGCCGCGGCCCAGGCGGAGCTGACGCAGCAGGCGCGCTTCCTCGGAGCTGTAGCCGACCAGGGCCGTGGTCACCCGGAAGGCCCCCACCGCTTCGTCGTACATGGCGATGTTGCCGTGGGTCGAGGGGGTGGCCCTGACGGACTCTTCCAGCGCGACCTTGAGGTTGTCCTCGAGGAGTAGCGTGCTGTTCAGCTCCTGGCCGATGCGCTGCAGCGCCAACATCTGGGCGATGCGCTGGCGCAGCCGCCGCTCGGTCAGCTGGTACAGGCGGGCGTTGTCGATGGCCACCGCGGCCTGGCCGGCGATGAGGGTGAGCAGGCGCAGGTGGTCCTCGTCGAACGCGTTGGGCCGCTCGCTGATCAGCTCCACCGTGCCGATGAGGCGCTCGCCGATCAGCATGGGCACGCCCAGGTAGGAGCGCAGCCGGCCGCTGGTGATGGCCTCCTCGCGGCGCGGGCGCACCTCGTGGTAGGACGCGCAGTCGGCGATCAGCAGGGGCCGGCCGTTGCGGCCCAGCCAGCCGGTGTAGCCCTCGTCCAGACCGTACGTCTCCGCCGAGGCCACGCGAGCCGTCTCGCCCAGGACCGCGGCGGTGGCAAAGACCTTGCGTTCCGCATCAAAGAGGCAGACCTCGCCCTCGCTGTGTGGGACCATCCGCTGCACGCCCTGGATCAGTGCCTCCATCGTCTCCTGGACGCCCAGCGTCGTTCCCAGGCTGCGGTTGATCTCCTGGACAGTCGATAGCTGCTCGGCCCAGCGGCGCGTCCGTTCAAATAGGCGGGCGTTGACGATGGCTGCGGCGGCCTGGTTGGCCAGGGGCTGTAGCAAGCGCATGTCGCGCTCGCCAAAGGTGCGGCCTTCCATCCCATGGAGGACGTCCAGGACGCCGAACAGCTCGTCGCCATAGAGCAGCGGGACGGCGATGACCGCCCGGAAGTCGGCGCTCTCGTAGCGCCCGGAGCGACCCCCGAAGGAGCGGTAGTCGTCCACCCAGAGCGGCTGGCGGGTCTCGGCGACCCGGCCGGCCAGCCCGTCGCCCAGGCCCAGGCGCGTGCCCAGGAACTCGGGGGCCATGTTGTAGCTGGCAACCAGCTCGAGCTGGTTCTGCTGCGGGTCAAAGGTGTACAGGCCACCGCTGGTGGCGTCCAACAGCCGCACCGCCCGCTCGATGACCGAGCGCAGGATATCGCCCACGTCCAGCTTGCGCGAAAGCTCGAACGAGGCCTCCTGCAGCGCGGCCAGCTCGCGGGTGCGGCGCTGCTCGCGGCTGAAGAGGCGGGCGTTGTGGATGGCGATCGCCGCATGCTCGGCGAGGTGCTCGACAAACTCCAGGTCGGCCTCGTCGAACGCGCGGATCTGGTCGCTCTCGAGGTTGATCACTCCCAGGATCTCGTCCTCGCGGCGGATGGGCACGGCCAGCTCCGCGCGGGTCAGCTCGCTGGCGCCGGCATAGTCCGGATCCTGGCCGACATCGCGGACCAGGGCCGGCTGCTGCGTACGGGCCACCCTGCCGACGACGCCCTGGCTCAGGGGCCAGGGCTCGCGGCTGTAGCGCTCCAGCACCTCCTGCGGCAAGCCCCGGCCGGCCATGACCTGCAACCCGTCGCGGCGCTCGTTCATCGCCAGGAGAGCGCCCGACGTGGCGTGCGTGAACTCGATCGCCTGGTCCAGCACGCTCTGGATGATCCGGCCCAGGTCCAATGTCCCGGAGAGCTCGCGGTCGATCTGCTCGATCGCACTGAGCTGATGCACGCGCTGCTCCAGGTGCTGCCGCACCCGGTCGTACAGGCGGGCGTGGTCCAGCATGGCCGCGATCTGCGAGGCGGCAGCAGCGAGGATATCCTGGTCCTCGCGCGTAAAGGCCCGCGCCTTTTGTGAGGACAGTTCCAACGTCCCCACCAGGCGCTCGCCGAGCAGCAGGGGCACGCCCAGGTAGGAGACAAAGGAGGCATCGACCTTGGGGCGGACGGCCTTCTCGGTGGCGATGTCGTGGATCAGGAGCGGCCGGCGGTTCACCACCATCCAGCCGCTGCAGCCCTCCCCCGGGGCGTAGCGCATCTCCCGCTGGACATAGCCCTCCGGGGTGAAGATGCTGCGGCTGACCAGGCAGCCTTCCTCCCCCGACCACATGGTGATCTCGCCGTCGCTAAAGGGGATGACCTCCTGCAGCGAGACGAAAGTCTGCTGCATCAGGCTGTCCAACTCCAGGGTGGTGCTGATGGCGTTGGCTACCCGCAGGACTACCTCACGCTCGCGGGCCCGCTGGCGCTCCTCCATGCGCCGGCGGCGCTGGGTGCGCTCCAGCTGGGCCAGGATGCCCCCGACCACACCCACGCCGAGGAAGGCACCGATGCGCAAAGCCAGCATCGAGTCGCGCACGGTCGGGGTGGGAAACGCCTTGGGCATCGAGAAGACGATGGCGGCATAGGTGCCCGAGATGAGGACGGCGAAGAGGACGCTGGCCAGCCAGCCGAAACGCAGCGCCACCAGCGGGATCAGCAGAAAGTACAGGATATCGTAGGGGCTCTCGCGGAGGTTCGGGGCCAGCGCCAGCAGAAGCGAGACAAA
Organism: uncultured Chloroflexia bacterium; assembly: GCA_964613665.1. Classification (GTDB taxonomy): domain Bacteria; phylum Chloroflexota; class Chloroflexia; order DTKN01; family DTKN01; genus CAZQFV01. The sequence continues at coordinate 44,697 of CAZTIG010000019.1, forward strand.
GGCCACGTCGGCCAGTTGCAGGACCAACCCGGCAATCGCCGGAAAGCGGGGCCTGCGCCGCGTCCACAGGACGAGTGAGACCACCAGGTTGATGCCGCCGAGGACCAGCGCACTGATCATCACCTGGCGGCCGGCCATGCCGTAGTAGGGCGAGATGAACTGGTTCACCAGGAGCACAAAGGCCACCAGGAACCAGCGCAGCAGCGCGGCGATACGCTCGCTGCCGCCGATCTCCTCAGATAATCCGAACCACCTCTTCAGCCACTGCATGCCGTTGTCCCGTTACCTCCGGGCAGGCGACAACACTACTCCGCAAAGGCCACCCGGCTGCCGGGCCCGCCCTGCCGGCGGGCCTGCTGGCGCACCTCGGCCGCCGCCTCGCTCAGCTCGCGGATGTCGCTGAAGGTGCGTCGGGTGCCATCCAACACGCCGATGACCAGGCACATGAGCGGGACCTGGACCTCTTCGTCCCGCTCGTTCAGGACGACGATGTAGCCGGCCTTGCGGTCCTTGTAGTCGTACAGCGTACCGATACGCTCGTCGAAGCGCTGCACCAGGTACTCGCAGACCGCACGGATGCGCTCCGGGCGGGTCGTGATCAGGAAGTCGGGCCCGCCGACGTGACCGACGAAATCCTCCGGCCCGCCCTTCTCGTTGACCGCCTCGTTCAGCATCAGAGCCACGAAGCGCAGGGCGTTGTCGCTCTCGATCGAACCGTACTTGTCGTTGAACGGGGCAAAGTTCTCCACCCGGATCGAGGCCAGCGCCCAGTCGCGCCGGGAGACGATCCGCCGCATCTGCTCCTCAATCAGCTTGCTCCCAGGCAGCTGGGTGGTTGGATTGGTCAGGTTCAGAAACTGGGCCCGCTCCAGCGCTCGCTTGGCGCGCATGTGCAGTTCTTCGATGTCGAACGGCTTGACGATATAGTCGTCCGCCCCCAACTGAAAACCCTGTATCTTGTCATCCTTCTCGCCCTTGGCGGTCAGGAAGATGATCGGGATGTGGCTCGTGCGCAGGTTCGTTCGCAGCGCCTGGCAGATCTGGTAGCCGTCCATATCGGGCAGCATGATGTCCAGGAGGACCAGATCGGGCAGGGTGCGCCGGATCATCTCCAAGGCAGGCGCCCCGCGGCTGGCCACCTGCGCCTCATAGTTCTTCGAGGTGAAAAAGATCTGCAGCAGGCCGGCGATGTCCGGTGCGTCTTCGACGATCATGATCTTCTGCTTCGGCATGGCCTTCCTCCAGAGCACTACATCGCGAACAACGGGCCGCACCCATCACCCGGCCGGCAGGCGCGTTTCCCCTCCTGCCAGGACCGCTCCCTCCGGCCGACCCTCGGCGGCATCGACCGCGCCATCCGGCTCCAGCGAGTGGACCCAGCGGTACTTCAGGCTCTCCTCTTCGGAGAGGTTGCGCGTGATCACGTGAGATCCCTCCGGCGCAGCCAGGATCGAGCCTGACTCGATGCTGCGGGCCGGGTAGATGACGAACCCCGAACCGATCTTGCAGTTGTGGCCGACGCAGCCCCCCAGCACCGGCAGGCCCACCTCGCGCAGCTCGCCGCGGTGCCAGATGCGGATCGGCTTGCCCAGCAGGTTAAAGTCGGTGAAGACGTTGTTGGCCCCGACAAAGGTGTTGCGCCCCACCACGCACATCTGCAGGCAGGTGTTCTGGGCCACCATCGAGTTCTCCATGAAAGCGGACATGAAGAGGGCCGCCCGGAAAGGCAGGTAGCAGTAGTCGCTGACCACGCTCAGCATCACCTGACTGCCCTGCATCACGGTGACGTTGTTTCCGATCAGGCTGTTGGTGATGACCACCCCGGCGCCGACGTTGACGTTGTTTCCGATGACCGTGGGGCCCTGGATCACCGCCGTTGGATCGATGGAGCAGTTCTTGCCGATCTTGACCATCTCCGAGCAGGAGTAAAAGTGCTTGCGCTCGATGAGGGAACGGAAGGCGATGCGCAGCTTCCAGCGCCAGCTCTCCTCTACCTCCTGCTCGCGGATGCGGCCCCAGCAAAACACCCCGAAGGGTACGTTGGCCACCCAGACCTGCAGCCAGCTCTCGACCGAGAGGAACGCCCGCCAGGGAACCTGGTAGACCAGGTCGCCCATGTTGGGGGCCATGTAGCTGGGTATGTGATAGTAGCCGATCTCCCGCGGCCGGGTGTCGACGATCAATGGCTGCGGATCGGCGGCGATCCCGCGCGGGAAGTAGTAGAGATCGGCCACGTAGCAGTCGCCCTGGCGGTGGATGCCCTCCTGGATATGGCGGGCGTGAGCGGTGATGGCGGCATCGTCCAGGGCAAAGGCGATACGGCAAGGCCGGCCCAGGGCCCGCGCCCGGGCCACGAACTCGTCCACCAGGGCGGCGTTGAAGAAGAGGTTGTCCTTGTGCACGAGCAACTCACCCTGGAGGGCCGCGACCTCCTCCAGGCTGTCTACCTCGAACTCCCCCTCGCAGTGCCGCGCCAACAGATCGCGCTGCAGCAGCCAGAGCGGCTTGTTCAGGATGCGCAGGTCGCGGGCCGGTTCGTTGAACGGCGGGATGGGCTCCGGCACGCGGAGTATGATTCTTCGCATCTTGGCCTCGCGCCCGCCGGATTGCCCCCGACCGGCGCCATCTCGTGCGCTCTTCATCGTTCGCCGGGAGACCAGAAACCTCCGGGACCAGCGAGCCATCGTTCCAGGGAGTACGCCTGGTCAGGCGGCGGGACCGCCCATCTCGAGGAAGGATATCAGGGCCACATCGTCGTCCAGGTACTCGATCGCGAGGACGTCACGCGGCAATCGGCTCCTCGCACATGCCCTCCTGACGTCCTTGTGCCGCGGTGATCCACTCATCCACGTAACCCTGCAGCCCGGTGCTGGAGCCAGGGTCATTTCCTAGTCCAGGGGCTCCTTGTCGATTGTGAAGGTGCAGGTGGGATCACCGACGGCACGGCACTCGATCTCCTCCACGCGAAAGTTCTTGCCGCTGGAGACCCAGCGCAGGCTTTCCTCGATAATCCCCCGCGCGATGTGGCAGCAGGGGGTTTCGGAGCGGCGGTGCCAGCAGACCGGGCACTTTTCGATCACATAGAGGAACTGGCCCTTTTTCTCCTCCACATGGGTAGGCTGGTCGCTGAACCGGTCGAACGTCTGGGCCACGGCGTTGAGCCCAATCTTGACCTTCATTCCCAGGGGCATCAGCTTGAGAGCCAGGTCGGCCATGCCGAGCAGGGGACCGAACTCCTTCAGACCATAGTTGAAGGCGACGCGGCCCGCGCGCAACTCCATGCCGCGGGCCCCGCGCTGGCCGTACATCGTCTCCAACGCTGTGCTCGTCTGGGCGAGCTCGGTGAACGCGTACTCACGACGCAGGTCGTTGGGCGGGTAGGAGCCCACGCGCTCGCGCAGGCCGGCCATGTTCAGCAAGGCGCTGACGCCATTTCGCCCCATGACATCCTCCAACGAGATCAGGTAGAGCCGCCCGATCTTGTTGGGGTAGTAGCGCTCCGGTTCAGCGGCGCCAGCAGCGGCATCCGTGGGCTCAGGGCGCAGAACCTGTCCTCCGACCTGCTGTTCGGTCATCCGATCCTCCTCGCCGGCTCCTCAGATGGCGCTCTCGCGCTGAGGACTGCCGTTCAGTCTGGCTGATATTGTACACGAAATCAGGAACCCCGTCAATAGAACCGGACTGACAGGCACGGACGTATCAAAGTCGCCGGCCTTGACCGGCAAGTGGCCGGCTCAGGCAACGGCACGACGCCGCACATCCAGGGACACGGCAATGGTACGGCCATGCCGCACTGTACGCCGGCCGGGCACTTGCCATCCGCTGTGTATCGGCGCGACCTCGATATCGCCGTGACTGACAGGACTGACATCCACTCAAAAGTCCCACGTGTGCCCTTGCGGCGGCCCCCAGACCCGCGGTGGCGAGCCAATCGGCTACTCCGCGCCGGCCATGCCGGCCGTGCCCATCGGCGGCCCGGGCCGCCATTCGTGCCAACAGGAGTTATGAGCGGATGCCAGAACCGGACTACAGGACATCCCGCAGGTAGGCGCCGGTATAACCCTCCTCGGATTGGGCCACCTCCTCCGGTGGGCCCTGGGCGACGATGCGGCCGCCGTCATCTCCCCCCTCGGGCCCCATGTCGATCAGCCAGTCGGCTGATTTGACCACGTCGAGATTGTGCTCGATGACGATGCAGGTATTGCCGGCATCCACCAGGCGGTGCAGGATGGCCAGCAAGCGCTCGATGTCGGCAAAGTGCAGCCCGGTGGTAGGCTCGTCCAGCACGTAGAGCGTCCGCCCGGTGGCGCGGCGGGCCAGCTCCGCCGCCAGCTTGACCCGCTGGGCCTCGCCACCGGAAAGCGCCGGCCCCGGCTGCCCCAGCTTCAGGTAGCCCAGGCCGACGTCCTGCAGCATCTGCAGGCGCGTGCGCACCGCCGGGACGTTGGCGAAGAAGGCGATGGCCTCGGCGACGGACAGGTCCAGCACCTCCGCCACGTTCAGCCCCTTGTAGCGCACCTCCAGCGTCTCGCGGTTGTAGCGCAGGCCCTGGCAGACCTCGCAGGGGATGTAGACGTCCGGCAGGAACTGCATCTCGATCTGCAGCACGCCGGCCCCCTCGCAGGCCTCGCAGCGCCCGCCCTTGACGTTGAAGCTGAAGCGGTCCGGGCCGTAGCCACGCATGCGCGCCTCCGGGACGCGGGCGAAGAGGCCGCGGATCGGGGCAAAGACCCCGCTGTAGGTGGCGGCGTTGGAGCGCGGCGTCCGCCCGATGGGCGACTGGTCGATGGCGACGACCTTGTCCAGGTACTCGGCCCCGTAGAGGGCGTCGTGGCTTCCCGGCCGCTCCCGGCTGCGGTGCAACATCTGGGCCAGCCGCCGGTAGAGCGTGTCGGTGACCAGGGTGCTCTTGCCCGAGCCGGAGACGCCGGTCACGGCCACCAGGCAGCCCAGGGGAATGCGCACGTCCAGGCCCTTCAGGTTGTGCTCACGCGCCCCTGTCAGCAGCAGCTCCTTGCCGTTGCCGCGTCGCCGCCGCCGGGGGACGGGGATGCTGCGCCGGCCGCTCAAGTACTGCCCGGTCAGCGAGCGCGGCGCGCGCTTGATCTCCTCCGGCGTGCCACACGCCACCACCTGCCCACCCTGCGCCCCCGCGCCCGGGCCCATATCGATGACCCAATCGGCGGCCTCGATCATGGCGGCGTCGTGCTCCACCACCAGGACTGTGTTGCCCTGCTCGCGCAGGCGCTCGAGGGTGGCGATCAGGCGGGCCGTGTCGCGGGGGTGCAGGCCGATGGAGGGCTCGTCCAGGACGTAGATGCAGCCCATCAGCGACATGCCGATCTGCGTGGCCAACCGGATGCGCTGCGCTTCACCCCCAGCCAGGGAGGCCGCAGCACGGTCCAGAGAGAGGTAGTCCAGCCCGACATCGTGCAAAAAGTCCAGGCGTGAGCGCAGCTCGCGCAGGATCGGCGCGGCGATGGCCCTCTCCCGGGCACTCAGTGGGGAATCGGCTTGGTCCAGCGCCTCGACCCAGGACCGCGTCGCCGAGACCGGCTGGGCGGCCACGGCAGCGATGCCACGGCCGGCCACCTTGACCGCCAGCGCCTCAGGCCGCAGGCGCGCGCCGTGGCAGCGGGCACAGGGCCGCGGGCGCATGTAGCGCTCGATCTGCATGCGCACGCGGGCCGAGGAGGTCTCCCTATGACGGCGCTTCAGCGCCGGGATGACCCCCTCGTAGGTCGTCTCCACCACCCGCTCCTGGCCGCCACTCCCAGCGTAGCGCAGCGGCAGGACCTCGCCGTTGCTGCCATAGAGCAGCAGGCCCATCTGGTTGGGGCTCAACTCGCGCACCGGCACGGCTGTGGAGAAACCATAGTGCCGGGCCACGGCGCGCAACAGGCCGCGGTAGTACTCGGCCGACTGCCGCCCCATCTCCTGCCAGGGGGCGATGGCGCCCCCGTCCAGGGACAGGGCGCGGTCGGGGACGACCAGGTCGGGGTCGATCTCCAGCACGCTGCCCAGGCCGCTGCACTCCGGGCAAGCCCCGTGGGGGCTGTTGAAAGAAAAGGTGCGCGGCTCGATCTCCTCCAGGGAGATACCGCAGTGCATGCAGGCCAGGTGCTCGGAGAAGAGCAGCTCCTCGCCGCCCTCCACCTGCACCAGGAGGGTACCGGCCCCCAGGCGCAGGGCCGTCTCCACCGAATCGGCCAGGCGGTTGCGCTCCGGCGAGAGGAGCCGGCCGGCCTCGTCGCGGCGCACGACCAGCCGGTCGACCACGACCTCGATGGTGTGGGGGCGGTAGCGATCCAGCTCGATCTCCTCCTCGAGCGCACGCACGGTGCCGTCCACACGCACGCGGACGAAGCCGGCCTGGCGCACATCCTCGAGGACCTTTTGCTGGGCACCCTTGCGCTGGCGCACCAGGGGAGCCAGCATGAGCAGGCGCGTGCCATCGGGCAGCGCGGTGATATGGTCGACGATCTGGGTGGGCGTCTGGCGGACGATCTCGCGGCCACAGCCGGGGCAGTGCGGCCGGCCGGCGCGGGCATAGAGCAGCCTCAGGAAGTCATAGATCTCGGTGATCGTCCCCACCGTGGAGCGGGGGTTGCGGGAGAGGCCCTGCTGGTCGATGGCCACGGTGGGCGACAGCCCCTCGATGCTGTCGACGTCGGGCCGGTCCATCTGCCCCAGGAACTGGCGGGCATAGACGGACAGGCTCTCGACGTAGCGCCGGCGGCCCTCGGCGTAGATGGTGTCAAAGGCCAGGGAGGACTTGCCCGAGCCGGACAGGCCGGTGATGACCACCAGGCGGTCGCGGGGGATGTCGACATCGATCCCCTTCAGGTTGTGTTGGCGCGCCTGGCGAACGACGATCTTGTCCTGGGACAAGGCAGACCTCGGCGAAAGCCGCCCACTGCGGCCGGCAACATCGCGCCGGCAACAGCACCTGGCCGGCGCGCGGGATCACGGTGCAACACCGTATTGTAACAGAAAGAGGCCGGATGCGCAAATCGCGCGTGTGGCGGGACGGCGCGACACGTCATCCTGGCCCAGCTTGATCGCACAGAATCGGCCATACCGCCGCGGCAAAGCCTCCCGCAGAGGGCGCAGAGGCGCCGCGACAGACGCGGTTGTTCCTGCGGACTCGGCGATCTCGGCGCCCTCGCAGGCGCAACCCAATCTGCAGCGCCACGCGGTAGCCAGCGCGCTGCCTATGCACCGACTTGTCTTGCTGTGCCGTGGCGTGGCCCGACGTGCCACCATCCGCCGGCCACTCCGGCGGGCGGGGAGCAGCAGGGGCGCAGCCAGCTGCGCCCCTGGAGACGAACGGCCGAGGTCATCGAAGCAGGACGCTCAACGCCTCGGCGATCTTCACTGCCCAGTCAGCGATCGCGTCCCAGTCGCGGAAGTCGCCGGTGGGCACTTTGACGTTCTTGATGATCAGCCGCTCGAAGAAGCCCAACCGGGCCGGATCGATCTTGCCGCCAAAGACGGCAATCTCGCGCGGCGCGATGCGCTCGGCGATGGGCAGCAGCGCATCGGGAAGTCGCCGGCCTTCCAGGAATGCGTCCGCCGACCCCTCGCCCGTCGGGCCGCTGGAGAAGAGCCACAGTGGCCGTCCGGCCAGCGCCTTCTCGTTCGCCTTCAGGAAGGCTGCGGCCTCCCTGCGCCAGTGGAACATGTAGACCGCGCTGCCCAGCACGACCGCCTGGTATGCGGCCACGTCGCCGACGCGCTTCACCGGCAGCACGTCGACGCGCCAGCCTGTCTGCTGCAGCACCTGGCCGATCTTGTCCGCGATCTCCCCCGTGGCACCGTACTTGGTGGCATAGGCCACCAGGACCTGAGCGTCCATGTCCCCGTCCTTTCTCCTCGAACCGGAAACCAGCGCCGCCACTGATCGACCGGGGGACCGTACCTGTCCCGACCGGCTGCCGGCACCGCTGCGGGCGCCGGGCACGCTCACTGCCCCATTGTACCACCGCTGTCAAGGCCGCCCGCCGGACAGCACAAGGCCCGGAGCGCTCGCTCCCGGGCCCGTGTGTGCCGAAGCTGTTGCATGCCTAGCGCACCGTGATCGTCCCTACCCCCGTCTGCACGTCGATGTCCACCTTGTTGGCCGCCGTGTCATAGTCGGCCGAGCGGTAGACCTGGCCGGTGTAGGGGAACCGGCCGGTGTCCACGCTGATCCCGGTCAGCGCGCCGCGGATGCGCACCTGGGCGGCCACACCGTCCGGCACCTGCACCGTCATCGTGGCCGCGCCCGACTCGATCACCGCCCGCGTCAGGCCGGCGTTGGCCGGCAGCGTCAGGTAGGTCGTGCTGGCCCCGGTCTTGAGCCGGAGGTCACTCAGGCGCAGGCCGGAGAGGTCCAGCGTCATGTCGCTCGCCCCCGTCTCCAGGCCCAGGGAGAGCGGGACCTCCTGGTTCAAGTTGAACGCCCAGTCGATGCCATGAGGCCCCCAGGTCCAGGGCCCGACCTCGCGCGGGCGCAGGTCCACGTCCAGCAGGTCGCCCTCGCGGCTGCTGCGCACATACAGCCCTCCGCCAAAGGTGCCGGAGAGCAGCTGGTCGGGCGCAGTGCCGGCGCCGATCGTCAGTCGCCCGGCCCCATGATGGAGGTGCACACGGGCCCGGCGGGCCCCCTCCAGGGTGACCACACTGCTCTCGGCCACCGGGGCGGCACGCCGCCAGCCCGTTCGCCCCAGCAGGATCCACACGCCCAGCGCGATCAGGACCCCCGGCCAGAACAGCTGCCACCACGGGATCTGCCCGAACCAGGTTCCCAGGAGAAAGAGGACTCCCAAGATGACGAGCAATCCACCCCAGAACACGTAGCCACGCTGCATCGCATTCACCTCCTCTGCACGGGGTGGGGCCGCGCCGCGCCCCCACCAACCGCTAGCGGCGTCGGAAGAGAGGCCGCACCAGGATGAGTCCCCCCAGCACGATCAGCACCACCGGCAGGACCAGCCAGGGCAACCGCCCGAAGAGCGAGCCAAAGACGACAAAGAGCGCCAGGCTGATGGCGATCAGCCAGCCCCCACCGGCCGCCGTGTGCCAGGGACGATCGCTGAGGAGATCGGCCAGGACCAGGCCCACGCCGACAAAGCCCGGGATGAGCGTCCAGGCAAAGGCCCACGAGCCAAAATCCCCGGCGATGCGCTGATAGTAGAGGATGCCGCCGATCCCGCCGACGATGCAGGCCGGCACCGCCAGGCCAGGCTCGTTGCTCAGCAGCCCCAGCAGCAGGAAAAAGACCCCCACCGCGATGACGATCAGCGGCCAGGAGAAGAAGCGGGCGGGCCAGCCGGCGGGGAGAAATTGGACCACCAGCAGCCAGACTCCGAACAGGACCAAGAGCGACCCCGCCACCAGCCGGCCTCTGCCTCGTATGCGCATCGCTGCCTCCTTCGCTCCACCAGGACGATCCTGCGGCGGCGCCAGAGGCGCATCCGCCGGGCCACGTGGCCCGGCGATTAGACGGCAGCGGGCAGCGGATTGTTGAAGACACTAGCCGGGTTCCAGGTGACGGCGGCGGCGACGGCCGAGGGCAGCGCAATGGCCGGCGAGAGTCTTCCCGACGTCGTCGCCCTCGACGTCGTGCCGTGGTCCAGCGGCTGGACGGCCCTGGCGGCACGCAAGGGCGACGATGAGCCGGCCGGCATTCCCACGATCCTGCTGGCCACCCACGATCAGACAGGCCTGCTGCTGGGGGACGCCGACTTCCTGCCCTGGCCGGCCGGCCCGGAGCAGCTACGGGCCGCCCTCGGACGGCACCGCCACGAGGCCGGTATCGGCGGCCTGACCCATCACCTCCTGGTCATTGCCGCGGACGACGCGGCGCGGGCCTGGCTGCGGGGCGTTGCCGCCGAGGAGGGCTGGAGCGCAGCCGAGGCCGGCAACACCAAGAGTGGCCTGGTGGCCGTGGCCGAGCGCCGGCCGGATGTGGTCTTCCTGGAGCTGCTGCTGCCGGGGATGGACAGCCTGCGCCTGCTGCGGGAGCTGCGCAAGGCCGCGGCATGGCTGTCCATCGCCGTCGTCCTGATGGCCCCCCAGGACCTGGCCGACGCCGAGGGCGAGCGCCTGCAGCAGCCCCTCCAGCAACTGCTCGCGCAGGGCTCGCTCCGGTCCGAGGCGCTGCTGGAGGAGGTCCGCGACTCACTGCAGGCCGTCCCGTACGGCGGCGCGGCCGGGGTCTGATGCCGCCGGCCGGCAGAGGCAGCCCGATCTGCCCTCAGGCCAGCACCTGCGCCCGCCGCAGCGCCCTCCAGAGGCATTCGTCCCAGCGCGAGCCGTGCAGCAGGTCGCGCAGCTCGACGGCCTGCTGCAGGCGCTCCCAGTGGGTGACGATGAAGGCAACCCGCTTCCAGCGGCCGCTGCGGACGGGGCGCGGCAGCTCCTGCAGCGGCCCCAGCCGCAGGCAGTAGTACAGCTCGTCGGCGCGGGCGTGCGCCGGTTCACCCGGAAGCAGGTCCCGCCGGCGGGCCAGCTCCCACCCCCGGACCTGGGCCACGTAGCGCACCACGCCTCCGGCGGCGCCGAAGCTGCCCGGCTGGTAGAAGGCGATGTAGCGGGCAGTGCTGGCGCGCGGCGGCAGACGCGGCACGGGGATGCGGTACCAGCCCTCCTCCCGTGCCAGGCAGAGGTCTCGTGGCTCCCGCAGCACGGCCACCAGCACGGTGGCGTAGCGTTCGTCCTCCATCAGATTCCTCCTTCCACATCGATCCGTCCCCGCCAGTGCTGGGTGTATTATAGAACAAATGTCTCATCCTGTCAAGTGACCGAGCCATTCTTGGACCAACCCTGCGCCAGTGTGGCTGAGATCACATACAACTCAGCTGTCCTACATTATCATGTTTGCAGGAAAGTATCCAGTCCAAAGGAGTACAGAGATGCAGTCTGTAGAGGTCCTTGTCCAGCGCCTCCGCCAGAGGGGACTCAAAGTCACACCACAGCGGCGCGCTATCCTCTCCCTGCTGGCCGGCGACTCCAGCCACCCGACGGCCGAGCAGGTCTTTCGGCGCGTGGCCTCGGCCATGCCCGACATCTCGCGCACGACCGTCTACAACACCATTCACGAGCTGGTCGCGCTGGGTGAGCTGGCCGAGGTCGCGAACTTGAGCGAGGCCGGCACGCGCTACGACACCAACACCGCCGACCACCATCACCTGTTCTGCGTGCGCTGTCATACCCTGAAGGACATCCACGCCGACTTGCAGGTGGAACTCGCGCCGGAGGAGCTAGCCGGCTACCAGGTGCTCAGACGACAGGTGACGTTCTACGGACACTGCCCGCAGTGCCAGATCGATCGGAGGCGCAAGACGCCCAAGCGAAAAGGAGGTGCCGCCGCTGAACCGTGACTGCTCCACTGTGCCGATCCCGCTGCACTTTCATATCGAAAGAGGAGGAAGATCATGGCCAAAGTAGCACGAGAGATGGTTTCCCGGTCCGGAATCGACGTCGACGAGCTGTTGGAGCTGCTGGTCGCCAACGCGGCGGCAGAGCTCACCACGTTCTACTACTACACCGTCCTGCGGGCGAACCTGATTGGGCTGGAAGGCGAGGGCATCAAGGCCATCGCCGAGGCGGCGCGCATCGAGGACCGCAACCACTTCGAGGCGCTCGTCCCCCGCATCTACGAGCTGGGAGGCAAGCTGCCCGAGGACATGCGGGCGTTTCACGACCTCTCCGCCTGCCCGCCGGCCAGGCTACCGGAGGACCCCACCGACGTCCAGGCAATCCTGAAGGTGCTGGTCGAGGCCGAGCGCTGCGCGGTGCGCGGGTACACGCACATCTGCAACCTCACCGCCGGCAAGGATCATCGCACCTATGCGCTGGCACTGGCGATCCTGAACGAGGAGATCGAGCACGAGTCGTGGTTCTCCGAGTTCCTCGGTGAGGGCCCCTCGGGGCACTTTTTGCGGCAGGGCCAGACCTCGCCCTTTGTGCGCCCGTTCATGCCGTAGCTTCACCGCTGATCCAGGGGGGGCCCGGCTGCGTCCCGGGTCTCCCCTCTCTCTCCGATCCCGGAGGCCGACGATGCGCAAGTTCACGCGAGAGGAACTGGCCCGCTACCACGGCCGGGACGGCGCGCCGGCATACATCGCCTACGAAGGCAAGGTCTACGAGGCCACGGGGAGCTTCCTCTGGCGCAACGGCCGCCACCAGGCCCGCCACCTGGCCGGGATGGACTACACGGGGCTGCTGGCAACGGCACCCCACGACGCCGACCTCCTCGAACGGCTCCCCCTGGTCGGCATACTGGTCGAGACGACCCCGGACTCCTAGCCCTCCGCTTCCTCCAGCTCCTGCAGCCAGCCGTTCTCCAGGCCGGCCGCCTCCCAGGCCGCGCAGGCGGCGTCGTACTCCTCCCAGGTCAGCTTGCGCCCCAGCAGCGGATGGCCGATGGCCCGGTGGGCCGGAAAGTACTGCGCCAGCAGGCTGACGTGGACCGCCGGGGAGAGCTCCGTGGCGATCCAGCGCAGGACCGCGGCCGTTCCGGCGATGCCTCCCGGCAGCACCATATGGCGGATCAGCAGCCCGCGCACGGCGATGCCCTCCTCGTCCACCTGCAGCGTCCCGACCTGGCGGTACATCTCGCGCAGTGCCGCGCGGTTCACCTCGACGTAGCGGGGAAAGCCGGAGAACTCGCGCGCCGCGTCGTCGTCGGCGTACTTGGCATCGGGCAGGTAGATGTCCACGACGCCGTCGAGCAGGCACAGCGTCTCCAGCGACTCGTAGCCGGCGCAGTTGTAGAGCAGCGGCAGGCACAGCCCGCCCTCCGCCGCCAGCACCAGCGCCTCCAGGACCTGAGGGACAAAGTGCGTCGGCGTGACCAGGTTGACGTTGTGGCAGCCGCGCCCTTGCAACTCCAGCATCATGGCCGCCAGGCCGGCCGCCGTCACCTCCCGGCCCACACCCAGCTGGCTGATCGGGTAGTTCTGGCAGAAGCGGCAGCGGCCGGCACACCCGCTGAAAAAGATCGTTCCCGATCCGCGGGTGCCGCTGATGGGAGGCTCTTCCCAGGGGTGGCGGTTCCAGCTGGCGACCATGGCCAGCCGGCCGGCCCGGCAGTAGCCCCGCTCGTCCTCGAGACGGTTCACCTGGCAGTCGCGGGGGCACAGGCGGCAGCATGACAGGCCGGCGACGGCCGCCTCGGCCCGGCGCTGCAGCTCCCCGGTGCGGAAGAGGCTCAGGTAGCCGGGCGGCATCACTGTCTCCCGGGGATGTTCACGGGCCAGACCGGCGGACGTCCCTCCAGGAACGGCTCCCCCTGGATCCAGATGATGATAGTGATCGCATCGGGGCTGACCGGCCGGGGCACGGTGCAGCTGCCCTCCACTCGCTCGCCCGGCTGGGCGATCAGCAGCGTGCGGGGCTGCGACAGGGCCGGGTCCACAACGTACGAGTTGCCGATGTTGTCGTGGATGAGGAAGTTGGCGCTGGTCAGCGGAAAGCTCACCGGGCGCGCGCCGCCGTTCTCCATCACCCAGGTCAGAACGATGCCATCGGACTGATACTCGACCGAGCGCAAGGTGACGGTCACCACCCCTCCGGCAAAGGAGCTCTCCCGCGGCACCGGCTGCTCCACGATCTCGACCATCGAGGCCGGCGTCTGCTGCGGGGTGATGGCAAAGGTCGGGATGACCATGAGCGTCTTGGTCGGCGATGCCGTCGACGTCGGGCTCGGCCAGATGACCGGGGCCAGGCCGACTCCCAGGCCGGCGGCCAAGCCCACGAGCAGCGCGCCGCCCAGAATGAGCAAGAGCCACAGCGGCCAGCGCCGCCGGGCCACCACGGGGGCCTCCGCCTCCACCTCCGCCGCCGGCACCGCCTCCTGGAGCACCGCAGCGCCCTCGTCGCCGACCAGGAGGTTGACGTCGCGCCACGGCTCGCAGCGCAGCAGCCGGGGGATCGCCAGGAGCTCCTCCTCGGTCAGCTCGATCTCGGAGCTGGTCGTCGTGACCAGGTAGGTCGGCAGCTCATCCAGGCCCTTCAGGTCCACCTTCCAGTCGAGCACGACCTCCGACTCGGGGTGCACCTCCGGGGATATGACCACCAGCCGCCTGCAGGTGCGAAAGTCGACCGACTCGGCGCGGTGCTCGGAGAGGAACTCGGAGCGGTGCTGGTTGAGAAAGTTGCTCAGGCGGTAGAAGTAGGAGATGACCTGGTTGTAGGGGTTGCGGCGGTCGGGATTGATCGTGTGCACCTCGCCGTTCGGGCCGATGACCTGCCACCGGCCGTTGACCCCACCGACGACCTTCCCGTCGCAGTGCTTCAGCTCGATGACAAACCCGCCGTTGTGCTTGAAAACGGCCAGGTCGACGGCCTGCCCGCCGACGGTAAAGTTGGCCAGGACCAGGTACAGCTCGTCCAGGCGCGCCAGGCCACGGGCCAGAGCCACGATGGCCTCCCGCTCCTGGGTATGCTCTGGGATTTCACCAACCCAGACCTGGACGGACAAGGGACCCTACTCCGCGTTACCAGACCGAACAAGGGCCGGCGGCGCGCAGTGCCTGCTGCGCCCCCGCACCGCACGACGGGTGAGGCGCATCTCGTCATCACCCGTCGGCCATCGCCGGGCCACCGCCCTCTGCCTCCTCATCGCCAAGCGCCCAGACCACCTGCCTCCGCCCGGCGCCCTTGCCCCGCAGGCGCGCCTGCACCGGGTCCTGCTCGACCAGCGATCGCAGCTCAAAGAGCTGGTCGCGCAGCATGGCCGCTTTCTCAAACTCCAGGTTGCGGGCAGCCTCGCGCATCTGGCGCTCCAGGTCCTGCATCAGCCGACGGGCCTCAGCCGGCGGGACGGCCGGCGGGCCGTAGGGTACGGCTTCCTCGGCCACCCGGCGCACCCGGTCGGTCAGGTCGCGGACCTCCTTGACGATGCTCTGCGGAACGATGCCGTGAGCCTGGTTGTAGGCCATCTGGACCTGCCGGCGGCGCTCCGTCTCGGCAATGGCCCCGGCCATGCCCGGTGTCACCTGGTCGGCATACATCAGCACCGTGCCCTCGACGTGGCGCGCCGCCCGACCGATCGTCTGGATCAGCGAGGTCGTCGAGCGCAGGAACCCCTCCTTGTCGGCGTCGAGGATGGCCACCAGCGAGACCTCCGGCAGGTCCAGCCCCTCGCGCAGCAGGTTGATGCCCACCACCACATCATAGACCCCCAGGCGCAGGTCGCGCAGGATCTCCACCCGCTCCAGCGTCTCCACCTCAGAGTGCAGGTAGTGGGTCTTGATGCCCATCTCCTTGAGGTAGTCGGCCAGGTCCTCGGCCATACGCTTGGTCAGCGTCGTCACCAGAGCGCGCTGGCCCTTTTCCACCCGGCGGCGAATCTCCTGCAGCAGGTCGTCCACCTGGCCCCGCGTCGGGCGCACCTCCACCCGCGGGTCGATCAGCCCGGTGGGGCGGATGATCTGCTCCACCACCTGCCTGGAGTGGGCCAGCTCGTACGGCCCCGGCGTGGCCGAGGTGCAGATGACCTGGTTGATGCGCTCCTCGAACTCGTCAAAGGTCAGGGGCCGGTTGTCCAGCGCGGAGGGCAGACGAAAGCCGTACTCGACCAACGTGCTCTTGCGCGAGACGTCGCCGTGGTACATCCCGCGGACCTGCGGCAGGGCGATGTGCGACTCGTCGACGAAGAGGAGATAGTCGTCGGGAAAGTAGTTGAGCAGTGTCCAGGGCGGCTGGCCGGGCTGGCGCATCTCCAGGTGGCGCGAGTAGTTCTCCACGCCGCTGCACGTGCCGGTCTCGCGCAGCAGCTCCATGTCGTAACGGGTGCGCTGTTCCAGGCGCTGGGCCTCCACCAGCCGGCCCTCGTCCCGCAGCTCCTGCAAGCGCTGCTGCAGCTCGGCCTCGATCGCCTGCAGGGCCACCTCCACCTTCTCCCGGGAGGTGACAAAGTGCTTGGCCGGGTAGACCTGCAGCTCGTCCGGCTCGCCCAGGACCTCGCCGGTGAGCGGATCGATCTCGGCCAGGCGGTCGACCTCGTCGCCCCAGAACTCGACTCGCACGGCGCTGTCGCGGTAGGCAGGAAAGATGTCCAACGTGTCCCCACGCACGCGGAAGGTGCCGCGGTGAAAGTCCATGTCGTTGCGGTCGTAGTAGATGGCGGCGAGGTGACGCAGCACGCTGTCGCGTCGGCGCGTCTCGCCGCGGCGCAGGGTGAGGACCTCGCGGCCGTACTCGTCGGGAGAGCCGAGGGAGTAGATGCAGGACACGCTGGCGACGATGACCACGTCGCGGCGGGTCAGGACGGCCTGGGTCGCTGCCAGGCGCAGCTTCTCGATCTCCTCGTTGATGTCGGCGTCCTTCTCGATGTAGAGGTCCTGGCGGGGCAGGTAGCTCTCCGGCTGGTAATAGTCGTAGTAGGAGACAAAGTACTCGACCGCATTGTGCGGAAAGAACTCGCGGAACTCGCTGTAGAGCTGGGCGGCCAGCGTCTTGTTGGGTGCCAGCACCAGGGCCGGCCGCTGCACCTGCTCGATGATCGAGGCCATGACGTACGTCTTGCCCGTGCCGGTGGCCCCGAGCAAGGTCTGCATGGGATAGCCCTGGTGGAGCCCCTCCACCAGACGGGCAATGGCCTCCGGCTGGTCGCCGGTGGGTCGGAAGTCGGAAACGAGCGTAAACATACCCATCGTGCGTCTCCTCATCAAGGATCCGCCGTCAGAGACGTATTATACCCCAGGTTGGACGATTGCGCGAATCACGAGGCGAGAAGCAGGACGCAGGAGGCAAGAAGCAGGATGCGGGGGTCAGCGAATGGGCCAAGGACCACCACCTGCCAACCGCGAGGCCTCGCCGATTCGCTCTCTGGCCCGCTCGCTCTCTCGTTCTCTCCCTCTCCCGCTCACTGGCCATATGCCTGCACGAACCCCTGGCGGTTCATCTGGGCGATCTGCCGCCACACCTCCGCCGGCTCGGTGCCGGCCGGGGGCAGGTTGGCCTCCAGGACCGCCTGCCCGGCCGCAGCCAACCCTTCCGTGTGCACCAGCTCCTGCCAGCGGCGCAGCATCACTTCCAGACGTTCGAAGACGACCGCCGCGTCGTCGCGCCGGCCAAAGTGGGTGAAGCAGAGCCCCGCGGGGTGCAGGGCGCGCATCGTGTCGATCGAGCGCAGCATCTCCACCGGGTCAAAGGCCGGCCGGACCGTCACCGGGCGCAGCAGGCTGTGCCCGAGCACGCTGACCCCGGCGGCGTCCCCGCAAAAGAGCAGACCGGCGTGCGGGGCCAGGTAGGCCACGTGATCGCGCGAGTGCCCCGGCGTCGATACCGCCTCCAGGCGCACGCCCCCGCCCAGGTCCAGGCGCAACTCCTCGGCCGCGAGCAGGCGGGCCGGGTCGATCGGCCGCACCTGGCCGTAGCGCGCAAAGAGCGGACCCACCGCCTCCTTCACGCTGGCCATCAGCTTGCCGGGGTCGGCCAGGTGGCGGTGGTCCCGGGAGTGAATCGCCACCATCGCCTGGGGCAGCGCCTCGGCCAGGTGGCCGGCCGCGCCGGCGTGGTCCAGGTGCACGTGCGTGCAGAGGATGTGCGTCACCGCCTGGTGCGCTACACCCAGCGCTTCCAGGCCGGCCAGGATGCGCGGCACGCAGAGCGATGTGCCCACCTCGACCAGGGCCACACCCTCGCTGCCGCGGACAACGTACGTGGCGCCGTAGGCCGCCATGCCCAGGAGGCCGTTGTCCAGGCCGTCGATTCCGGGCGCGACGGGAAAGGTATCTGTCATCTGCAGCACTCCTGGGACGGCGATCAGCTTTCAGCCATCAGCCCGCCTCGCCCCAGGCTGACCGCTGAAAGCTGATTGCCGAGAGCTACTGCCTCTGCCTCACCAGGGGCACGAACAACACCCCGCCGTAGTTGGTCCGGTGCACCCGCTCCCCGTGCTTCTCCAGGAGCCAGAGGTCCTGGGTACCCAGCTGCGCCCCTACCGGGATGGTCAGCCGGCCGCCATCGGCCAGTTGCTCCACCAGCGCCGGCGGCACCTCCGGCGCTGCCGCCGTGACGATGATGCCGTCGTAGGGCGCGTGCTCGGGCCAGCCATCGTAGCCGTCGCCCTGGCGCACCTGCACGTTGGTGTAGCCCAGCTCGACCAGGCGCTGCGCAGCCTCCGCGGCCAGCTCGGCGATGATCTCCAGGGAATAGACCTGGGCGACGATCTCGGCCAGTACCGCCGCCTGGTAGCCGCAGCCGGTCCCCACCTCCAGGACCCGGCTCTGCGGCCCCACGTGCAGCATCTCGGTCATCAGGGCGACGATGTACGGCTGCGAGATGGTCTGTCCCCAGCCGATGGGCAGGGGGTAGTCGGCATAGGCCTGGTGGACAAGCTCCGGCGGGACAAAGGCATGGCGCGGCACACGCTCCATGGCGCGCAGCACCGCCGGGTCGCTGACCCCACGGGAGCGGATCTGCGTCTCCACCATGCGCCTGGCGTCCACCCCACTCCTCCCCGATCGGCACCCGACGGGTCACTCCAGGACCGGGCTGATCACGATCCCCAGCGTGCCCGGCCCGGTGTGGGTACCGATGACCGGGCTGAGGCTGGCCACGTGCAGCTCACGGCAGTTCATGCGGGCCCGGACCTCCTCCCCCAGCGACGCGGCTTCCTCGGGGACCGCCGCATGCAGGATGGCCGCGTTCACCGGCTCCCTCTTGCCGATCTCCGCCGCCAGCAGCTCCAGCATACGCTCCACGGCCCGTTTCTTCGTCCGCACCCGCTCTACCGCGTCCACGCGCCCCTCCCGGAGCGCCAGCAGCGGCTTCAGGTTCAGGAGCGACCCCAGGAAGGCCTGGGCGCCGCCGATGCGCCCGCCGCGGTGCAGGAACTCGAGCGTGTCGACCACAAAGAGGATGCGGACGCGCTCGCGCAGGGACTCCGCGGCCGCCACGGCCTCCTCGACGCTCCGGCCGGCGCGCAGCCGGCGGGCCACCTCCAGCACCTGGTAGCCCAGTCCCATCGAAGTGGACAGCGAGTCGATCACGTGGATCGGAACGGCGGGCAGCTCTTCCTGGGCCAGCAGCGCCGAGGCGACGGTGCCACTCAGCTTGCTGGAGATGTGGATGGAGACGATGCTCGTGGCGCCACCCTCGACCAGGCGGCGATAGGCCTCGATAAAGTCGCCCGCCGAGGGCTGCGAGGTCGTCGGTATGACCCGTGCGGTGCGCAGGCGGGTGTAAAAGTGCTCCGGGGTGATCTCCACCCCGTCGCGATACCCTTCCTCACCAAAGTGGACGTAGAGCGGAACGACGGTGAGGCCGTACTCGGCTACCAGGGATGGTGGCAGGTAGGCCGTGCTGTCGGTCACGAGGGCCACGGATGCCATGAGCAACCTCCTTGGAATGGTTCTCTGCACCAACGGATCGCCAGACCTAGCCACACCCTCGTGGCTCCGGCCCATCATCGGCCGCTGCCGCTATTATAGCCTGGCCGGGCCGGCCTTGTCAACCATCGTCGGCAGTCGCCTCCGCCGAACCTGAGATCCGGACACCAATGCCGGTGCACCACGAATAGTGGGCCGAGACTCCGATCGCAGCCGTGGAAATGCCCGCCACAGTGGGCCAAGGG
>CAZTIG010000020.1:0-29443 GCA_964613665.1 uncultured Chloroflexia bacterium
GTCGACCATTACGCTGGCCCCGCGGAAAAAGCCCTCTCCCTTCTGGAACTGCGTCTCCAGGGCGGTGAGCAGCGCGTCGAAGTCGGGCTCCTCGGCCAGAAAGAGGCGCAGGCCGTTGCGATCACCTTTGACCCGGATTGTCTCCTCCATAGCCTTCCTCGCTGGCAGGTCCTTGCTGCCGGGTGAAGTAGTACTCGATGATATCGGTGGCCGGGGGCACGGCCCGGGTAGCGGCGTCGCCGCCGCCCTCGATCATCACCACCAGCGCCAGCTGGGGGTCCTCGTAGGGGGCGAACGCCACGAACCAGGCGTGGGTCTGGCGAGTATTCGGCCGCAGGAAGGGGCCGAACTCGGCCGAACCGGTCTTGCCGGCGATGGCTACGCTGGAATGGTCGCGGGCGTAGTAGTTGGGGCCCAGGGCAACCGACCTGCGCAGGCCCTCGCGGATCACCGCCAGGTAGTCCGGGTCCACCGGGAGCACCTGTTCCACGTAGGGGGTAAACTCCTGTACCACCTGTCCCTGTTCGTCCAGCACCCGCAGCAGCAGCTGGGGCCGGTAGCGCGTGCCGCCGTTGGCCACGGTGGCCATGGCGTTGATGGCCTGGAGGGGTGTGGCCAGGATATTGCCCTGGCCGATGCCCATGTTGTAGAGGTCGCCCTGCACCCAGGGCTCTCCCAGGGTGCTCTCTTTCCACTGCGGCGTGGGGATCAGGCCGTCCGCTTCCCCGGGATAGCCCAGTCCCGTCGGCACGCCGTAGCCAAAGGCGTGGGCGTAGTAGGCCAGGCGGTCGATGCCCAGGCCGTCCTCGAACTTGGCCTCCGGTGTGCCCCCGGCCACGGTGAAGAAGAAGACGTTGCACGAGACCTGCAGGGCCTGGACCACGTCGATCGGGCCGTGCCCCCCGCTCTTCCAGCAGGGGAAGCGCAGCGGCGGCAGTGAGGGATCGTAGCGGTTCGGCACGATCACGGCGCCGCGGTCGTTGATCAGCGACTTTGGGGTGATGACCCCGGCCTGCAGGCCGGCGCTGCCCACGATCACCTTGAAGGTCGAGCCGACGGGGTACTCGCCGCTGATAGCCCGGTTGACCAGGCGGTGGGCCGGGTCTTCCAGCAGGGCCTGTAGCTCCGGACCTGTCCTGCCCTGCAGAAAGATGTTGTTGTCGTAGGCCGGCAGGCTGACCATGGCCAGGATCTGCCCGTTGCGTGGGTCCATGGCGATGGCCGAGCCGGCGTAGACGGGCCGGTAGTACCCCGGGCGTTTCTCGTTGGCCACGTTGATGTAGCGCTGCAAGATCTCGGTGATCTTGGCCTGGAGATCGCTATCCAGGGTCAGGACGACGTCGTGGCCCGGCTGGGCCGGCTGCACGGAGAGGGGGGCTCCCACCGGGTGGCCGGTGGCGTCCACCTCGATCTCCTGAAGGCCGAGCTGCCCCCGCAGGATGTCCTCGTAGGCCAGCTCCGCGCCGATCTTGCCGATGCGGTCGCTCTCCAGGTAGCGCTGCCAGCCGGTGCCCGGCGGAGGGTTCACCTGAGCCATCTCCTCCGCGCTGATGCGCCCGATGTAGCCGACGACGTGGGCGGTGAGCTTGCCGCTGGGATAGCGCCGCAGCGGCACGGCCTGGACATAGACCCCCGGCAGTTCCAGACGGTGCTCCTCCAGGGCCAGGGCGCAGTCGCGGGGGACGTTCTCGGCCAGCGTCACGGGCATGTAGGCGGGAACGGGATGGTCCCGCAGGACCGCTTCCAGCGACGTGGTGTAGGTGAGGCCGGCCGTGGTCGAGACCTGCGCGCGCAGCCAGCCGGCCGTCTGCACGTCCAGCTGCAGCGTCAGGCTCACGGTGTGCTGCAGGGCGGCCAGCGGCTCGCCCATGGGGTTGGGCTCGATCTGCAGGTGGTTGGAGAGCCACGGCCAGAGCCTGTCCCAGGCCTCGGGGGAGATGCTCGCCGGGTCGAGCTGCAGCGTGCCGCGGCACTGCAGCAGCGCGCACAGGCGGTCGAACACGGCGGCGCGGGCGGTCTCCTCTTGCGGCAGGTCCTCGGCCATGGCCAGCACGTTGAAGCTGGGCACGTTCTCGGCCAGGACGTTTCCGTCGCGGTCAAAGATGCGCCCGCGCAGCGGCTCGATCGGCAGGGTGCGCACCCGGTTGACGTCGGCGGCCTCGCGGAAACGGGCCCCTTCGACGATCTGCAGGTACCACAGGCGCGAGATGAGCAGGACGAAGATGGCCAGCAGCACCAGGCGGGCGGCCGTCAGCCGTAGGATGAACCCTTGCTTCTTCGATAGCACCGACTTGCTCCGTGCGGGCGCAGGCCCCCTCAGATCGTCAGGGCGCGGCGCCGCAGCCGCCGGTCCAGGAAGTCCAGCAGCCAGTAGACCAGCGGGATCAGGACGGCCTCGACCAGCCCCAGGGGCAGCGCAACGCGCCAGAGGACCGCGCCCCAGGCCGGCGACTGCCCCAGGAGCTGCGAAAGGGTCAGCAGCAGGACGCTGTACAGCATCGTCGTCAGGAACGCCGCGACGATGGGATAGAGCAGGTTGCCGCGGTACTTGGGCTCGGCCAGCCAACCCAGTGGCAGAACGGCCAGGAGCAGCACCAGGGCGTGGCTGCCGAGGGGCAAGCTGGAAAGCGCGTCCAGGGCGATCCCGCCGACAAACGCACCGACGGCCCCCTCGCCGTAGCCGCGGACCATGGTCCAGGCCAGCACGACCAGGAGGACCAGGTCGGGCCGAACCTCCAGCGCCGGGACGACGGGGAGCAACGTCGCCTGGAGCAGGGCCAGCAGCACCATGATCACCGGCAACACGTAGACCACGGGCTACCTCGTTCCGATGACGATCATCACCTTGTCCAGGTGGTCCAGGTCCACCGCCGGGATGAGCTCCACCTGCTGGTGCAGGTCGGCGACGGTCTCCACCTCGAGGACGCGCCCGATCGGGATGGCCGGCGGGAACCCCTCTTCCTCAAAGGGCGGCATGCGCAGCCCCGAGGTGACGACCCAGTCCCCCTCGTGGACCACGGAGCCCTGGGGCAGGTAGCGCATGGCCAGGCGTGAGCCCTCCTGCCAGCGCCCATCGACGATCCCGGTGGGGCGGTCGTCGTTCTGGACCACGGCGCTGACCGAACTGCTGACGTCGGTGATCAGGAGCACGTCCGCGGCGTTGGGATAGACCTGGATGACGCGGCCGACCAGGCCGGCCGGGCTGATCACCGGCATGCCCACGGCGACGTCGGCTTCCTCGCCCGCGACGATCTCCCAGCCGATGCGCACGACCTGGCGCAGGGCCGTGGGGTCGCGCCCGATGACCTCGGCGTAGAGGAGGTCCAGCGCAGGGTAGCGCTCGGGCAGGCCCAGGAGCTGGCGCATCTCCTCGTTCTCGCGCCGGATCTCGGCATAGCGCCGGTTCTCCGTGGTCAGGTAGGCGTTCTCCTCGCGCAGGTAGGCGTTCTCTTGGCGCAGCCGCTCGACCTCTGCCCAAGGGTCGAGGGGACTTTCCCCCGCGTCGCTGGCGCTGTTCTGCAGGCGCTGCTCGGCCGGTGACAGGAGCCAGACCAGGACGCCCTTCACCAGTCCTAGGCCGGCCAGGAGGTCCACGACGATCAGGAGCAGGCTGATGGTCATCAGGACCAGGATCAGGATACCTGCTTTGCGCATGGGCTCATACCGGTTGTGCCGGCCCGCCCGCGGCTACACGGCTACGGGGATGGGGCGAGTGCGCTGGCTGGCCAGGATGATGCTGCGGTAGCGGGCAAAGTGCTCGACGACGGCGCCGCACCCGCGGGCCACGCAGGTCATGGGGTCGTCGGCGATGCGCACCTTGATCTTGGTCTCGTGGGCGATGCGCCGGTCCAGCCCCAGCAGGAGAGCCCCGCCGCCGGCCAGGACGATGCCCTGCTCCATAATGTCGGCGAGGAGCTCGGGGGGGGTCTCCTCGATGGCGGCGCGGATCTCCTCGACGATGCGGTTGACCGGGCCGGCGATACCCTCGCGCAGCTCGACACTGCTGACCTCGACCTCCTTGGGCAGGCCCGTCAGCAGGTCGCGGCCGCGCAGGGTCACGCGGCGCTCTTCCTCCAGCGGAAAGGCCGAGCCGGCCAGGATCTTGGCCCGCTCGGCCATGCGCTCGCCGATGAGCAGATTGAAGGCGGAGCGGGCAAAGGCGATGGCGGCCTCGTCGATCTCGTCGCCGGCGGTGCGGATGGAGCGGGAGATGACGGTGCCCTCCAGGGAGATGACGGCCACCTCGGTGGTGCCGCCGCCGATGTCCACGATCATGCTGCCGACCGGCTCGGTCACCGCCAGGCCGGCGCCGATGGCGGCGGCCATGGGCTCCTCGATGGTGTAGGCCTCGCGGGCTCCGGCGTTGATTGAGGCGTCCTTGGCGGCGCGCCGCTCCACCTCGGTCACGCCGCTGGGCACGCCGATGACCACGCGCGGACTGGGGTGCAGGACCAGGCCGCGGGTGCGCTCGTGGGCGCGGCGGATAAAGTAGCTCAGCATGCGCTGGACCACGTCGAAATCGGCGATGACGCCGTCCTTGAGCGGGCGGATGGCGATGATGTTGGCCGGCGTCTTGCCGACCATGGCCTTGGCTTCCTCGCCGACGGCCAGGACGTTCTTGCTCTTGCGCTCGATGGCCACCACCGAGGGCTCGCCGATGACGATGCCCCGCCCGCGCACGTACACCAGCGTGGTGGCGGTGCCCAGGTCGATCCCCAGGTCACGGCTGAAGAGGCCCATCAGGGCGGCAATTGGGTTCGGCATGCGGACGCTCCTTGGCCCACGGTCTGCTGTCAGCGGTATTATAGCACAGGTGTTGGGCAATGCAACTGGCCACTTGCCAAAACGGGCCGGGGCCGTTATAATGGGGCCGTCAGCGGTCTGCCGGTTGCGGCCGCTGGCGCATCGCGCCGGGGCCGAAGCCGCATGTCGGAAGCCGACGGCTGATTGCGGATCGGCAGTCGAGGAGGAGCCTATCCGATGTCCGGGCATTCCAAATGGGCACAGATCAAGCGCAAGAAGGGCGTGGCCGACGTCCGCCGGGGGCAGCTCTTTACCAAGCTGGGGCGGGAGATCATCGTGGCCGTCCGCGAGGGCGGGCCCGACCCCGACGGCAACTTTCGCCTGCGGGTGGCGGTGGACCGGGCCAGGCGCGAGGGCATGCCCCTGGACAACATCCAGCGGGCCATCGACCGGGCGGCGGGACGCTCCGGGGAGGCGGCGGTGGAGGAGGTCGTCTACGAGGGCTATGCCCCGCACGGCGTGGCCCTGGTCGTCACCGCCGCCACCGACAACCGCAACCGCAGCGTGGCCGAGGTGCGCAACACCCTCACCCGCGGCGGGGGCTCCCTGGGGGAGACCGGCTGCGTCTCCTGGCTCTTTGACCTCAA
Organism: uncultured Chloroflexia bacterium; assembly: GCA_964613665.1. Taxonomy (GTDB): domain Bacteria; phylum Chloroflexota; class Chloroflexia; order DTKN01; family DTKN01; genus CAZQFV01. Next base: position 5,391 of record CAZTIG010000020.1, read on the forward strand.
GGGCTATATCGCCGTGGACGTGGCTGGCGAGGACGAGGAGGAACGCCAGTCGAGGGGCGAGGAGCTGGCGCTGCAGCTCATGGATGTGGAGGGGATCGAGGACGTGCGGGTGAGCGGGGAGACGGTGGACGTCTACACCGACATGTCCAACCTGGGACGGGTGCGCGGCCGGCTGGCCGAAATGGGCCTGGAGATGTCCACGGTGGAGCGGACCTACCTGCCCAAGACGACGATGACGCTCGACCCCAAGGAGACGGCCCAGGTGCTCAAGCTGATCGATCGCCTCGAAGAGCTGGACGACGTGCAGCGGACCTACTCCAACCTGGAGATCACCGACGAGGCGCTGGCCGAGTACGAGGGTTAGGGGCAGGGGCAAGAGCCAAGAAGCCATTCGTGTCATCGAGGAGGGGCAGCGTGCGTGTTTTGGGCCTGGACCCCGGGACGGCCCGGCTGGGCTGGGGGATCGTGGAGGGCGCGGAGGAGCCCCGGGCCGTGGCCTATGGGACGTTGACCACGCCGGCCGGCCGGCCCCTGGCCGGCCGTCTGCATGCCCTCTTCTGCGAGCTGCGCACGCTCGTCGCCCGCTACACCCCCGACACGGCCGCCCTGGAGGAGCTCTTCTTCGCCCGCAACGTGCGTACGGCCTTTGCCGTGGGCCAGGCCCGCGGGATGGCGCTGGTGGCGCTGGCCGAGGCCGGCCTGGCGGTGCACGAGTACTCCCCCCTCGAGGTCAAGCAGGCGGTCACCGGCTACGGCCGGGCCGACAAGGCCCAGGTGCAGGAGATGGTCCGCGCCCTGCTGAACCTGGCCGAGGTGCCCCGCCCCGACGACGCCGCCGACGCCCTGGCGGTGGCCCTGTGTCACCTGCACGCGGCGCGCACGCAGGCGCTACTGGAGCAGGCCAGGTAGCCCCGCCTCCCGCCTATCCCCCCACCACCTCCGCCTTGTACCACTCGAAGAAGCGCTCCATCCCCTCCTCCACCGGTGTCCTGGGGTCAAAGCCCAGCAGGCGGCGGGCCTTGCCGATGTCGGCGTGGGTCAGGGGCACGTCGCCTGCGGCCGGCGGCAGGCGCACGATCAGGGCCTTTTTCCCCACGATCTCCTCGATCAGCCCGATGTAGTCGGCGATGGAGATGGTGCGCGCGTTGCCCAGGTTGATGATCTCGTAGGGGAAGTCGGCATCGAGGGCGGCCAGCACCCCGGCGATGATGTCGTCGATGTAGGTAAAGTCGCGCACGACGCTACCATCGCCAAAGAGCTGCAGCGGCTGGCCGCGGTAGATCCAGTCGGTGAAGCGGTAGGGCACCATGTCGGGCCGGCCGCGCGGCCCGTAGACGGTGAAGAAGCGCAAGCAGGTGCACGGCAGGCCGTAGAGGTGGTGGTAGGTATAGGCCATGAGCTCCGCCGCGCGCTTCGTCGCCGCGTAGGGCGAGAGCGGCCGGCCGCAGGTGTCGTCCTCGCGGAAGGGCGCCCGGCTGTCGGCGCCATAGACCGAGGAGCTCGAGGCCAGGACCACGTTGCGCACACCATGCCGGCGGGCCTGCTCCAGGATGACCAGCGTGCCGCCGACGTTGACCTCCTGGTAGAGCTGAGGCCGCTCGACCGAGTAGCGTACCCCGGCCATGGCGGCAATGTGCACGACCTTGGCCGGCTGCTCCCGCTCGAACAGGCGCGCCACCGCCTCCTGGTCGCGGACATCGCCCTCGCAGAGGCGATAGCCGGGCTGCTCCAGCAGGCCGGCGACGTTGCGGCGCTTGCGCGCCGGGCTGTAATAGTCGTGAAAGTTGTCCAGGCAGACGACCTGCTCGCCCCGGGCGAGCAGGGCCTCGCTCAGGTGCGAGCCGATGAACCCGGCGCCCCCGGTGACCAGGACCTTCACAGCCGGCCCTCCTTCTCCAGCCTCCCGCGGAACCAGGCGATAGTCCGCGCCAGGCCCTCTTCCAGCGGCACGTGCGGCTCCCACTCCAGCAGGCTGCGGGCCAGGGAAATGTCGGGCTGGCGCACGGTGGGGTCGTCGCGGGTGCGCTCGTCGCTGGGGACGACGAACTCGATCGGCGACGGGCTCCCGGTGGCCGCCAGGATGCGCCGGGCGAACTCCAGGACCGTCATCTCCACCGGGTTGCCCAGGTTGACCGGGCCGTGGTGGTCGCTGCAGAGCAGCCGGTAGAGGCCCTCCACCATGTCCGATACGTAGCAGAAGGAGCGGGTGCGGCTGCCGTCGTCGTACACGGTCAGCGGCTCGCCCAGCAGCGCCTGCCGGACAAAGTTGGGCACGACACGGCCGTCGTCCAGCCTCATCCTCTCGCCGAACGTGTTAAAGATCCTGGCGATGTGCGTCTGCACCCCGTGCGCCCGGTGGTAGGCCATCGTCAGCGACTCGGCGAAGCGCTTGGATTCGTCATAGACGCCGCGCGGGCCCACCGGGTTGACGTTGCCCCAGTACGTCTCCGGCTGGGGGTGCACCAGCGGGTCGCCGTAGACCTCGGAGGTGGAGGCCAGCAGGAAGCGCGCCTTCTTGGCCAGGGCCAGCCCCAGGGCATTGTGCGTGCCCAGTGCCCCCACCTTGAGCGTCTGGATCGGCTTCTGCAAATAGTCCACCGGGCTGGGCAGAGAGGCAAGGTGCAGGATGGCGTCCAGCGGCCCGTCGACGGCGATGTAGCGGGTCACGTCGTGATGGAGGAACTGGAAGCGCGGGTGATCCAGCAGGTGGGCGATGTTGGCCATGCTCCCGGTGGCCAGGTTGTCCATGGCGATGACCTCGTGCTCCTCGGCCAGGAGCCGGTCGGCCAGGTGGGAACCGATGAAGCCGGCCCCTCCGGTGATCAGCACACGCATCTCGCGCTCCTCGTCGTTCGGTGGCCGGACGGCCGGCGCCGCCAAGGTGCGTCCGCTCCCACGTCAGTAGGCCCCCTTGCCCGTGATCACGGCCGGGAGCGTCCGCAGCAGCAGGGCCACGTCCAGCCAGAGGCTCCAGTTCTCGATATAGTAGATGTCCAGCCGCACCATGTCGCTGAACGACAGGTCGCTGCGCCCGGAGATCTGCCAGATGCCGGTGATGCCCGGGAGCACCTCCAGGCGCTTGCGCTGCCAGGGCTCGTACTGGGAGACCTCGGTGGGCGTGCCCGGCCGCGGCCCGACCCAGCTCATCTCTCCCAGCAGGACGTTGACGATCTGGGGGATCTCGTCCAGGCTGGTACGGCGCAGGAACCGGCCCACGCGGGTGACGCGCGGGTCGTCGCGGATCTTGAAAAGGGGCCCGCTGGCCTCGTTCAGCGGGGCCAGGCGTTCCTGTTCCAGCTCAGCGTACTGGTGCATGGTGCGGTACTTGATGACGGTAAAGGGCCGGCCCTTGCGCCCCAGCCGCTTCTGGGTGAAGAAGACCGGGCCCGGCGAATCGAGCTTGATCGCCACCGCGATCAGCAGCCACAGCGGCCAGCCCAGCATCAGGACGGCCACCGACAGCACGATGTCCAGGGCGCGCTTCATGACCAGGTTCCAGCCGCGGATGGCCACCTCTTTGGGCCCGATCAGCGGCATGCCGCCCAGCTCGGCGATGTCCACCCGGTCGAAGCTCATCTCGTAGATGTCGGGGACGATGCGGAACTCGACCGCCTGGCTCTGGCAGAGGCTGGCTGTGGCCAGTGAGGACTGGTGGGCATCGGAGGGCAGGGCGATGATGACCTCGTCGATGTGGCACGGTTCCAGCAGCAGGGCCAGGTCCTCCGGCCGGCCCAGGTAGCGCGGCGGGTCCTCTGTGTCGGCCAGGGCCGGCCGCTCGGGGGCGGTCTCGGCCACGGGGCCGTCGTGCACATAGCCCACCAGGAAATAGCCCAGCTGGGGCCGCTGGCTGATGCCGCGCATCACCTTCTGTCCCAGCGGGCCGCCTCCCACGACCAGCACGCGCTGCGTGGCGATGCCCTGGTTCCATAGCCAGCGCCGCAGCCAGAGGGCTAGGGCCCGGCCCAGGCTGACGCAGGCGATGATCGTGAGCCAGGCATAGGCGTAGAGGAGCCGGGTGTAGAGGATGCGTGTGCCGTAGAGGACGACAATCAGCGCGGCCATGGCCAGCGTGGTGCTGCCGGCGATGCGGGAAAGGGCCTCTAGCCATGACGCTCCCCGCGGCAGCCGGTACAGGCCGCGGGCCTCGAAGAGCACGAGCAGCATGCCCACCAGGATCAGGCCGATCCAGAGGAAGCTGCTGAACGGCAGGTAGTTGGCCTCCAGGACGGCCTGACCCAGCTGGAGCACGTAGCGGATCCAGTAGGCCACGACAAAGCCCAGGAAGGCCATCCCGGCATCGAGAACCAGGAGGCCGACATGACTGGCAACGCGGCGCACAACTCGGTTCATCCGCAATCCTCGGCCCGATGCATGGCCCCATTATACCACACCCGGCCGACATCGCCATGTGCTTCTTGCCTTTCTGCGGGTCTTGTGCTACACTACGCGGCAAACGAGCCTGGAGGATGGGCGATGGCTGAAGAGCGGATCGTTTTGTACGGCACTACCTGGTGCGGGGCGACGCGCCGGGCCCGGCAGTGCCTGGAGCAGTGCGGCGTGCCTTACCGGTGGATCGACATCGACCGGGACGCCGAGGCGTGCCGCTTCGTCGAGCAGGTGAACCGGGGATACCGCAGCGTGCCGACCATCGTCTTCCCCGATGGCGCCATCCTGGTGGAGCCTTCCGAGGAGAAGCTGCGCAGCAAGCTGGGACACTGACCGGAGACAGGAGGATGCGATGTCACAGAAGCAGGTAGGTCCTGGGGACAAGAAGACGCTGGGCGGGATCGGTTCCAGCCTGGGACGCAGTGCCGGCGGCGCGGGGGGGCCGTCCGCTCCTCCCGGGCCCGGGCCGACGGAGCAGGAGCGCCAGGCCCTGGCCCAGCGGGCCTCGTCGTTGGGCAGCCGGCTGGGCAGCCTGCGCAGCGAGGCTTCCCTATCCCGCATTCGCGGCCAGTTGGGGGACCTCGATTCCGTCCTCAGCGGCCTGCCGGTCAGCCTGCAGCAGGTCCGCCAGGGCGGCTATCTCTACAAGGGCTACCTGGAGCAGAAGGTCGAAGTGCTGCGCCAGCAGTGGCAGGGGCTGCGCCAGCGCCTGGACAGCGAGGCCGCCCAGCAGAGCCGCTACCTGGTGCAGCAGGCCGACGCGCTGCAGCAGCGCCTGTCGAGCATGGGCGCCAATTACTATGCACCCACCCTAGACGCCCTCGAGCGCGACCTCAACGCTCTGCAGGGCAAGGTCAACGACGTCGTCAGCACGCTGCAAGGGACCTTTGACGACATCCAGAGCAACGCCCAGCAGACCGCCGGTCAGCTCAAGCAGATCGCCTGGCTGCAGCAGCAGGTTGCCGAGGCCAGTTTCGGCGGCATGCGACCGGGGGAGAATGTCGTCGAGGGCATCGCCGCCCAGTACCTCACGGAGGGGGACAAGGACGGCCCCAAGGGCATCCTCTACCTGACCGACCAGCGCCTGCTCTTTGAGCAGAAAGAGGACGTCGCCACGAAAAAGGTCCTCTTTGTCACCACGGCCAAGGAGCGCGTGCAGAAGCTGCTGCTCGAGGCGCCCATTGGCGGCGTGCAGCCGCGGGCCAGCGAGAGCGGGGCGCTCATGTGGAAGAAGGAGCTGCTCGAGGTCGACATGACCCAGGCGACGGTCTCGCGGGCCCGCTTCAAGCTGGAGGGCGACTCGGCGCCGTGGCCCGGGCTGATCGGGCGCATCCGCACCGGCGAGATCGCCGGGGAGAAGGTCGGGGCCGCCCCGGCCGCTGCGGCCGCCCCGGAACAGCCGCCGGCCCCGGCCGCGCCGACCGTCTGCCCGACGTGCGGCGCCAGGCTCGCTGCAGAGATCGTGCGCGGCATGCAGAGCATCACCTGCGCGTACTGCGGAACCGTCGTGCGGCTGTAGGGCGCTACTCCAGCGCCCGCCGGGCCCATGCCAGGGCCTCTTCGCGGGTGCGGACGTCGCCGCCGGCCTGGGCCTCGCGGACGTCCTCCAGCAGCTGCCCGATCAGCGGACCCGGCCCCAGACCCAGTAGTCTCATCAGATCGCCGCCGTGGAGCAACCGCGGCGGCGATATGACTTCGGCCGGCCGCTCGTAGCGCAGGGCCAGGACTTGGCCGGCACGGGCAACCTGCCCGGCCCACGCCTGCGGGTCCAGCCCCGGGCCGGCCTCCGCCAGTCCTTCGGCCAGAGCCAGCAGCAGGATGCCGCTGGCGGTCTCCCCGGCGTCGCGGTAGAAGCGGTAGACGGCCCGGCGGAGGGGCCCACCCACCGTACCCCCCGGCGGATCGTCCGTCCAGCCCGCGGCGATGTCAAGGGCCAGGGCCTCGCGGCTGCTCAGGCGCAGCCGCTGGGCCACCCGCCGGCCGACGAGCGCGCGCTCCGGCGCAGGGACCTGGCCACCTCGCAGCAGGGCGGCCAGCTTCAGCAGGACCAGGCGAGAGCGCTCGCCGGCCAGGCGCTCCTCGAGGTAGCGCAGCAGCTGGTCGCTGTAGGGCAGGCCGAGGGCCAGTCCGGGATGGGCCTGCCGGGCACGGGGCTGCCACAGGTTCTCCCCTCGATTGGGCGGGGGCCGGTCTGCCAGCGCGGCGGCCAACCACTCCAGGCAGCAGACTGTCTCCCAGAGGCGCTCCAGCCCCGGGCTGCCGCGGGCAGCCTCCACCTCCGGCAGGACGTGGGGCAGCAGGCCCAGGCCGTCCAGGAGCGGCAGGTAGGGAGCGGCGTGGCGGCAGGATAGCAGGCGGGCCAGCTCGTCGCGGATGCGCTCCCAGGAGACGCCGCCGAGCAGGCCGGCCGCGCCACGGATCCACCCGGCCGTCCGTTCCTCGATGGCAAAGCCGAGCTCCGCGGCGAAGCGGACCGCACGCATTGCCCGCAGCGGGTCATCGTGCAGTACCTGCTCGGAGACGGCGCGCAGAAGGCCGGCCGCCAGGTCCTGCTGCCCGGCAAAGGGGTCCACCACCTCGGGCCGGTCCGCGCTCCCTTCCAGGGAGCGGCGGAAGGGCGCTGGGGTCATGGCCATGGCGTTGATGGTCAGGTCGCGGGCCGCCAGGTCGGCGCGCAGGTCGGCCCCGCGCATGCGGGCAAAGTCGATGGTGCTGTCTGGGCGGCCCTCCCGTCCGCGCAGGACCACGCGGGCGACGCCGTTCTCCTCGTCCAGCAGGACGAAGGCGGCGCGGAACGCGCGGGCGGTGGCCCGGGCCAGGGCCACCGCGTCGCCGGCCACCACCAGGTCGAGGTCGTGTAGCGGCCGACCCATGAGCAGGTCGCGGACGCAGCCGCCGACAAAGTGCACCTCGGCCGGCTCACGCCGCAAGAGGTCCTGGAGCTGCTCCACGATCCACAGCACCATCGGCGAAGCCGGCATCTGTTCAGCCATCTTGGCCTCCGTGGTCAGGTCCCAGGAGGTGACGCAGCTCCCGTTCCCACTCGCCGTAGCGCGGGAAGTAAAAGGCCAACAGGACGACGGTGGCCAGCAGGAGCGGGTAGAGGTCCAGCGGCCGGCCGGCTACCAGAAAGAGGACCAGGCCTTCCAGGGCCGGCAGGGCGGCCAGCTCCAGCGCCGTGACGTGGGCCGACAGGACCCGCTGCACCGGCGGCGAGAAGCGCTGGCGGGGCAGGTAGCCCTCTTGGACGCCGATCCTGCGCTCCAGCACCAGGTTCTTCAGCCAGCGGATGAAGAAGAGGTTGAGGACGGCGAGCCCCCAGAAAAAGTAGCGCAGGGTGTTCATGACCGCGTCGGGGAGTGCGGCCAGGCCGCCAAAGGGGACCAGGAGGCGGCGGACGAGCTCGGCGGCCAGCGCGTAGAGGACGGGGCTGGCCAGGAGGCCCCAGGCGGCGGCGCGGACCTGGTTGTAGGCGCGCCTCAGCTCAGCGGCCGGAAGGTCCGACTTCTCGTTCACCTGCCCTCTCCCACTCGCTGTAGACGCAGCCGCAATAGTCCTGCCGATAGAGCCCGTGCTCCTTGGCCAAGCGGCCGCGCTCGCTCCAGCCGCGGCGCAGCCGCTCGTAGTAGAAAGGCACCCCGGCCGCCCGGCCAACCTCCTCGCCGATCGTGCGGAGGGCCTCCTCGTCCTGGTAGGGGCTGATCAGGAGCGTCGTGGTGAAGGCGGCAAAGCCGCCCTCGCGGGCCACCTGCGCCGTCCGCTCCAGGCGCAGGCGGTAGCAGATGCGGCAGCGCTCGCCGCGGGCCTCGTGCCCGGCCACGGCGCGCAGGAAGGCGACCATCTCGTAGGCCGGCTCCTGCAGCACCTCCAGCCCCACCGCGGCGGCCAGGTGCAGCAGCGCCTCCCGCCGGCGCTCGTGCTCGGAAAAGGGGTGGATGTTGGGGTTGTACCACAGCGCCGTGACCCGGAAGGCCTCCTCGCGCAGGTGCAGCACGGGGTAGGTCCCGCAGGGCCCGCAGCAGACGTGCAGGAGCAGGCGTCTGTCGCAGCCTGGGGAAAGCTCCTCCGGCGGGGCGGGCGGCCGCTCCACCTCCCTCCGCAGGCGGATGGTCGGCGGCGACTCGGCCACGAGCTCCGCCGCCCCGGCCGCGACGAGCTTGCGGGCGCGCTCGGCCGAGGTGGGGGAGAGTGGCCGTCCGGCGGCGTCGAGCACCGCGGCTTTCTCGTTCGCGGCATCAGGCGCGGACATGGATTCCCTCTCGCAGTGCCTGCGCGACGACCCCGCTGGTGTGGCGCAGCCGCTCCACCTCGTCGGGCGTGTAGGGCAGTCCCTCCAGGTAGAGCGGCAGGATCCAGTGCTCGTGGAGGAAGACCAGGCGTTCCGGAAAGGGCCGGCCGGCGAACGACGGGGAGATGACGATCAGGTCGACATCGCTGTTGGCCAGTTCCTCTTCCCGGGCGCGCGACCCGAAGAGGATGGCCTCTCCGGCACCGACACGCCGGAGAAAGGCGCGGACCTCGCGGATCAGTTCGGGAAGCGCGATTCGATCCATGCCAGCGCCTCCACAGCTTCCTGGAGAGCCGTCTCGGCGAAGGAGCGGTCGTACAGGTCGGCCGGCCGGCCCAGGGCGGCGTCGACGTAGCGCGCCACGGTGTAATGGGGGTTGAGGACGGTCAGGGCGCGGCGCACGTCCTCGGGTATCTCCGCCCCGAAGCAGGAGCGGGCCAGCTCCAGCAGGTTGTGTTCGCGGGGCACGGGCTGCCGCAGCAGCAGCAGAAAACCCGCCTTCAGCATCTTCTCGGTGGCCTGGCGCGCCAGGAACACGGCATGGTTCCAGCGGCCGTGCTCCAGCATGTCGCGAGCCGTTTCCAGATCATAGTGGGCGTCATCGATCCAGAGCCGGGCCTCTGCACGCACGGGACACCTCCTTCACCACAGCGTCCGCTGCTGGGGTTCGGCTTCACCCTCGGGGAAAGGCAGCCCCAGGTGCTCGTAGGCCAGGCGTGTGGCCACGCGCCCGCGGGGGGTGCGCTGGAGAAAGCCGAGCTGCAGCAGGTAGGGCTCGTACACATCCTCGACGGTGTCGGGCTCCTCGGAGGTGGCGGCGGCGATGGTGCCGATGCCCACCGGTCCGCCGTCGAACTTTTCAATGATGGCCTGCAGCACGCGGCGGTCGGTCTCGTCCAGGCCCAGCTCGTCGACCTCGAGCATCGCCAGCGCCGCGCGGGCGACCTCGGCCGTGACGACGGCGACGCCCATGACCTGGGCATAGTCGCGCACGCGCTTGAGCAGGCGGTTGGAGACACGCGGCGTGCCGCGCGAGCGCCGGGCGATCTCCTGCACGCCGTCCGGGTCCACGGCGATGCCCAGGATGCGCGCCGAGCGCTGCACGATCTGCACCATGGCCTCCGGGCTGTAAAAGTCGAGGCGGTAGACCAGGCCGAAGCGGTCGCGCAGCGGCGAGGTCAACAGCGCCAGGCGGGTGGTGGCGCCGATGATGGTAAAGTGGGGCAAGCGCAGGCGGATGTTGCGGGCGCTGGGTCCCTTGCCCACCACCAGGTCCAGGGCGAAATCCTCCATGGCCGGGTAGAGGACCTCCTCCACGGCGCGGTTGAGGCGGTGGACCTCGTCGATGAAGAGGATGTCGCCCTGCCGGAGGTTGGTGAGGATGGCAGCCAGGTCGCCGGTGCGCTCGATGACCGGGCCGGCGGTGATCTTGATGTTGACCCCCATCTCGTTGGCCACGACGTGGGCCAGCGTGGTTTTGCCCAGGCCGGGAGGGCCGTAGAAGAGGGTGTGATCGAGGGCCTCGCCGCGGGCGCGGGCCGCGGTCAAGGCGACCTCCAGGTTGCGGACGACCTTCTCCTGGCCGTAGAGCTGCTCCAGGCGCTGCGGGCGCAGGCCGAGCTCGGCCTGGCGCTCCTCCTCGCGTGGTCTGCCGGAGACGATCCGTTCTTCCATCGGCCATGGCCTCCTCTGCCGCGGCTATTATACCACATCCGAGGGGGTCGGGCGAGTGGCGGCCGGCCGCGCGTAGGAAGCAGGATGCAAGAATCAAGATGCAGGAAGGGGCCAGGGACGGAGCCGGGGCGGCGGACTCGGGGCTCAGGGGCAGGGAGCAGGGAGCAGGGCTCATGGCTCCGGGAAACCTGGCAGCCCGTCGGAGAGGTCTCTCGGATTGGAGTCTTCAGCATCATGAGCACTGTGACTCCGACTCACAGTGCTTGTGATGCGCGCAACTCAATTGACTGTTCCTCCCTCCTCAATTGACTGGCGGCCCCTTCACCGGCGCCCACGGCCGTATCCAAGTCGCCGGCCTTGACCGGCAAGTGCCCGGCTCCGGCAACGGCACGACGCCGCACATCCAGGGACACGGCAATGGCGCGGCCATGCCGCGCTGTAGGCCGGCCGGGCACTTGCCATCCGCTGTGCATCGGCGCGACCTTGATATCGCCGTGACCGGCGCCTTTCGCATTTGCGCGCCGGCCGCATTTGTAGTATACTTGCGCACCGTCTGAACAGCGCCCAGTCCGGACGGTGTTTGCTGTTGCAAGGAGGCGGCATGCTGAGAGACTACCTGTTTATCGGCCTGTTGCTCGTTTCCTCCATTGTCTTTGGCGCCCTGATCCTCTTTTTCGCTTACCTGATTCGGCCCAAGCGCTCCTATCCCCAGAAGACCTCCACCTACGAGTGCGGCCTGGAAACCATCGGCCCGACCTGGGTGCGCTTCCGCATCCAGTTCTACCTCTACGCACTGGTCTTTGTCATCTTCGACATCGAGACGGTCTTTCTCTACCCGTGGGCCGTGGCCCTGGGGCAGTTGGCGGTCTTTGGCCTGGTGGAGATGGCCCTCTTCATCCTGATCCTGGTCGTCGGCCTGGTCTATGCTTGGAAGACCGGGGCGCTGGACTGGGTGTAGGGGCAAGATGCAAGGGGCAGGAAGCAAGAAGCAAGAAGCAAGAAGCAAGAAGCAGGAAGCAGTCCTGGGCCCTGAGCCCGCAGCACTGAGCCCTATGTGAGGTACCGATGAGCCCGCAAGACGAGATCACGCCGGAACAGCTCGCGCTCGAGCAGCAGGGGGTGTTCCTGGGCACCAGCGAGAAGCTGAACCTGATCGAGGGCCTGTACAACTGGGGCCGGCGCAGCTCGCTCTGGCCGATGATGTTTGGCCTGGCCTGCTGCGCCTTTGAGATGATGGCCGCGGGGGCCCCGCGCTTCGACCTGGACCGCTTCGGGGCGGCCTTTTTCCGGGCCTCGCCGCGCCAGGCCGATCTGATGATCGTGTCGGGCACGGTGACGAAGAAGATGGCCCCCATGGTGGTGCGGCTGTACAACCAGATGCCCGAGCCGCGCTACGTCCTGGCCATGGGCGCCTGCGCCGTCTCCGGTGGGCCCTTTCGCAACGGCTACAACGTCGTGCGCGGCGTGGACACCTACCTCCCGGTGGACGTCTATGTCCCCGGCTGCCCCCCGCGCCCCGAGTCGCTGCTCGACGGCATCATCACCCTGCAGCGCAAGATCGATCGGCAGCGCCTGAAGGAGGTGCCCTGGTACGGCAAGGAGGGCGATTCCCGCGAGCGGCCGATCCCCCAGTACGGCCCCCATGGCCTGTTCTTGCCGGAGCCCGGCTCCGAGCCAGCATAGGAGGCAGCCCCCATGACCGCAGAAGAAGTGCAGGCCCTGAGTGCCCGGCTGCAGGCGGCGCTCCGGCGCGGGGCGGTGGAGGAGGTCCAGGAGAGTGGAGCCCTCGTGCTCCGGCCGGCCGCGCTCGTGGAGGCCGGCCTGTACCTGCGCGACCACGAGGGGTTCGACTACCTCTCCAACGTCAGCGGCGTCGATTGGCCGGACCGGGGGCAGTTCGAGGTCGTCTACCACCTCTACGCGCTGCGGCGCGGCGAGCGGGTGGTGCGGGGCCAGGAGGCCGGCGGGCCGCTGGGCCCCGTGGTCCTCAAGGTGCGGGTGCCGCGGGACAACCCGGCGGTGCCCTCGGTGAGCGCGATCTGGCCGAGCGCCCTGTGGCAGGAGCGCGAGACGTACGACATGTTCGGCATCCGCTTCGAGGGACACCCCGACCTGCGGCGCATCTACCTGTGGGACGAGTTTCAGGACCATCCGCTGCGCAAGGATTACGTCCCGGAGGAGGCTTAGGGTGGCACAGGTGACGGAAGAGGTACCGCTGGAAATCGAGCCGCTGGAGACAGAGGCCATCACCCTGAACATCGGCCCACAGCACCCCAGCACACACGGCGTCTTCCGCATGAAGGTGCAGCTCCAGGGGGAGACCGTCGTCTCCCTGGATCCGGTCCTGGGCTACCTGCACCGCTGCCAGGAGAAGCTGGCCGAAACCCACACCTACCTGCAGTCGATCCCCTACACCGACCGCCTGGACTATGTGGTCTCGATGACCAACAACCACGCCTACGTCCTGGCGGTGGAGAAGCTGGCCGGCCTGACCGTCCCGCGGCGGGCCGAGTGCATCCGGGTGATCATGGCCGAGCTGACGCGGTACATGAACCATGCCCTGAGCGTGGGCTTCCTCCTCAACGACATGGGCGCATTCCTGACCGCGGTGCAGTACGGCATGCGCGAGCGGGAAAAGATCCTCGATCTGTTCGAGATGGCCTCCGGTTCGCGCATGATGTGCAACTATATGCGCTTTGGCGGCGTGGCCCACGACCTCCCGGAAGAGTTCCTGCCCCTGCTGGAGAAGGTCGTCGACGAGGCGCCGGCCTTTGTCGACGAGTATGAGAAGTTCCTGACGACGAACGAGGTCCTGATGGCCCGCTGCAAGAACGTGGGCATCCTGTTCCCGGAGCAGGCGGTGGCCTACGGGGTGACCGGGCCCGTGCTGCGCGGCTCCGGCGTGGCCTACGACGTGCGCAAGGTCGACCGCTACTCGCTCTACGGCGAGCTGGATTTCGACGTGCCCATCGGGACGATCGGCGACGTCTACGACCGCTACCTGGTGCGCATCTACGAGATGCGCCAGAGCATCCGTATCCTGCGCCAGGTGATCCCGATGCTCCGGGAGACCGCCGCGGGCGACATCCAGGGGCCGGCCCCCAAGACGCTCAAGCCCCCGGCCGGCGATGCCTACGCCCGCATCGAGGGGCCCAAGGGTGAGCTGGGCTTTTACCTGATCAGCGACGGCAGCGACAAGCCCTACCGCTGGCGGGTGCGGGCGCCCTCCTTCGTCAACCTGACCCCGCTGAACGAGATGTGCCGCGGGCACAAGGTGGCCGACCTGATCCTCATCTTTGGCAGCATCGACATCACCATGGCGGAGGTGGACCGGTGACGCTCGTTGTTCCGCGCCACGACGAGTTCCAGCCCTTTGGCTGGGGGCTGATCAAGGGGCTGCTCGTCACGGGGAAGCACTTTATCCGCTCGTACCTGAAGCGTAACCGCCGCGTCCCTGGGAAGGAGCTCTTCCCCGGGGGACACTACGGCCTCTTCACCGTCCAGTACCCCGAGGAGCGCGCCCCCGTGGCCGACCGCTACCGCGGGCTGCCGATCCTCCTCTATGACGACACCACGCGGGCCGAGCTGTGCACGGCCTGCCAGGCCTGCGCGCGGGCCTGTCCGGTGGGCGTCATCCACATCGAGCAGGGGACCGGGCCGGATGGAAAAAAGATCCCCTACGCCAGCTCGTACGCCGTCGAGTACGGGGCCTGCCTGAACTGCGGCTTTTGCGTGGAGGCGTGCAGCTTCGGGGCCATCGCCCTGGACCACCGTCTGGAGACGGCGCAGACCGACCGCCAGGCCCTCTGGGTGACCAAGGAGCGGCTGCTGCGGCCGGCCTCCTACTACCAGCAGATCGCCCCCACCGTTTGGGCGGAGATGCGCGACGAGGCGCTGAAGCGTCTGGAGGGCACGCGCAAGCGCCGGCCGGAGGGGGTGGGCGTGGTGCCGAGAGAGAAGCGCTAGAGATGGAGAGGCAGCGATGGAACTACTGATCCAGGGCCTGAACAACCTCTTGGGCCAGGCGCTCCCGGAGTGGGTGGTCGTCCTGCTGGGCATGGCCATCGTCGTCACCTTCATCCTCCTCTTCCCTCCGCTCGTCTTCATGATCATGACCTGGCTGCTGCGGCGCATCCTGGGGCGCGTGGCCGACCGCTTCGGCGCTAACCGCGTGGGCCTGGGCCGCTTCAACAAGGAGCGCACCCGCCAGCGCTGGCCGCTGTGGGGGCTGATGCAGCCCATCGCCGACGGGGTCAAGATGTTCACCAAGGAGGACATCATCCCCAGCGCGGGGGATCCCTGGCTGCACCGCATCGCCCCGGTCGCCGCCGTGGTGCCTTCCTTCCTGGTCTTTGCGGTGATCCCCATCGGCAAGGGGCTGGTCGGCGTGGACCTCAACGTGGGGGCCTTGTACGTCGTGGCGGTCTCTTCCATCTTCGCCCTGTCGCTGCTGGTGGCCGGCTGGTCCAGCGACAACAAGTACTCGCTGCTGGGGGCGCTGCGCACCGCCGTGCAGATGATCAGCTACGAGGTGCCGATGGTCCTGTCGCTGCTGATCCCGGTCCTCTTTGCCGGGTCGCTGCAGCTGAGCAAGATCATCGAGGGGCAGTCGGCCTGGCTGGGCCTGCGCTGGTACGTCTTCTATTTCCCGCTGGGGACGGTGGCCTTTGTCACCTTCTTCATCGCCGCCCTGTCGGAGCTCAACCACACGCCCTTTGACCTGCCCGAGGCGGACTCGGAGATCGTGGCCGGCTTTCACACCGAGTACAGCGGGATGAAGTTCGCGCTCTTCTACATGGGCGAGTTCGTCAACACCTTCATCACCTGCGGCTTTGCCACCGTGCTCTTCCTGGGCGGCTGGCAGGGCCCCGGCGTGCAGCTCGGCGGGGTGCTGGGCTATCTCCTCTCGGTCTTCTGGTTCTTCCTGAAGACATTCACGCTGTACTGCATCCTGATCTGGATCCGCGGCACCTGGCCGCGGCTGCGGGTGGACCAGCTGATGAACCTGGCCTGGAAGCGGCTGGTGCCGATCACCCTGGGCAACCTGCTGGTGTCCGGCCTGGCCGTGGTCATCGTGAGCCTGGTGACGCGGTGACGACCGTGGCAGCGAAACGACAGACCCAAGAGGTGGGCGCATGAGCCAGGATGTGTTGATGTACATCGGCTTCTTCGGGTTGGCCGGCCTGACGCTGCTCTCGGCCCTGGCCGTGGTGGCGCTGAAGAACCTGCTGCACAGCGTCCTGGCGCTGGCCACCACCTTCATCGGCGTGGCCGGCATCTACATGCTCCTGCAGGCCGAGTTCATCGCCGTCGTGCAGGTGCTGATCTATGTCGGTGCGGTCACCGTGCTGATCCTCTTTGCCATCATGCTGACGCGGCGGCTGATGCAGCGGGGCCTCTTCCAGTTCACCGGCAAGTGGTGGCTGGCGGCTCCCCTGGCGCTGCTCCTCTTTGCCGGCCTCATGGTCCCTACCCTGCTGAGCGCCCGCTGGGTGGAGCGTCCCCAGGAGGCCCTGCCGGCCGACCCCGTCGCCACGCTGGGCAACGAGCTGATGACCACCTGGGTCCTGCCCTTTGAGATCGCCTCCGTGCTGCTGCTGGTGGCGCTGGTGGGGGCCATCGTGGTCGCCTGGCCGATGCACGACCGCCTGGCGGTGGAGGACGAGGTGGATCGGAAGGTGCGCGCTGCCAGGGAGCGCGCAGAGAGGGCGCAGAGCGCGGAGGACGCAGAGCTGTAGTTGTGGAGATCAAGGCCGTTGAGTGCCTGGCTTCTGGGCATCGGGCGCAGATGCGCTCCTATCTGAAGCGATCTGGCTTCAGGGTGGCCTTCTGATCAACCCATGGAGAGCGACTGAAGGACGGAATCAGCCGAGTCGTGAGCCAGTTTCCAGACCAGTCTCTGCGTTCTCGGCTTTCTCTGCGCTCTCGGCATCTGTCAAGGAGGACAGAGATGAGCGACAAACCGGGTGTCGAAGAACTACTGGCCAAGGCCAAGCAACCGAGCGAGGACGCCATGCGGCTGCACCCCTTCTACCGGGGCAAGCTGCAGGTGGCACCCAAGTGCCGCATCCGCGATTTCAACGACTTTGCCATCTGGTACACCCCCGGGGTGGCCGCGCCGTGCCGGGACATCGCCGCGAACCCTGAGAAGGTCTTTGAGCACACCAACAAGGGCAACTTTGTCGCGGTCGTTACCGACGGCACGCGCGTGCTAGGCCTGGGCAACATCGGCCCGCACGCCGGCCTGCCGGTGATGGAGGGCAAGTCCATCCTCTTCAAGTACCTGGGCGGGGTGGACGCCTTTCCGATCTGCCTGAACACGAGCAACGCCGAGGAGATCATCCAGGCGGTCAAGTGGCTGGAGCCGACCTTTGGCGGGATCAACCTGGAGGACATCGAGAAACCCAAGTGCTTCTACGTCCTGGACCGCCTGCGCCAGGAGATGCCCATTCCCGTCTGGCACGACGACCAGCAGGGCACGGCGGCGATCACGCTGGCCGGCCTGATCAACGCCCTGAAGGTAGTCGGCAAGACGGTGGCCGACGCCCGCATCGCCATGGTGGGCGTGGGGGCGGCCAACGTGGCCACCTACCGTGTCATGCGCACCTACGGATTCCCGGCGGAGAACATCATGATGGTCGACTCCAAGGGCATACTCCACCCCGGCCGGACCGACCTGGACACGCCACAGGACCGGATCAAGTGGCAGATCTGCCAGGAAACGAACCGCGAGCGCCGCAGCGGCGGAATCGCCGAGGCGCTGCGCGGCGCGGACGCCTGCATCGCCCTCTCGCACTCCGGCCCGGGCGTCATCCAGAAGGAGTGGGTGGCGGCGATGGCCCCGGAGGCGATCGTCTTTGCCTGCGCCAACCCCGTGCCGGAGATCTGGCCCTGGGAGGCCAAGGAGGCGGGGGTGCGGGTCATGGCGACGGGCCGCTCCGACTTCCCCAACCAGGTCAACAACTCGCTCGGGTTCCCCGGCATCTTCCGCGGGGCGCTGGACGTGCACGCGCGGACCATTACCGACGAGATGTGCATCGCCGCGGCGGTGGAACTGGCCCGCTGCGCCGAGGACAAGGGCCTCCGCGACGACTACATCCTACCGCACATGGACGAGTGGGAGGTCTTTCCGCGCGAGGCCACCGCGGTCGGCATGAAGGCGATGGAGCAGGGCGTGGCCCGGGTCACGATGTCCCGCGAGGAGCTGTTGCGGAAAGCCGAAGCGGCCATCCGCAACGCGCGCGAGGAGGTCCAGGCGCTGATGGCGGCGGGGGTGATCGCGGCGTCGGAATAGGGGCCGGTGCGGCGAAAGCGGGACCACGAAAACACGAAACGTGATGGACGGAGGCGGGCGAGATGGCGATTGACCTATCCTGGTACCTGCTGCTGGCCGGGGCGCTCTTCTGCATCGGCCTCTACGGGGCGCTGTCGCGGCGCAACGCCGTGGGCATCCTGATGGGCATCGAGCTCATGTTGAACGCCGTGAACATCAACCTGGTGGCGTTCTGGCGCTACGGCGTGGTGGGCGAGATGGCCGGCCAGGTCTTTGCCCTCTTCATCATCACGGTGGCCGCGGCCGAGGCCGCGGTGGGCCTGGCGCTGATCATCGCCATCTTCCGCACCCGCAAGACGGTCAATGCGGATGAGGTGGACATGCTCAGGTGGTAGGTCGGAGGTAGGTATGGACATCGTCCTCAACCTGGTCTGGCTGATCCCGCTCCTTCCGCTGCTGGCGACGGCGATCATCACCTTCGTCCGGCCGGTCTACCTGCGGAAGAAGGTCGCCGCGCGGCTGACGATCGGGCTGATGGCCGTCTCCCTGGTGCTGGCCGTGGCCGTCTTTGCCGCCGTGCTGGCCACGCCGGTGGCGGCGACGCCCACGCCGCTGCACTACGGCGCGCCGGCCGCGGAGCACGGCGCGGCGCTGCCGGGGGAAGGGGCCGAGGGAGAGCACGAGGCGGCGGCCGGGGAGCACGGGGCCACGGCCCCGGCCGGCGAGGGCGGCGCCTGCGAGGTCGGCCACGAGGAGCTCTGCCTGCCCCAGCCGGCCACCGACCTCACCTTTCACTGGATGCAGGTCGGCTTCATGGAGCTGCGGCTGGGCCTGTGGGTCGACCCCCTGGCGGCCGGCATGCTGGTCATGGTGACCCTGGTGGGGCTGTGCATCTTTGTCTATTCCCAGGGCTACATGGCCGCCGAGGACTATGATGGCGAGGATCAGCGCTACAGCCGCTTCTTCTCCTTCCTGGGGCTCTTTGCCGCCTCGATGCTCGGCCTGGTCATCGCCGACAACATCCTGCTCCTGTTCATCTGCTGGGAGCTGGTCGGGCTCTGCTCCTACCTGCTGATCGGCTTCTGGAACTTTCGAAAGTCGGCCTATGACGCGGCGATCAAGGCCTTTATCACCACCAAGATCGGCGACGCCGGATTCTTCATCGGCATCTTCCTCCTCTTTATCTACACCGGCCAGCTGGGCATCGGCCCGATCATCCACAACGAGCCGCTCGTGGCCATGGGCGGGCAGCGCGCGCTGGACCTGCTTCGCAGCACGACAGTGCCGGGACTGGGCGTCTCGGTGGCCGCGCTGGCGGCGCTGGGCCTGTTCATCGGCACAATTGGCAAGTCGGCCCAGGTGCCGCTGCACGTGTGGCTGCCCGACGCCATGGAGGGTCCCACCCCCGTCTCGGCGCTGATCCACGCCGCGACGATGGTGGCGGCCGGCGTCTTCCTGGTGGCGCGGATGTTCCCGCTCTTTGTCGCTGGCGGCTCGGGCCTGCTCAATGGGGTCGCCTGGGTCGGCGGCATCACCGCCATCTTCGCCGCCACGATCGCCATCGCCCAGGACGACATCAAGCGCGTCCTGGCCTACTCGACCATCAGCCAGCTCGGCTTCATGGTGCTGGCGCTAGGGCTGGGCGGCTACGTTGCCGGCTACTTCCACCTGATCACCCATGCCTTCTTCAAGGCCCTCCTCTTCCTGGGCAGCGGCGCGGTGATCATCGCCGCCCACCACGTTCAGGACATGCGCGAGATGGGCGGCCTGGCCAGGCGCATTCCCTACACCTTCTGGACCTACCTGATCGGCATGCTGGCCCTGGCCGGCATCTTTCCGCTCTCCGGCTTCTTTAGCAAGGACGAGATCCTGCTGGACGCCTTCCGCAACAACACCGCCCTCTACATCATCGCCACCGCCGCCGCCTTCCTGACGGCCTTTTACATGACCCGGCAGATGTTCATGGTCTTTGCCGGCAAGCCGCGCAGCCACGGCGCCGAGGCGGCCTGCGAGGCCAGGCTCTTCGGGGGCGAGCCGGCGGCCTCGGACCACGCCGGGCACGGCGGGCACGGCCACGGTGGGCACGGCGGCCACGCCGCGCCGCTGCCGCTGAACATGACCGTCCCGCTGATGGTGCTGGCGGGGGGGACGATCCTCTTGCTGGTGGTGGGCGTCCCGCTGAGCTGGCTGGGGCTGGGCGAGGGCACGCTCTTCTCGCGCTTCGTCGGCGGGCCGGCCGAGTTCAACCCGCTGGTGGCCGGCATCTCCACCGCCGTGGCCCTCTCTGGGATCGGCGTCGGCTACCTGGTCTACGGACGCAGGCTGCTGCAGACGGCCAACGACGTCGACCCGCTGCACGCCCTGATGAGCGGGGTGCGCTTCGGCAAGGTCCGCCTGGGCGGGCGCGAGCTCGACCTCAACCTGGGTGCGATCTTCACCCTCTGGCGGAAAAAGTACTATGTGGATGAGCTCTACGGCCTGCTCGTCGTCGAGGGCACGCACCTGGTCTGCCGCGTCTCGGCCTGGTTCGACCGCGTCGTCCTGGACGGCGCCGTCAACGCCGCCGCGGCGGCCTCGCGCTGGCTGTCGGGCGTCTTTGCCTGGATCGACCTGAACATCGTCGACGGGCTGGTCAACGTCGTCGGCTGGTTCGGGCGGGTCTTCTCGGCCATCCAGGGCTGGGTCGACCTGCACATCGTCGACGGCATTGTCAACGGCGTAGCCAGCGTCACCGGCTGGATCGGCGACCGCCTGCGCCGGCTGCAGACCGGGCGGGTGCAGGACTACCTGTTCGTGGTGCTGTTGGGCATCATGATCCTGCTGTTCCTGTTCGTGTACCTGTAGGCGTGAGAACGTGGAGCGTGAAGGCGTGATGCGTGAAGGCGCGAAACGTGAAGCTGTGAGGCGTGCAGAGGTGACAATGCAGAAGGAGGCCATAGAATGGACGTCCTGATCTTTATCGGGCAGATGTTCACCACGCCGACGCCGGCCTACTGGATCGGCACCATCGCCATCTCGCTGGCCGTCGGGGTGTACGTCTGGGCGCTTCTGCTGCGCAAGGAGGAGCAGCAGCGGCAGGTCTGGGGCACGGCGCTGGCCGTACTCGTGCCCTTCCTGCTGCTGCTGGCGCTCTGCGCGGCGGCCGGGCCGGACATCGTCGCCGGATGGCCGATCCTGTCGCTGGTCACCTTCCTGCCCCTGCTCGGCGCGATCGTCGTGCTCTGCCTGCCCAAGGACCGCCCCGACTGGATCAAGTGGGTCGCCCTGCTGGCCAGCCTCTTTCCGCTGGTGCTGGCGATCATCCTGTGGGCCGGGCTGGAGAGCGTGCCCCCAAGCGCGGACTGCGGGGGGCTGCGCTTCTGCGAGACGGCCGAGTGGATCCAGATCGAGTCGATCAACCTGAAGATCTCCTACCAGATGGGGGTGGACGGCATCAGCGTGCCCATGGTCTTCCTGACCGCGCTGCTGACGACGCTGGCGGTGCTCTACTCCTTCATCATCCAGGACCGCCCCAAGGAGTACTTTGCCTTTTTCCTGCTGTTGGAAATGGCGATGATCGGCGTCTTTGTCTCACTCAACTTTTTCCTCTTTTACATCTTCTGGGAGCTGAGCCTGGTGCCGATGTACTTCCTGATCGGGCTGTGGGGCGCGCCGCCGCGGCAGGAGGGCCGCATCGTCCGCGGTGGCCCGTACGCGGCGATGAAGTTCTTTATCTACACGCTGGTGGGCAGCATCGGCCTGCTGCTGGCCATCCTGGCGATCTGGTGGCAGACCGGCTCGTTGGACATCATGGAGCTGACCGAGCAGGTG
The DNA here is from genome assembly GCA_964613665.1 of uncultured Chloroflexia bacterium. Lineage (GTDB taxonomy): Bacteria > Chloroflexota > Chloroflexia > DTKN01 > DTKN01 > CAZQFV01. Next base: position 26,822 of record CAZTIG010000020.1, read on the forward strand.
GCCAGCGGGCAGCAGATCTTTGCCGCCCTCCCGGTCGGCGGGGCGCTGGTCTTCTGGGCGATGTTCGTCGGCTTTGCCATCAAGGTGCCCTCCTTCCCCTTCCACACCTGGTTGCCCGACGCCCACGTGGAAGCGCCCACGGCCGGCTCGGTCATCCTGGCCGGCATCCTGCTGAAGCTGGGGGCCTATGGCCTGATCCGCATCCTGCTGCCGCTGCTGCCGCAGGAGTTCAGCCGGTTCGCGCCCATCGTCATCATCCTGGCGGCCATCAGCATCGTCTACGGCGCGCTGGTGGCCATGGCGCAGTGGGACCTGAAGAAGCTGATCGCCTACTCCTCGGTCAACCACATGGGCCTGGTGACGCTGGGCGTGGCCGTCGCCGCCCTGGCCGGGACGCACCTCTCCTCCCAGTCCGGTCCCCTGGCGCTGAGCGGCGCGGTGCTGCAGATGTTCAACCACGGCATCATCACGGGGGGCCTGTTCTTCCTGGTGGGCATTATCTACGAGCGGGTGCACACGCGCGACCTGCACATCTACGGCGGGCTGCGGCGGCTGATCCCGGTCTTTGCCGGCGTCTGGGGGGTGACCTGCTTCGCCTCGCTGGGGCTGCCGGCCCTGGCCGGCTTCGTGAGCGAGTTCATGGTCTTCCAGGGCTCTTTCGGCGCGGCGCTGCAGTTGACCAGCAGCTCCTTCGAACTCCTCAGCCCGCTGGCGGTGTTGATCCTGGTGGCCATCTCCACCCTGGGCATCGTCTTCGGGGCGGCCTTCATGCTCTGGACGATCCAGCGCACCCTCTTCGGGACAGCCAAGGAAAAGTTCACGGAGCTGCACGAGGAGGGCCACCTGAAGGACATGGACCTGCGCGAGATCATCACGATGGCCCCGCTGTTGGCCTTTATGGTGGCCATCGGTGTGTACCCGATGTTCATCGTGGACATGATCAACAAGGCGACGACGGCGCTGCTGAAGTAGCAGACGAGGCAGAGGACGCAGAGAAGTGGCATGGGCATGATTCTCCGCGCACTCGGCTCCCTCTGCGTCCTCGGCGCTAAGGAGGTTGTCCCTTGATCGATGCGGTTGACCTGCTCAAGATCCTGCCCGAGATCCTGCTGGCCCTGCTGGGGCTGGGGATCCTGGGGGTGGACCTTTTCTACCTGCGGCGCCGGGCCGAGGGTGCCAGTCGCAGCAGCTTCTTGGGGTACGCGACGCTGGTGGCCCTGGTGGTGGTCTCGCTGGCCAGCCTGCTCTTCGGGCCGCAGTCTCCGCCCTGGTTCCAGTCGCTGATGCCGAAGCTGTTCGCCAACCTGATGCAGGGGGAGCCGGCCTTTGGCGGTTTCTTCCTGTGGGACGGCATTACCCAGTTCTTCCGGGTGATCTTCCTGCTGGCGGCGGCGCTGGTCCTGCTCCTGTCGCTGGACCGGGGCTGGGGCAAGCACGAGGGCGAGTACTACGCGCTGTTGGTCCTGGCGCTCTTGGGCATGAGCCTGATGACGGCGGCCGGCGAGCTGATCACGATCTACGTGGCGCTGGAGCTGACCAGCATCTCCCTGTACCTGCTGGCAGCCTTTGACTTCCGGCGGCGGTCCATCGAGGCCGGCCTGAAGTACTTTCTCTACGGCTCGTTCGCCACGGCGCTGCTCCTGTACGGCCTGAGCCTGGTGTACGGCTTTGCCGGGACGACGCAGCTCACCGGGATCGCGGCGGCGATCAAGCAATGGGGTGGGCTGCCGGGGCTGTTCCAGTCCGGCCAGGGCCTGCTGCTGGGCATCGCCTTCATGGTGGCCGGTCTCGGTTTCAAACTGGCGCTGGTGCCCTTTCACGCCTGGACGCCGGACGTCTACGAGGGCGCGCCGACGCCGATCGCCGCCTTTATCTCCACCGGCTCCAAGGCGGCCAGCTTCGTGGTGGTCATCCGCATCTTTCAGGTGGCGCTGCGCGATGCCGCGGGCAACGCCGCCTGGGGCACCTGGGAGGGGTGGACCAGCCTGCTGGCGCTGCTGGCGGTGGTGACCTTTACCGCGGCCAACCTGATGGCGCTGCCGCAGAAGAACGTCAAGCGCCTGCTGGCCTACTCCAGCATCGCCCACGCCGGCTACATGCTCATCGGCGTGCTGCTGCTCTCGCCGGCCGGCGCGCAGGCGCTCTTCTACTACCTCTTTGCCTACGTTCTGACCAACGTGGGCGCCTTTGCCACGGTCGTCGTCGTCAGCCGGGCGGTGGGCGGGGAGGAACTGCGGCACTTTTCCGGGTTGAGCAAGCGCTCGCTGCCGCTGGCCGGCGCGCTGACGATCCTCTTCTTCTCCCTGGGGGGGGTGCCGCCGCTGGCCGGGTTCTTTGCCAAGTTCTGGCTCTTCATGGCCACCTTCGAGCAGGGCCTGATCTGGCTGGCCGTGGCCGGGCTGGTGAACACGATCGTGGCTTTTTACTACTACCTGCGTGTGCTGAAGGCGGTCTGGTTCGAGGCGCCGGCCGAGGATACCCCCATCGTGACGAGCGACGCCGTCTCGGTGGTGCTGCTGGCGACGACGGTGCTGATCACGGCTGGCGGCATCGTGCCGGGGATTGTCCTGCCCATCCTGCGGGGGGCGGTGGGGGTGCTCTTCCCGGGGGCACAGTAGGGGG
>CAZTIG010000020.1:29453-30577 GCA_964613665.1 uncultured Chloroflexia bacterium
GGCCCTTCCGTCGGGCGCTCGGCGGGGCTGCTCTCCCCGGGGTCACTGTAGGGGTTAGGGAGCGGAGAGGAGAGAGCGGGGAGCGGAGAGCTGAGAGCAGGGCATAGGGCTTGGGGCCCAGGGCGCAGGGAGAACCTGTGCAAAGGAGGCGCCGGGGCGGGGTGAGAGGCGCGGCGCTGCGAGCGGGGAGGGGGGGACATAAACCATCTTGACAGGTGCCCCTTGGCGTGGTATGCTGGCCCCAGATGAGCGATGGGCCCCGTCGCGCGCCGGGCAGGCCGGGGAGAGGAGTGGAGAGATGCGCGGCTCTGGTCTGTTCGTCCACGTTTCCCCGTACCCACCCACCCACCCACCCACCCACGGAAGCGCTTCTTCCGGAACGGACTGACGTTCCTCCTGCTGCTGGTATGGTGGCCTCTAGCGTTCCTGCCCCGGCCAGGCCGGCCGCGGCCGGCGGCCTCGCCGGCCCTCGCGGCGAGGGGGGATCTTTCCAGAGCTTCCTGCCGCTGCTGGCGCTGGCGCCGGCCGGCCTCCGTGGTATGATAGCGCTGTGCCCTCCGCACACTGACAACCGAAGTGCGTGGCCGGCGGCGGCTGCTTCCTGCCGCAAGGGGACGGGTCGATGCGGGGGGCTCCGGGGGGTACTGCGTACCCCCCGGCGGGGGCCGGGCGGAGCCCCCGGGAAGAACGACGCGGCGGACCCAGCACCCCCGCCACTCCGGCGAAGCCGGCATGGGAGCCTCCGCGTCCCGGGCGGGCCATCGGTGGCCCGAAAGGCCGCACTCCGGACACACGGAGGAGGCGCGCGAACTGGCCGCCGGCGGACAGAGGGCCGGCTGCCGCCGGTCTCCCTGGGCCTGCGGCCGGCCGCCGGCCTGTGGCATCGCCCGATTGCGCCTCGGGCCGGCACGACACGGATCGATCGAGAGCGGAATACCTGGATAGGCGACACGGCTTGGGCCAGGAAGGCATGCCGGGCACGGCATGATCGGCCGAATCCGTGCATCCGTGCCGGAAATCCGTGTCGAGCACGCCGGGAGGAGGGACACCAACGCCCCATAAGATCGACGCGCCTCGAGCTCCGGCCATATCTCCTCGAGCTTTGGCCGAATCTCGGCGACGTT
>CAZTIG010000020.1:30677-63599 GCA_964613665.1 uncultured Chloroflexia bacterium
TGTCCGAATCTCGGCGACGTTTGTCCGAATCTCGGCGACGTTTGTCCGAATCTCGGCGACGTTTGTCCGAATCTCGCCGATGTTTGTCCGAATCTCGCCGACGTTTGGCGAAATCTCGGGGAGATTCGTTCGGGTCTTGGGCAAGATTCGTTCGCGTCCTGGGCAAGATTCGTTCGCGTCTTCGGGAAGATTCGTTCGCATCTTGGGCAAGATTCGTCTGCGTCTTCGGGAAGATTCGTCCGAATCTACGGCTTGTTCTCGATCGAAAGCGGGGGGTAGAAAGAAGTATCCCTGGGGAACGGCCGGGTGGCCGCCCCCCAGGGACGTTGTGCGCCTGGCGCTGCCGCGACTGCTGCTCGCACCGCCCGGGCGGCTCCCGGGCCGCCCGGATGGGGGCGGGCCACTCCCTTGCGGGAAGACCGAGGGGCCGCAGGCCCCCCGGCAAAGGAAACGGGCGCTTGCCTGGCACCCATGCACCATCCGAAACCGGGGCAACACGCGGCGGCGCCGGTGGCGGTGCCCCGCCCTGACTCGTCACGGCACCGCGCCACCGCACGGTAGCCACCACCTCCAGGCCGCAAGCGAGCCGGTCGCTGCGGTCGGGACGGCGGGCGTGCAGATCGGAACCGGTCGCACAACCCAGGCACCAGGGACGATGCCGTTCCCCGGTGCCCTGGTGTCTTGGTGGTTCGTACGAGCTGTTCCCTGGTGTCTTGGTGGTATGCGCCTACGACCCTGTGGCCTTTTGCTCCCACTCCCGCGCCACCGGGAAGCGGGTCAGCACGGTGGCCCACTCGTGCAGCAGGACCTGGTCGCCCGACTCCAGGGCTTCCTTGGGCTTTTCCGGCTTCCCGGCACGCCGCGGCAGCGGGAAGATGCCGATGTGATTGCCCTCGCGGTGGTAGCGCCGGTCGATCAGCGCCATGCCGAGCTGGTAGCCGTTCGTGTCCAGGGCGCACGAGGTGACCACGCCGATGTAGCGGCCGCGGCGGTCCACCACCGGGTCGCCGGTGTGGATGGCCGGTACGCCCTTGTCGTCCATGCGGAAGCGGCAGATCTCGCTCCCGCGCTCGGTGTCGCGGCGGCCGATGATGGCCAGCTTGCCGATGAAGAACGGCTTGTGCAGCTTGACATAGGAGCCAAAGCCGGCCTGGGCCGGGGTGATGTCGTACGGGCCGGCCAGTTCGTGCCCGTAGAGCGGCAAGCCGGCCTCGGTGCGCGTCGAGTCGCGTGCCCCCAGCCCGGTCGGCCTGACCCCCAGCGGCTCCCCCACCTCCAGGATGCGCTGCCACAGCCGCACGGCGTGCTCCGGGTGCACAAAGATCTCGAAGCCGACGCGCTCCCCGGTGTACCCCGTGCGGGCGATCACCAGCGGCAGGCCGTCCAGCACCGCGTCGGCCAGGTCGTTGCGGCGCAGGCGGGCCAGCATCCGCCGGGTGGCCTCGTCGGCCGCCAGCGCCTGCAGCGTGCGCAGGGCGGCCGGCCCCTGCAGGGCAATGTCCACCTTGCAGGCCTCGCCGTTGGCCGGGTCCTTCAGGTTGAGCAGCTCGGCCGGGTGCTCGACCTCGCGCACGGGGTGCTTCGTGTCGATGATCACCCGGCGCTCGTTTACCGCCGTCAGCCAGGCCCAGTCCTTGTCCTCGTTGGCGGCGTTGACCACCACCAGGTAGTCGTCCGGCCGCCGGCAATAGACGTACAGGTCGTCGATGATCCCCCCGTTGGGGTCCAGCAGGTAGGAGTAGGTGGCCTGGCCCGGGCGCAGCGCGGCCACATAGTTCGTGAGCACGGTGTCCAGGAAGGAGGTGGCGTAGCGGCCGCGCACCGCCAGGACGCCCATGTGCGAGACGTCGAACAGGCCGGCCGCCTGGCGCACCGCCAGGTGCTCCTCGTAGATGCCGCTGTAGCGTACCGGCATCTCGTACCCGGCAAAGGGGACGATGGTCGCCCTCATCCGCACGTGCTCGTCGTACAGGGTCGAGCGCTTCAGCGGGGCGTTCTCCGGCGGCTGCCAGCGGAAGGTCTCGCGCTCCCTGGGCGGCTCGAGCTGGGCCAGGATCGGCTCCAGGCCGACAAAGTAGGTCTTGGACAGGCAGACCCACTCGGCAAAGGGGCCGCGGATCAGCTCCACGCCGCTGACCGGCGGCGAACCGGGCTCCCAGGCCGGCAGGCAGGCCTCGCTGTGCAGGGCCTTGCGCGCCTCCAGGCCGGCCGGCCGCACCTGCACGGACTGCCCGGCGGAGAGCAGGGCCCGCCAGATCGTCACCGCCTGGTCGGGGTGGACGTAAAGCTCGTAGCGCTCGTCCTCCTCGGTGTAGCCGGCGCGGTGCAGCAGCACCTCGACCCCCTGGACGCGGGTCGGCAGGGTATGGCGGAAGCGCAGGCGCTCGGCGCCGGGGATGAGCTCCTGCAGCAGGGCCACGGCCCGCGGGCCCTGCACCGCCAGCATCACCCGGCGCAGCGAGGCGCCGGGCTCCTGACAGTCCTCCACCACGGCCGGCCCCTCGATCTTGGCAAAGACGTCGTCCTGGTCGAAGAGGATGTAGCCGTCGGAGAGCCCGCGCAGCCAGGCCTTGACGCGCTCCAGCCGGGCGGCGTTGCAGGTGATCAGGTAGTGATCGCGCCACCTGTCGTCGCGGTCCAGGTAGAGCACGGTGATGTCGTCGATCAGGTTGGCGTCCTTGTCCAGGAGAAAGGTGCGCACGCTCTGCCCCAGCGGCAGCTGGCGCAGGTCGCCGGTGATGGCCTCCTGGAGCAGCGGCAGGGCGCGCTCGCCCCAGACGTGCAGGATGCCGGTGTCGCTGCGGTCGAAGAGGGCCACGCCGCGCTTGCTGGCCTGGAGCTCCTGCTGCGGGTCGCCGTAGTGGGCCGGGACCAGCCAGCCGTGGTGTTCCGCCATGGCCGCGCCCAGGCGCTCGTGCTCGGCCTGGAGCGGGGTGGCGCGCAGGGGGCGGGAAGCCGGCGTGACCTCGTAAAAGGGATAGCCGCGCTCGGCGACCTGCATCTCGCGGGCCGCGCAGCAGCGCTCCAGCGCGGCGATCTCGCGCTTGACGTCCTCGAACAGGTCCAGGTCGACCTTGCCTCGGCCGAGCAACCCGGTCAGGCCGATGTAGGAAAAGGCGTGGATGTTCTTGAGCACCCGGCCGACGATCTGGCCGATGCGCTCCATCTCCGCCGGGCCCATGCCGCGCTGGGTCACCCAGGTCGTGCCGAAGCGCAGGCCGGAGGGGTTGGCCGGGTTGTCGTCGCCGTAGATGGTGTTCTTGTTGCAGGTGATGCCGGCCAGGTCCAGGAGGCGCGAGGCGATCTCCCCGGTGAGCGCGTAGCCGGTGGGCGTCTTGACGCTGCGCAGGTCGATCAGGCACATGTGCGAGTCGGTACCGCCGTAGGCCAGCTTGAAGCCCTCCCGGCGGAAGGACTCAGCCAGGACGGCGGCGTTCTCCACGATCTGCTTCATCAGCCGGCGGAAGCGCTCCGTCTGGGCGATGCGGAAGCAGGCCGCCTTGGCGGCGATGGTGTGGATGTGCGGGCCGCCCTGCTCGCCGGGGAAGACGCCGACCTCGATCTGGTCGGCGATGTCGGGGTCGGTGGCCAGGATGCAGGCCCCGCGGGGCCCGCAGAGGGTCTTGTGGGTGGTGAAGGAGATGACGTGGGCGATGCCGACTGGGGAGGGAAAGGCGCCGCCGGCGACCAGGCCGGCCGTGTGGGCGATGTCGGCCAGGAAGATGGCCCCGACCTCGTCGGCGATGGAGCGGAAGGCAGCCCAGTCCACGCTCCAGGGGTAGGCGCTGTAGCCGGCGATGATCATGCGCGGGCGGTGCTCCAGGGCCAGCTTGCGGATCTGGTCATAGTCGAGCTTGCCGGTGGCCGGGTTGGCCTCGTAGGGGACGATCCGGTAGAAGCGGCCGGAGCGGTTTACCGGGCTGCCGTGGGTCAGGTGGCCGCCGTGGACCAGCGACATGCCCATGACGGTGTCGCCGGGCTGGCAGAAGGCGTTGTAGACGGCGTTGTTGGCCGCCGCGCCGGAGAGCGGCTGGACGTTGGCGTAGATGTGCTCGGCGGGGACGTCGGGCGTGGCAAAGGCCTCGGCGCAGCGCTTCATGGCCAGGGCCTCGACAAAGTCGGCCATCTCGGTGCCCTTGTAGTAGCGGCGGTCGGCGTAGCGGCGGTGGTAGGCCAGCTCCTGTTTGAAGTTGAAGAGCTCGTCGCGCTCGAAGCGGGTCATGCGCAGGGAGGGGTAGCCCTCGGCGTAGATGTTGTTGAAAACCGAGGTCATGGCTTGGCGCACGGCCGGCGGGGCGATGCTCTCGGAGGCGATCATGATCAGCTTGCGCGCCTGGCGCTCCTGCTCCAGGTCGATGAGCAGCTCCAGGTCCGGGTCGAAGGCGGCCAGGTCTTCCTGGAAGAGAAAGGCGTCGGGGGGATTGGGATCGGACATGCCACACGCTCCTTTGGTCTGCAGCTTGCGTTTCGAGCCCCATCGCTCGGCGGACATTATAACTCCGCCGGGGGCCTTTGACAAATGGGCGGGATGTGAAGTGTTTGCGTTCACAAGCAGAATGTGCTAGAATAGGGGCCGTGGCGGCGATCAGCAGTCAGCGATCGAGTGTCCTGGGCGGGTCGCCCAGGGACGTGCAGCGCGAGGAGGCGCAGCGGATGGCCACTTCGTCGGTGGCAGTGCAGGCTGGCGGAGGGCCTCTGTGCTTGGTGTTTCCCTACCAGGTTGATCGGCCGGGTGCAGCGCGAGCGGGCTGCCCCGGCCTCTTTTGGCCTGTCGGCCCGGGCGACTGGGGCGACAGGCAGCCGTGAACCGCGAACCCTGATGCCTGAACGGCCAGCCGTTCGCAGCCCGTTTCCCCTTATTCGCCGGTCGCATCCGCCTACGAGCCAGGAGGTTGTCCCATGCAAGTCCTCGAGTCGGGGGTCGGTGAGCTCCTCCAACCGTACAGCATGTTCGATTTCCGCGAGAGCAACCGGCAAAAGCCGCGCGCGCTCGTGGACAAGCTGATGACCGAGCAGGAGGCCATCGCCCGCTTCGTCCACGACGGCGACTATATCGGCAAGGAGCTCTACGGCACCTGCCGCGCGCCGATGTCGCTCTCCCGCGAGCTGGTGCGCCAGGGCAAGAAGCACCTCCGGGCGGTGGGGCAGGGCGTACTGGAGCTGGACCTGTGGCTGGAGGCCGGCCTGGTCGACGCTATGGACCTCACCTACCACGGCCTGGAGGTCTATGGCATCTCCTACGCCCTGCGCCGGGCGGCCGAGAGCGGCCGGGTCAAGCTGGTGGAGTGGAGCAACGGCGCCATCACCTGGCGCATGAAGGCCGCGGCCATGGGGGTGCCCTTTATCCCGGTGAAGTCGATGCTCGGCTCGGACACCCTGCGCTACAGCGCGGCCAAGGTGGTGGCGTGCCCCTTTACCGGGGAGAAGGTCTGCCTGCTGCCGGCCCTGGTCATCGACGTGGCCCTGATCCACGTCCACCGCGCCGACCGCTACGGCAACGCCCAGGTGGAGGGCATCAGCGGCTTTGCTTTCGAGATGTCGCGGGCGGCCAAGCGGCTGATCGTCAGCGCCGAGGAGATCGTCGACAGCGAGGTTATCCGCCGCACCCCCGACCGCACGACCATCCCCTACTACCTGGTCGACGCCGTCGTGCACGCCCCCTTCGGCTCGCACCCCGGGGAGATGGTCTACATGTACGAGCGCGACGAGGAGCATATCCGCAACTACGTGGAGGTCTCGCAGACCCCCGCGGGGATGAAGGAGTACATGGACCGCTACGTCTACGGCGTCCGGAGCCACCAGGAGTACCTGGAGCGGATCGGCCAGGAGCGGCTGGACTACCTGCGGCGCACCTGTGTCGGGAGGTGAACGATGAGCGAATACAACCGCACCGAGCTGCTGATCTGCACGGCCTCGCGGCTCATGGAGGACAACTCCACGGCCTTTATCGGCACCGGCATTCCCATGCTGGCGGCCTCGCTGGCCCAGAAGCTGTACGCGCCCAACCTGGTGCCGGTTTTTGAGTTCGGCGGCACCGGGGCGCAGCTGGCGCGCCTGCCGCGGGCGGTGGGGGAATCGCGCACCTTTTACCGCGCCGTGGCCGCCTCGGGAATCTGCGACATCATCGAGACGGCGCAGCGCGGCTTTGTCGACTACGGCTTTCTGGGCGGGGCGCAGATCGACCCCTACGGCAACCTGAACTCGACCTACATCGGCGGGGACCACGACCATCCCAAGGTGCGCCTGCCGGGGAGCGGCGGCGGCAACGACGTCGGCAGCCACTGCTGGCGCACGATCATCCTGATGCAGCACGAGAAGCGCCGCTTCCTGGAGAAGATCGACTTTGTCACCACACCCGGCTACCTGACCGGCCCGGGGGCGCGCGAGGCGGCCGGCCTGCCGCCGGGAACCGGCCCCTTCCGCGTGGTGACCAGCCTGGCGATCATGGGCTTTCACCCCGAGTCGCTGCGCATGATGCTCCTGCAGCTCCAGCCGGGCGTGACGGTGGAGCAGGTGGTGGAGAACACCGGCTTCGAGCTGCTCATGGCCGACCGGGTCGAGGAGAGCCCGCCGCCGACCGCGGAAGAGCTACGCGTGCTGCGGGAAGAGGTCGACCCGGAAAAGATCTATATCTGAGAGGTATCCCGTGAAGTGTCCGAAGTGTGGCAAGCAGAACCGGGACGGCGCGCTGCGCTGCGCTGCGTGCGGCAAGCTGCTGCCGCGGCGCCGGCCTCCGGCCCGGCCGCGCCGCTGGGTCCTGCCGGTGGCGATCGGCGGCGGGCTGGCCCTGGTGGCGGCCGTCGTCGTCGTGACGGTGCTCCTGTCCTCGGGCCAGGCGCCCGGCCCGCAGCGCAGCCAGCAGCGCATCGCTTACATCGACAACGTCGGCAACGTCGCCGTGGCCTATGACAACGGGGCCGGCGCGCGGCTCCTGACCTCCTGGGCGTCCGGCATGGAGTACAAGCTGCCGCGCTGGTCGCCGGACCGGCGTTGGCTGGCCGCGACGTTCCTGGACCAGTCGACCCGGCTGTACAGCCTGTGGCTGGCCGGTGCTGAGGACGAGGCCGGCCGGCTGATCCCGTTGGGCGTGAAAGCCTCGCCGCTGAGCGAGTGGGCGCCCGACAGCCGGCACATCGCCGTCGCCGGTACCGACCAGGCCGGCGCCTGGCAGCTCATCCTGGTGGACACGGCCGGCGGGAGCCGTGCCATCGCGCTGAGCATGACCGCCCAGCAGATCGCCTGGTCGCCCGACGGCCGGCAGATCGCCCTGATCGGCCAGGTGGGCGATCTGGCCACCGGATCGTCGCACATCCTGGTCGTCGACGTCGAGCAGGGGCAGGCCCGCTCGGTGGCCGTGGGCACGGTGGTCAAGTTCTGGACGGTCGACTGGACGCCGGATGGGCAGCGCCTGGTGGTCACCCAGGCCGATGCCACGGGCGGATCGGCAGGGCTGGTGAGCCTGCGGCCCGACGGGTCGGACGCGCAGCGCATGAACCTGTACGGATCGGAGGGGGCCAGCGGGTGGCCGCTCTATTCCCCGGACGGGGAGCGCATGGCCTACGAGGCGATCGACATGGGCACGGGGCAGTACAGCCTGGTCGTGGCGCGGGCCGACGGCAGCGAGGCCCGCGTGGTGGTCACGGCGGGCAACCACGTCTATCCCACGGAATGGTCGGCGGACGGCACGTACCTGCTCTACTATGAGCGCAGCACGCAGACGCAGCGCGTCTATGACACCGGCAGCGGGCAGAGCAGCGCGCTGGCCGGCGAGGGAGACCGGCACTATACCGGCTGCGTCTTTGCCCCGGATGTGCCGGCACTGGCCTGTGCCTCGGAGCAAAAGATCGTGTACCTCATCTACCTGGACGAGGGCAGGGTCCAGGGATTGGCCTATGGCGATTCGCCCGACTGGTAGGCAGAAGGAGGTGATCGGCGCAGCATGACTGGAGGCCCTGGACGGAACCACGGACGAGGAGGTGCGTGCCACGCAACGTTGCGTCGTCAGCAAACCAGCTCTCGGCGATCAGCCTACAGCTTTCAGCAGCCACAGGACTGCTGATCGCTGGCCGCTGATCGCTGACAAGGAGGAGCAACGTGGTCGAACGAGTTGCCATTGTCGGGGTGGGATGGTACGGTTTCAGGTCCATCACCCCGGAGCTCTCCTACAAGGAGATCATGTACGAGGCGGCGGTGCGGGCCTACAGCGACGCCGGGATCGACCCGCGCACCGACGTGGACTCTTTCGTCACCGTCGCCGAGGACTTTAACGAGGGCACCAGCATCTTTGACGAGTACGTCCCCGACCAACTGGGCGCGGTCCTGCGCCCCAACGAGACCATTCCCGGCGAGGGCCTGCACGGCCTGATCACGGCCTACATGCAGATCAAGACCGGGCTGCTCGACGTGGTCGTCGTGGAGGGACACTCCAAGGTCTCCAACATCATGCACCCGGCCCACATCGTCGCCTATGCCATGGACCCGGTGTACAACCGCCCGCTGGGGCTGCACCCGTCCTTCATCGCCGGCCTGGAGATGCAGCGCTACCTCTTCGAGACCGGCACCACCCTGGAGCAGTGCGCCCAGGTGGCGGTCAAGAACCGTGGCAACGCCCTCTTCAACCCGCTCGCCGCCCACCCCGGGGAGCTATCCGTCGGCGACATCCTGGGCTCGGAGCCGGTGGCCGAGCCGCTCACGCGCCTGCAGATCGCTGCGCCGGCCGACGGCTGCGTGGTCATGGTGCTGGCCTCGGAGCAGACTGCCAAGGCCCTGACCGACCAGCCGATCTGGATCCGCGGCGTCGGCTGGGCCAACGGGTCCTTCAGCCTGGAGCACCGCACCTGGGTGGAGCTGGACTATGCCCGCATCGCCGCGGAAATGGCCTACCGCAGCGCCGGCATCTCCTACCCGCAGGGCGCGCTCGACTTTGTCGAGCTGGACGACACCTTTGCCTACAAGGAGCTGCAGCACCTGGAGGCGCTGGGCCTGTGCCGGCCGGGTGAGGCCGGCCGGCTGACGGAGGAGGGCGCCACCTCGCTGCAAGGCGACCTGCCGGTGAACCCCTCCGGCGGTTCGCTGGGCTGCGGCCACCTTCTCGATGCCTCCGGCCTGGCCCGGGCACTGGAGTGCGTGCTCCAGCTGCGTGGCGAGGCCGGCGCCCGGCAGCTCGAGGACGTCGAGCTCGGCGCGGCCTTTGGCTGGCGCGGCCTGCCCACGACCAGCGCCGCGATGGTCATCCTCGGCAACGAGGACTGAAAGGAGGAGACGATGAAGATGCGTCGCGTTGCCGCAATCGGCGCGGGGATGACCAAGTTCGTCCGGCGGTCCCTGGAGACGGCCGACGAGCTATGCTGGCAGGCCGGCAAGATGGCCCTGGACTCGTGCGGGATGACCCTCGACGACATCGACTGCGTGGCCTTCGGGACCGCCCCGGATGCTTTCGACGGCGTGCACATGAACGGCGAGTACCTCGCCCCCGGGTCCGGCGGCTTCCAGAAGCCCTTTATCCGCTGCTACGTTGGCGGCGGGACGGGGGTGATGACCCCCATCCACGGCTGGTACCACATCGCCAGCGGGCTCTTCGACACCTGCCTGGTCATCTGCGAGGAGAAGATGTCCTCCTGCCAGCCCCACCCGCAGGGGGCCTTCCTGACGATCTTTGACCACACCCTGGAGCGACCCCTGGGGCCCAACCTGCTGTGGATCTTTGCCATGGAGATGAACGCCTACATGCACCGCTACGGTCTCTCCAAGCGCGACATCGCCCAGGTGATCGTCAAGAACCGCGGGAACGCCAAGCACCACCCCTGCGCGCTTCTCGGCGAGGACATCACCGTGGACGAGGTCCTCAGCTCCGAGGCGATGGCCTGGCCGGTGCAGCGCCTGGACGTCAGCCCCATCTCCGACGGGGCGGTGGCCATCGTGCTGGCGGCCGACAAGGTGGCCCATCGGATCACCGACAAGCCGGTCTGGATCGAGGGGGTCGGCTGGAACCTGGAGACGACCTACTGGACCAACCGCGACCTCTCCTATCCGCAGCAGGTGGAGGAGGCGGCGCGGATGGCCTACAACATGGCCGGCATCACCGAGCCGCGCCAGCAGATCGACATCGCCGAGCCGTACGACCCGTTCGACTACAAGGAGCTGCACCATCTGGAAGGGCTCATGCTTGTCGACAAGGGCAAGGCTCCCGAGTTCATCGCCAGCGGCGCGGGCAACCGCGACGGGCGCATGCCGGTGTGCCCCTCGGGCGGGCTGCTGGGGGTGGGCAACCCCATCGCCGCGGCCGGCCTGATGAAGGTGGCCGAGCTCTTCTGGCAGCTCCGCGGCGAGGCCGGCGGCCGGCAGGTACCGGGGAACCCCAAGCGCGGCCTGGCCCAGGCCTGGGGCGACCTGATGCAGGTCGGCACCGTGATCATCATGGGCGTGGCCTGAGGAGGACAGAGATGAGCGAACACATTCCCGAATACCCGGGCACGTCCCTGAAGGAGCGCGACTTCTCCGAGGGCAAGGTCCTGCAGACCTGGTGGTACCCCAAGGCCGACTACGCCTGGGATGCCGGGGTGGCCATCGGCCGCTTCCTGGCCGGGCTCAAAGAGGGCAAGATCCTGGCCATCCAGTGCCCCGACTGTGGCCGCGTCCTGGTCCCGCCGCGCATGGTCTGCGAGCACTGCTTCGTGCCCACGGGCAACTGGGTCGAGCTGCCGGGGACCGGAACGGTCAAGACCTTCTCGATCGTCACGGTCCGCTGGGACATGGAGCGGCTGGACACCCCCCTCATCCCGGCGGTCATCGCCCTGGACGGGGCCGAGGCGCCGCACGGGGGCGGCGGCGGGATCATGCACCTCCTGGGCGAGGTCGAGCCCAAGCCGGGAGTCGTGCACATCGGCATGCGGGTAGAGCCGGTCTGGCTGCCGCCGCGCAAGCGCACCGGGGCCATCACCGACATCCGCTACTTCCGCCCACAGAAGGAGGGGTAGCCATGAGCCTGACCGAACGCCTGCGATTCGCCCACGAGGCCCGCGCCTGGCAGGGGGCCATCCCCTTGCAGAACCGCTACTCGATGGGTCTGGCGGGAGAGCGCTTCTTCCGCGAGATCAAGGACAACCGTCGGCTGCTGGCCACGTACTGCCCGGAGTGCGACTATACCTACTTGCCGCCGCGGGCCTACTGCGAGCGCTGCTTCGCCGAGCTGACCGATTGGGTGGAGGTCCCCCCGATCGGCATCGTCTACTCCTACACCGTCCTGCACCAAGACCTCGACGAGCAGCCGCTCCGGGATCCCGTGGTGGTCGCCTTTGTGCGCCTGCCCGGCTGCGACGGCGGGCTGATCCACCGCCTCACCGGCGTGGAGCCCGACGAGGTCTGTATCGGCATGCCGGTGGAGGTGGTCTTCAAGCGCAAGCGCGAGGGGTCGATCCTGGACATTGCCGGGTTCCGGCCGATGTAGCGCAAGGACCAAGGACCAAGGACCAAAGACCAAAGACCAAAGACCAAGGACCAAGGACCAAGGACCAAGGCTGCGTCACGGGGCCTTGGTCCGTGGTCCTTGGTCCTTTGTCCAGGGCCCCTCCCTCCGCACCAGCACCAGCGTCGTATCGTCGAACGGGGGCTGATCGCCGCGGAACTCTTCCAGGGCGCGGAGCAATGCCTGCCGGATCTCGCCCAGGTCCTGGCCGCGGCGCTCGCAGACCACCTGGGCCAACCGCGCCTCGCCGAACTGCTCCTCTGCGGCGTTGATCGCCTCGGTGGCCCCGTCGGTGTACAGCACCAGGGTATCGCCGGGAGCCAGGCGCACGCTGCGGTCCTCCAGGTGGGCGTCCTTGACCACGCCGAGGATGATGCCGGGGGCCTCCAGGTTGGCCATCGGCCCCCCGTCCGCCGGGCACAGCATGGGCGGGTTGTGGCCGGCGCTGGCGTAGCGCATCTCTCCCGTCTCCAGGTCGATGATGGCGTAAAAGACCGTGACGAACATCTCGGCGCGGGCATCCTCCAGCAGCAGCCGGTTGACCCGCCTGAGGGTCTCGGCCGGGGAGTGCTGGCCGGGAGCGCTGGCCCGCACCAGGCTGCGGCAGAGCACCATGAAGAGGGCCGCCGGGACGCCCTTGTCCGAGACGTCGGCGATGACCACGCCCAGGCGGTTTTCGGCCAGGCGGACAAAGTCGTAAAAGTCGCCGCCGACCTGGCGGGCGGCCTCCCAGGCCACGTCGATGGACCAGCCCGGGGCCGTCGGGCAGCAGGCCGGCAGCAGGCTGCGCTGGATATCGCGGGCCACGGCCAGTTCCTGTTCCAGCCGTTGGCGCTCTGCGCCGAGCCGGCGGAGGCGGGCCTCCTCGATGGCGATGCCGGCCTGGTGGGTGATCCCGGCCAGGATGGTGTGCTGCCGGGCGCTGAGGACGGTGAGGCCCCTGCCCAGCCCCAGCACGAGCACGCCCGAGACCTCTCCCCCGACCAGCAGCGGGAAGAGCCACATGGTGGCCTGCCCCAGGGCCTTCCACAGCGGCGCCGGGACCGTGGACTGTTCCTCCTGCCCGACCAGCGCCACGGGGGAGGACTCCTGGACCACCCGGTCGAAGGCGGGCATCTCCCCTGCGGTGAAGAACAGCTCGGGCAGGGCTCCCTCTTCCGTGCCGTAGCCGTGGATGGCCCGGAAGCCTCCCTCGTCGCGGTCGCGCAAGAAGAGGACGCAGCGCTCCACCCCGACCAGGAGCGGCACCAGGCGCACGACCACCTCCAGGAGATCGTCGAGGTCCGGCGCCTGGGCGATGTTCTGGGCTACCTGCAGCAGGGCGTTCAGCACCCAGGCTTCCTCCTGCTGGGCGGCGTAGAGCCGGGCGCTCTCCAGGGCCACGGCGATCTGGTCGGCCAGGGTGCGCAGGATGAACAGGTCTTCCTCGTCGAACGCGTCGCGCTCGCTGCTCTGGACGTCGAGCACGCCGACGACCTCGTCGGCCACCGTCAGCGGGACGGCGACCTCGGAGAGCACGTCGGTCTGGTCCGGCAGCCAGCGGGGATCCTGCCGCACGTCCCCGGCGATGACCGGTTCGCCGTTGCGGGCCACCCAGCCCACCAGCCCCTCGTCCAGCGAGGTGCGCCGGCCGCGGCCCTTCCAGAAGGGGCTGTCCGGCTCGGTGCTCGCCCGCAGGAGGGCTTCTTCGCCGGAGGGCTCCACGGTAAAGACGTGCACGTGGGCATACCCGAAGCGCTCGCGGACGACGTTGACGACCTCGACCAGGAGCGGGTCGATCTCCAGGATGGAGAGAATGCTGCGCATCACCTGGGCGATGGTCTGTAGCTGCACGGCCCGGCGGCGCTGCGCCTCGTACAGTCGGGAGGCCTCCAGCCCGACGGCGGCCTGCTCGGCCAGGGCGAGGAGCAGGGTCGGATCGGTGGAGGCGAAGAAGCCGGGATCGGGATGGGTGAGGGTGATGGCCCCCCAGGCCTTGTCGCCGTGAAGGATCGGCACGGCGATGGCCGACCCGACCGGCCGGCCGGTGGGCAGCCAGCGGGGGTCATCGTGGACGTTGGGCAGCAGCGCCGGCTGGCGGTTCTGCAGCACCCAGCCGGCCAGTCCCCGCTCGATGATCTCCTGGAGATCGCTCTGGCGCTCGCCGTGCACGGCGATGGCCCGCGGGGGCTCGCGCCGCGTGCCCAGCAGGAGCAGCGTGCCGTCCTCGGCCTGCAGGCTCTCCACCGTCCGCTGCAGCAGCCGCCGCAGCAGGTCGTCCAGGTCGAGGCGGCGGGTGAGGTCGCGGGCGACGTCGTAGAGCAGCTCCAGCCGGTCGCGTTCCTGGCGCACCTGGACGTAGAGCGCGGCGTTCTCCTGGGCGACGCGCTCCAGCTCGGTGGCGCGCTCGCGGGCGGCCTGGTAGAGTCGGGCCTTCTCGATGGCCACGGCCGCCTGGTTGGCGATGAAGGAGAGGATGCGCAGGTGCTGCTCGGTAAAGACCGCCGGGCGCGGACTCTGGATGGAGAGGGAACCGATGACCTCCCCGCGCGACATCAGCGGCACAAAGACGGCCGAGCGGGGCGGGTGCTCGCTCAGATAGCGCGGCCGCGCCGGCAGGCGGTCCATCTCGCGCTCAAAGTCGCGCACGAGCAGGGCCTGCCTGCTCTGGCGCATCCAGCCGACGATGCCCTCGCCGGCCGCCAGCGCCACCGTCATGGGATCCTGGCGGAGCCCGTCGATGACCCGAATGACCATGGTGAAGCGGTCGGCCTCGAACAGCCCCAGATGAAAGATCGAGGTGTCCACGACCCGGCTGGCCTGCTCGTAGATCAGTTCGCACAGGCCCTCCACGCTGAGCTCGGCCTGGACGATGGAGCGGGCTACCTCGTTGAGGGTGGCCAACTCGCGCGCCGACCGGCGCTGCTCCGCGGCGGTGAGAAAGAGAAGCTGGATGACGATGCTGGTGCCGATGAGGGCGACCGTGACCAGGGCAAAGGTCAGGGTCGGCGGGCTGCTGTAGGTCGCCACCAGGATCAGGGAGAGCGGCAGGGGCAGCAGCTCCATGAGGAGGGAGGGGCCGATGACTGCGCGCAGCCACTCGCGCACCCGCCCCCAGCCGCCCAGCACCGCCTCGGCGGCGCCCCAGCCTAGGTGGTCTAGGACGAACCAGGCCAGGAAGAGCGGCGCGACCGGGGCGATGATGGCCGGCTGCAGCGGCGCGTCCGGGGGAACGTGGCCGCCGGCCAGCAGGTACAGCGTGCCGCCGACCAGGGCCATCAGGACCTTGAGCCCGCCGTCGAACAGGACATTGCCCAGCAGGGTGACGACCGCCAGCCTACGGCCTCCCCGGCGGGCCTGGATGCCCTCCAGGAGGCCGCGCTCGACCTGGTAGAGCACGGCGCTGCCGGCCGCGACGAGCGCTCCGCCCCCCGGTCCGAAGAGCAGGAGCGCGGCCACGTCGACGACGCCGACCAGGCTGTGGTCCTCGCGGGGGACGGCCCGGCTGCCCAGGCCCTTGACGGCCATGGAGATGAGGATGAAGAGGATGGCCGGGCCCACGTCGAAGCCGGCGGCCAGGCCGGGCCAGAGGAGCGCCAGGGTGGCCGCTCCGGCCAGGCCGACCAGGCCGGCCAGCCCCAGGAATAGATGCTCGCGGTTCCTACTCCTGGTTGGCGGGGCCACACCCGACCTCCAGCGCGTGCAGGGCGGCGTCCCGGGTCTGGTAGAGGGGAAAGATCTCGGCGAAACCGGTCATGCGCAGGACGCGGCTGACGCCGGGCTGGGCGCAGCACAGGAGCAGGCTGCCGCCGCGCCGGTTCAGCTCCTTGGCGGCGACCAGGAGTACGCGCAGCCCGCTGCTGCTGATGTAGGTGGTCTGGGCCAGGTCGACGAGCACGGAGCAGCGGCCGGCTGCGATCGGCTCGCGCAGCGCCCGCTCGAGCTGCGACGAGGTCGTGGCGTCGACGCGGCCTCTGGGGGAGACCACCGCCGTGCCGGCCGGCAGGCCGGCCGCCGGGGTGCAGTGGCGGACCATGGTGAGCACGTTCTCGTCCCCCCGGCGGGCGAACTCGACGTGGTCCATCATCCGCCGCATGAGGTAGATGCCCAGCCCACCCTCGCGGCGCTCCTCCAGGGGGTTGTGCAGGTCCGGTTCGGCGATCGTGGAGGGGTCAAAGGGCGGGGCGCGGTCGCGCAACTCCACGTAAAAGTCGTCGCCCTCCTTCCAACAAGAGACGTGGATGGGACCCTCTCCGGGTGCCCCGTAGCCGTGCAGGATGATGTTGGTGGCGGCCTCGTCCACGGCCATCTGCAGGGCAAAGATGTCCCGCTCGCCCATGCCGTGCTGGCGGGCCGCGGCGCCGACCAGGTCGCCGATGGCGCTCAGCTGCTCCAACTGGGCGGGAAAGGTCCCCTCGATCGCCTGCTGCCGTCCGCGTGGCTCCATGCGTTGCCCCCAGGCATGCCGTGTTCTGCCAGAAGCTGGGGCTATCATAGCACAAGTGCCGGGAATGGGCAAGGTATTGACAAGTGCCCCCTTTGCAGGTAAACTGTAGCCGCGAGCAGCGCGAGACCTGGATGAAAGGGCTGGCCCATGGAAGAGTATGCCGAGTTGGAGAGAGAGGCGTCGCCCAAGAAGGGCCGTCGCCGCAGCAACCTCCCGTATCTCCTGCGCCTTCTTCTGCTCATCGCCGCCCTGGTCCTGGCCGGCTACCTGACCTACGTGGGGAACTGGTATGGGGTAGTGGCCTTTGTTTTCACGCTGGTCGTCTTCCTGGACACCGTGGGCAACCTGCTCTATGCCCTCTTCGATGTGCCGGGTTCACGGCGCGCGGGCATCTTGGCCTTTGTCGCCTTCCTGTGCAAGGGCAACCTGACCGTGCAGATCGTGACCAGGGACCTGGAGATCCGGCCCATCAGGCCGGCCGGGCCGCTGGCCAGTGTCTTTGCCAGGATGGGGGTTCCCGGCATTGTCATCATCGAGAACGGCGTCGCCGCCGTCTTCGAGCGCAGCGGCAAGTTCACCAGGGCACACGGGCCCGGCTTTACCTTCCTCAAGCGCTTCGAGCGACTGGCGCACGTGGTGGACCTGCGGCCGCAGGTGCGCTCGCACGCCGTGCCCAACGTGATGACCCAGGATGGGTTGAGCTTCGACCTGGACCGTCTCACGGTGCTCTTTGACGTGGCGGCCGACTTTGACGCCCAGAAGGGCGAGTATTCCTACTCCGAGCAGTCGCTGCTCGACCTGGTGTACCGGGGTGGGCTGCTGTACGACAAGGGCAAGGAGCTCGAGTGGGGCGACCGCGTGGCCTACGTGGTCGAGTACCACCTGCGCAACGTGGCCTCGCAGCATACGCTGACCAACCTGGTGCGCGGAGACCAGGCCAGCGCGCGCACGCGCCTCCTGGAGGAGGTCGAGCGGCAGGTACGGCCGGCGCTGCGCGAGTATGGCGTGCGCCTGATCGGCATCGACATCGGGCAGATCCTCGTGCCAGAGTATGTCCGAGACCTGTTGACCCTGCCCCTGAAGCAGGTGGTCGACATGGGCTGGGCCCACACCCAGCGCGATGCCATCATCGGCATCTCCGAGGGCCTGAAGCAGGCCATCGCCAAGATCGAGACGTCGATGCCCGAGGCGACCAAGGAGATGCGCCCGCACCTGCTGCTCAACCTGACCAACATCCTGGGCCGAATCCTGGAGGAATCGCTGCAGCTCGCCGCCTCCTACCGGGAGGGGGCGGAGAGCCGGCCGCAGCCCTCCGGCAGCGGGCAGCCGGGCGAGGGCGCCGACCGCTCGGGCGACATCACCAACATCGGCGGCAACCTGATCATGCCTCCCCGCTAGGGACGGTGTCCGGCGGCCACTGGGAGCCGATCAGCCGCAGGGAGGCGTTCTGGTCGGAGCAAAAGACCCAGTAGCGGTCGGCCAGGGTCTGCCGCAGCCACTGGTGCGGGTCCTGTTCGCTGCCGATCGCCTGCAGCACCGCGGCGACGACCTCGCCGAATCCCTGGAGGTACGGCTCGCGCGAAGGCGCTTCTGCGTCGGACACGGGTGTCGAGACGGCCGAGCGGTGGACGGCGGCGATGATGCGCTCGAGGTCTTCCAGCCACCAGTGCTCCGTGCCGTCTCCGGCGGCTGCGGGGGCGGGCTGCTGGCCGGCCTGGTCCAGTGCCTGCAGGGGCAGGCCCAGGGCCAGCAGCAGCGACTGGACCGCGGCCCGGCAGCCCCAGCGGTAGAGGGCCGGGCCGGCCGTCGTGTCCGGGCCGGCGGCCTCTTCCAAGAGAGGCACGTGGGCCGCGTACACGGACAGGAGGATGTTGCGGAGGTCCTGGCGGCTCCAGATGCGCGACGCCATGGCTCACCTCGGACGACTCGACGCTTGCTGGCAGTGTAGCACGCTTCGCCCTCACCGTCAAGAGGAGGTGCCCGGATGGTGCAGTACGATCTCCTGGAGAACTACCCGGCGCAGGTCTTGACCTATCAGGACCTGGAGGCGATCCTGGGCCAGGTCGAGGCCGAGCTGCCCCCTCCGGAGTGGCCAACTGAGTCGAAGCGGACGGCCGAACAGGCCACGCGCGAGTGGGAGAAGCTGGCCGCCGCGGTGCGCGAGGCACTGGAAACGGTCTTTGTCTACGGCCCGGCGGCGAAGAAGCGCTGCCAGGAGAAGGTCGAGGCGCAGCTGGAGAGGTGCGCCTGGATTCCCGAGAAGCTGCTGGCCGCGGACAGCGGCGCGCCGGCCTCACCCGCACTGCCGCCTAAGGCCAGGCCGAAGCGTGCGCGCCTGACAGATGAAGTGCGCAACCGATTGCGCCGGGCCTATTTCGATCTGCTCGACCACATCTACGGGTCGATCCTGCGCCACGTCCTGCGCCACATACCTACCGCGGTGGTGGCGGGCAGCGGGTACTTTCACCTGACCCGTCTGGACATGTTCCGCTATGCCCGCGTGCGCGAGACGGAGGACAAGTCGGCGTTGGGGCATCTGCTGGACATCATGCACGAGGGCGTCAAGGTGGAGCTGGAGTACTCCTGGAAGCCGGTGGGGGAGGGGCTGGCGGAGGCCGAGGCGGCCCGGCCGGCCTGGCGGCGGCGCTGAGGGCCGCCGGTTCTCAGCGTTTCTCCTGGCGCAGCCGCCGCGCCAGCCATGTCGTGTAGAGCCCCAGGTACTCCTGGAAGGAGATTAGCGGCTTGATTCCCAGCCTGGGCAGGCGGTGCACGGAGAACCGCAGCCAGTCTTTGTCCCTCTCCCTCTCCCTCTCCTTCTCCTTGCCATCGCCGCCGGCCTTGCTCCCGGGCAGGTCATAGTGCCAGTAGAGCAGCGAGAGCAGCTGGTCGCCCAGCTCCTGCTCGAGCAGGTTTCGCACGGCGAACTGCATGCGGGCCTCGTTCTCCGCGGGAGGCGCGCCGCGCTGGGACAGCGCTTCCTGCCGCGCAGCCAGCTTGCCCAGGTTGCGGGCGATGACGGCCGGGATCTCGGCCAGGAGGTCGTCGCGCCTGTCCACCTGGTCCGCCGCGCGGACGACCGTGACCAGGGCGCTGCGTTCCAGCACGCGCTGGGCCAGGGCCTCCACGGGGTCCTGCGCCGGTGTGGCGGTGAGCTGCTCTCCGATCAGTTCCAGCCGGTTGCCGCGCCGGGCCAGCTTGCCCTCGGCCACCGCATAGAGGCGCACCCGGATGCCCTTGTCGTTCCCGGCCGTCGAGGGCTCGTCGTTCCCGGCCGGCCGGGCGATCCACTGGAGCAGGTCGTCCCACCCGGCAAAACGCAGCATCCGGCCGACCGCGCAGGTCGCCAGGACCAGCACGATGGCGCAGCCGACCCCGCGCGCCGGCTGGATGACGAAGCAGAGCAGGACCAGGGCGGTGGCCCATCCCAGCATGAGGAGCAGGCGCTTGGAGAGCTTCTTGGCCGCGGCGTCCTTCTCCCTCGCGGGCCCTTTCTTCGGCTTCCCGGAGAGGGAATCCGCCCACTCCTCGATCCTGGCCTTGATCACGTAGCAGAGGCCGGCGGTGATCGCCGCCAGGCCGACGAGGAAGATGCCGCAGGCGTAGAGGGGCCAGGGCAATGATAGGCCGTAGCAGAACAGCCAGATATGGTGGAGGGCGCCGGTCAGCAGGATGTTGAGGCCCGCGCCGAGGCCGGCCATCACCGCGACAAAGGGGAGGTAGTACGGATAACGCAGTCCCCCCTGCCAGTTCAGGTTCAGCCCGAGGGCGGAAAAGCAGCGGAAGCGCAGGATCTCGAGGATGAACGTCGCGGCAAACCCGATAAAGAGCATCGCGTCGCGCTCAAGGATTCCTTCCATGCATCCTCCTCCGGCGTGCGGCCTGCCCGCGATTATAGCAACATCGAGGTGCGCTGTCAACCAGGTGGCCGGCGCAGCACCAGGGAGTGGAAGGCGTGGGGGACCTCGGCGGGAGCCTCCGGGTCGGCGTAGCGGCGCTCCATCCACGGGCGCAGCTGCGCCAGGCTGGCCTGCAGCAGGTCGTCCGGCACATCCCAGCTATCGGAGAAGGTGCGCGCGGCGATGGCCCGGGCGGCCTCGGCGGGGGAGGAGCGAGCGCGCCAGGCGGCCACGGTGCCCTCGGCCACGCGCCGAAACCCGAGGTCGCCGAGGGCGGCGGCGATGCGCTGCGGGTCCTCTTCGCCGGGCCGGCCGACGCGGCCACCCAGCGCTGCAGTGATCTCCCGCCAGCGCCGCCGAACCTGGGAGAGCGGGCTGGACTCGTCCTGCTGGCTCCAGCCGAGCAGGAAGGCACCGCCGGGCCGCAGGACGCGCGCGGCCTCGGCCAGGGCGGCGCGCCAGCCGCCCACCAGGTGCAGGACGTGCACGGCCAGGATGGCGGCAAAGGCGCCGTCGGCCAAGGGCAGGGCGGCGATATCGCCCTCTACGACGAGGCAGGAACTGGCCTTGGTGCGCAGGACGTCGAGCATGCGCGGGCTCAGGTCGATGCCGAAGACGGCCAGGCCGCGCGCGGACAGGGGCAGTGCCAGCCGCCCGGTGCCGACGCCGAGCTCCAGCAGGCGGTCGCCGGGCGAGAGGCCGGCCAGGCGGCACAGGCCGGCGGCGACCTCGTCGGCCACGCCCGGCGGCAGGGGGCGCGTGGCGTCGTAGAAGGAGGCGGCGCGGTCGAAGGAGATGGAAGTGGGCAATGGCAGGGAGTTGTCGGGCACTCTTGCTCCAATGCTGACAAGGGCCAGCAGCAAGCCAGATGCAGTGGCCACAGCGACGCGGACAGCCTGTCGCCAGGGAGATTATAGCATGGCGGTTTAGGCCGCGCAAAGGTGTTCCGGTGAGCGGTACGGGTTGTTGCTCCCGGCGAGTCAGGAGAACGCCTCCCCTGGAGCACCCATGTCGTGTGCTGGTGAACGCCGGGAGCGTATCGATGCCGCGACCGTGCTGCACGACTGCGAGTCCAACTACCTCTGCCGCCGGGTGGAAAAGCAGGCAAGATGTCCTTGACCCGAGGGCCGCGATATGGTAGAATTCGCCTGGCAGGCACAGAGGGTTGCTTGCCTGCTCTTGGGGGATTCGCAATCGGAGGAGGGCTGGGAATGGTACCGGGCGAACCGGTCGATCATGCGGCGTTGTCTGAGCAACTGAAAGCCTTCGTGGCGGCTGCAGGTCGAGGCGAGCTGGAGCAGCAGTACCGGCGGGTCCAAGCCTTCTTGCAGACCATACTCCCACATATCCATGATCTTGGTGATGACCTGTGCCGGGACCTCGCCCGGCTCGTTTGCTTCTGGCATGATTATCTTGGTGGTTATCCCAGGGGGCTGGAGGCGGCGGCACAGTGGGTAGTCAGCGGGGCGGCTGGCCCGGCGACCGGCGAAAATGGGGACGCCGTCTCCTGGGATATGGAGACACTGCAGGAGTTCGCTGAGAATGTGAGCAGGAGCAAAGACATCTGTTCGGGCGAACTCCTCGGTACGGCCCCCTCCACGGATGAAGAATGGCGTGCACTCTGGAAGGCGTTGAAGGAACATGGCGGCCTTGAACACTCTCCTCCCGGAAAACCGTGAGCTTGTTCGCCAGCGCCTGGCAGCTCTTCTGGAACGAGGAGTACTTCCCGGCGTGGAGCAGGCTCGCCTCGGCGATCTGTTGAGCGTATGGGGAGATCCACGTCCCGGCACCGGCGTACGACCGGGCGGTCCTGTCGCAGCCGAGGGCCAGGCCGCGGCTATCCCCGACATACTCTGGGTAGAGGTACCTCTGGGTAGCTTTCGCATGGGCTCGAACGACAGCGACCTTGCCGCAGCCCCGCAACACGAGTTGTCTCTTGGTGGGTTCTTTGTCTCGCGCTATCCGATTACGAACGCCCAGTACTACCCATTTGTGCTGGGAGGGGGGTATCGCGAGAGAAAGTACTGGACACCGGAAGGGTGGGCCTGGCGATTGGGCCAGGGTGACCCCAATCTCCTGGTTTTTGGCGATCCTGACCTTCGCCAGTACTGGCGGGAAGTGTGTGCGCGCCGTTCGGTTGCCGATCGGGCTCGGCCATTCGTAAGTAGGGAGTCCTTGCTGGGGTTGGCCAACAGGCCTGTGGTTGGGGTAAGCTGGTACGAGGCGGTGGCCTACTGTCGATGGTTGACGGAGGTTCTGGGATTCGGTGAGATGGCGCCGGGGCAGGCCGCATCCAATGACCGGGGCGTTGTCTCGCTCTGGCAGGATGGAGTGAAGGCTTGCCTGCTGTTGACGCCAGAAGACTACCTGAGATCCCAGGGGAGCGAGGACTGCGCTCAGTACGAAATCGGTTTGTCGTCCCTGGTCTGGCTCCTCGAGCAGAGGGGCCGCGACTACCTCCAAGAGGGGCTGGCACTGCAGAGGAGCCTGACGGAGAACCTGGCTCTGATGGCCAAGGGCGATCGGTCGGAGTGGCGGGATGCACGGGTCCAGATCGTCGACCAGCTAGACCGGCTTGCCGGGCGTGTTCTGGGGCTTTCATTCAAGGATCTGTGCGTTGTGACAAAGCCCATCCTGGCAGGTGTCCAGTGGGTGATCGACCTTCCCAGCGAGGCGCAGTGGGAGAAGGCTGCGCGTGGTCGACATGGAGTGAAATGGCCTTGGGAGGAGGGCGATGCGTCAGGTTCTGGCGGCGCACAAGGCGGCGAGGGTGGACGCGGGCCTGGAGAAAGCTCGGGAGAACATGGCGGTGGGGACCGTCCCTGTTGGCTATGGGCCAATACCATGGAGGCGGGTATCGGCACGACCTGCGCGGTAGGTTGTTTTCCCAAAGGTGCTTCGAAGTACGGCTGTCTGGATATGATCGGCAATGTATGGGAGTGGACGCGCAGCAAGTGGGGAGGGCAGGACTACCCCCCCGACTACCGCTATCCCTACAGCGAGGCTGATGGAAGAGAGCACCTCTCGGGCACAGAGCTCCGGGTCATTCGTGGGGGCAGTTGGGCCAACACAGCAGGGCAAGCAGTGTGCTCCACTCGCTGGCGCAGTCTGCCCGACCGCGCTTCCGGCTTCTTGGGGTTCCGGGTTGTGCTGCACCGTCCGTACTGGGGGCCGGTACTCTGGCGAGCCTTGGTGGCCGGGCTTCCTGATCGGGCCAAGGAGATGGAGCCCCTGCGGCACATCCAGGACTATGTACGCCAGGGCGAGCTAGAGGAGGCACTCACCAAGCTGCAAGGAGTCGAAGGCGAGTATGAGATAGGGTCAGCGCTCAAACGGAAGTGGCATCACCTCTGCCGGGAAGAGCGTCTGCGCGGCAAGGACGAAGTTGCTTTCAAGGACCTCCGGGAGCAGGTGGGCAAGAGCGTATTGGACCACACCACTGCGCGATTGCATATCCTGGCCGAACCGGAGGCGCCGAAGAAGGCATGCCGAGTGCTCGTGTTGTGCCCTGGTGAAGTACCGGAGGCGCGGCGATCACGTCTCGAGGAGGAGGTGCGCCAGGTTCAGGAGGTGCTCCTGTCTGCCCAGGGGCCCTTGTTTGAAATCCAGCAGAGATGGGAGATTGGCGAGTCCGGCATGGAGTCGGCATTGAGCGACGGGCCACAGATCGTGCACTTTCCCGCCTACGCCTGCCCGGATGGATGGGTTGAGGATGCGGCATCGTCGCGGATTGGGGAGCGTTCGGCGCTTCTCCCCCAACTGGCCGGCGTGTTGCATCTGCTGTTCTGCCTGCCGAAAGACCACCATGTGTATGCCGACGCGCTGACCTACTACGATGAACTGCGGGAGAACCTCTCCCGCCTCGGCAGGCAACACGATGTGGGGCAAGTGCAGAAGGAGTTGGCGCGCATCGTGGCCTGCCTCGACAGGTTGGCGATGGAAGCGCTTGGCGAGTCGTTCGATGAGCTCTGCGGCTTGGGTTGGCCGCTCACGCTGCACGGTGTGCACCGGGCACTGCATCGGCTGCAGCAGCACGATGTTCGCTGCATCGTGCTCGACGGCCTGCGAGCGCCAGGAGAGCAGGCCAGGCTACTGGCTGAGCACGTCGATTGCTCGGTCAGTATCCCCTTGCAGGTCGAGGAGGAAGCTGCAACCCGCTTTGTCATCAACTTCTATCGTGCCCTGGCCGATGGCGCGAGCGTGCGCCAGGCCTTTGACACGTCCTGGGGACAAGACGACTGGACGACCTATGGGACCGGTCCGCAGTTGTACGAGCACCACACGGGGGCGGCCGCGCGCTTTGTGCCGTCTGTAGCGACGGCAGCAGTGCGGTCGACTGCGGCGAGATCTCCCACGGACCAGCGGGGCATGCTCGTGCAGCCGTTCCCCTGGGCCGGCACAGCAACCGGCGACGCGCCGCAGCCCCCCATCCATCCTCGTTCGGCAGGATCCCAGCGTGTCTGGGTGATATGCGACGAAGTGCGCGACAAGGTCGAACAGGGAGGGCTGGACGAAGCGCTCCAGGATATGTATGGGGTGGGTATAGGAGACTACCGACTGGCGGTGCGCCGCAAGATGAGAGTCCTGCTGCTCAAGTGGCACGTCATCGTCTGTGCGGTAAGACAGCGGCGCAGGGCTCTGCCCACGGCCAAGGCCCAGGTTGCTGCCCTCGCTGAGGAGCTCCGGCAGTTGTTGGGCGGGACGTAGCCCCCCTACAGCACCATCGCATTCAGCAGCACCCACATCCCGGCGTGCGCCCCCGCCGCGACCAGCAGCACGGTCGCGGCGTAGCGTTTGCCGCCGCCCTCCGGCACGGCGCGGGTGAAGAGCAGCCCGGCCAGCAACGTGTACGGCAGCGCCACCGGGGCGAAGAGGTCCCAGTCCGCCGCCGCGCTGAGGTCCGGGTAGAGTGTCGAGGCAAAGAGCAGCAGGCCGGCCGCGGCCAGCGCCAGCGCGATCACCACCGGGTCGCGCCAAGACACCTTTCGCCGGTACCACACCGCCACCAGCAGCAGCAGCGGCAGCACCACCGGGGCCACCAGCAGGTGCTCGTTGACCAGGTTGGCCAGGTGTGTCAGCGAGAAGAGCGTATACGTATCGGCGCTCTGCAGCGGCACCAGGAAGTAGGGGTTGTTGCCGCGGGTCCAGCTGCCCTCCCAGAGATGTGCCACCCGATACCCAGATGCTACGAAGAGCCCGAAGAGCAGGCCGGCCGTGGCCACACCCGCGCCCACCACAGTCAACACCTGGCGCCAGCGCCGCCCCGGCGGTGCCGTGGCCCAGGCGCGGACGAGCGTGTACAGTACGGCCGGCCCCAGCAGCAGCGCCTGCAGGTGGCAGGCGCAGGCCACGACCCACAGTACCGCCACCGCCACCGGTGACCCCCGGCCCCGCAGGCAGCGCACCATCTGCCACAGCAGGGCCAGCATGGCCACCGTGACATAGCCATAGTTCTCCAGGTAGCCGAAGCCGAACTGGACCGTCGCCAGCGTCGCCAGCAGGCCAAAGACAAAGCCGCGCTCGAAACGATCCCGCCCCAGCGCCGCGCCCAGCACCCCCGCCAGGGCCACGTAGAGCGCCCCGCAGGCCAGGCTCGTCAGCGTGTAGACGTCGGGCACGCTCCAGCCCCACCACTGCTCCATCCAGCGATACAGCGTCCCGTTCAGGAAAAAGGGCAGCATCTCGGGCTCGTTGAACAGGTACCCGGCCCCGATGCGCCCGATCAGGCTGGGGCCGTCCCCCCACAGCAGGCGGGCCCGCAGCAGGTAGCCCAGCGGGACAAAGAGCAGTCCCAGCAGCAGCCAGCGGCCGGCCGGGCGCAGCGCCCGGGTCAGGCCGCGGCCGGCCGCACAGCCCCAAGCGATCACCTGGCGCAGCTCCCGGTTCACCGCCGGGATGGCCGCGACGCCCACCGCCAGCAAGGGGAATGTACGCGCGATCGGGCGCGGGATCAGCCCCGGGGACGGGTAGTACGGCTCCAGCAATTGCAGCGCCCAGCTGCGCTCGCCGGGAAGCCAGGGCGCCAGCAGTGGCAGCGTGGACACCGCCAGCCCCAGGATCAGCACGGCCAGGGCAAAGGCGCCCGGCCGGCCGTCCACCAGGTAGCCCGGCAGCTCCGCCACCTCGTCCTCCGCCGTCTCCACCTCGGCCCCCGCGCCCTGGCGTGTCCGGAAGGCCAGAGCGACGGCGTTCCCGGCGAGCGCCGTGAGCAGCAACACCCCGGCCCAGGGCAGCGCCGCGGGGCGGTTCCAGGTGAGCAGCGCCCCCATGGCCAGCAGCACCAGCACCGCCAGCAGCCCGCTCCACAGCCGGCGCCAGCCCAGGCTTTTCCCCAGCCCGGCCACCGCCAGCCCCAGCGCCGTCCAGGCCAGCACCAGCGCCCACGCCGGCGCCGGGGGGAGCAGCGGCGGCGAAAAGTGCAGCCGGTCGACGATCACCCCAAGCTCCCGGGGGTCTCCGGCCGTGCTGAACGGCGCCGTCCGCAGGCCGACGACCGTCTCCCATTCCCAGGCGGCCGGCCCGTCGTAGGCCAGGTGGTAGAGGTGGGGACCGGCCGGCGGAGTGAAGGTGACCACCGCGCGCCCGTCCAACTCCACGACGACGGGCGCCGCGTCGATCCCCGCCGGCCGCGACCCGTCCAGGCGCAGTGTCAGACGCCGCGGAGTGCCCAACGCCGGCAGGCGGAAGCGCGTCTGCCCCTGGGTCCAGCGGTAGCTATAGTCCCCGTGCTCCTCCCAGTCGTTGGCCCCCTGGATGCGGCCCCACTCCACGGGACCCAGGTCCAGGGTGTAGCCCGGCGACAGGCGGCCGGCCGTCCAGACGCCGACCAGCGAAAGCACGAACAGGACCACGGCTGCCGAGAGGATGCGGACGATACGGGACATGGGCCACCTTGGTCTAGGCGAAGCATGAAGAGCGGGAACGTGCAAACGTAAAAACCGATCAGCGGACCACGATCTCCCCCAGGTCCAGCGCGTCGCCCAGCTCCTGGCCGTCGGCAGAGCGCACCGCCAGCCTCGCCCCCGTGGCTGGATCGTAGACGATCACCGCCAGGCGGTAGTGCCCTGGCGGGGCGTCGCGCGCGACCTGCACGGGTATGTCGTCGCGGAGCATCTGCCCGGCCGTCCACATCGTGGCGGGGCGCCACTGGCCGACCGGTCCGTCCCATTGCCCCTGCAGCGGGCCCGGCCCCTGGACCTGGACGCTGACCCAGTAGTCCACCGGCACCTGCTCCAGGGCACGCCACTCCAGCGCCACGGCGATGGCGTCGCCCGGCCCGACGGGACCGCTGCCGCGCTGGTAGGAGACAAGCTCGATGGCCGGGCCGAAGCGGGCCCCCGCAGGAGTGGCCAGGCCGTGCGGCCAGGCCGGCCGCGGTCCTGTGGCCAGCGGCGACAGGCGCTGCACCTGGCCGCTCTCCACGTCGAACACCCCGACAGGCAGGACCTCGACGACCTGGGCGCCGTAATAGATCCACAGGGCGGCGAAGTAGGTGCCGTCGCCGGGCTCGGGCCAGTCCTCGCTGCCCGGGTGGGCCGGGAAGTCGGCCGGCCGCTCGCCGGCGTAGCCGCTGGCTGCGTCGCCAAAGAAGGCCGTGGCCTGGCGCTGGGCCATGTCGGCGCGCAGCGTGACGTTGCCGTGCCCGGGGAAGGGGATCGGCCCCCACCAAGCATAGTGCCGGGCACCGTCGAAGGTGTTTTCCCAGACCTCCAGGGCGACGCGCAGCGGCCGGCCGCTCTCGTTGTGGACCCACATGACCGTGTCCAGCACCGTACCCGCGGCCGTCGCCTCCGGCCAGACGAGGACCGCCTCGGGATAGGCCTGCACCCCCGCAGTGGCGGACTCCGGGAGCAAGCCGGCCCAGCAGGTGGCGAGGGGCCGCCCGGCCGCCGAGGCGATCTGCACGCGCGACGGCACGGTGTGCGCTGGGCTGCGCACGACGCTGAAGCCGGCCGGCACATCCCACGTCTCGCTCGTCCCGTCCTCCCACCGTACCGTCACCGTGGCCGGTGCCGCGGCAGCGAAGGAGATGGCCAGCGCGCGGGTCCCGCCTGTACCGGAGATCTCACCGGTGCGGCTGAGACGGGCGGCGTCGACCTCCAGGGCGACGGAGCGGCCGGAGGAGACGACGGGACAGGCCCCGTAGCCGGCCAGGAGCCGGCCGGCCAGGGGCTCCTTGGTGTGGATCTCGCCGCCTGGGCGCTGCAGGTAGGCCTCCTCGCGCAGGTCGAGGAAGGAGAGAAGCTGCGGGTCGCGCCGGTACATCACCATGCCACCGCCGGCCCAGAGCCGATCCTGTGGGAGGAACCCGAGCGCGTAGGGGCTGTCGTCGGCGTCGAGCAGGGCGTAGGTGGGCTCCGCGCCGGGCAGGCGGTAGTCGTAGCCGCCGTAGGCCGTGCTCAGGCGCCCCTGGATGGGGTGCTCGCGCAGGAAGTAGGCGAACAGGCCCAGGTGGAGGCGCGAGCGCTCCGGCCGGCCGGTGAGGTAGACCGCGCTCCCCGGCGGGATCTGGGCCACGGCCTCTTCCACGCGCAGCACCTCCTGGTCAAAATGGGCCGGCCGCTCCCAGTAGCGGGCGACCACACCGGCGTCGGCGGCCAGAACCAGGCCCAGGGGCACGAGTAGGAGGACGACGGCCGCGATGCCCCAGGCCCGCCTCCGCGGCCGGCTGGCCAGGGCCTGTGACAGGTGCTCCCAACAGGCCACGGCCAAGCCCCACAAGAGCGGAACGACAAAGACCGTCCCCTTCAGGTAGGCATAGTGGTACGACTCCAGACGCTGGAGCAGCTCGGGCGGCAATGGCAGCCAGGAGACCAGCGGCAGCAGCCAGCCCCGCAGCCAGGCCAGGTAGACCAGGGCCGGGAGGAGCGCGGCCAGCCACAGCCATCTCTGCGTCCGCGGGCCCAGGACGACCCAGGCCAGCAGGACGAGGAGCAGGGCGACGCCGGGGACGATCTCTCCCCAGGCCACCGGCGGGGCCGGTGCGGTGCGCGAAAAGGGGGCCAGCCCGAGCACATGCGACAGGGCCGGAAAGTGGAACAGGCCCAGGGTGGTCAGCTGCTGGGAGTAGCGAAAGGCAAAGCCGGCGAAATAGTCGCCGATGGTGCTCGCGGCCAGGCCGGCGGAGAGGAGCGCCGTTCCCAGGCCGGCCAGCAGGACGGACCAGCGGTGCCCGCGCGCGCGCACGAGCTCGTACAGGCCCAGCCCCAGGGCCAGGGGCACAAAGGCGGTCAGGGCGGGGTAGTAGGCCACAGGCAGGGCGGCCACGGCGGCCGCGGCCAGGAGGATCGTCCGCCAGGAGGGGTGGCGCAGGACGGCCAGCCACAGGGCCAAGGCCAGTGGCACCAGCGGGAGCGACGCCATCTGCATGCCAAAGTTGAAGAAGGCGATCCACAGGGCCAGGGCGTACAGGCCACCGAAGAGGGCGGCAAGCGTGCCGCCCCGCCTGCCCATCTGCAGTCCCTGGCGGAAGAGGAGGTAGAGAGACAGGGCAGTGAGCCCGTAGAGGAGGGCGATCGTCGGGGCGAAGCAGCGCAGGGCGTCCCAGCCCACGAGCTGCTGCAGGGTGCCCTGCACGATGCAGAAGCCCAGCGACATGCCGATGCGCGGTGGGTCGGCGTTGAGGTCGCGCAGCGGGTTGGGCGGCATCTCCGCCATCTGGCTCACCGGGCCCTGCACCAGGTACTCGGTGATCGGCAGGTAGTTCTCTGGGTCCCAGTTCTCGCCGATCACCGTCTGGTAGCCGTAGGAGAGCAGCGGCAGGACGGCCAGGAGGAAGGCGGCCAGTGCGATCAGCCAGGCCCAGCCGTGCTCGGCCAGGTGCTCGCGCAGTGCCTGGAATACCCCCCGCCGGAGCCCCGCTGGGCCGGCGCCTTTCCGGCCGGCCGGCCGCTCCCGGAACCACCGCCACAGGGCGGTCGCATCGAGGAGTGTGGCCAGGCCCAGCGCCACGAGGAGGGCGCCGCGCAGGCTGAGCGCGGTGCGCACGGCATAGTAGCCGACCAGGAGCAGCAGGACGCAGCCCAGGAGAGGGGCCAACATGCCGCCAGCGGAGCGCCAGGCGCGGGGCACGAGCAGCCGCCCCAGTCCGCAGCCCAGGTAGGCCAGCAACGCGCCGGAGAGAAGCAGAAAACCGAGCAGACTCAGAACGGTCAAGGGCGTCTCCGCGAGGGCGCCGTCTTGGCTACATCCAGCCCCGCCGCTTGATCCACAGGTACATCGCGGCCGGCGTCAGCAGTATCACCATAACCACCACGACCAGCAGCGGCAGCGTGATCCAGGCCGTCTGGTCGGGCGGCGCGAGAAAAAAGTTCATGCCGAAGAAGCCGACGATGAAGGAGAGCGGCATGAACAGGGTGGTGATGATCGTCAGCGTCTTCATGATGTCGTTCATGCGGTTGTTGATGACCGACAGGTAGATGTCCATGACCCCGCTCACGAGGTCGCGCATGCTCTCGTTGATGTCGTTCAGGCGGACCAGGTGATCGTAGACGTCGCGGAAAAAGGCGCGCGCCTCGTCGTCGACCGCGGGGAAATCGCCGCGGGCCAGCTTGTTGAGAACCTCGCGCTGCGGCATGACGATGCGCCGCAGGCGTAGGAGGGCCCGCTTCAGGCCAAAGATGCGCTCCACCAGCGCCGGCGAGGGCCGGTCGAACACCTGGTCCTCCATCTGGTCGATCGCTTCCTCCATGCGCTCGACGACCGGCATGTAGTCGGCCACCAGCTCGTCGGCCAGACGGTAGGCCAGGTAGTCGGCGCCCTTCCGCAGGTGGCGCGTGTCGCGCTGGCAGGAGGCCTGCACGCGCTCCACGGCGGCGATGGGGTAGTCGTGGTGGGTGACCAGGTAGTTGGTGCCCAGGAAGAGGTCGATCTCCCGGGTGTCGAGGCGCTCGCCGTTCTCCTCGTCGGTGTCAAAGACAACGGCGTGCAGCACAACATAGAGGTACTGGCCCCAGTCGTCCACTTTGGGGACGTGCGACTCCTGCAGGGCGTCGTCCACGGCCAGGGGGTGAAAGCCGAAGCTCTGACGCAAGAGAGGCTCACAGGCCTCGGGCGGCTCGCCCTGAAAGTCCAGCCACAGCAGGCCGCCGGGGTCCCGCAGCGCGTCGGGGAGCTCATCGAGGGGCACGTCGGTGCGGCATTGGCCGTCCTGGGTGTAGTAGAGCAGGCGTATCATGGCTCCTCCTTTCGCAACACCGGGCCGATTGTACCAGAAAACGGCCGGGGCGGCAAGGAGGCGCACGTGCGCGTCACGGCCGTATCCAAGTCGCCGGCCTTGACCGGCAAGTGGCCGGCCCAGGCAACGGCACGACGCCGCACATCCAGGGACACGGCAATGGTGCGGCCATGCCGCGCTGTACGCCGGCCGGGCACTTGCCATCCGCTGTGCATCGGCGCGACCTTGCTAGCGCCGTGCCTGGATGCATGTCTCTAGATGGGCAAGGAGCGCGGCCGATCCCTGAGCGGAGCGGCCAAAGGCCGCGTAGTCGAAGGGCGGCCGCGCCTCCAGGGGCAGCGGCCCTTCGACTTCGCCGCTCTCCGCTTCGCTCCGAGCGGCTCCGCTCAGGGACCGCTTGCCTGCCCATCCACAAACATGCATCCGCCGTGCCTCGCGTGATTGACCCGCCCATAGCGCTGTGGTAGAATGGCCCTGTGCCGCGGCCGGCACTGGCGCCGGTCCGAGCGGTGGGGTTGGCCGATGGACCTGTTTGCCCTGGGCCGCAGAGAGCAGATCGCCCGCGAGGCCCCGCTGGCGGCGCGCATGCGCCCGCGCGACCTGGACGAGTTCGTCGGCCAGGAGCACATCGTCGGCCCGGGCAAGCTGCTGCGCCGGGCCATCGAGGCCGACCGCCTCTTCTCGTCCATCATCCTGTGGGGGCCGCCGGGGACGGGCAAGACGACGCTGGCCCAGATCATCGCCGGCCGCACGCAGAGCCACTTTGAAACGATCAGCGCCGTGCTTGCCGGCGTGGCCGACCTGCGCCGGCTGGTGGCCGATGCCCGCGAGCGGCGCAGCCTGCACGGCCAGCGCACGATCGTCCTGGTGGACGAGATCCACCGCTGGAACAAGGCCCAGCAGGACGCCCTGCTGCCTCACGTGGAGGACGGGACGATCGTGCTGATCGGCTCGACCACCGAGAACCCCTACTTCGAAGTCATCGCCCCGCTGGTCTCGCGCTCGCGCGTCTTTCAGCTGCGCCCGCTCGGCGAGGAGGAGATCGTCGGCCTGCTGCGGCGCGCCCTTGCCGACACGGAGCGCGGCTACGGAGGGCGGCGCATCGACGTCGCGGAGGAGGCGCTGCGGCACCTGGCGGCCATCGCCGGGGGCGACGCCCGCACTGCTCTCAATGCTCTGGAACTGGCGGTGGAGTCGACCCTGCCGGCCGAGGACGGTGCGATCTACATCGGCCTGGAGGTGGCGCAGGACTCGATCCAGCGCCGCGCCTTGCGCTACGACCGCGCCGCCGACGAGCACTATGACACCATCTCCGCTTTTATCAAGAGCGTGCGCGGCTCCGACCCCGACGCGGCGCTCTACTGGCTGGCCAAGATGATCTATGCCGGCGAAGACCCCAAGTTCATCATGCGCCGGCTGCTGATCCTGGCGGCCGAGGACATCGGCCTGGCCGACCCGCAGGGCATCGTCGTCGCCGCCGCCTGCGCGCGGGCGCTGGAGTGGTGCGGCCTGCCCGAATGCCAGTATCACCTGGCCGAGGCCACCCTCTACCTGGCCACGGCACCCAAGTCGAACAGCGCCGGGGCCTACTGGAAGGCGCTGGCCGAGGTCGAGGAGCGCGGGGCCGGCGAAGTGCCGCTGTACCTGCGCGACGCCACGCGCGACGGCGCGGCCCTGGGACACGGTCAGGGCTACCGCTACCCCCACTCCTTCCCAGGGCACTGGGTCGAGCAGCGCTACCTGCCGGAGGGCGTGAAGGGAGGCTGGTACGAGCCCGGCGAGCTGGGGTACGAGAAAAAGGTCCGCGAGTACCTGGGGAAGCTGGGAGATAGAGAGGGAGATAGAGACAGAGAGGGAGAGGGGGAGATGGGGGGAGGGGGCCGCAAGGAGACGGGGCGACAAGGAGAGGGGGAGACAGGGGGAGGGGGTGAACGGTAAAGGGGAGTATGGGTAGGGGCCT
>CAZTIG010000021.1:0-59841 GCA_964613665.1 uncultured Chloroflexia bacterium
GCCGCTCCGCTCAGGGATCGGCCGCGCTCCTTGCCCATCTAGAGACATGCATCCTGGGCGGCCCGCGGGTTTGTCAAACCCGGCCGGTGCGGGTATAATAGCCTCACCGCCTGGCCCCTTTCCTCGCGCGCGCCGGGCGCAAGGCGCGGCCGGCAGGCCGCCCGTCGTCGGAGGAGTGTCTGCCGTGGATATCTCGGTGATCGTGCCTACCTACAACGAAGCCGAGTCGCTGCCCGAGTTGGCCCGGCGGCTCTTTGCCGCCCTGGCCGCGGCCGGCCTGGAGGCCGAGCTGGTCGTCGTCGACGACAGCTCGCCTGACGGCACCGGCGACGTGGCCGAGGGCCTGGCCGCGCAGTACCCGGTGCAGGTCCTGCACCGCCCGCCCAAGTCCGGGCTGGCCTCGGCCGTGTGGGACGGCATGGCCCGGGCCCGCGCCGACACGTTGGTGGTGATGGACGCCGACCTGAGCCATCCGCCCGAGGCCGTTCCCGCGCTGGTACAGCCGGTGCTGTCCGGCCAGGCCGACCTGGCCGTGGCCAGCCGCTACATCCGCGGCGGCGGGGTCAAGAACTGGCCGTGGCATCGCCGCTTCGCCTCCTGGTTCGCCAACCTGCTGGCCCGGCCCTTTGTCCCGATGCGCGATGCCACCTCCGGCTTCTTCGCCCTGCGCCGCCGGGTGGTCGAGGGTGCCGAGCTGGACCCCATCGGCTTCAAGATCGGGCTGGAGGTGATGTCCAAGGGGCACTATGAGCGCTTCGTCGAGGTGCCCTATACCTTCGAGGACCGCCGCTACGGCCAGAGCAAGTTCGGCCTGCGCGAGGTGCGCCACTACCTGCACCAACTGGGGCGGCTGCTGCGCCGCCGCTAGAGCTTCACGAGGAGACCGATGGACCCGCAGGAGCGCTTCGCCCATTGGTACGACCTCGACCAGGGCGGCTTCGAGGACGATGTCGGTTTCTACTTGTCCCTGGCGCAGCGCAGCGGGTCGCCGATCCTGGAGCTGGGCTGCGGCACCGGGCGCCTGGTGCTGGCCCTGGCGCGCGCCGGCCACATGGTCACCGGCATCGACAACGCGCCGGCCATGCTGCAGCTTGCCCGGCGCAAGTTGCGCGCCGCCGGCCCGGCCGTGGCACGCCGAGCCTGCCTGCTGCCGGGCGACATGCGCAGCCTCGACCTGGAGGGCCGCTTCGCCCTGGCCATCCTGGCGGTGAACACGCTGCTTCACCTCGAACGGCCAGCCGACCAGCGGCAGGCACTGCGGTGCGCCTGCGACCACCTGGTCCCCGGCGGTCTCCTGGCGCTGGACCTCTTTCATCCCCACCCGGCCGCGCTGGCGCCGGCCGAGGGCGAGCTCTGCCTGGAAAGGGTGCTCACCGATCCGCAGAGCGGCCGGCTGGCCCACAAGCTCGTCGCCCGCCGGGTGGACCATGCCCGGCAGCTCATCGAGGCCACCTTTCTCTACGACGAGCTGGATCCCGGCGGGCAGGTGCTGCGCACCGCCGCCTCCTTCTCCCTGCGCTATCTCCACTATCCCGAGGCCGAGCAGATGCTCGAGGGAGCCGGCTTCGTGGTGGATGGCGTCTATGGCTCCTATGAGTTGGAGCCGTACCACGATGGTGGCGAGCGCATGCTCTTCCTGGCGCGCCGGCCGGATGGCGAAGCTGTACCCACTGTGCTGAAACCCTTTGGAGCCGATCCCGTCTCTTACCCCGACCGTGAGGTCAGCGATGAGTGAGGAACAGCAGCGAGCCTGGGTCGAAGCAGCTCGCCGGGGCGACGAGAGCGCCTTTGTGCAGATCTTTGAGCAGTACAATGTGGCCTTCTTCAACCTGGTCCGGCACACCCTGGGGGATCCCGATGACGCCGAGGATGTGGTCCAGCAGACCTTCATCAAGGCCTTCCGGGGACTGGCCCACATGCGCGAGCCCGACCGGCTGGAGGCCTGGCTCAAGCGCATTCTCTACACGACGACGATCGACGCGCTGCGCCACCGCAAGTCGCACAGGGCCTCCGAACTGGACGAGAAGGTGGGCTATCGCTCCGTGCCGGTCCGCACGCCGGAGGGGGAAGCCCTGGTCCAGGAGGACCTGGGCTACCTGCAGGAGGCACTCCAACGGATGTCGCCGCGCTATCGCACCTACATCCTCCTGCGCGAGTTCGAGGGGCTGTCCTACGACGAGATGGGCGAGGTCCTGGGAGAACCGCTCACGACGGTGCGCGTCGTCCTCTTCCGGGCCCGTGAGCAGTTGCGTGAACTCCTGCGGCAGATAGCCGGGGAGGCGACTCCATGAACCACGAGGAATGGCAGATTCTGGTTTCAGCCTACAAGGACGGCGAGGTCAGCGCCGAGGAGCGGGCCCAGGTGGAGGCCCACCTGGCCACGTGCCGCGAGTGCGCCGCGGCGCTGGCGGCCTACCGCCGCCTGGGACAGGCGGTGGCGGCCCTGCCGCGCGGTGCGCCCTCGCGTGCCCTGTGGCTGCGCGTGCGCGAGCGGCTGTCCTCCCGCAGGCGCTGGTCGCTCTGGCAGCGGCTGGTGCCGGTGGCCTCGGCGGCGGCGCTGCTGCTGGTCGGGATCACGTTGGTCATCGCCCTGGGGCGGGTGCCCCAGGCGGTGGCACCGCTGGGGCGGGGCCCCGTTGGGCAGGCCGAGCTGGTCGCGTTGCCCAGCGCGGCCCCCCAGGCCCCGCTGCCCGAGGCCCCGCCGCCCGCGCTCGACCGGACGTACGAGGCCACCCCGACCGTGGTCGCCCTGGCGCTGGAGGGCGCCGTCGGCCCCTGCCCCGGCCAGCCCCTGGCGCTGGAGATCGTCAGCCTGTCGGTGCGCAGCGACGCCGCTCTCGCCGCTCCGCGGCTGGTAGGCGTCCTCTTCGACGCGCAGGACCGGCCGCTGGCGGACGTGGCGCTGGTCATCAGCGGCACGGCTGGCTGGCAGGGCAGCGCCGTCAGTGCCGCCGACGGCACCTTTGTCGTGGACCTGCCGGAGGCCGGCCGCTATCGCGTCGTCCTGGCCCTCGCCACCGCCGCAGCCAAGGCTGGCGCGGCCGGCGAGGCCGACGTCTCCTGGAACCATGTAGTCCTGCGCGATGGCATGGTCTGCCAGGCCCCGCTGAGTACCGCCCTGGCGCCCGTCTCCCTGGGCCCGCACGACGAGGTCCGCCTCACACTGCGCGCCCGCTAGAGACCTGCCTGCCCAAGCAGAAACACGGATTGCCGCCCTGCGGTAATCCGTGTTTTCGTGCGGGAGATCGGTGCAGCGCTAGTGCTTCTCATAGACCTCGCCGTCGGCTGCCGGCGCCACGGCCCGCCCGACTACGCCGGCCAGGATGATCATCGTGGCCAGGTAGGGAGCCATGAGCAGGAAGTGCGAGGGGATCGGCACGTTCAGCAGCCCCATCTTCATCTGCAAGGAGCTGGCAAAGCCAAAGATCAGGGACGAGCCAAAGCTGCCCACCGGCGTCCAGCGTCCAAAGATCATGGCGGCCAGGCCGATGAAGCCGCGGCCGGCCGTCATGACCTCGTCGAAGCGGTTCACCGAGGCCATCGTGAAGTAGACACCCCCCAGGCCGGCAATCAGACCACCGATGATCACGTTGATGTAGCGGATGCGGATGACATTGACCCCCAGCGTGTCGGCAGCCAGCGGGTGTTCGCCGACCGAGCGGCTGCGCAGGCCCCAACGCGTGTAGAAGAGGACGAGGTGGGTGATCACCACGAGCACGAGCATCAGGTAGATGACCAGGTTGCTCTGGAAGAACACCGGCCCGATCACCGGGATGCGC
Organism: uncultured Chloroflexia bacterium; assembly: GCA_964613665.1. GTDB lineage: Bacteria > Chloroflexota > Chloroflexia > DTKN01 > DTKN01 > CAZQFV01. The sequence goes on from CAZTIG010000021.1 coordinate 3,780, forward strand.
GACAGCACCGGCAGAATGGCCCGCGGGAAGAGCTCGCCCGAGTTCAGGCTCTGGTTTTCGGCCAACAGCTGGGCGGACAGGAAGCTCGTCGCCCCGGTGGCCAGGATGTTGATAGCCGTTCCGGCGATGATCTGGTTCACCTTGAAGCGGATTGCCAGGACGGCCAGCAGCGCCGCCAGCAGAGCCCCCGTGAGCACACCCGCGAGCAGCCCCAGGAGCAGGCTGTCGGTGGCGCTGGAGATGACCACCGCAGTAAAGGCCGCCGAAAGCATCATGCCCTCGATGGCGATGTTGATCACGGCGGAGCGCTCGCACCAGACACCACTGAGAGCGCCCAGCGCGATGGGTGTGGCCGCCTCGAGGGTGCTGATGAGCATGCCGGTAAAGTTGAACGACTGGCCGCGCGCCGCCCAGATCAAGAAGGCCATCAGGAAGAGAAAGATGATCGCTCCCAGCACGCCGTTCGTCTCCTGCGAGCGCAGGAGCTGCCATGCCGCCAACCCCAGTGTCAGGATGAACAGCACCAGCAGGAAGATGGCCGTGGTAAGTTCGTAGGACATGCCCAGCAGGACGAGAAAGACGGCCGCGGCAATCCCGATCAGCGCGCCGACCCCCAGGCGGGGCCAGCGCAGCTGGCGCACGGCCTGCCAGGCCCCCAGGCCGGCCATGAAGGATGCCAGCACGGCCACCACCAGGCCGGCGGGCAGCCTGGCGCTGCCGATCGGCACGGCCACCATCCCCTCGGGTGGGTTCAGCACCAGGGTCGAGACCTGATCCAGGCCGATGTCCGGGATGAACAGCAGCGCGGTGGCCAGCCCGAGGACGACGAAGAACGCCCCCATGGCCTGGGTCCGCTGCTCGAACAAGGAGGCCGCCATGACGGTCAGCAGGGAGGCCTGCGCGAGCCAGGACAGCAGCAGGAGGCAGTCCCCCTGGGCCCAGGCTACCACCCCCAGCAGAGCCTGCACGGCCGCGCCGGCCAGGTAGGCCCATCCGCCGATCCGGCGCAGGCGCACGCGCCCCTCCGGCCACGCCGCGACGGCCTGGCGCAGGAAGGCCAACCCGATCAACGGCGGCAGCGTCCCGGCCAGGACGATGGCCAGCGGGGGTTCGGTCCCCGCCGGCAGGAAGAAGCGGGTGTAGAGCAAGTTGAGCGCGGACAGCGGGCCGGCCAGCAGCCAAAGCCCCCCCATGGCCATCATGGCCGCCGCCACCTGCCGTGGATAGTCCCGCAGCCATTTGCCGGCCTGGCCCAGGAACGGCAGCCCGACGATCAGGGGGATGGCTAGCCCGACCACGAGGACCAGCAGGGGCAGGGATTCCCGGTTGGCGCCCAGGGCCCAGTAGGTCAGCGCGGCGGCCAGCCAGGGTGTGGACGCCAGCAGGCCGATGATCGGGAGGATCCCGTCGACGATCTTGACAGAGCGCTTGGTTTCCATCGTTTACCCTCCCCATCCGCGGGTGTAGACGGCTTCCTCGACATCCCGCTCGGCACGGATGCGGTAGATCGCGCGGATCACCTCGGGAGCGGCGACAAAGATGATGACCATGGCCTGGATGACAAAGATGATGTCGATGGGGATGTCGGCCCGCGACTGCATCTTGATGGCCCCGGCCCGCAAGAACCCCCACAGCAGCGAGGCAAAGACGACCCCCAGGGGGTGGCTCTTGCCCAGCAGGGCCAGGGCGATGCTGTCGAAACCGTAGCCGGAGGAAAAGGCCTGGGCCATGTAGTAGTTCACCCCGAGAACCTCGTTGGCCCCGGCCATGCCGGCCAGTCCGCCGCTGAGGGCCATGGCCAGGACGATGTTGCGGGGCACGCTGATGCCGGCGTAGCGCGCTGCCTTGGGGTTAGCTCCGACGGTGCGGATCTCAAAGCCCAGCGTCGTCTTCCAGAGAAACCAGTAGACCAGGGCGGCCACGGCCAGGGCGACGAAGAAGCCGACGTGGAAGCGCAGCTCCACCGTCCGCGTCACCCCGTCCAGGACGACCTGGGAGGGTGGCACCAGGCGGGGCAGCTTGGCCGTTTCCTCGACGAACGGGCTGATCGGGCTGAAGCCAGGTCGCTTCATGGGGCCGGTCAGCAGGTAGTCGGCCAGACGGAAGGCGATATAGTTCATCATGATGGTGTTGATGACCTCGTGCGCCCCGCGCCATGCCTTCAGTAGACCGGGAATCGCTGCCCACAGCGCCCCGGCCAGGGCCCCACCCAGCAGCGCCAGCGGCAGGTGGATGTAGATGGGCAGCCCGATGATGGCATAGCCCAGGTAGGCCGAGGCCAGGGCGCCGACAAAGATCTGCCCCTCCGCGCCGATGTTGAAGAGCCCGCAGCGGAAGCCCAGGGCCACCGCCAGGCCGGCAAAGATGTACGGCACGGCCAGCGTCAGGCTGTCGCTGATCGGCTCGAGGGCCTTTTTCAGCAGGCCTCCATCACCGGTGCTCACCAGGCTGCCGATCCCCTCGGCCATCTGCACGGGGTTGCCGAAGCTGCCCTCCAGCAGCGCCCCGTAGGCCGAACCGACGGTGACGCCGGCCTGCAGCATGCCCGGCCCGAAGCCGTCGCCAAAGGCCCGATGCACCCGCGGGCTGGAGGCGACGATGAAGATGGCGCTGACGACCAGCGCCGTCAGGAGGGCCAGGGCCGGAATGCCCACCGCGCGCCCGAGACGCTGCCAGAACCCGCGCCGTGCCTGTCCGACCTCCTTCGTCTTACCACCGCGGGTCTTTTTCATGCGGCCCTCCCGGCTGTTGTGGGGGCTTGGTGGACCCCGGCCATCAGCAGTCCCAGGCGCTCCTTGTCGGCCTCTTCCCGCGGCAGGACAGCCATGAAGCGGCCGCGGTACATCACGGCGATGCGATCGGCCAGGGAGAGGATCTCGTCCAGCTCGGCGGAAACCAGGAAGACGGCGCAGCCGTCGTCCCGCTTGCGCACGAGCTGGTTGTGGATGTACTCGATCGAGCCCACGTCCAGCCCGCGGGTGGGCTGGGAGGCAATGAGCAGGTAGATCGGCCGCGACAGCTCCCGCGCCACGATGACCTTTTGCTGGTTCCCGCCGGAGAGGTTGGATGCCGGCACGAGGATGCTGGGCGTGCGCACATCGAACTGATTGACCAACTGCTCGGCGCTGCGGGCGATCTCGCGCTGCTGCAGGGCCAGCCAGCGGGCAAAGGGCGACAGATAGTAGGTGCACAGCATCAGGTTGTCGGCCACCGGGAAGGAGAGGACCAGACCGTCGCGCTGGCGGTCCTCCGGGATGTGGGCCACCCCCAGCTCGGTGATCTCGCGTGGGCTGGCGCGGGTGGTCTCGTGGCCGCGGATGTAGACCTGGCCGGCCTCTGCCGCCCGCAGCCCGGTGAGCGCTTCCACCAGCTCGGTCTGGCCGTTGCCCTGTACTCCAGCGATGCCGAGGATCTCCCCAGCGCGGACCTCGAAGGAGACGCCGTTCACGGTAGCCGTCCCGCGGTCGTCCCGCACGTGCAGGTTGCGGACCACCAGGACCTCTTCCTGCGGCTGGGCGGGGGTCTTGTCCACCGTCAGGATGACCTCGCGGCCGACCATCATCGCCGCCAGGGAGGCCTCCGTGGACTGACCGGGGGTGGTCGTGCCGACGACGCGGCCGCCCCGCAGGACGGTGATGCGGTCGGCCACGGCCAGGACCTCCTTGAGCTTGTGGGTGATAAAGATGATCGACTTGCCCTGGTCGAGCAAGGCGTGCATGATGCGGAAGAGGTCGGTGGCCTCCTGGGGGGTGAGGACGGCCGTCGGCTCGTCCAGGATCAGGATGTCGGCGTGGCGGTAGAGCACCTTGATGATCTCGACCCGCTGCTGGACGCCCACGGGGAGGTCCTTGATGTAGGCGTCGGGATCGACCTCCAGGTGGTACTGGCTGGAGATCTCGCGGATGCGGGCGGCAACCTGGCGGCGGTCCAGGAAGCTGGTCAGCGTGTCGACGACGGCATAGCTCAGGAAGGTGCCGGCCAGGTCGACCAGGACCAGCCCGGCGATGACGCCGCCGAGCGACGCGCCGAAGAGTGGGCCCTGCTGGCTGGGAGCGAGCAGGATGAGGCCCAGGAGCAGCCCAGTGCGCAGCGCGTTGTCGGCCAGGGCGAACCAGAGGAGGGACAGCGGGCCGGTCTTCAGGAGGAAGCTCAGCAGGGCAAAGGCACCGTAGAGCGCCGCTACCCCGCCCAGGAGGATGGCTCCGTCGGCCACCCAGGCAAAGGCCTGCAGGGAGGGTGTCCACGCCGCCGCCGGGTCGACGAGGAGCCGGTTCAGCGCGTACAGGAGGTAGAGCAGTCCCCAGACGGCCGCGGTAAAGCGCAGGAACCCTTTCCAAGAGCAGGTCTTTACCAGCGACTCCACCCCCAGCATGACATTCTCGGTCACCGTCATGACCGGAACGAGCATAAAGTGCTGGTGGACCATGCCGATGCCCTGGGCGATGGCGTCGCTGGGGCCGGCGATCTGCACTTCCTGTCCATTGAGACGGATCTGGCCCTCGTCCGGGGAGTAGAGGCCGTAGAGGATGTTCATCAGGGTTGTCTTGCCGGCCCCGTTCTCGCCCAGCAGCGCGTGGACCTCGCCCTTTTCCAGCGTCAGGTCGATGTGATCGTTGGCCCGGACGCCGGGAAAGACCTTGGTGATGCCGCGTAGCTCCAGGATCGGTGCCATGCCACCCCCTTGCTGTGTCGCAGCGTCCCTGACAGGGATGAGGCGGTCGGGCTCTCCCGGCCAGGAGCGGTGAACGGCCGTGTTCGGGAGGGGGCGGTACAGGACGACCCTGTACCGCCCCCTGAGATCACGTGGTGAGTCGCTATGTTACTGGTTGCAGTCGGACCAGCCGGTCTTGACCGTGCCGGCGATAATGTCCTTCTTGAGCTGTTCGATCTCGGCCTTGAGCTCGGCCGGGACCTTGGAGTCATAGTCGTGGAACGGGGCCAGGCCCACGCCGTTGTCCGACAGCTTGCCGACGTAGACGCCGCCCTTGAAGGTCTTGTCCACCACGGCCTTGATGGCGGTGAAGACGGCCACGTCCATGTTCTTCAGAACGCTGGTGAGGTAGGCCTCCTTGTAGTCGGGGGCGGAGACGTACCAGTCGCTGTCCACCCCGATCATCATGGCGCCCTTTTCCTTGCAGGCGGCGGCGGTGCCCAGGCCCACGGGGCCGGCCACGGGCATGATAATGTCCGCGCCCTCGTCCATCAGGTTCTGGGCGAACTTGCGGCCGTCGTCGGTGCTCTCAAAGTTGCCGGTGAAGGAGCCGTCGCCGCAGCCGGCCTTGGCCGGGTCGGTCTTCCAGCCCAGCACCTGGACGTTGGTGCCGTGCTTCTGGTTGTAGTACTGGACGCCCTTCTCGAAGCCGACCATAAAGATGGTCACGGTCGGGATGGGGATCCCACCGAAGCAGCCGACCTTGCCGGTCTTGGTCATGCCTGCGGCCAGGTACCCGGCCAGGAAAGAGGCCTCGTCCGTGGAGAAGGTCAGACCGAGGACGTTGGGCAGCTCCTTGTCAGAGCCGCAATCCTTGCCGACCACGGCGCCCGGCCAGCAGTCGGGGTAGGAGTAGTCGACGATGGCAAAGCTCTGGGTGGGGTTCTCCATGGCTGCCTTGGCCGTAGCGGGGCCGAGCAGGAAACCGACGGTGACGATCAGGTCGTACTTCTGATCCAGGAACTCGCGGATGTTGGTCTCGTAGTCGGTCTGCTGCTGCGACTCCAGGTACTTGCCCTCGACTCCGAGCTCGTTCTGGGCATCGGTGACGCCCTTCCAGGCAGTGGCGTTGAAGGAGCGGTCATCGATACCGCCCGTGTCGGTGACCTGGCCGACCTTGATCCCGGCGCCGGCCTTGGGGCCGCAGGCGCTCAGGATCGTGAGCAGCGCGATCAGGACAGCCAGCACAGCGAAAATCCCCTTGCGCATGTCTTACCTCCTTGGACTCTTTTTCTCCAGTTGGGGCTTGCCGGTTCGGGCAGCAGTCTTCTCCACATCACCTCCTTTCCGGCTGTGTGGGGCAGTTGCAGAGGGCTGGTCAGTACGCTGCTTCGGACACCATCTGCCTGGTGAAGGTCCCCTGTGCTTGCAGGCGATCAAGGTTTGCCTTCCTGCATGTCGGTCTGGGTGCATGGCTGCACCGGCAACGGCGTCACGATACCACAACCAGCTGCGGCCGCAATCCATCTCCTATCTATTGTACTACATTCTCGCCGCGCGTGCAACTGGCGCTTGTCGGCGTGCTGGGGATATGCTATAATGGGAAATGAGCAGGCCGGGCGGCCGCGGGCGGGACCTCCGCAAGGAGAGGCGCGCCCGAGGAAAGTCCGGGCTCCACAGGGCAGGACGCTGGGCAATGCCCAGGCGGGGCGACCCGCAGAGAGTGCCACAGAAACCAGACCGCCGGCCGGTACTGGCCGGCAAGGGTGAAACGGTGGGGTAAGAGCCCACCGGAGGCCCGGGTGACCGGGCCTGCCGGGCAAACCTCGTCCGGAGCAAGGCCAAACAGGGGCGTGGGTGGCCCGCCCAGAAGCCCCAGGTAGGCCGCTAGAGCCGGCGGGCAACCGCCGGCCCAGAGAGATGGCCGCCCCGGGCGGCCGCGCGCCGCAGCCGACCCGGACAGAACCCGGCTTACAGGCCTGCTCGGCGCCCGGGGTTGTCCCCGGGCGCCCGGCGCCGGCCGGCAGGGGCCCGCTGTCGGTCCGCACCGCCAGGAGGCTGCGCCAGGCCCGCAGCCCGTGCCAGGGGGCTGTCGTGGGGACCCCGGTGTACACCGTCGCTATCCTGACCGTGAGCGACCGCAGTTCCCGCGGGGAGCGCGAGGACCGCAGCGGGCCGGCCGTGTGCCAGACCCTGGCCGCGCTGCCGGGCGCCCATGTGGTGGCGCAGGCCGTCGTACCCGACGAGATCCCGCTCATCGTCGCCGCGCTGCGCCGCTACGTGGCCCAGGGGGTGGACCTGGTGCTGACGACCGGGGGAACAGGCTTCTCGCCTCGTGATGTCACGCCCGAGGCCACCCGCCAGGTCGTCGAGCGCGAGACGCCCGGGCTGGCCGAGGCCATGCGCGCTGCCGGCCTGGCCCACACCCCGCACGCCATGCTTTCCCGGGCCGTGGCCGGCATCGCCGGCCGCACCCTCATCGTCAACCTCCCCGGCAGCCCGCGGGCCGCCCGTGAGAACCTGGAAGCCCTCCTGCCGGCCCTGCCGCACGGCCTGGCTAAACTGCAGGGGGACCCGGCAGAGTGCGGCGCCGTGGATCCGGCGTGATCTGTGTCGACGGGCGGTGCGCGATGGAACGAAGCAACGTGCAGACGCTCATCCGCGAGGCTGTGGTCAGTGCCAAGGCCGGCAACAAGGCCTGGGCGCGCGACTGCCTGAGCCGTGTCCTGCGCATGGACCCGCGCAACGAGGCGGCCTGGCTCTGGCTGAGCAGCGTCCTGGAGACGCCGGCGGAGAAGCGCTTCTGCCTGGAGAAGGTCCTGTCCATCAACCCCGACAACGTCCAGGCCCAGGCCGGCCTGCGCTACCTGGGCCAGCAGTCCAAGTCGCCGGCGGCCATCGCGCGCCTGCCCAAGCGAACCATCTGCCCCATGTGCGGCGAGCCCAACGAACCGCACGCCTTCCAGTGCGCCAACTGCGGCCAGGACCTCTTTGTCATCTGCCCGGCCTGCGGCGAGCGCGTCGACATCGACCGCATCACCTGCTCCGCCTGCAACCAGGAGGTGGGCGTCTCTGCGGACGGGCCGGCCTACTTCTTCCACCTGGGCGAGCTCTACCTGCAGCACGGCCAGCCCAAGCGCGCACTGGAGGCCTGGGACAAGACGCTCTTCCTCAACCCCGAGTACCCGCGCGTGGTCGAGGTGGCGGCAGAGGCCTTCTTGGCCACGGGGCAGCGCGACCTGGCCTTCCAGAGCCTGGAGCGGGCCATCCAGGAGACCCCCGACGTGGAGCACCGCCGCGAGCTGCGCCTGCGGCTGGCCAACTACCACCGCGAGGTAGGCCACACGGAGGAAGCGCGCCGGCTCTACCAGGAGCTGCTCCGGGAGGACCAGGAGAAGCGCGAGGCCCACGCCGACCTCTACACCGAGATGGGCCGCTTCTTTCAGCGCAACAAGGACAGCGAGGCGGCGCGCCACTACTACGAGATGGCCATCGCGCTGGACGAGAACCTCTACGATGTGCACTATGCGCTGGCCGAGCTCCTCCTGCGCGACGGCTACGAGCTGCGCGCCCTGAACGTGTTCCGCTGGCTGGCGGCACAGGATGCCGGCCCGGCCGAACAGGCCCGGGCGCGGATCGCCGAACTGCGTCCACCGGTCCCTGACGCGTTCCGCAACCGCTGGTCGGAGACGATCCGCGGCACGGCGCGCTTCTTCCTGGCCGGCCTCTTGCTGCTCCTGTTGTACGTCGTCGGCAGCCAGACGCCCTCGCCCTGGAAAGCGCTGGGGCTGATCCCGATCACCATCGCCGGCTACTTGCTCACCGCGGCGACGGCCACGCCGCGCAACCTGCCCTCGCTGGCCGGCCTGTCGCGCAGGGTGGGCGACAGCCCGCTGATGGTGCGCATGCGCGCCCGCCGGAAGCAGGAGACGGGCAGCAGCGGGCCGAGCCTGCTGCGGCGTTTCTTGGGCTGGCAGGCAGCCTCGGCACGCAAGCTGGTCGAGGGGCTGCGGGTGACCCGGATGCGCGCCGTTCAGCTGCTGCACCGGCTGGCGGCGCGCTGGGCCCAGTCCCGCGAGCGCTTCGCCGGCACCCGGGTGGGCCGGGCGCTGCGGTCTCTTCCCCAGAGCCGCTTCGGCCGTTTCCTGGCGGGCCTGGGGCGGACGCGCTTCTTCCAGGGCGTCGGCCGACTGCTGCGGCGCGTCTTTCCCGGCTTCCGCTGGCTGGGCACGGCGGTGCAGGGAGGAGGCCGCCGGCTGATGGAGCGGGCCGGCCGGGTCGAGTTCACCGAGGCACAGGTCTACCGCTGGATCGCCGCCACGGTGGGCCTGTTCCTGCTGGCGCTGGGGCTCTTCCTGGTGCTGTGGGGCTACTAGAGGAGCAGAGCGATGATCCCAATCGGAGATGCCCGCCGGCGCTTCGGGTTCCCCTGGATGACGACCCTCCTGCTCATCCTGAGCCTGGTCTTTTTCCTCTACGAGCACCTTGCCCCCGGCGTGTCGCAGGGCTATCTGCAGCCGTCCTACGGCTTCGACCAGGCCGTGGCCGCCTACAACTACGGTCTGGGGCCCGTGCTGCGGGTGCTGACCTGCCTCTTTGTCCAGGGCACGGGCTGGTGGGAACCGATCGCGAACCTGGTCTTCCTGTGGGCTCTCGGGCGGAAGCTGGAGGATGCCTGCGGCTCCTGGGGGTTCCTGATGCTCTTTTTGCTCAACGGCGCCGGCGGGGTCATCAGCGCGCTGCTCGTGGCGCCGCTGGCCCAGGTCCAGGGGCCCTTCTACGGGCTGAGCGGGGTGGTCGCCGGCCTCTTCGGCGCCTACTTCATCCTCTATCGCGGCGAACCGATCCGCAGCTGGCTGCCCCCTATCATCCTGGTGCGGGTGCCGGCCGCGGTGCACCTGCTCTACTGGGCGGTGGTGGCCTTTGGCATCGCATTCCTCCAGGCCAACTGGGCGGCCCTGACGAACCTGCAGCTCTCCCAGATCGCCTCGCCGCCGGGGGCGAACTGGCCCATGCTGGGTGCCTTTTTCCTCGGCCTCCTGGCCGGGCAGCTCCTGGCCCGGAGAGAGTTCCTCTACTACCGCCTGCTGCAGGCCAAGGCCGCCCGCTAGGCGCAGGTGGTGTGGAAGCAGGTCGGCAAAGCCCTATGCCCGGGCGAGCCACCCCTTCCGACCCCTCGATCGCTGGTGCAGCAGGGCGGCCGGCCCTTCTGGAGGTGCTGCTGTGCGCAGGAATCGGCTGGCCCGCTGTCTCCTAGCGATCCTGCTCCTGCTGCTGGGAGCCTGCGCTCCCGCGACGATCGGCGAGCCACCGGCCACCGCAGCGCCGAGCCGTCTGCCCGGAGAGGACGCCGGGGCGGCGGGGCTCCTCGCGCGCATCGAGGCATCCCCCTGTCCGGAAAGCAGCTTCACCTGCGTGACCCTGACCGTTCCCCTGGATCACTTCAGCCCGGCGATGACTGCGACCATCCCCGTGGTCTTTGCCGTCCAGCCGGCTTCCGGGGAGCGCAGGGGTATGTTCGTCGTAGCCACCGGCGGGCCGGGCTCCTCCGGCGTGGCCTCGGCAGACTGGTACACCGCCGGATTCGACCCTGCCATTGCCGAGCACTTTGACATCATCTTCTTCGACCAGCGGGGAGTGGGCGCCTCTGGTGGTCTGCAGTGTACCGATGCGGCCGTGGCCTTTTACCGGGCCGACTACCGGGCAGAGACCCCGGCGCAGGAAGCGGCGCTGGCGGCCGCGGCCCGGACGTTCGCCCGGGATTGCGTGGCCCAGATGGGCTCTCCCTACCTGCTGCCCTACCTGGGCACGCGCCAGGCCGTCGAGGACCTGGAGGCTTTCCGCCAGGCAGTCGGCGACGATCGGTTCTGGCTGTACGGCGAGAGCTACGGCACGTACTACGCCCAGGCCTACGCCGCGGCCCATCCCGACCGCTTGGCCGGCCTGATCCTCGACGGCACCGTGGACCCGACGCTGACCGGGCCCGAGTTCCTGCGCGAACAGGCCCAGGCCTTTGCCGACGTTCTGCAAGCCACCCTGGAGGCCTGCAGCGCCGACGCCGCCTGCACGGCCGACATGGGCGCCGATGCCCTGGCCACGTACGACGACCTGGCGGCGCGCCTGGCGCGGTCGCCGCTGCCCTATGACTTCCCCCTGCCCTCCGGCCGCACGGAGCGACGGTTCCTGACCCTGTCCGACCTGGAGGCGACAGCCGCGTACGCTCTCTACGCCGAGGACTCGCGCATGCTCCTGCAGCGCGGTCTGGCTGCCGCCGCCCACGGCGACCTGACGCTGCTGGCGCGCCTGCTCTACAGCACCTTGGGCGTGGACCCCGAGACGCAGCAGGCCATCCTCGACCCCACCTGGTCCGATGCCGTGTACTACGCCGTGACGTGCAGCGACTATGCCTACTTCGCGGGGACGCCGGCCGAGCGGGCCGAGCAGTACCTCCGTGCGGGCGATGCCGTGGACGCCTCGGTGCCCCGCCTTGGCTCGGTGTTCTACGGCGACCTGCCCTGTGTCTTCTGGCCGACGCAGCCCGATCCGCTGCCCCTCGCACCGCTGGTCGCCACCGGCATCCCGACCCTGGTCCTGGGGGCGACCGCCGACCCGGCCACTCCCCTGGCCAACGGGGAGCGGGTCTACCGGCGGCTGGCCGACGGCTACCTGATCACGACCGACGGCGGGGCGCACGTCACCTTCGGCTGGGGCAGTGCTTGCCCGGACGAGCTGGTCAGCGCCTTTCTGATCGAGGGCCGGGTGCCCCGGCAGCGCCGGACCCGCTGTGCCGGGGTGCTGGCGGAGGCCTACGTCCCGCTGGCCCCGGCCGACGCCCGGGCCTTTGCCGACCCGCTCGAGGCGCTGCTGGCTGCGGACGACGCCATATACTACCTGCCCGAGTACTACTACTGGGACGGGGTGACGCCCACCCAGGTGGGCTGCCCCTACGGTGGCACGCTGGCCTTTGCCGCTGTCGACGACGGCGAGGCCTTTTCCCTCAGCGAGTGCGCCTTTTCCGCCGGCTGGACCATGACCGGCATCGGCACCTACAGCGCGGCGGATGAGCATTTCCACCTCGATGTCGCGGTCAGCGGGCTCGCCGAGGGCCACCTTTCGTACAGCAGCGCGGCCGACGGCACCGCACGCGTGACCGGGCACTACGCCGGCCAGCAGGTGGACCTGGCCTACGAGGGTGAGGAGTAGCCGGCGCTCCGGCGACCCAACCCGTCTTGGCCACGGCGATATCAAGGTCGCGCCGATGCACAGCGGATGGCAAGTGCCCGGCCGGCGTACAGCGCGGCATGGCCGTACCATTGCCGTGTCCCGGGATGTGCGGCGTCGTGCCGTTGCCTGAGCCGGGCACTTGCCGGTCAAGGCCGGCGACTTTGGCACGGCCGTTCGTCTTGGCCGACATCTTTGCCATTTGCCCCCATATGGGGTATAATACCGGCCACACGGGGCGGTCGGCTTGCCCCGCCTGATTGTGTTTTGGCGAGGAGGTGCGATGGCTGCACAGCCCAAGCCGGTGCGCATCACCGATACGATCCTCCGCGACGCCCACCAGTCCCTCCTGGCCACCCGCATGCGGGTGGAGGACATGCTGCCCATCGGCCCCAAGCTCGACCAGGTGGGATTCCACTCCCTGGAGATGTGGGGCGGGGCCACCTTCGACAGCAGCATGCGCTTCCTGCGCGAGGACCCCTGGGAGCGCGTCCGCCTGCTCCGTCAGGCCATCCCGCGCACTCCCTTCCAGATGCTCCTGCGCGGCCAGAACGTCGTCGGCTACCGCCACTATGCCGACGACGTCGTCGAGCGCTTCGTCTACCACGCCGCCGAGGTGGGCATCGACATCTTTCGCATCTTTGATGCCCTGAACGACCTGCGCAACATGGAGACCGCCTTCGCCGCGGTCAAGCGGGAGGGGCGCCACGTGCAGGGGGCGATGTCGTACACCATCAGCCCGGTGCACGACATCCCTTCCTACGTCGAGATGGCCCGCCGCATGGTGGAGATGGGGGCCGATTCCCTCTGCATCAAGGACATGGCCGGCCTGCTGGCCCCCGGCCCGGCCTTTGAGCTGGTGGGCCGCCTGAAGGAGCAGTTTCCGCACGTCCCGGTCCAGGTGCACACCCACTACACCAGCGGCATGGGCATGGCCTCCCTGATCAAGGCCATCGAGGCCGGCGCCGACGTCGTGGACACGGCCATCTCGGCCCTGGCGCTGAGCACCTCCCAGCCACCCACCGAGTCCCTGGCAGCCTGCCTGCAGGGCAGCCCCTGGGATCCCGATCTGGACATGGCGCTGCTGGCCGAGATCGCCGAGTACTTTGCCCAGGTGCGCGAGAGGTACGCCAGGTACGAGGGGCAACTGCGCACCGTGGACGTGCGCGTGCTGGCCTACCAGATCCCCGGCGGCATGCTCTCCAACCTGGACTCGCAGCTGCGCGAGCAGAACGCCCTCGATCGCTACGACGAGGTGCTGGCGGAGATGCCGCGGGTGCGCGCCGAGATGGGCTATCCGCCGCTGGTCACGCCATCCAGCCAGATCGTCGGCACGCAGGCGGTGCTCAACGTGATCATGGGCGAGCGCTACAAGGTCGTGCCCAAGGAGGTGCGCCAGTACGTCCTGGGCTTTTACGGGCGGCCGCCGGCTCCGATCGACCCCGACGTGCAGCGCAAGGTGATCGGCGACGAGCAGCCCATCACCGGCCGGCCGGCCGACCTGATCGCGCCGGAGATGGACAAGGCCCGCCAGGCCATCGGCGACCTGGCCGAGTCGGAGCGCGACGTCGTCTCCCAGGCCCTCTTCCCCCAGATCACGCCCGAGTTCCTGCGCTGGCGGCGTACCTTCACCGACGTGCGCGGCCAGCACATTGCTGCCATCGCCGCGGCCCTGGCCTACGAGCCCCCGGAAGAGGCTGCTGCCCCGCAGGCCCGCAGCGAGCCCTGGCGGTGGGCCGCCCGCCTGGAGGCCACCCGGGCCCGCGGCTACCGGGCCCTTTGACCTGTGCCAAGGAGAGCGGGATGAAAGAGTTCAAGCTGCGGGTCAAGGACCGGCCCTACGCCATCGCCCTGGAGGAGGGGCGCATGACGGTGGAGGGCTTTGCCGTCACGTGGGAGATCGTCCGGGCGGAGGAGAACCGCTTCACCGTGGCCATCGACGGCATCTGCTACCAGGTCGAGCTGCGCCAGGCGGAGAACGGCGGCCAGGTGGCCGTGGTGGACGGCGTGGAGTACCCCATCGAGGCGATCGGACTGGCCCGCGGCAGGGCGGCGGCCCGGAAGGCCGAGCGGCCGACGGCCGCTGCCGAAGCGGTCGAGGGCGCCCTCACCGCCATGATGCCCAGCAAGGTGATCGCCGTGCACGTGAAGGCCGGGGACCGCGTCCAGGCCGGCCAGGTGGTCATGATCCTGGAGGCCATGAAGATGGAGAGCGAGCTCAAGGCGCCGCGCGACGGCACCGTCAGGGCGGTGAACTGCGCCCCCGGCGATAGCGTGAACCCCGGTGTGCCGCTGATCATCATCGAGTGACAGCGTGACGGCGCCCCGGTGTCGGCGATGCCGGGCGCCGATGGCAGACGAGGAGCCAGCAACCATGAAGACCACGGCCGAACGGATCGAGGAGCTGCGCCAGCGCAAGCAGCAGGTGGCCGCCGCTGCTGCGGAGGCAGCCGAGAGCCAGCACAAGCGGGCCAAGCTCACAGCCCGCGAGCGCCTCGAGAGACTGCTCGACCCGGGCAGCTTCGTCGAGATCGACGCCCTGGTGGTGCACCGCTGCCACGACTTTGACATGCAGAAGCGCCGCCCGCTGGGCGACAGCGTGGTCACCGGCTGGGGCACGGTCGACGGCCGGCGGGTCTGCGTCTTTTCGCAGGACTTTGCCGCCATCGGCGGTACCCTGAGCGAGGTCGCCGCGGACAAGATCTGCAAGGTGATGGACCTGGCTCTGCGCATGGGCGTGCCCTGCATCGGCATCAACGACTCGGGTGGCGCGCGCATCCAGGAGGGTGTCGTCTCCCTCGACGGCTACGGCAACATCTTCTACCGCAACGTCATCTCCTCCGGGGTCGTGCCCCAGATCTCTATCATCGCCGGCCCCTGCGCCGGCGGGGCCGTCTACTCGCCGGCCATCACCGATTTCACCTTCATGGTGCAGGGGACCAGCTACATGTTCATCACCGGCCCGGAGGTCATCAAGGCCGTCATGGGCGAGGAGGTCACCCAGGAGGAGCTGGGCGGGGCGATGGCCTGCAGCAGCAAGAGCGGCGTGGCCCACTTTGCCGCCGAGGACGAGGACGACCTCTACGCCCAGGTCCGCACCCTGCTCGGCTATATCCCGCTCAACAACATGGAGGACCCGCCCTATGCGCCTCCCAGCGACGACCCCGCGCGGGAGTCTCCCGAGCTGGACACCATCGTCCCCGACAGCGCCAAGAAGCCGTACGACATCAAGGAAGTGATCCGCCATGTCGTCGACGAGGGCAACTTCCTCGAGGTGCACCGGCACTGGGCCCAGAACATCGTCGTCGGCTTTGCCCGGATGAACGGCTATCCCGTCGGCATCATCGCCAACCAGCCGGCCTACCTGGGCGGGGTCCTGGACAACCTGGCCTCGGTCAAGGGGGCGCGCTTTATCCGCTTCTGCGACGCCTTCAACGTGCCGCTGATCACCTTCGTGGACGTGCCCGGCTACCAACCCGGGACCGATCAGGAGTGGGGCGGCATCATCCGCAACGGGGCCAAGCTCATCTTT
This sequence comes from uncultured Chloroflexia bacterium, assembly GCA_964613665.1. Classification (GTDB taxonomy): domain Bacteria; phylum Chloroflexota; class Chloroflexia; order DTKN01; family DTKN01; genus CAZQFV01. The sequence continues at coordinate 19,184 of CAZTIG010000021.1, forward strand.
GCCTACGCCGAGGCGACGGTGCCCAAGCTGACGGTGATTACCCGCAAGGCCTACGGCGGAGCCTACGTCGTGATGTCCTCGCTCTCCCTGCGCTCCGATTACAACGTGGCCTGGCCCACGGCGGAGATCGCCGTCATGGGCGCCGACGGCGCGGTCAAGATCATCTTCCGCAAGGAGCTCCAGTCCGCCGACGACCCCCAGGCCAAGCTGGCCGAGCTGGTGGGCGACTACGAGGCCACGTTCTCCAACCCTTACGCGGCCGCTTCCCGCGGCTACGTCGAGGACGTCATCGAGCCGCGCCAGACCCGCCCGGTGCTCATCCGGGCACTGGAGGCCTGCCGGACGAAACGGCAGTCCCTGCCGCCGAAGAAGCACGGGAACATCCCATTGTAGATTGACGATTGACGATTGACGATTGACGATTGACGATTGGCGATTGACGATTGGCGATTGACGATTGGCGCTGGATCATCGACGATCCACGATCCGAAAGGTAAAGACGTGAGGGAAGGACCATGTTGTACGATGTCGTGATCCTGGGTTCGGGCCCGGCCGGCCTGACCGCGGCCATCTACGCCGCCCGGGCGCGCCGTTCCACCCTCGTCCTGGCCGGCAACGCTGTCGGCGGGCAGGTGGCGCTCACCGATCGTGTGGAGAACTATCCCGGCTTTCCCGACGGGATCGGCGGGGCCGAACTGGCCCAGCTCATGCAGCAGCAGGCCGAGAAGTTCGGGGCGCAGATGGAGATCGACGAGGCCACCGCGGTGGACCTGGGCCAGCGGCCCCTGCGCATCACCACCTACGGCGGCGAGCACCAGGCACACGCGCTGATCGTGGCCACGGGAGCCTCGCCGCGCAAGCTGGGCGTACCGGGGGAGAAGGAGTTCACCGGGCGGGGGGTGTCCTACTGCGCCACCTGCGACGGCTTCTTCTACCGCGACAAAGAGGTGGCCGTCGTGGGCGGCGGCAACAGCGCCGTCGAAGAGGCCATCTTCCTGACCCGCTTCGCCTCGCGCGTCTACCTGGTCCATCGCCGCGATCGGCTCCGCGCCGACGCCATCGTCCAGGAGCACGCCCTGGCCAACGAGAAGATCACTCCGGTCTGGCAGCACACAGTGGCGGAGATCCTGGGGGACCAGACCGTGACCGGGGTGCGGCTGTCCCACTGTGACTCGGAGGAGATGCACCTCCTGCCCGTGGCGGGGGTCTTTGTCTACATCGGCATGAACCCGAACACAGGCATTTTCCAGGGGCAGCTGGAATTGAACGAGTGGGGCTATGTCGTCGCCGACGGGGCGCAGCGCACCAGCGTGCCGGGCGTCTTTGCCGCCGGGGACGTGCAGGAGCTCCACCTGCCGCAGGTCGCCACCGCGGTGGGCAGCGGTGCCCGCGCCGCCATGGAGGCGGACAGGTTCCTGGCCGAGCAGGCCGGCCTGGCCCACCCGGCCCGCCTGCCGGCGCAGACGTTGGGCTATCTGCATCCATGAGCCGGCCGGTGGACCCGTGCCGGGGTCATCCGCAGGCGGACGCCGGAACCCATCCCCTGGCCATAGAGCACGACGCGAGAGCGATCCCCCCACCATGACCGAACAGGAACGGTTGGAACGAGCCATCGCCGCCTTGGAGGTCCAGCGGGCACTCCTGGGCGATGCCGTGGTCGACACGGCGCTGGACCCGCTGCGGGAGAGGTTGGCGGCCCTGGCGGCGGTACAGCACTCCGCGCCAGCGCCGCCGCAGACGTCCGGCGAGCAGCGCCAGTTGCTCACGGTTCTCTTCGCCGACGTCCACGGCTTCACGCGCCTGGCCGAGCGCCTGGACGCGGAGGAAGTGCAGGATCTGCTCAGCGACCTCTGGCAGCGCCTGGACAAGCTGATCCTCGACCATGATGGGCACATCGACAAGCACCTCGGGGACGGGGTCATGGCCATCTGGGGTCTGCCCTCCCTGCGCGAGGACGACGCCATCCGGGCGGTTCGGGCCGCGCTGGCCATGCAGGCGGAGGTTGGAAGCTGGGGGTTGGAGGTTGGAGGCTGGAAGGTAGATGATGGACTTGTTCCTGACCGGAAATCGACAGACCTCGACCTCCAGATCCGTATCGGCGTCAACACCGGCCTGGCCGCGGTGTCGTGGATCGTCTCCACCGGCGAGCGCAACGTCATCGGCGATGCCGTCAACGTGGCTGCGCGGCTGCAGGAGGCGGCTCCTCCGGGCGGCATTTTCATCAGCCGGGCCACCTACGACCTGGTGCGCGGGCTCTTTGCCGTGCACGAGGAGCTCCTGCTCAACGCCAAGGGCCGCTCCGAGGCCGTGACGGTCTACCGCGTCCTGAGCGAGAAGCCACGGGCGTTTTTCATGGCGACGCGCGGGCTGGCCGGCGTGGCCACGCGCACCGTCGGCCGCGAGGGCGAGCTGGCGCTTCTACAGGAATCCTACGAGGAGGCAGTGGCCGGCTCCGCCTTGCGCTGGATCACCGTCTCGGGCGAGGCCGGCGTCGGCAAGAGCCGCCTGCTGGCCGAGTTCGAGAGCTGGCTCGAGCTGCGCCCGGAGCGAATTCGCTGCCTGAAGGGCCGGGCCTGGCCGCAGACGGAGGGCAGCCCCTACTTTCTCTTGCGCGACCTGCTGTCGTTCCGCTTCCAAGTCCGCGAGAGCGACCCGCAGGACGTGGCCCGGCAGAAGCTCACCGAGGGCCTGTCCGAGATGTTGGGCGATGAGCTGGGCGAGGAGGCCGCCGCCTTTGTCGGCCAGCTGATGGGCCTGGACATGCGCCAGAGCCGCCATATCCGCCATATCGCCGAGGACACCCGCCAGATCCGCGGCCGGGCCGAGGTGCTCCTAGGCGAGTACCTCTCGCGGCTGGCCGTGGCCGGCCCGGTCGTGCTCCTGCTGGAGGACTTGCAGTGGGCCGATGAGGAGTCGCTGCGCCTCCTGGCCGGCCTTCTGGCCCCGCTGTCATCATCCCCACTCCTGGTGGTCGGCCTGGCGCGGCCGGCCTTCTGGGAGCGCGGCCTGCCGTGGGGGCAGGATGCGACCGGCCAGGAGAGTCCGGGGAGCCGCCGCCTGGACCTGGCGCCCCTCTCGGACGCCCTGGCGGAGGAGCTGGTGTGCGAGATCCTGCAACGACTGCCCGACCCGCCGGCCTGGCTGGTGGAGATGCTCGTGGAACGCGGCGGCGGTAATCCCTACTTCACCGAGGAGCTGGTGCAGTGGCTGATCGAGCAGGGGGTGATCGAGGTCGGCTTGGAACGCTGGCAGGTGCACGCCCAGCGCTCGGTCGGCCTGAGCGTGCCGGGGTCGGTGCAGGGGGTGCTGCAGGCGCGCCTGGAGCGGCTGGGGCTGGAGGAACGGGCCGTCCTGCAGTGCGCGGCGGTCGTGGGCCGCTCGTTCTGGCACGGCGCGGTCGTCCATGTCGGCCAGCAGCCCGTCCCGGCGGAGCGATGGGAGGCGCTGCAGCGGCGCGAGCTGGTCTTTCACCAGCCGGTCTCGCGCCTGCCAGATGAGGAGGAGTACATCTTCAAGCACGTCCTGCTGCGCGACGTGGTCTATGAGTACACGCTGAAGAAGGTGCGGCGGGTCTTCCATCGGCGGGCCGCGGAGTGGCTGTCACGGGTCGCCGCCGAGCGCGCCGGGGAGTGGGCCGGCGTGATCGCCGCGCACTACGAGAAAGCAGGGGAGGAGGAGCCGGCCGCGGAGTGGTACTGGCGCGCCGGGGAACAGGCCCGCAACACCTATGCGCCAGAGTCGGCGATTGGCTACTACCGCAGGGCGCTGGCCTTCTGCCCCGCGGGCGCCGCCTATGCCGGCCGGCGCATCGATCTGTACCGGCGGCTGGGCCAGATGCTGCGCTGGCGGCTTTGCGGCGACGAGGCCGACGAGGTCTACCGCGCGATGTTGGCGGCGGCCCAGGAAGTGGAGGACCGGCCGGCTCAGGTGTGGGCCTGGTGCGGCCTCAGCGCGAACCAGAGCAAGACGGGCGACCTGCGCGCGGCCCTGAGCAGCGCCGAGCAGGCCGCCGAAATCGCTCGCTCGCTGCCCGAACCGAGCCTTCTGGCCGAGGCTTATTCCGCGCTGAGCTGGGTCCACCATCGTCTCGGCGATGCCGCGCGCTCCGAGTATCTGGCCGAGCAGGCCCTGACCATCGCCACCGAATTGGACGACCCGGACGGGGTCGCTGCTAACCTGACGCTGCTCGGCGCGGCCAGTTGGATCCGCGGGCACTATCCCCAGGCCGCCCGGTTCTGGGAGCGGGCCCTGCAGTCGCGGCGGGAGCGCGGCGACCGCAGCGCGGCGGCTTCGCTCCTCAACAACCTGGGGGCCAACGCCTACATGCAGGGCGATTACCAGGCCGCGGCCGACCTTTTCCGGGAAGCCCTGACCAATGCCCAGCAGATCGGCTTCCGCGAGATCGAGTGGCTCAGTCACAGCAACCTGGGCGGCGCGCTGGTCGGCCTGGGGGAGTATGCCGCCGCGGAGGCGGTTCTCCTGCAGGTGCTCGACTTCACCGCCGGCAGCGGCCTGTACGAGTTGCCCAACACCTACCGCTTCCTGGCGGAGGCGTATCTCGGCCAAGGCATGGTCGACCGGGCCCGCGAGGCAGTCACCCGCTCGCTGGAACTGGCCCGCCAGATGGAGGCGCAGGACCTCATCGGGCGCGCCTGGCGCACCCTGGGGCTGGTGCTGGCGCGCCAGCATGAGCCCATAACCGTGGAGGGCCGTGTCTACGACGCGCCCGCCTGTTTCGCCGAGAGTCAGCGCATCTTTGTCGCCAAGGGCGCCGAGAGCGAGCTGGCGCGGACACTGCGGGACTGGGGCGAGTACGAGCGGGCGCGAGGAGAGGCCGGCCGCGCCCAGGACCTTTGCCGGCAGGCGCGCGAGGTTTTCCTGCGGCTGGGGATGGCCAGGGAGGCCGAGCGCACCGCGTGCTCGTGACCCGGCCCTGTTCGTGCGGGAGGAACGCCATGCCCACCAAGCCGCGCCAAACCAAGCTCTCGCCCTGGTACCTGCTCCTGCTCCTGGTGATGGCCGTGGGGCTGGGGCTGTACCAGGCCGGCTGCCTCGGTTTCCTGGGGCTGGGTCCACAGCCGGCCGAGGTGAACGCCCCGGCCGGGGCCTGGATGCGGGTCTATTTCACCAACCCCGCCAGCGGCACCATGAGCGGCGGTGTGGACGAGCGCGTTGCCGCCGACATCGCCGCCGCGCAGCGCAGCGTGGAGGTGGCCTCGTTCGAGTACGACCTAGAGAGCATCACCCGCGCCCTGCGCGACGCGCATCGGCGCGGGGTGCAGGTGCGCGTGGTGCTGGACGACGGCAACCTGGGCGACGAGGAGATGGCCCAGCAGGTGGCGGAGCTCCAGGCGGCCGGCATCGCCATCGTCTACGACCAGCGCGGGGCCTTTATGCACGACAAGTTCGTCATCGTCGACGGCACCATCCTCTGGGTGGGCTCCTGGAACCTGACCGTCAACGACACCTACTACAACAACAACAACGTCCTGCGCTTCACGCTGCCGGACCTGGCGGCCAACTACCAGGCCGAGTTCGAGGAGATGTTCGACGGCCGGCAGTTCGGGCCGCGTTCGCCGCGGGACACGCCCCGGCCCGTGCTGTCGGTGCGCGACGACAGCGGCGTCGTCACCCCGGTGGAGAACTATTTCTCGCCCGAGGACGAGCCGCGGGCGGCCATCCTGGAGACGCTGCGGCAGGCCCGGCAGGAGATCGCCTTCATGGCCTTTTCCTTCACCGACGCCGAGATCGGCCGGGTGCTGCTGGAAAAGGCCGCCGCCGGCGTGCGGGTGCGCGGCGTCTTCGAGACGCGCAACGCCGAGGGCCAGGGCGGCCAGTACCCCGTGCTCCGGCAGGCCGGCCTGGACGTCCGGCTGGACGGCAATCCCCGCACCATGCACCACAAGGTCATCGTCATCGACGGCCAGGTGACGATCACCGGCTCCTACAACTTTACCGCGAGCGCGGCCGACAGCAACGACGAGAACGTCCTGATCCTCTCGAACGCCGAACTGGCCCGGCTATACCTGGAGGAGTTCGAGCGCGTCTACCAGGCCGGGCAGGAGTGAGCGATGGCGAAAGCGACGAGCAGAAAAGCGGGAAAGCGGGCCTCGTTCTGGAGCAGGTTGCGGCCCGCGCGCGGCGGGGCCTCCGGCCGCTCGCGCGGGGGCCGGTTCCTGCGCGACTGGGGCATTCTGGTGGCCCTCGTCGCGCTGGTGGCCGGCGTAGGGCTCTACCTGCTGCTGCGCCAGCAGCCGGCGCAGGTCGTCACCGTGAGCCCCTACCGGGTCTATTTCACCCAGGGTGACCTCGGCACGCAGGCCCCGCTGGGGCTGGAAGCCGAGGTGCGCGCCGACATCGGCGCCGCCCAGGCGGCAGTGGAGCTGGCTACCCCCGGCCTGGACCTGGCGGGCCTGGCCGACGAGCTGATCGCCGCCGCCGCGCGCGGCGTGGAGGTGCGCGTCCTGCAGGACGCTTCCACCCAGGAGGACCCCGCCGTGGCCTCCGTGGCCGACCGCCTGCGCGCGGCCGGCATTCCCATCGTGCTGCACGAGGGGCCGGGGGCGCTCGGGACGACCTTTGTCGTCGTGGACCAGCGGGTGGTCTGGACCGGTTCGTGGGAGCTCTCCCGGCAGGCGTTGAGCGAGGATGCCGCCTACGCGGTGCGCTGGGACCTGCCCCAGATGGCGGCGAGCTTCCATAGCGAGTTCATGGAGATGCACGCCGGGCGGTCCTTTGGCCCCGGCTCGCCGGCGAACACGCCCCACCCCCGCATCTATCTCCTCGATGCCAGCAGCATCGCCCTCTTCATGACGCCCGAGGACGAAGATGCACTGGCCGAGGTCCTGCAGCTCCTGGCCAGGGTCCGCCAGGACATTGTCCTGGTTGCCGAGCGCGTGGAGGACCCTCGCCTGGGCGACCGCCTGATTGGAGAGTCCAGACGCAACGACATCGCTCTCTGGGGCGTGTTGGACCCGGCCGGCGCTACGGGCCCCGTGGTCGATGTGCTCGAGAAGTATGCCTCCCTGCCGAGCTACGCCGGCTCCGGCCGGATGCGGGAGAACTTTATCGTCGTCGACTCGACGGGAGTCGTCCTCTTTTCCCAGCCCCTCGACGAGGAGGCGCTCGATCGGAACGACGGGTACATGATCGTGGCGATCGACCCGGTGCTGGGGCGCACCTTCAGCCAGGAAGCGATCCGGATGCGCCAGCAGATCCCGCCGCTGGTTGTGACGGTGACGGGGCCGGCAACCCCCGTCCCGGCCACGCCTACGCCCTGATCAGTCGCTCTCGCGCCGGAGGGGTCCGATCGCCTGGGTCAACCCGACCAGGGCCACGATCCCCAGAACGATCAGCCAGAGGAAGCGCAGCTGCAGCCGCAGGAGCAGGGCGGCTACGGCCAGGAGCAGGCCGGCCCCCTCTGCCAGCAGCAACCGCAGCAGATGCCGCCGCTGCATGTCCTCCTGTCCCAGGATCCTGTCCACGGAGCGGAGGCGCTGGGCGAACAGGCCCAGGTCCCAGGCGGCCAGGGCTGCCAGCACACCGGCCAGCATCCAGCCGGGGCCCGCACCGAACCAGGTGCCCAGGGCCGCCGCCGCGACGTACAGCCCCAGCCCCACGCTGCAGACCGGCTTCCAGCCCTGGCGGTAGCCCAGCACCCACAGGGCGCCGATCACGCCGCACGCGGAAGCGCCGGCCCAGCCCGGTCCGCCGCGCAGGGCAAAGCCGAACACCAGCGCAAACCCGGCCACGGAAATGCTCAGGTAGACCAGTTTGGTGATCATCGCGTTGCCGGCACCCGGATGCGGCGGACCCACAGCGGCATCCGCCCCAGGGAAGAGTAGACCGCCTGCTGCAGCGGTCGGTCCACGGGCCAGTCCACGACGTGCACTCCCGCCCGGCGCAGGTTGCGCAGCAGGAGCTCACGCTCCAGGCGCGCCAGCCGCGTGGCCGGGGCCGCCTCCGGCTGGCCCTCCAGCAGGCGGCTCTCAAAGGCTACCGCGTTGGGGCTGATCACCAGCATGGGGTACCCGTACGCCAGCAGGCCGACCAGCATCCTGAGGTCCTCCCGGACCAGCGGGCTGACCAGGACCAGCTGCGAGCGGACCGGGAATATCTGCGTGGGCAGGTACTCCAGGCGATCGAGCGACTCGCCCGGCCGGGCCTCCGCCAGCGCGCGCAGGATGCGCTCTTGCTGCGGCCGGCCGTACCCCGGCAGGGTCCAGCCCATCGGCAGGCTCCCGTAGAGGAGCAGCCCCACGCGGTTGCCGTCGTTCAGGAACGTCTGGGCCAGCGCGGCTGCAGCCAGGATGGTTTGCTCGAACAGTGCCTCGTCGCCGCAGTTCGGGTAGCTGCGCCGGCGCACATCCAGGATCAGGCTGACGTCGACGACGCACTCCTGCTCGAATTCGTTGCTGTAGAAGGTCTCGGGATGGCGGGCACAGGCACGCCAGTTGACCCAGCGCAGTGGGTCGCCGGCCTGGGCCTCGCGCACGCCAAAGAACTCGATGCCGGGACCGCCGCGCTGGGCCGGGATGAGCCCGGAAAAGGGCCGCGTCCGCTCCGGCCGGATCGACACGCGCCCCAGCTTCAGCACCTCCGGCATGACGCAGAACTGGCCGGGCGTCGGCACGGTTACCTGGCGGCGGACCAGGCCCAGGGCGTCGCTGGCCGTGGCCTGCACACCGGTCAGGTGGTAGTACCCGCGTGGACCCTGCACCGTGTAGCGCAGCTCGACGGTCTCGCCGGCGGCCAGCGTGCCGAGCAAGCGGGGGTGCCCGTCCAGCACCTCGAGACCCGCCGGCAGGAGGTCCTCCAGCAGCACCTCCTCCAGCGCCGCGCCCTCGTTGGTGACCTGCACGGTGACGACCACCGGCACGGACGGGGCCACGCGCTCGGCGCTGAGGGAGCGGGTGACGCGCAGGCAGGGCTGCTGCGGGCCGCCGTAGAAGCCGACCGCCAGGAGCACCAGCAGCGGCAGGGCCAGTGCCAGCATCGCGCCCTGGAAGGTGGCCATGCCCACCAGGATCAGCACGTCGACCAGGCCGATCAGCAGAACGAGGCGGTGCATCTTCAGGCTCCCGTCACCACCGGCACGGGCACTCCCTGGATGATGGTGTCGATCACGTCCTCGACGGCGCGCTCCACCATCCAGAAGTCGGGCTTGAGGATCAGGCGGTGGATCAGCACGGGCTTGGCGAACATCTTGATGTCGTCGGGCAGGACATAGTCGCGCCCCTCCAGGGCGGCCCAGGCGCGCGTCAGCTTGAGCAGGGCCAGCGAGCCGCGTGGGCTGGCCCCGACCGCCACGCGCCGGTCGCGGCGGGTCTGGGCCACCAGGGCCACGATGTAGCGCTCGATGTCCGGGTCGACATAGACCTCCTCCACCGCCTGGCGCATGGCCAGCACTTCTTCCACGCCGGTCACCTGCTCGATGATGGCCTCGTCGCTGCGCCGGACGCGCCGGCGCCGCAGGATCTCCTGCTCCTCCTCCGGGGTGGGATAGCCGACCGGGAGCTTCATCAGGAAGCGGTCCAACTGGGCCTCGGGTAGAGGGAAGGTGCCCTCGTACTCGATGGGGTTCTGCGTGGCCACGACGACAAAGGGCTGCGGCAGCCGCATCGTCTCGCCTTCCACCGTGACCTGGACCTCCTGCATCGCCTCCAGGAGGGCGGACTGTGTCTTGGGCGAGGCCCGGTTGATCTCGTCGGCCAGGACGATGTTGGCAAAGAGCGGCCCGCGGCGCAGCTCGAAGCGGCCCTGGGCGCGGTCGTAGATGTACCCGCCGGTGATGTCGCCGGGGAGAAGGTCGGGCGTGAACTGGATGCGCTTGAACTCCAGGCCCAGGGCGCAGGCGAAGCTCTTGGCGATGAGCGTCTTGGCCAGCCCGGGATAGTCCTCCAGGAGGATGTGCCCGCCGGCCAGGACGGCGGCCATCATCTTCTGCAGCAGCTCGTCCTTGCCCACAATGGCCCGGCCCACTTCCTCCAGCACCCGGCGGCCCAGCGGGGCCACCTGCGCGATCTCGTTGCTCACGTCAGACCTCCATTTGCTCTTCCAGGAAAGAGACGACCTCTTCCAGGTCAAAGTCGAGCGGCGAGTGCCGGCTCGGGCGGCGAAAGAGCCGCTGCAGCAGCGACCTGCGCCGAAAGATCACCGTGGACTGGGTGGCGGCCAGGCAGTCCTGCACCGAGGCCGGCAGCTCGGCGCAGGCCGCTCCGGCCGGCCGGCGCGCCGCTCCGGCGCGCGGAGGCTCGTTGCGGGCCAGGACCTCCTCGGTCAGGTTGGCCAGGTCCTGGGCCAGACGCCACCTGTAGGCGTCGCGGTACATCGAGTCGCGGTTGGCGCGGCGGATGGCCTGCTGCCACGTTCCGACCCGGCCGGGGCGGGTCCTGGCGCCGGCCTGCTCGCTCCGCCGCCGCCAGCGGATGCCGATCAGGCTGTCCAGCATGACAAAGAGGAGGATAGCCACAAAGACGGTCCACAGGACAGGCTGGGGAACGAGCTGGAGGTAGGGCAGAATGCTGTCCAAGGCGCCCGCCAGCCAGTCGGCCACGCCGCGCACCAGCAGGCGCAGGATCAGCACCAGCCCGATGGCCAGGAGCACGAGCGTGCCCAGGATCAGCAGCCTCTTCCTCACGCCGTCCCCCCACAGGCCTGCACGATGGCCGTCAGGCAGGAGACGGCCTCCCGCTCCTCGACCAGCCCCGGCCGGCAGGCTCCGTAGCGCACCTTCTCGAAGAGCTGGGTGAGCCGGTGGACGTCCTGGCGGGGCAGGCCGGCCTGGATCAGGCGCTGCTCGAACTCCCGCGGGGTCATGGAGTCGGGCCGCACCATGCCGCGCTGCTCGCTCAGTGCCCTGCTCATCTGCACGTAGCAGCGGGTCACGGCGTCCTTCAGGTCGACGGTGCCGGCGCGCACCTCGGCCAGCGTCTCTTGGGCCTGCTGGGAGATCTGCTCCAGCGCGGCGGCCCTGGGCTGGCGCAGGCGGCGCACGACCAGCGCGCCGGCGGCGATCAGGAGCAGCGCCAGGACGGCCGCGGTGGCCCAGACGAACCACTCCGGCGAGCTCACGGGAGCAGCGGCCGGGGCGGCAGCCCCGGGCTGCACCGTCGCCGTCAGCACTGCCGGGGCCGGCGCGGCGGGCTCGGCCGCCTCCTCGCCGGGGAGGGGCGTGGGAGTCGGCTCGGGCTGCTGCAGCGCCATGGACTGCAGGACCTGCCCCAGCAGCACGAAGGACAGGAGCACCAGCACGATGGCCAGGGCCCGCGTTCGCCCGTCCGAGGAGACGATCGCCGCCACCAGGTAGTAGACGATGGCGATGGGCAGCAGGACCCACAGGACGACGCGGTAGAGCACGTCCCAGAAGCCCAGCCCGGCCCGCGGCGTGGGCGTCCCGCCGCCGGACGGGCTCGCCGGGCCGAGCGGGGAAAAGGGCAGCTCGATCCCCACCGCTCCGCCCGGGCCGCTGCCGGGCTCGAACTGCGCCAGGCTGGCGGCCAGAAGGAGCAGGGCCAGGACGGCCAGCCCCCAGGCCCACAGCCTCTTGCCCTTGCGCGCGGTCATCGGCATCCCCTGCCGCCGGCGGACCGTCCCGGCGGCCAACCGACGGCATTATAGCACAGTGCGGCAGGACTATCAAAAGTCCACTCTAGTGGAAGCGGGCCGCGTCGGCAAGGCACAAATGACCGGGATGGGCTCATCCATTTGTTGCGCGGCCGGGTCGGGCTACCACACGGCCATGTCAGAGTCGCCGGCCTTGGCCGGCAAGTGCCCGGATCCGGCGGCGACACGACGCCGCGCATGCGGGGGTGGGGCAATGGTATGGCTGTGCTGCGCTTCCCGCAGGCCGGGCGCTTGCCATTCGCGGTGCACCGCCGCAACTTTGATATCGCCGTGTGGCTACCACAATCCCGGCAGCAGGGCCTTGCGCTCCGGCGGGTACTCGGGGAAGTGCCCGCGGTACCAGCGGTGGTGGGCCCGCGCCCGCGGGGCCAGGTTGGCGATCGTCCACAGGGCAAAGCCCAGCCCGGCCAGCGACCAGGTGGCCACGGCCCAGCCGAGCCATTGGACGATCTCGCCCAGGTAGTTGGGGCACGAGACCCAGCGGTACAGGCCGCCGTAGGGGATGCGGTAGCCGGTCTCGCCGGGCCGGCGCAGGCGGCGCAGGGTGTGGTCGGAGTGGCGGTTGATGGCGAAACCGGCGACAAAGAGGACCAGGCCGGCCAGGAAGCGCGGGTCGATCAGCCAGGAGAGGGGGTACCCGCCGGAGAGGGCAAAGAGGAAGCGGCCGTTGATGTAGGCGTTGGCCACGTTGAAGCAGAGGCCGGTGGCGACGATGGAGATGGGCATGCGCTGGGCACCGCCGACCCGGCCGAACGGGTAGACGAAGGAGCGGTGCAGGTAGTGTACCTCCCACAGGGCCAGAAAGGCCCACGAGGCCGGCGCCGGCGGCCATGTCCCGCCGGCGAACGCCGCCGCCATGACGAGCGCGGCCGGCGACTCCATCAAGATCCAGCCCAGGTTGCTGGGGATGGCCGGGCCCCAGCCGCCGCGGCTGTGCCGGCCGTAGGGGGCGGTGACGAAAAAGAGCAGCGGGAAGCTGGCCGCCGCCAGGAGGAACCAGACGAGGATCAGGCCGTCGAAGAAGGCGCGTTCGTCCATATCTCCTCCGGTCGGCGCAGCGCCGCCGGACAGTGCAGGTAGCCGTTCTCGGCGAACCAGCGCAGCGTGTCGCTCAGCGTCTCGCGGATGTGGCGCGGCTCGTAGCCCAGCTCGCGCGTGGCCCGCTCGTGGCTGACCGGCCCGCTCGTTCGGAGGACCTCGATGGATACGCTGGTGAAGAGCGGTCGCCGGCCGATGATGTGGGCCACGGCCATGGCCAGCGGCGCGCTGCAGCGGGCCAGCCCCAGCGGGCAGACAAAGCGCGGGGGACGCTTCCCGGTGATGTGTTCCACGAACGCGCCGATCTCGGTCATGCGCACCCAGTGGCCGGAGAGCAGGTAGCGGGCGCCGCAGGAGGCGCGCTCGGCGGCGCGGATGGCCCCCAGGGCCACGTCGCGGGCATCCACCCAATCGAACCCGCCGCCGACCAGCGCCGGCATGCGGCCCCGGCCGAGGTAGAGCAGCACCTCGCCAAAGTGCGACGGCCGGAAGTCGTAGGGGCCGATGATCGCCGTGGGGTTGACGATGATGGCATCCAGGCCCCGCTCGATCCCCCGCCGCACCTCCAGCTCGGCGGCGGCCTTGGAGCGGCTGTAGGGAGGGTGGCGCGGATTGCTCACCAGCGGGCGCGACTCGTCCAGCGGTTGGTCGACCGGCAGCGGGTCCAGCGCGTGGATCGAGCTGATGTAGACCAGGCGCGGGCGGCTGTCCTCCAGGCACGCGGCAACGACGTTGCGCGTGCCGGCCACGTTGACCGCCTCCAGGAGGGACCACTCGCTGCGCAGGAGCGAGATGTGGGCGGCGGCGTGGTAGACGACCCGCGCGCCGGCCAGGGCCCGCCGCAGCGAGGCTGGGTCGCACACGTCGCCCGCGACGATCTCCACGTCTAGCCCGGCCAGGGCGCGCCGGTCCCGGTGGACTACAGCGCGCACCGCCTGGCCCTGCTCAAGGAGCGCCCGTACCAGGTTTGCCCCCAGGTGTCCCGCAGCTCCAGTCACGACGACGGTCATGCCAAGCCTCCTCGATCGCTGCGCTGTCCCTTCGCCGCGGGCACGGGCGCGACGCTGCCCTGGAGCACACGGTGGCCCAGTATAGCCGAAGCTGTCGGTTCTGGCAATGGAGCCGGGGTGCGCTGTCGGCGAGGCCAGACCGCCGTGCCATGGCGGTGCCCTGGGCCTGATTCGTCGCCGCCGCTGTTGGGCCTATCCTCAGGGCGGCGGTGCTTTCTCCTGGACCAGTGCCTCATGCACCTTTTTCAGCCAGGCCATGATCTCGATCTTCTGCGGGCACTTGTCCTCGCACTCGCCGCACTCCTGGCACCGGTCGGCGCGCTCCTCCGGTTTGAACCAGTTGGCGTAGGCCACGCGCGCCCGCTCGGGCTGGCCGTACATGGTCATCTCGTTATACAGCTCGAAGCAGCGCGGGATGGCGACGCCGCTGGGGCACGGCTGGCAGTACTGGCAGTTGGTGCAGGGGATCGCCGCGAGCTCGCGGTACTTGTCACGGACACGGCCGATCAGGGCCAGCTCGTCCGCAGTCAGGCTGTTGGGACCGGAGCGACCGGCGCTGGCCACGTTCTCCACCACCTGCTCCATCGTGCTCATCCCGCTGAGCAGCAGGCTGACCTCGGGGTGGTTCCAGACCCACTGCAGGGCCCACTCGGCCGGCGAGCGCCTGGCGGCGGCCGTGGCCCACAGCGCGGCGATCGGATCGGGGGGTGTGGCCAGCTGCCCACCGCGGACCGGCTCCATCACCACGACGGCCAGCCCCCTGGCGGCGGCATAGCGCAGCCCGCGCGTGCCGGCCTGGTTCTCCTCGTCCATGTAGTTGTACTGGATCTGGCAGAGGGTCCAGCCATCGTAGGCATCCACGATCTCCTGAAAGACCTCGTAGCGATCGTGGAAGGAAAAGCCCAGATGGTGGAAGCGGCCGGCGGCCATGGCCCGCTCGGCCCAGTCCAGTACGCCCAGGTCGCGCACGCGCTGCCAGCTTCCTCGGTCCAGCGAGTGCAGCAGGTAAAAGTCCAGGGCCGGCGTCTGCAGCCGCTCCAATTGCTCCTCCAGGTAGCGGTCGAAATCGTCCGCGGTCTTGACCAGCCAGCAGGGCAACTTGGTCACCAGCCTGACCCGCTGGCGATAGCCCTCCTGGAGGGCCCGCGCCAGGAACGACTCGCTCGTCCCCTGGTGGTACGGATAGGCCGTGTCCACGTAGTTCACGCCGTGGTCGATGGCGTAGCGCACCATGGCCGTGGCCAGCGGCTCGTCGATCCTGGCCGAATCCCCCTCCAGGATGGGCAGGCGCATCGCTCCGAAGCCCAACGCCGATACCAGCCAATCCAGCTTTCCGAACTTGCGGTACTGCATGGCCTACTCCTCCACTGCGGCCCGGCCGGCCTGGCGAGCCGCAGCCAGGACATCGGGGTGCCGGCGCACCTCACCCGCGTCGTTGACGCCCGGGGCCACCACGGAGGCCAGGAGCTTCGCCTTCGTGTAGGCCAGGGCATCGGTCAGCATGCCGACCGTGTGCCGGGCCACCTGCGCGTCGGTGTCCCCCAGCGGGACGACCACGACGACGCGCCGGCCCTTGAACAAGGCCCGGTCGGCCGGCCGAAAGATCTTGGCATACCAGCGGTCCAGGAAGGCCTTGAACTGGGCCGTGGGACCCCACCAGTAGACCGGTGTCCCCAGCACCCAGACCTGGCTGTGGGCCATCTTCTCCAGCAGCGCCGGCATGTCGTCGGCAAAGACACACTCGCCCGTCTCCTGGCAGGCGTCACAGGCGCTGCACGGGGTGATGTCCAGCCTGTCCAGGAGGACCTTTTCCACGCTGGCGCCGGCCTCGGCCGCTCCGGCGAGGACCTCGTCCACCAGGATCTCGGTGTTTCCGCCGCGGCGCGGGCTGCCGACGATGCCCAGGACACGCGGCCGGCTCGATTGGGGCATAGCATCCTCCTATGATAGACCCGGGACGGTTTCCTGGCCGTCTGGGCGAGGCCGGTCAGCAGCTCCGCGCTACGGGTGTACCTGCACCGTGCGGGTCAGGTACACCTCCAGCCCCTCGGCCTGCAGGCGTTCGCAGAGGTCCCGCGCCGGTGCCTCCTGCGTGTAGAGCGCAAAGAGGCTTGGGCCGGAACCGCACAGGCGGACGTGATCGGCCCCGGCGTCCACCACCTGCTGGCGGGTGTGATCCACCAGCTCGAATAGACGGAAGGCGACCCACTCGAAGGCGTTAAAGATCAGCCCGGGCTCCAGCGTCCGGCCCTCCTGGATCGCCCGGGCCATGTGCTGGGTGACCGAGCCGGAGGTGTACTCGCGGCGGGTCAGGTTGGCATACATCAGGCCGGTCTTGTCGGGGATCTCCAGCCGCGGGCGCACCAGCACGATCCAGTGCTCCGGCAGCGCCGGCAGGGGGGTCAGGCGCTCGCCGCGGCCGGCCGCCAGGGCGGTGCCGCCGACCAGGAAAAAGGGCACGTCGCTTCCCAGGACCGCGGCCAGGTTCTGCAGGTTGGCCTCGGTCATGTGCAGCCCCCACACCTGGCTGAGGGCCACCAGGGTCGTGGCGGCGTCGCTGCTGCCGCCGCCCAGGCCGGCGGCGATGGGGATGCCCTTCTCCAGGTGGATGCGGGCGCCCTCTTTCCGACCGGTGGCCCGCTGCAGCAGGCCGGCGGCGCGGAGGATCAGGTTTTGCTCGCTCTCCAGCGCCGCGACGTTGCAGGTCAGGGTGAGCTCGGGGGCCGGCTCGAAGGTGAGGGTGTCGTAGAGGTCGATCGTCTGCAGGATGGTCAGCACGTCGTGATAGCCATCGCGCCGCCGACCCAGGACCTCCAGGCTGAGGTTGATCTTGGCATAGGCACGGCACTCGAGCATCGACTGTACCCCCGAGGATCGGCGCAGGGAAGAGCGCTCGGCGCTCCGCTGCCGGTCCGGCGCGAGTGTCTACCGGCCGGCTGCCGCGAGGACCCCCCTCAGCTCCTCGACAACGCGCCGGGTGTAGAGCCAGACCGAGCCCAGCTTGCCCTCGACGATCCTCTTGTCAAAGACGAGCACCAGGGAGGCGTCCGCGGTGATGAAGAAGGCGTAGACGTCGTAGCGCGAACCGGTGAAGAGGCTGAGGCCGAGCATGGTGTCGTCGCCGAGGAGCTGGGCCAGGTCGCCGGCGCCGGCCAGGCTGCCGACGGCGCGGGCGGCCAGGGCCGGGAGGTGCAGGTCGCCGGAGGTGCCCTCGATGACCAGGGGCTCGCCGGCGGCGCTGGCCAGGAGGGCCACCTGCGGACCGATGGAGGCCAGCAGGTCGCGCAGCGCCCGGCCGACGGCCTCCTTCTGGTCCCGGGTGAGGGCGACCTTGGGAGCCGGCTGGGCCGGGGCCGGGCGAGCGGTGGCGGGAGCCGGCTGGACCGGGGCCGGGCGAGCGGCGGCGGGAGCCGGCTGGGTCGGGGCCGGTGCTGGCGCCGGGCGGGCAGCGGCGGCCGGGGCCGGCTGGACCGGTGCTTCCCTGGCAGGGGGCGGTGGTGCCGGCCTGGGGCGCGGCAGCGGGACGGCCAGGGCCCGGCTCACCACCACGGCCACTTCCTGGGGTGTGATGTCGGGCAGCAGGGCAAAGATGCGCAGCGAGTCGGCCTGGGACTGCAGGGCGGGGGTGACCGGCGCGCCGACGAGCACGACCCTGGTGGCCGGAGAGAGGGCCTGGACGACCTCGGCAAACTCCATGCCGGTCATCTCGGGGATCTGCCATGGTGCCAGTACCAGGTCGTAGGGAGAGCCGCGGATTTCCCAGAGGGCCTCGTTGCCCGACGCGGCCAGGGAAAAATCGAGGGTGTCTCCCCACAGCTCGATCTGGACCTGCAGGGCCGGGGCCACGCCTTCTCGGCCGGCGACCACCAGCACCCGTTTGGGCATCGTGCCTCCTCGCTAGGCCGCCTCGACGTCGGCGCGGGGCAGGGTGAAGTAGAAGGTGCTGCCCTGCCCGGCCTCGCTCTCGACCCAGATGGCGCCCCCGTGAAGCAGGACCAGCTCGCGGGCGATCGTCAGGCCCAGGCCCATCCCACCGTGCTCCCGGCGCAGCGATTCCCCCACCTGGTAGAAGGGCTCAAAGATGCGCTCCCATTCCTCGCGGGCGATCCCGCAGCCGCTGTCCTCCACGGCGACCACGATCTTGTCGTCCTGCGGTTCGGCCCAGACACGGATGCGGCCCCCGGAGGGGGTGAACTTGCTGGAGTTGGAGAGCAGGTTGCCCAGGATCAGCTCGACCTTCTCCTGGTCGGCGCGCACGGGCGGCAGCTCGGGCGGGATGCGCCAGGTGACGTCGAGCCCCTTGTCGGTCGTCTTCTGGCAGAACTGGTCCATGATGTCGGGGATGACTTCTTGCAGGTAGAGCAGGTGTGCGGACAGGCTGACGCCCCCCGCCTCGAGGTAGCGCAGGTTGGTCATGTTATCCACCAGGCGGGTCAGCTGGGCCGTGCCGTCGATGATCGCCATGACGTGATCCTCCTGGGGCGGCGTCACGTCGTCGCGCAGCATCATGGCATAGCCCATAATGACCGAGAGGGGAGTGCGCAGCTCGTGGGCGGCGATGTTCAGGAACTCGCTCTTCAGGCGGTCGACCTCGCGCAGGCGCCGGTACGATTCCTGGATCTCGTTGAAGAGGCGGGCCTTTTCCAGGGCGATGGCCAGCTGGTTTCCCAGGAGGCCGGCCACCTCGAGGTCGCTCGTCTGGAAGGGCCGCGCCCCGGTCTTCTCGCTCAGGTTCAGCACGCCCAGGACCTGCTCGCCGCTGCGGATGGGCACGGCCAGGAAGGAGGGGTTCTGGTAGCGTGCCTGGTTGGGCCGGGGCATGCCGGCCAGGCGGGGGTCGCTGCGGACGTCCTCCACGAGCATCGGCTCGCCCATGCGCAGGATATGCCCGGCCACGCCCTCGTTCAGCCCGACCGAGTGCCCCAGCGGGATCTCCGGGGGCAGGCCGATCGCGCCGGAGAGGTACAGCACCTGCCGGCCCGGCTCGTAGAGCATGACCGAACCGCGCCAGGCCCCGGTTTCCTCCATGGCCGCGCGCAGGGCCACCTGCACGAGGACGTCGTCCTCCAGCGAGGAGGACATCTGCTCGCTGGCCCGCACCAGGTGCATCAGCGTGCGCGAACGGACGCGCTCGCGCTGCAGGTCGCGCTTGGCCAGGGCCTCGGAGACGGCCAGGCGCAGGTTGTCCAGGTTCTGGAACGGCTTCTGCAAGAAGTCGGTGGCGCCCTGGCGGACGGCCTCGATGGCCATCTCCATCGAGGCGTAGCCGGTCATCACGACGATGGCCAGGTCGGGGGCGAACTGGCGCACCCGGCGCATGACCTCCAGCCCGCTGATCTCGGGCATGCGCACGTCGAGCAGGAGCAGGTCGAACTCCTGCTGGCGCAGCAGCTCCAGCGACTGCAGCGGCCGCGTGGTGGCGGTGACGTCGTAGCCGTAGCGCTGCAGCGTACGGACGCACAGGTCGCAGATGTCTTCCTCGTCATCTACGACCAGGATCCTCGCCGTGACGGCCATCGGAGTTCAAGCCCCTTTCTCAGCACCCCCGTCGGCGTCGAGGAGCAGGCGCCGGCGGTGGAACAGGGCGGGCGCGTCGATACCGAGAGCGCCCAAGACTGCATCGAGCCGCGCGCTTCGTCCGCCGGCAAAGCGCAGCAGCAACCGCAGGTGGCCCACTGCGGCGGTCCACTCTCCCAGCTCGACCTCGGAGACGACCGCGCGCAGATCGACGGCGCGCAGCCGCCCCTTGTGCTCTTCCTGCACCGGCCAGTTCGGCGCTTGCAGGAAAGACTGGACCTTGTCCTGCACCGTCTCCCGCGGCGGGGGCCGGCAAACCTGCACCTCGTACTCGACTCCCTGCACACGCGCCGCCAGGGCCGGCGCGGCCCAGGGGGCCGGCACGAGGCTCTGCAGTGCCATCCCGGCCGGGAGCTGCTCTGCCAGGCGGTCCCGCGCTTCCTCCGGGGAGACCGGCAGGCGCAGCGCGACCTCGAGCCACTCTGCCTCGGCGGTCATGCCCACGGAGAGCGGCAATGCCAGCGAGAGGCGCGGGTGTGGATGGTACCCCTGGGAGTAGCGCAACGGCAGCCGGGCCCGCCGCAGTGCCCGCTCCCAGAGCCGCGTCATATCCAGGTGGGAGAGGAAGCGCAGCCTCTGCCCTCTGGAAAAGACGATGTACAGGCGCTGCCCCGGTTCCGTGTCGGGGCCGGCCCTGGTTGCCGCTGCCGCACCCATTGACCCCTCTTTTTTGCACACCCCTATTGTACTACAAGGTGCCTTCAGATGCAACACCGACTTGACAAACTGCCGCCCCTATCGTAATATGCCCGTGGGCCGTGCTAGACGGGGAGCCAGCGGTGCCCTGTAACCCGCAATCCGCTCTAGCGGGGTTGAAGTCCCAACCGAGGCCGTGCTCTGTGGGACTGCCCGTGCTATGTGGTGTTGAAGGCCGGGTCCCGTGCGGCAGAGAGCTACGAACCCCGCCAGGTCCGGAAGGAAGCAACGGTAAGTAGTCAACCCTGGGCGCCACGGGGTGGCCTGGCTGGAGCCGGCAGGCCCGGGCAAGCCGGAGAGTACCGGTCGGAGAAGGGTGCACGGCCCTTTCTAGCCCTCAGCTATCAGCTATCAGCAGTCAGCTACCAGTCTCTGCATGGAGATTGGCTGCTGATTGCTGACCGCTGATCGCTACTTCCACCGCGTCAGGATCGTCTCCCGCTGGAAGATGGCCGTGGCGATGAGCAGCGCGGCCACGTCCAGGATCAGGAAGATGGCCGCCCCGATCAGGAAGGCGGTGGCCGTCAGGGCCAGCTGGCCCAGGAACATCGGGATGAAGAGGAGCATGACGGGCAGGACGACCAGCCCGCCGATCTGCTGGGCGGCGCGGGTGTCGTTGACCCGCGAGGAGACGATGATCCCCAGGCTCACGGCCAGCAGCCCCATCAGCGGCGCGAGCAGGCCGATGCCGACGATCCAGTCCACGCTGGCCAGGACGCGCAGCACGCCGGGGCTGACGATGAGCGTGGCCAGGCCGATGTAGATGGCGTAGAAGAGCCAGGTGACGAGCACGGCCGGCCCCACGGCGGCCAGCGCCTTGCCCACGAGCAGCTCGGTCACGGTGATCGGCGCGGCCAGGAGCGGCTCCAGGCTCTTGCTGACCTTTTCGCTGACGATGCTGTCGCTGGCGACCATCATGGGCAGGATCAGCGGCAGCAGCAGGAAGATGATCACGTAGACGCTGGCCATGCCGACCGAGATGATATCCTGCGGGCTCTGCAGGCCAAAGGTCTGCTGGTAGATCATAAAGGGCCCCAGGTCGCCCGAGTTGAACTCCTCCGCCGGGGTCTGTCCCAGGAAGTAGAGCATGATCAGGGGAAGGGCGGTAAAGACCAGCGGCATGAAGAGCGTGCTGAACAAGACCATCTTGTTGCGAAAGGCGTCGGCCCACTCTTTGCGCACGATGGCGCCGATCTTGCTCCAGTTCATCGCTCCTCCTCCTGCGCGCGCACCAGGTCCAGGTAGACCTCTTCCAGGCGGTGCTCCTGCTCGCGCACGAACTGCACCTCGGCGCCGGCCTGCACCAGGCAACGCACCAGGGCCGGGTTCATCTCCTCGGGGTTGTCCAGGTGCACCTGCAGCTCCTGACCCGTTTCGGCGACCTCCTTGACAAAGGGCAGCGCCCGCACGGCCTGGGCGAAGGCCGGCTGCATCTGGCGCAGTTGCACGCGCACGGCGCGGCCGTAGAGCGCCCGGCGCAGGTTCTCCGGCGTGTCCACGCGGATGAGGCGCTGCTTGAGCACGGCGATACGGTCGCAGAGGCGGTCGGCCTCCTCCAGGTTGTGGGTGCAGAGGACGATGGTGCGGCCCTGTTCGCGCAGTGTGGCGACAAAGTCGCGCACCATGGCGGCGGCCTCCGGGTCCAGCGAGGCGGTGGGCTCGTCGAGGAAGAGGACCTGGGGCTCGTGCAGCAGGGCGCGGGCGATGGCCAGCTTCTGCTTCATGCCCTTGGAGAGGGTGCCGGCGGGATCCTGGCGCCTTTCCCACAGCTCCAGGAGGCGCAGGTAGTGCTCGACGCGGGCGGGGATTGTGGCCGGGGGGACCTCGTAGAGGCGGGCGAAGAACTCCAGGTTGAGCTGGACGGGCAGGCGCTCGTAGAGGCCGGGAGACTCGGTGAGCAGGCCCACGCACCGGCGGATGTCCATATCGGCTTCGCCCAGGCGGTAGCCGGCCACGGTGGCCGTGCCGGCCGTGGGGGCGAGCAGGGCCGTGAGCATACGCACGGTGGTGGTCTTGCCGGCGCCGTTGGGGCCGAGCAGGCCAAAGACCTCCCCGGCGCGCACCTCCAGGTCGAGTTCCTCCACTGCCACCCGGCCGTCGAAGCGGCGGGTCAGGCCTTGCGTGGTGATCATCGGCGGACCTCCTGCAAGGGAGCGATCAGCGTCAGGAAGGGATCTCCTGGCGGGTAGCCACCAGGCGGAAGGAGAAGCCAATCTCCTGGATCGCGAGTACCTGGCCGCTGTGGTGGGACAGGAGCGCCCCCAGCTCGGCCGGCGCGAGCATGCGGCTGGACATGCCCAGGAGGCGTTCGCCCCAGGAGACCAGGCGTGCGCCGGGCCGGCGGATGTCGGGCTCTTGGATGACCAGCCGGCCTCCGGGCCGCAGCACACGCAGCATTTCGCCGACGGCCCGCCGCTGGTCGGCAAAGTGGTGAAAGGCGTCGGACACGAGGATGCTGTGGAAGGTGCCGTCGCCAAAGGGCAGGGCCTCGGCGCGGGACTGGCAGGCGGGGAGGCCCTTGCCGTGCGCCTGCCGCACCATGCCAGCGGCCAGGTCGCCCACGACGAGCCGCACGCCGTCGAGCGACTGCACCAGGCGGCCGGTGCCGCCGCCGAGGTCGAGGAGGCGCCGGCCGGGCCGGAGGTCCAAGAGCTGCGGCAGGGGGCCGGGGTCGGGCCGGCCGGCGAAGCGATCGTAGAAGCGGGCGACGAAGCTGAAGGGATCGGGCATGGGGCCTCCGCGGGTGGACCGCTCAGGGCGCCGCGGCGGCCGGCCGCAGCTCGATCAGGGCGCAGGCGACCCAGGAAGGGCCCGGCGCGCCGTAGTAGGCGGTCATGTCGTCGGCGGCCAGGTCGAGGATGCGTCCTTGCAGGGGGCCGCGTAGGTAGCGCAGCACCTGGCCGACGTCGCGGCCGTCGCTCTTGGCGGCGACGCAGTGCTGGTGATAACCCCAGTAGTCGCCGGCGCGCAGCAGCACCAGCCCTTCCTCGATGCGGCGCCGGGCCAGGTCCAGGCCGCCGGCCTCGGGGTGCAGGGCGGCGGTGGGGGGATCGTCGTAGGCGATGCCGTGGTGGAAGGGGTCCATGGTGGCGATGACGGCGGCGTCGCGGGCGAGCTCCTGCAGCGCGGCGATGCCGGGCAGGATGGCGGGCCGGCCGCCGACCAGGTAGGGGTAGCGCAGGACGAGCTCGGGGCCGGCGACGCCGCGACGGCGGGTCTCTTGTTCCCAGAGAAAGAGGAAGCTGTCCAGGGA
Organism: uncultured Chloroflexia bacterium; assembly: GCA_964613665.1. Taxonomy (GTDB): domain Bacteria; phylum Chloroflexota; class Chloroflexia; order DTKN01; family DTKN01; genus CAZQFV01. The sequence goes on from CAZTIG010000021.1 coordinate 42,383, forward strand.
GAACTCGTCGCGCCAGTCCTGGCGGCCGGCGAGGCCGGGTCCTTGCAGGCCCCAGGCCGGCTCGCCGGTGATGTCGGCGCCGGCGGCGACGCGGGCGCGGGCCTGTTCCAGCTCCGGGGTGCGGGCGTGGAGCACGCCGAGCACGACGACGCGGCCGGCCCCGCAGTCGAGGGCGGCGTGGACGGCGGCGGCGGTCTGCGCGCCGCAGGTGCCGATGGAAGCGTGGGGAAAGAGGAGGGAGCCGCCCTGGAGCAGGGTCGGGGCCAGGTCCCAGGCGCGGCCGGCGTCGAGCAGGCGGAGGGCCCCTTCCCGGCCCAGGCGCCGGCGCTCCCGGGCATAGAGGGCGGCAAAGTCGGGAACATCGTGCTTCATGGCGGCTTCTCCTGCCGGCCGGTCTGGCCGACGGTGCCATAGTACCAGCGAACGGGCCGGCTGTCAACAGGCGCGCGGGGTATTTCCGTTGCCCCGCAGCGGCGGTTGTACTATACTGGCGGAAAGCAGTGCGGCGAGGAGACGACGGGTGCAGTGAGCGCGGCGAAAGGAGCCAACCATGACCGTCCGCTACAGCATCGTCGAGAACACCCTGGTGGACGGGCGCAAGGTACACCGGGCGATGGTCCACCCAACGGCCACGATCACCGCGGAAGAGTTCATCGACAAGATCGCCCAGGACAACACCACCCTCACCAAGGCCGATGCCGTCGGCATGGTGGAGGAGATCTTTCGCAACCTGATCTTGCTGCTGCGGGACGGCTACACCGTGCGCCTGCCCTTTGGCGTCTATCGTCCCAGCATCCGCGGCGCGTTCGAGAACCCCGAGGACCTCTTTGACCCGCGCCGGCACGAGATCGTGATCAGCGTCTCGCCGGGCATTCGCTCGCGCCAGGCGATGCGGCGGGAAGCGCGGGCCGAGCGAGCGGTGCGGGTGGGCCCGGCACCCAACGTGACGAGCTACGCCGACCACAGCAGCGGGCAGAAGGACGGCGTGTTGACGCCGGGGGGCGTGGGCCGGGTATACGGCAGCCGGCTGAAGTTCGACCCGGACGACCCGCAGCAGGGGGTGTTCTTCCTGGCCGGGGCCGTGGCCACGCCGGCCGACAACGTGATCCTGGTGCGGCGGCGGACCTGTTCTTTATCGTGCCGGCGCTGGCGCCGGGCGAGTACAGGCTGGAAGTGCGGGCGTGGCCGGCCGGCTGCCCGGACCTGCTGAGCGGCCGGCTGGGGGAGACGCTGACGGTGATGGGGTGAGGCCGGCGCGGGATGCATGGCGGTGGGGAAACGGGTGTGGATCGGCGGCGAAGCGGGTGCAAGTGGCAGGGCAGCGAAGCGTAACTTCATAACTTGCGCACCGTAAGTTCTGAAGTTAGGGATCGAAGTTACGAAGTTACGGATCGTAACTTCCGAACTTGTAATCCGTAAGTTCAGAAGTTACCATGCATAACTTCCGAAGGTACGGTGCACAACTTCGGAAGTTCCGGCATACTTGCCACCGCCCTGCGGAGGCTACCGCGGGCGCAGAGAAGCGTTGTGGCCCCTGGTTGCGGACACTGCAGTGGAGCACTCCACTCTCTCCTCTCACTCCCCGCCCTTGGCCTCCATCTTCGCCCACGTATCGCGCAGCCCCACGGCCCGGTTGAAGACGAGCCGGCCCGGCCGCGTGTCCACCGTGTCCAGGCAGAAGTAGCCCTGGCGCTCGAACTGGAAGATGCTGCCCGGCGCGGCCTGGGCCAGCCCCGGCTCCACCCAGCAGGCCGGCAGCACCTCCAGCGAGCCCGGGTTCAGGCTGGCGGTAAAGTCCTGGCCCTCGGGCACGTCCAGGGGGTCCTCCTTGTTGAAGAGGCGGTCGTAGAGGCGCACCTCGGCCGGCACGGCCTGCGCGACCGAGACCCAGTGCAGCGTGCCCTTGACCCGCCGGCCGTCGGGGGCATCGCCACCCCTGGTCGCCGGGTCGTAGGTGCAGTGCAGCTCGACCACCGCGCCCGTGTGCGGGTCCTTGACAAAGCCGGTGCAGGTGACCAGGTAGGCGTAGCGCAGGCGCACCTCCCGTCCGGGGGCCAGCCGCCAGAACTTGGGCGGGGGTTCCTCCCGGAAGTCGGCCTGCTCGACGTACAGCTCGCGCGAGAAGGGCACGCGGCGCGTCCCGGCGGCGGGGTCCTCGGGGTTGTTGACGCACTCCATCTCCTCGACCAGCCCTTCGGGGTAGTTGTCGATGATCACCCTGAGCGGGCGCAGCACGGCCATGGCCCGCGGAGCGCGCCGGTTGAGGTCCTGGCGCAGGCAATGCTCCAGCAGGGCCACGTCGATGATGCTGTTGGTCTTGTCCACGCCGACGATCTCGAGAAAGTCGTGGATGGCCTGGGGGGTGTAGCCGCGCCGGCGCAGGCCGCGCAGCGTCGGCATGCGTGGGTCGTCCCAGCCGGAGACATACCCCTCCTCCACCAGGCGGCGCAGGAAGCGCTTGCTCAGCACGGTATAGGTCAGCTCCAGGCGGGCGAACTCGATCTGGCGGGGGTGGTGCACGCCGAGCTGGTCGAGGAACCAGTCGTAGAGCGGACGATGGATCTCGTAGGCCAGGTCGCAGAGGGAGTGGGTGATCCCCTCCATGGAGTCGTTCTGGCCGTGCGCCCAGTCGTACATCGGGTAGATGCACCACGTGTCGCCGGTGCGGTGGTGGGCCTTGTGCAGGATACGGTACATGACCGGGTCGCGCAGGTTGATATTGGGGGAAGCCATGTCGATCTTGGCGCGCAGGGTACGGGCGCCGTCGGGGAACTCGCCGGCGCGCATGCGGCGGAAGAGGTCCAGGTTCTCCTCGACGCTGCGGTTGCGGTAGGGGCTATCGCGGCCGGGCTCGGTCAGCGTGCCGCGGTAGGCGCGCACCTCGTCGGGGCTGAGGTCGCAGACGTAGGCCTTGCCCTTGCGGATCAGCTCCTCGGCCCACTGGTAGAGCAGCTCATAGTAGCCGGAGGCGAAGTAGAGGCGGTCACCCCAGTCGTAGCCCAGCCAGCGGATGTCCTCCATGATGGCCTCGACGTACTCGGTCTCCTCCTTGGCCGGGTTGGTATCGTCGAAGCGCAGGTTGCAGAGCCCGCCGAACTCCTGGGCCATGCCAAAGTCGACGGCGATGGCCTTGGCGTGGCCGATGTGCAGGTAGCCGTTGGGTTCAGGGGGGAAGCGGGTGTGGACGTGGTCGAAGCGCCCCGTGCGCAGGTCCTCCTGGATGGCCTCGCGGATAAAGTGGGAGCGAGGGGTGGGTTCGCTGGAGGTGGTCTTGGGGTCATCCATGGTATTCCTCCTGACGGTCGGGCTGGGTTTGCAGGTTGGCAGGTTACAGGTTGCAGGTTGGCGAGCGGCCAGGTCCAGCCTGTAACGTGCCAACGTGCAACCTGCAACCTGGCAAAAGTGCGACAACGCGGCAGAGAAGCAACTCGCATATCATATATCAAAAGCCCCGATTTGCCAAGTAGCGCTCTTTGTGGTATGATAATTGTGCTTCCGCAAGGAGGCGGTGGGGGATCGTTCAATGGTAGGACAGCTGACTCTGGATCAGCCGATTGGGGTTCGAATCCCTATCCCCCAGTTGGAAACGGATAGAGAGACGGATAGATAGATTTGGGGCGAGGAGCAGGTCCCCGGGCCAAGTCCCCGGGGATTTTGTGTTGATGGGGAGCGCGGCCGCACTTGGCCGGTCCACTCGAGGTCGGGCGCGGCCCCAGGTCTTGATCGCCAGCCCAGGAGCGTACTCCTCGGCGATCGCCCAGGCCTGCTCCAGGTCGGCAAGCGGTTTCGTGAAGTAAGCTGTTGCCTCGGGGTCGGCCTAGCCGCGGAGGATGGCGGCGCTGTCCTCCGGCCTGACCTCGCGAAGCAGTAGCCTTCTGGTCTCCAGCCGCGGGAATGTGGCTTCCTGTGCTGCCACGGGCCTCCTCCTCTTCGGGCCGTCTCTCAGAAGGCGAAACGAGCCCCGACCAGGGCCTGTTGGAACGAGCCGGGCATCTCGGCGGCAAACCGGCAGACGGCGGCCAGGCCCGTGCAGTGGGCGGGCGCGATCACCGCCGGGGAGAGCCGCTTGATCTCGTCGATGGTGAACTGCAGCTCTTCCGCCGTCGCCCGGGCCAGGTGAAAGCCGCCCAGGACGGCCCACACCTTCTCCACACCGCTGATCTCCCGGGCGTAGTGCACGGTGTTGACGATCCCCGCGTGGGCGCAGCCGGCCACGACGACCAGCCCCTTGCCCTCGACGTGGACGACGAGGGCCTGGTCGTCCTCCATCTCGTCGGGGACCAGGGCCGTCCCGTCGCGGTAGTAGCGGCGCGGGGGGATGCCGGACTTCTCGAAGCTGCGCCGGGGAACCGCACCGGTCGTCCAGCAACCCGGTGCCAGCCGGTAGGGTTTCTCGGAGAGGACGATCTCGGCCCCGGCGGCCTCCCAGGCCCCCCGCGGCGGGGGCAGGCTCGGCCCATGGCGGGCCCCGTCGCGCCCGATAGCCCAACGCTCGCGAAAGGCAGCCGGGTGGGCCACCAGCGGCACCCGGCGGCCCCGCTGAGCGAGCACCTCCTCCAGGGGCAGGTCGCCCTCCCAGCGTCGCTCCTCGGGCTGCAGCGCCATGGCTTGCAGCACGGCAGTCATGGCCGCCGTGTGGTCGCCGTGGCCGTGGCTGAGGGCAACATGGGTGATCCGCGTGGGTTCGACCTTCAGGCGCCGCATGTTCTCCAGCAAGGTTGTCTGGGTGATGCCGGCATCCCAGAGGATGCGCGCCTCGTCGTCGATCTCGACAAGGGCGGCAAAGCCGTGCTCGGCCAGGAGCGGTTCGTCGGTGCAGTAGCGGACCGTTTCGTTCGAGCGCGCCAGCATGTCGGCGCGGTTGTCGACGAGCAGGGTCACAGCAGCGCTGCGGGCGGCGCCAAACGCTTCTCCTGGGGCCATCGGTCCTCCTCTCGGCACTGGTTGGTGCAATTGTACCAGGCCAGCCGGGCCCTGTCAACGCGCTGCCGTGACTCTCAGCAGATGTCGTTAGCCAGATATTCCCTTCTATGGTATAATACGTGTGCCGGACGACGGCGTCCTACTGCTGAGCACGCGAAAAGGAGTCACCGATGACCCCCAACCGGTTCTCGCAGCGCATGAACAAGATGAAGAGCAGCACCATCCGCGACCTCCTGCACTACGCCACCCTCCCCGGGATGATCTACCTGGCCGGCGGCCTGCCGGCACCAGAGTCGTTCCCCGTCGACGTCTTCAAGGCCGCCTGCAACACCGTTCTGGACGAGGTCGGCGCGCAGGCCCTGCAGTACGGCACGACCGAGGGCTACAAGCCGCTGCGGCAGTGCCTGGCCGAGCGCATGCGCAACCTGAAGGGCGTCGCCTGCGGCAGCGACAACATCCTCCTCACCAGCGGCTCCCAACAGGCGCTGGAGATGGTCGGCAAGATGTTCATCGACTATGGCGACGTCATCGTGATGGAGAGCCCCAGCTACCTGGGCGCCATCCAGGCGTTTGACCTCTATGCCCCCCGCTACGTCACCGTGCCCATGGACGAGCACGGCATCATCATCGAGGAGCTGGAGCGGGTCATCCAGATCATCACGCCCAAGTTCATCTACACCGTGCCCACCTTCCAAAACCCCTCCGGCCGCACGATGTCCGCCGACCGCCGCCAGCGCCTGATGGCCCTGGCCGAGCACTATGACCTGATCATCGTCGAGGACGACCCCTACGGCGAGCTGCGCTACACCGGCGAGGCGGTCCCGCCCATCAAGGCCTTTGACACCACCGGGCGGGTCATCTACCTGAGCACTTTCTCCAAGATCCTCTCCCCCGGCATCCGCCTGGCCTGGGTGACGGCCTCGGAGGAGTTTATCCGCAAGCTGGCGCTGATCAAGCAGGCCACCGACCTGTGCACCTCCACCTTCATCCAGTACGCCGCCTACGAGTACATGCAGAGCGGGATCGTGGAGCAGCACATCGAAAAGATCCGCTCCATGTACAGGGTGCGCATGGAGGCGATGCTCGGCGCCCTGGACAAGTACTTTCCCAAGGAAGGCGTCTCCTGGACCCATCCCGAGGGCGGCATGTTCCTCTGGGTGACGCTGCCCGACGCGGTGGACGTCGAGGACCTGCTCAAGGAGGCGGTGGCCAACAAGGTGGCCTTTGTGCCCGGTACGTCCTTCTACGTGGACGGCCGGCCGCACAGCACCATGCGCCTCAATTTTTCCAACGCTACCCCCGAGATGATCGACGAGGGTATCCGCCGGCTGTCGGAGATCGTGCGGCACCGGCTGCAAGCGATCGGGGCCTGCACCCGCTAGGAGTCCATTGCGCCACGCGTACGTGTCCCTGGACACCGAGACTACCGGCCTGGAGCCGGGCCGGGATGAGCTCATCGAGGTAGCCGCCGTCCGCTTCCAGGGGACGGAGGTCCTCGCTACCTGGCACACCCTGGTCAAGCCGGCCGCCGGTGTGCCCGAGGGCATCACCCGCCTGACCGGAATCACCCCGGCCGACGTGGAGCATGCCCCGATGTTCTACACCGTGCTCCCGGAGCTGGCCCGCTTCATCGGCGATGCCCCCGTCGTCGGGCACTCGGTGGGCTTTGACCTGGACTTTCTCGCCGCCCAGGGGCTGCGCCTGAACAATCCGCGCGTCGATACCTACGAGCTCAGCACCCTCTTCCTGCCCGAGCTGCCCGACCGCTCTCTGACCAGCGTGGCCCGCAGCCTGCAGATCGACTATCCCGAGCAGCACCGCGCCCTGGCCGACGCCCATGCCGCCCGGGAGGTCTTTGCCCACTTCTGGCGGGAGCTCCTGGCGCTCGACCTGATCAAGCTCGAGGAGATCGTCCGCCTGGCGGCCAACACCGCCTGGCCGCTGGGCTATGTCTTCCAGGAGGCCCTGACCGAGGCCGGCCGGGATGGCTTTGGCAAGCGCAAGCCCAGCGCCCTGCCCCTGGCGGCGCGCCTGGTGACCCCCGAGCCCCGCCCCGATCCGCTCCAGGAGACCGAGGACGACCGGCCCATCGACGAGGCGCGGCTGGCCGCGCTGCTCGTCCCCGGCGGCCTCTTCAGCCGGGCCTTTCCCCACTATGAGCACCGCCCGCAGCAGGTGGAGATGCTCACCTCCGTCGCCCGCACGCTGAACCACGGCGGCCAGCTCATCGTCGAGGCCGGCACCGGCACCGGCAAGTCCATGGCCTACCTGATCCCGGCCGCGGCCATCGCCGTGCGCCGCGGGCAGCCGGTGGTCATCTCCACGAACACCATCAACTTACAGGACCAGCTTTTCTACAAGGACATCCCCGACCTGCAGCGCGTCCTGGCCCAGGCCGATCCGGCGGAGAGCGATTTCGTCGTCCTGGCCGGCTTCCGCGCCGCCCTGCTCAAGGGCCGCGGCAACTACCTCTGCCTGCGCCGCTGGGAGATCCTCCGCCGCAGCAGCACGCTGACGCCGGAGCAGGTCAGCATCCTGGTCAAGACGCTGCTCTGGCTATCGCGCACGCGCAGCGGCGACCGCGCCGAGCTGGCCCTCGTCGGCAAGGAGTACGGGGCCTGGAACGATATCGCCTCGCACCCCAGCGCCTGCCGTGGGGCGGAGTGCCCCTATCAGCAGCAGGACCGCTGCTTCTTCTACCGGGCCCGCCGCCGCGCCGAGGCCGCCCACGTCGTCGTGGTCAACCACTCCCTGCTCCTCTCCGACATGGCCACGCAGAACCGCGTCCTGCCGGCCCACCGCCACCTGGTGGTGGACGAGGCCCACCACCTGGAGGGCGTGGCCACCGATCAGCTTGGCTTCCACGTCACCGCCCAGGAGCTGCTCGGCCACCTGGCCTCGATCAGCCGGCCGGCCGGGGCCGGCGGCGAGGAGGGCCTCCTGGCCGCCATCCCGACCCTCTTCCTCGCCGAAAAGGTCCCCCAGGCGGCCCGCGATACCATGGAGACGCTGCGCCGCGAGGTCCGCAGCAGCGTGGAGCTGGCCCGCGTCGCCAGCGAGACCTTCTTTGCCAACCTGGAAGAGTTCATCGGCCAGCAGCAGGAGGGGACAGTCTCTTCCCAGTACGACTGGCACTGGCGCATCACGCCCTCTGTGCGCATCCAGCCCGACTGGGGCGAGATCGAGATCTCCTGGGAGAACGTCTCCCACGAACTCGTGCGCATCCACGACCGCCTGAACCGGCTCTTCCAGCTCTGCTCGCAGCTGGACACCGCTGCTCCGGGGGCCGACCAGGACCTGCTGCTCGAGCTGGCCCTGGTCGGGCAGCGCACGGACGAGATCCAGCGGCAGGGCACGGCCATCATCAGCCAGGGTCTGGCCAACGGCATCTACTGGGTCAGCGTGGAAGCGCAGGCCGGGACGATCGGCCTGAACTCGGCCCCCCTGCACGTCGGCAGCTTGCTCCAGGAAGGGCTGTACCAGCAGCAGGAGGCCGTCATCCTGACCTCGGCCACGTTGAGCACCGACGGGGCCACCACCTTCCTGCGCGAGCGCCTCAGCCTGCCCGAGGCCGACGAGATGCTCCTGGACTCGCCCTTTGACTATGCCCACGCCGCCCTGCTGCTCGTGCCGGAGGACATGCCCGACCCGCGCGACCCCCAGTACGCCCGGGCCCTGGCCCGCACCCTGGTGGAGACCTGCCGGGCGAGCGGGGGGCGCACCCTGGTCCTCTTTACCTCGCACAATGCCCTGCGCCAGGCCCACGCGGCCATCCGCCGGCCCCTGGAGCGCGAGGAGATCGCCGTCCTCGGGCAGGGGCTGGACGGCTCGCGCCACGTCCTGCTGGACAAGTTCCGGCGTAACCCGCGCAGCGTCCTCCTGGGCACGAGCTCCTTCTGGGAGGGGATCGACGTGGTCGGCGAGGCCCTCTCGGTGCTGGTGATCACCAAGCTGCCGTTCGACGTGCCCTCGGACCCGATCTTTGCCGCCCGCTGCGAGCTGTTCGAGGAGCCCTTCTTCCAGTACGCCGTCCCGCAGACGGTCCTGCGCTTCAAGCAGGGCTTTGGCCGGCTCATCCGCAGCCAGACCGACCGTGGGGTGGTGATCATGCTGGACGGGCGCGTGCTCACCCGCTCCTACGGTCCCTCGTTCCTGAACTCCCTGCCCCCCTGCACGGTCCGCCGGGTGCGCATGCCGGCCATCCCGCGGATGGTCCAGGAGTGGCTGGGAGGAGAGCGGTCAGAAAGCAGTTGACGGCGGCCGCCCGGCCTGCTATAATGGGGTCAGCCGAAACACCGAGGGAAGCAGGATGAAAACACCCATCCGGACGCTTGCCGGCCAGCCCCGTCTCAGCAACACGGTGTGGATGCGGGCATGGTCGGCGTGGGGAGCGGGGAGCTGCCGCCCATCCTTTCCCAGCCTCGCCCGACCTGGCGTGGGTCGTACGCTGCCCGGCGACCTCGGCCTGGGCAGTGGCGTGGTCTCCTGTTCCACTGTAGCGGAAACGGCAGGGCCTGGCTGCCCCAGCGCCCCTGCCCCGAGCCTGAAGCAGAGAAGGAGGAATGCGGCGATGGAGATGCAACTGCGCACCAAAAACTACCGGATGACCCCCAACCTGCGGGCTTACGTGGAGAAGAAGGTGCCGCGCCTGGAACGCTACCTGGAGGACATCACCGAGACGAAAGTGGAGATTCGCGGGACATCGACCCGCTCCCAGGGGCCGCAGATCGTCGCGCAGTTGACCGTGACGTTGGGCAATGGGGTGATCCTGCGGGCGGAGGAGCGCTCCGGTGACCCCTATACCTCGATGGACGCCGTCCTCGATACGATGGAGCGTCAGGTGGCCCGCTTCAAGGACCGCCATTTTCACCGCGGGGCGCGCCGCCGCGCCGGCCAGCCGGCCTCGCTCTCCGAGCTGCCGCTGGCCGCCACGCCCGGCCCGGCCCGGCCGGCCGAGGAGCCCGAGCCGGCCATCGTCAAGGTCAAGCAGTTCCTGGTCAAGCCGATGTTCAGCGACGAGGCCATCTCGCAGATGGAGTTGCTCGGCCACGACTTTTTTGTCTTTCAGAACGCCGAGACGGAACGCTTGAACGTGGTCTATCGCCGCAAGGATGGGCAGTACGGGCTGATTGAGCCGATCCTGGAGTAGCGAACCACAAAGGCACCAAGAACCCTGGAAGCGGACCACGAAGGCACGAAGCACCGAACGGAGAACCACGAAGGCACGAAGCACCGAGCGGAGAACCACCAAGGCACGAAGGCACAAAGCAACCGAACGGTGAACCACGAAGGCACGAAGCCACGAAGATCTGCCCGATCTTGGTGGCTTCGCTGTTTCGGCGCGCAGTCTGACTGGAGGCGCTATGGGGCGAGCGAGCGCAGCAGCTCCAGCCGGTCGCCCACGGCGTCCTTCCGGACATAGTCTCCTGCGTCGACCTCCCGACCGTACTGCGCCCGGATCCAGGGGTCGGCGGCCTGCCGGATCACGGCATAGTCGCGGCCGAAGCGCGGATCGCCGGCCAGGTCGGCCCGGTAGGCCCACTGCGTGTGCGTGTGGATAAAGGTGGGCTGCGCCGTCTCAAAGACATAGTCGTAGAAGGCGGCCTGGTCGTGGTCGTAGAAGAGCGTCCGGGCGATGGTCCGGTCGGTCAGGCCGCCCAGGTCATAGACGCGCAGGCGCGAGTAGTAGAGTGTACCGCCCACGTCGGGCAGCAGGACCGAGCCCTGCGCCAGGCCGAGCGCGTCGGCGTAGCGATTGAAGCGCAGGCCGTACTCCTCCGTCACCTGGGCGAAGGAGAGGACCGGGTGCCGGGCAAAGTCGACGGAGCGTGTGCCAAAGAGCAAGATGCTCAGGCCGAGGATGAGGCCGGCGCCGGTCACGGCCAGCCGCATCTTGAGCGCGCGCTTCCAGGGCCGGCTCTCCAGGAAGGTGGCGGCGACCGCGCCGGCGTAGAGGTAGAAGAAGAGCACAAAGGGCGTGGCGAAGCGCGACTCCACGAAGGGGTCGGGCGGCAGGAGCAGGTAGTCGGCCATGGCCAGGACGAGGAAGGTGCCCAGCACCAGGTGCGCGCGCAGCAGGCGCCGGGTGAAGAGGAGGTACAGCGTGGCCACGGCCAGCCCGGCCAGGACGACGTTTCCGAGCGGTCCGGCGACGCAGAACATCATCCCGTAGAAGCGCTCGGCCATCTCCGGCCGCAGCAGGAGCAGGGCGGCGGCGTCCTGGAGCATCGCCCCGCCCTTGACATAGTAGGTGTTGGGGAAGAAGTCGCCAAAGTAGAGCAGCCGGAAGGCCAGGTAGGCGCCGTACGGCACGGCGAAAGCGGCCAGGTAGGCCAACAGCGCCCCGGCGCGCTGCCTCCCCGGCCGGGCCGGGGTCGGCCTGGCCGCGGGCAGCAGGAGCAGCAGCGGGTAGGCCGCGGCAAAGACGATGCCGTCGGGCCGGGTCAGGGCCACGCCGGCGGCCAGCAGGCCGGCCGGCAGGGCCGTCGTCCAGCGGGCCGGGTCGCGCACGGTCGTCCACAGGAGCAGGACCAGCAGCAGCGTGTAGAGCGGGTTTTCCAGGCCGGCCGTGGACCAGGCGGTGAACGTCGTGTTCAGTGCTAGCAGCAGCAGGCTGAGGCCGGCCAGCAGCCGCCCCCGCCGCAGCGGCAGCGCCGCGCCGGCGCGGTCGTAGAAGAAAAAGGCCAGCAGCACCAGCACGATCCCGACCACTTTGGGCGTGATGGTGGGGTCGAAGAGTCCCAGGGGGAAAAGGAGGGCCAGCAGCAGCACCCACAGGAAGTTCGAGTAGCCCTCTACCGGGGGCACGCCGGGCTGCGACACCAGGCCGTGGCCGGCGGCCAGGTTGCGGGCGTAGGCGAACGAGATGCCGGCGTCGTCGAGCAGGTAGCCGCGGAAGAGGTAGCTGTGCAGCAGGAAGAGGAGGCCGGCCAGCACGGGCAGGAGCCAGGCCGTGCCCTGGGGACAGAGCCCCCGCAGGCCGGCGCGGAAGCGTCGGGCAACGGAGGTGTCCCGTCTCATCGGTTCATTCGCATCGAGAGGCGGCGACGGTTCCGGACCAGGACATGGAGTAGTCGGGTCCATCCCATCTTCCAGCAGCGGCCTCGCGGGGGCGGGGTACTGCCCGTCTACTCGTTCAGGCGCGCCATGACCCCCTTGCTGGTGAAGAAGCCGATCACGGCGTCGGCGGCAGTGTAGAGGACCACGGCGCAGACCCAGGCCAGGACGCCGGCCACCAGCAGGCCGATCGGGTACCGTATGAGATACTCGATGCTGCCCCCCAGCATTGCCCCGAGCGTGATGGCCGGGGCGCTCACGCCCATTCCCAGTAGATCGACGGCCAGCCCCAGGCCGAACGCCGCGAAGAGCGCGCCCAGCAGCAGCGCTCCGGGCCCGGCCAGGCCCACCGTCAGCCAGCGGTGCCGCCCGGGCGCGGCCAGCCACAGCGTCTGCGCGGCCCGCAGCGCCCGCGGCAGCAGGACCAGGGCCACGGCCACGGCCAGGCCGAGCCACTCGATGTCCCGCCACCCGCCCGAGCGGCGCTCCGGCAGCATCAGCAGCATGGTGGCCGGGATAGCCGGGATGAGCAGCAGGGCGTCGGTCCCCAGGAGCAGCAGGTCGGCCAGCGACTCGCTCCAGAGTCGCCGCAGCGAGGCCAGGAAACCGGTCAGTGCCCCACCCAGCAGGGCGGGCACGAGGACGAGCCCGGCCGCCAGGCCGGCCCCGACCAGCGAGAGGCCGGCGCCGCGCAGGCCTCGTGCCAGCAGGTCGCGGCCGAGACTGTCGGTCCCCCCGGGGTGCTCCGCCGAGGGCGGGGCCATGGCCGCCTGGCGGTCGGTGCGATCGGCCCAGGCCGGATCCACGACCAGGCCGGCCAGGGTAAGCCCCAGCGGCAGGAGCAGCAGCACCAGCGCGGCGACGAGGTAGATGCGGCGGGCCTTTTTTCGCCACGGCGAGGGCTCTACTGTCGTCTCTGGCGGCCGGCACACCAGCCGCTCCAGCCAGCGGAAGAGCTCGCTCAGCAGCCGGCCGGCGAGGACCACCAGGGAGCAGGCAAAAAGCACGCCAAGGAACAGGGTCAGGTCGAATTGCACGGCCGCTTCGTAGGCCAGCCGCCCGATCCCCGGCCAGGAGAAGATCGCCTCGATCACCACCATGGCGCTGACCAGCCCGCCGACTTGGCCGCAGAGCGTCGCCAGGCCGTGCAGCAGGCCGGCCAGCCAGTGCCGGCCGCCCGAGGCCGCCGGGAGCGTCAGCGCCCGCGACGCTGCCTGGGCGGTCAGCAGCATCGGCAAGGCGGCCAAGGCAGTCGCCGGCAGAACGAGGTGGCGCAGGGTGTCGTCCAGGCTGGCCGCGGCCTGTGGCGAGTGCATTCCGAACAGTGGCAGCCAGCGCAGCTGCACGCCAAAGACATAGAGGAGGGACAGGGCCAGCACCGCCGGGGGCCCGCTGCACCCGCAAAAGTACGCCAGCCGGCCCAGGCCTTTGAGCACAGAACCCCCTGCGCCGCTACGCTCCTCCAACCAGTGGGCCAACAGGGCGAGCAGGCTGGACACGGCGGCCAGCAGCAGCGCCAGGAGCAGGGCCGTGCCCACGAGCAGCAGGCTGTTGGGCAGGCGGTCGACGATCATCTCTCCTACCGGCTGCCGCGCCAGGGCCGATGTCCCCAGGTCGCCCTGCAAGGCACCCCCCAGCCAGCGAAAGTACTGCGCCAGCAGCGGTTGGTCCAGCCCGTACTGCTGCACCAGGCGCTGCCGCGCCTCGGCGCTGATCGGCCGGCCGCCGGTCAGGGTGGCCAGCGGGTCGGCCGAGCCCCACACCAGCAGGAAGACGGCACCCCAGGCCAGGAACGCACCGATTGCCAGGAAAAGGGCCCGGCGGGGGAACTGCAGCCAGGCCGCCAGCCGCTCGCGGCCCTCGGGCGGGGTGCCGCCGGCCGCTGCAGCCGGTGCCCCCATTGGTCCCTGCGGGTAGGACATCTCTGCCTCCTTCTGATCGTCTGCTGCTACTTCTGCTGGGAATCGTCGGTCGGAGATGGCCACCTGGGCCTGGTTCAATTTACCACACGCCCTGGGCATTGTCAAGCCAGCGCGGCAGGGGCGCACGGCCGTACCAAAGTCGCCGGCCTTGACCGGCAAGTGCCCGGCTCAGGCAACGGCACGACGCCGCACATCCAGGGACACGGCAATGGTACGGCCATGCCGCGCTGTACGCCGGCCGGGCACCTGCCATCCGCTGTGCATCGGCGCGACCTTGATATCGCCGTGGGCAGGGCGTCTCTGCGCGTGGGGTGGCCCTTCGAGAGAGGGGCTTTCGTGCTGTCCTCCTTCCAGGTGAAATCGGCGGAGGGCGGTGTGTGCCCGCGGGCCAAGATGCGCCGCCTCGAGTCGCACGAAGGGCCAGGATCGGGTATAATAGGCCCAAAAGGCGAGGTGCCAGACCATGGCGATCCAGGTCCAGTTGCGCGGCGACGGCGGCCTCTTTGCCGACCTGGCCGCGGAGTGGTCCATCCTCCTCGGTGCCAGCACCGTGGATACCCTCTTCCTGACCCCGCAGTGGCAGCAGGTCTGGTGGCAGCACTTTGGGGCCGGCCGGGACCTGCGTGTCCTGCTGGCCCGCGACGACGCCGGCACCCTGTTGGGCGTCGCTCCCCTCTACGCCCTGGAGCAGGCCGGCCGGCACGTCCTACAGTTCGTCGGCGGCGTGGACGTCTCCGACTACCTCGATTTCGTCGTCGCCCGCGGCCACGAGGCCGCCGTCTACCACGCCTTCCTGGAGTACCTGCTGGCGGAGGCTCCGCCCTGGGACCTGCTCGACCTGCACTGCCTGCCGGACCACTCCCCCACCCGCGCCGGCATCCTGCAGCAGGTCTGCGCGGCCTGCTGCCCGGCCGCCTTCTCCCTGCAGCGCGAGGATGCTGCGCCCTACATCCCCCTGCCGGCCGACTGGGAGGCCTACCTGGTGACGCTGGACAAGAAGCAGCGCCACGAGGTCCGCCGCAAGCTGCGCCGGGCCGAAGCTGAGGCCGAGGTGCGCTGGTCTCGCCTGCGCGACCCGGCCGGCCTGCCCGAGGCCGTCGACACCTTCATGCAGCTCCACCGCGCCAGCCATCCCGAGAAGGATGCCTTCATGACCCCGGCGATGGAGCGCTTCTTCCGCGACGTGGCCGCCGTGACCATGGCCGCCGGCTGGCTGGACCTCTATACCCTCTGGCTGGACGAGCGGCCGGCCGCGGCCTTGTGGTGTTTCGACTATGGCAACGACCTGCTGGTCTATAACTCCGGCTACGACCCGGCCTGGCGCCCCGAGCTCAGCTCCGGCATCGTGCTGCTGAGCTACTGCATCCAGGAGGCCATCGCCCGCGGCAGGAGGCGGTTCGATTTCCTGCGCGGCGACGAGGTCTACAAGTACCGCTTCGGCGCGGTGGACGGCGCGGTCTATTGCCTGACGGTGCAGAACCCGCGGGGCCACCGGCCTTGTGCGGAGCCGCTGGCGGCAGCGGGGTGATGGCAGGGTCGCGGAAAGGAGGCTTGCGGTGCGTGGATGCCTGCGCCCGCTGTCATGCCTGCTCCTTGGTGCCATTCTCGTCCTGGGCTTGCCTGCGGACGGGCTGCCGGCCGGGGTCGTTCCGGTCTCCGCCACCCCTACGGCGGACTGCCATGTCCGCCTCAACGACGACCCCACCGCCTACCCCAGCGTCCAGGCCGCAGTGGACGCGAGCAGCGGACCCGGCGACGTGGTCAAGGTGGCCGGCCACTGCGCCGGGGTCGATTCCCGCGGAGGCTTCACCCAGACCGTCTACCTCAGCCGGAGTCTCACTCTCCAGGGGGGCTATACCACCACGAACTGGACCACGCCCGACCCGCTGGCCCACCCCACGACACTGGACGCGCTGGGCCAGGGGCGGGTGGTCTATGCCGCAGGCCAGATCAGCCTGACCATCGCCGGCCTGCGCCTGACGGGGGGCGACGCCACCCATCAGCCCGGCGGCGCCTACGGGGAGCACCGCGGCGGCGGCATCTGCGCGATCGAGGCCGCCGTGGCCATCAGCGGTTGCACGATCGTCGCCAACACCGCCGAGTACGGCGGCGGGCTCTACGTCTACAGCGGTACGGTGACGCTGCTCGCCAACACCGTCGCCTCCAACACGGCCGGCTTCACCGGCGGCGGCATGCTCATGAACGACGGCGACGCCGCGCTCGTGGACAATGCCTTCCGCTGGAACGAGGCCTCCACCGGCGGCGGCCTCTACCTGGGCGCGGCCGCGGTCACGCTGACGGAGAATGTCATCGCCGACAACGTCGCCCTCTTCGACGGCGGGGGGGTCATCGTCGAGGTCTACGGCAGCCGCTCGGCGCTGTCGGGCAACGAGATCGTCCGCAACCGGGCCGGTTGGAACGGCGGCGGGCTGTACTTTGGCGAGGCGGTGTTGGCCTGCCGGGCCGAACCCTATGTGCCGCACCTCTTTCCCGCCGCTGACCCGCCATCCCACCCGGGCGCCCGCACGATGGTCGCTGCCAACCTCGTCTCCGGCAACGAGGCCGGCCAGAACGGCGGCGGCGTCTTCATGGGTGGCGACGGCGGCGCGGCCTTCCTGAGCGGGAACCACATCGAGGGCAACGTCGCCCAGGCCGATGGCGGCGGGGTCTACCTGGACTGGTCGGCGGATCCTACCCCGCTGACCGGCAACAGCATCGTCCGCAACATGTGCCGCCGCGACGGCGGCGGGGTCTACCTGGGCAATCGCCGGGCCACTTTGCAGGGCAACGAGATCGCCGAGAACTGGTCTGACCGGGACGGTGCGGGAGTGTGTGGCTGGGGGGCCTTCCTCGGCAACGTGTTCGCCGCGAACACAGCCGGCGGCGGGGGGGGTGGACTGTATGGCGGCGGCACGCTGGAGGGCAACTGGTTCCTGGAGAACGATGCCGCGAGCGGTGGAGGACTCTACCTGGGCGGCGGCCCGGCCGTGCTGCGGAACAACTGCATCGCCGGCAACCAGGCTGCAGCGGGCAGCGGGCTGTACCTGGCCGGCGCGGCGGCCCTGGCGCACAACACCATCGCCGACAACCGCGTGGGCGATGGCTGCGGCATGGTCGTGGCCACGGATGGCGGCGGTACCGGCGCTGCCGTCCTGACCAACACCATCCTCTTCAGCAACAGCGTCGGCCTGAGCGTCACGGCCGGCAGTGCCGCCACCCTCACCGCCACCCTGTGGGGAAACGGCCGGGACTGGGGCGGGGCCGGCCGCGTCGTCAGCGGCACGATCAACCTGTGGGGCGATCCGGCCTTTCACGGCGGTTGCCACATTGGACCGGCCTCGGCGGCGCGCGATGCCGGCGTGGATGCCGGTGTACCGGTCGACATCGACGGCGACCCGCGGCCGCAGGGTGCCGGCTACGACCTCGGCGCGGACGAGTACAGCGGTTCGGCCTGGCAGGTCTACCTGCCGCTGTCCATCCGGGGCGGTGGGCCGTAGCGGGCAGCGGATGCATGTTTGTGGATGGGCAGGCAAGCGGTCCCTGAGCGGAGCCGCTCGG
>CAZTIG010000022.1:0-40034 GCA_964613665.1 uncultured Chloroflexia bacterium
ACGCACGGCCATGAGTCGCCGGCCTTCACCAGCAGGTGCCCGGCTCCGGCCACGGCACGACGCCCCCCATGCCGGGGCGGCGCAATGGCACGGGCGTGTCGCGCTTCCTGCAGGCCGGGCACTTGCCATTCGTGGTGCGCCACCGCGACCTTGCTATCGCCGTGCTCCCGAACCGGCACGATTGACACTCGCAGGGCGGCATGCTAGAATGCCCCTGGCGAGCGGAAGCCCACCGAGAGGAGGACGCCTTGTCGTTCGAGACACTGCTCAACGTGGCCTGGATCGTGCTCCTGTCCGTGCTGGGGCTGGCGCTTCCGGCGGGGATAGGGCTGCTGGCCGCCGGGCCGGCCGGCAAGGGGCGCTCCTGGGCCGGGGGGCGGCTGCTGTTGGCCGGCGTGGTGGCCCTGCTCGTGTCGCTGGCCTGCGGGTTTTCGCTGCAGTACGGATTCGTGCACGCCCCGCAACTGGGGGAAGCACCCCGCCTGGGGTGGCAGTGGACGCCCCTGGGTGAGGACCTGGGCCTGCTGGCCTGGGCCGGCCCGCTCGTGCCCGCGGAGGCCGGGCGGATGGCTCTCTTCCTGCTGCAGGCGCTGGGCGCGGTCACGGTGGTGACGCTGGCCCTGGCCGCGGCCGGGCGGCGGCTGCCGGGGCCGGGGCTCCTCGGCGTGGCCCTGCTGGTGGGCGGGGCGCTCTGTCCTCTGCTCGGCCACTGGGCCTGGGGCGGCGGGTGGCTGGCGGCAACGGGGCGCACGGCCTACCTGGGGCACGGCTTTGTCGACTGGGGCGGGGCGGGGGTCCACTACGCCTTTGGTGGGATACTGGCGCTGGCCGGCCTGCTGGCGACCCGGGCGCGGCAGCCCGAACCTGGTGCGGCGGCAGGCCACGAGGCTTACCTCGGTGGGGCACTGCTGGCCCTGGTCGGCGTCACCGCCCTCAACATGGCGGGGGCATGGGGGATCGTGGCGCGGCTGCCGCTGGTGGCGGCGAACACGTGGGCCTGCGCCGCGGCCGGCGGGCTGGTCGCCAGCGCCTACATGGCCTTTACCACGGCGCGCTTCCACCCGGCCATGCTGGCCCGCGGCCTGGTGGCCGGGGCCGTGGCCAGCGCCGGCCTGGCCCCCTTTGCTCCACCGACCACCATGCTCATCGTCGGCGCGGCGGCGGGCCTGCTGGTGCCCCTGGGCAGCTACCTGGTCGAGCGGGTCTGGCGGCTGGAGGACCCGGCCGGCATCGTCCCCACCTTCGGGCTGGCCGGGCTCTGGGGCGTGCTGGCGGTGGGGCTCTTTGCCGACGGGACCTTTGGCCAGGGGCTGAACGGCGTGGGGGCCGGCCGCTACCTGGGAGTCGCCGGCCAGGGGGTCAGCGGGATCGCCCTGCTGGCCCCGGGAATGGCCGGCGACTTTGGCCAGTTGACGGCGCAGCTATTGGGCATCCTGGCCATCCTGGCCTGGGCCCTGGGGCCGGGCTGGCTGCTCTTCCGGCTGTCGATCATCCGGCCGCCGGAGCGGGTGGCCGGGGCAGAAGGCCGAGAGCCGAGAGCCGAGAGCTGAGAGCCAATCGCTCTTCTGCGCAGGAGCAGTTCGTGAGCATGCCCGAGGACCTGCCCGGCCGGTGGTTCGACCTGGAGTTGTCCCTGGCCGCCGATGGAGCCGGGCTGGGGCCGGCCCTGGGGTGGCTGGCCGGGGCGCTGGCGTCCGGTGGGCCGCTGTGGGGCTGGCCCGACCTGGGCTGGCTGCTCCTGGGCCTCTTCCTGACGACGGCGGTATGGGGCCGGCTGTGGGTGCGTCTCGGTGCCGCGGCCGGCCCGCTGCTGCCCCCGGCCGGTGGCGCGGACCCACCGGGCGGCCCGCCGCCGGCGCTGCCGCACACCGAGGCGGGTTCGCTCAGCGCCGCCGTGAGCGCTTGGCTTCACCGCGCCTGGTGGCGCCTGCGGGGCGCGGCCCGCGGGCGCCGCGCCGGCCTGGTGGAGGTGCTGGCGCTGGGCAGCCTGCTGCTCGTCGTGGCCGGCCTGTGGGGGGAGCGGGCCCTGCTCGTCGCGGTGGCGGGGCTGGCGCTGCTCGGCCTGCGCTGGCCGGCGCGGGGCCGGCCGGCCGCCCTGCGCCTGCTGCGCATCTGGGGCGGCTTGGCCTGGCCCTGGTGGCTGGGGCAGGCCGCGTGGGGCGAGCTCGACGGGGCAGCCGTGCTCCTGAGCGTGCTCTGGGGCCTGGCCTACGTCGGCTGGGCCGAGGCGCCGACGACGGCGGCGGCCGGCCGGCCCCGCGCCTGGGGCTACCTGGCGCAGGGCGGCGTCCTGGCCTACCTGCTTCTGAGCGACCGGCCGGTCGTGGGTGCGGTACTGGCCTTTGCCCTCCTGGGACAGGTGCTGGTGCAGGCCGGGCTCGCGCGGGCGGGAAGGGTTCGCGAGGCGGCCGGTCGGACCTGGCCCTGGGCCGCGGCCGCGCTGCTGCTGACGGGCCTGGCGCTGGGAGGATGGGTATGAGGCCCGCGGCGGCGGGCAGCTCCTACGGCCAGGTGTAGAGCAGCTTGCCCGAGAGCAGATCCACCGCGTGCAGCTTGGAGGCGACCACCCAGGCCGTGTCGTCGGTCCAGACCACGCCGTCCCAGTTCCAGGAATCATCCCCCAGGTCTATGTCGGTCAGCCCGGCGCTCTGGCCAGTGCGCGGATCGAGCGTCTCCAGGACCAGGCGGCTCGGCTCCTCGAGCATGTGCAGCAGCACGAGTGCCCGCGGCGTCAGCCGCCAACTGTAGGCGTTGCCGGCCCAGGAGCCGGGGGCCTCGATGGGCTCCTCGTCCTGGAAGACCTTCTCCCACTTGCGCTCCCCCGTGACCGCGTCCAGCCCCCACAGCTCGTAGCGCTCGCTGCCGCGGGTGCGCTTGGCGCTGACGATGACGGTCCCCTCGTGCCTGGCCAGCGGGGTCAGATCATAGTCCTCGGCCCAGGCCAGCACGCGCACGGTGCCGTCCGCGGCGTCGACGGCCAGGACGATCCCGCCAGCGCGCCCCTGGAGGTAGCCCCGGTAGCCGCCGTAGATGGTGCCGTCGGCCAGGAAGAGGGTGCCCTCGAAGCGGTCAAAGTGGTGCTCTTCCGCCACGACCTGCCAGACCAGCGTGCCGCTGGCGGCGTCCCAGCGCTGGGCGCAGCCGGGGGTGAGGTCGAAGAAGAAGTAGACGGTGTCCCCGGCCGGGCCGGCCAGGACGTTGGCCGAGTAGATGCTGAAGAGTTCGAGGTCGCGCCCACCGGGCCTGGTGCAGCGGGGTGTGATCGTGCGCACCGGTTCCCCGCTGGCCGGGTCGTAGAGGTAGAGGGCGACCGGCCCGCCCGCGGGCTCGTCCAGCACTGCGACCTCCCCGGCCAACAGCCACAGGTTGCGCGGCGTGGTTGCCAGCCGGCGGCTCCAGAGGGCCTGGCCGCTGGCACTGTCAAACCCCTGCAGCACGCCGTCCGCGGTCAGCACCACCAGGTGCTTGCCGGCCAGGAGCAGGCAGTCCTGGCAGATGTGCTCGATCTTGTCGGACAGCGTGGCCTGCCAGGCCGGCTGGCCGTCGCTGCGGCTGAGTGCCAGCAGGCGGCTGTCGTCGGTCAGGTAGACCAGCGTCGGGCCGACCACCGGCTGGTTCAGGAAGGCGCTGTTGCCCAGGGCCGGGCTGTCCCACCGGAGGGTGTGGTCGAGGCCGTCCAGGTAGGTCAGGTAGCGCTGTGGGTCGCTGCTGCCATAGTCGTAGGTACAGAGGAGCAGGTCGGCCGGCCCGGTGCGGTCGGCCGGCACCACGACGGGTGTGCCCTGGACGGAGCGGCGCAAGGGGCTGAGGAGAGTGCCGGGGCTCTCGTTCTGCGTGAGGAAAAATACCACCAGGCCGACCGCTGCCAGCAGGACGACGGCCCCCGCGACGGCCAGTGTCCCGGCGCAGCCCGTCTTGCGGCGGGCGAGGGAGCTGGGCACGTTCGGGATCTCGATCACCACCGGGCCGGGCGTGGGCGGCGGTTCGGGCTCGCTGCTCACCACCACGGTGCCGCAAAAGGGACACCGGGCCTGGGCACCGCGCAGATCGATCGGCCCCCCGCAAGCGGGGCAGTTGACTTTTTTCACTTCTCCCACGAGCGCCTCCTTGAACAGCAGCCGCCCCGGTCGATCTCGGGGTGATTATAGCACAGCGCCGCAGGCAAAACAAGCGGAGCCGGACAGGATCCACGGCCATATCGAAGTCGCCGGCCTCGACCAGCAGGTGCCCGGCTCCGGCAACGGCATGGCGCCGCCCATGCCGGGGCGCAGCGATGGTGCGGCCGTACCGCGCTTCGCGCAGGCCGGGCACCTGCCGGTCGTGGTGCACCGCCGCGACCTTGATACCGCCGTGGGACAGGATCAGATCGGGCGGATTGCCGCGAGATGTTCTGTTGTGGTACAATAGCGGCCGTACCGCAACGGTGTCAGGATGTCTGCATCCGCAAGGAGGTCTCGACGAGCCTGCTGGAACGACTGCTCCGGCGCCTTGGGCTGATCACCGTGCCCCCCTCGGTTCAGCCCACCTTCGTGACCTGGGACTATGTCTAGCCGCACAGCGTAATCCTGCCCAAGGTGTGCGCCGCCGATCCTGCCCACCAGGGCATTGCCAGCGAGCGGGCGGTGCCCGGCCGACGCAGCAAGGCGGTCAAGGTGGATGGATCGTCCGATGGGTCGGGCTGTGCGCGCTGGGGTTGCTCGGCGCTGCTCTTGCTCTTTACGGGCTGGTTTATCTTCTGGTTGCCGCGCAGCAACACCCAGACCGTCCAACTGGTCTTCCCCAGCCGGGCGCCGTACTGCGCCGAGTGCCTCCGCGGGATGCGCCGCTCGCAGGCCGTCGTGCTGTCCCTGGGTGCGGTCGGGATGCTGAGCCTGTGCCTGACCCCGTTCGTCGCCGCCCTCGCTCCCGACGGGATGAGCGGGATCTGGCTGCTTCCTCTCCTCCTGGCATTGGCCTGCCTGGTCGCCCTCTTGCTGGTGCGCTCGGGCGTGAACCGGTCCCAGGCGGTGCACATCCTGGATTTCCAGGTCGCGGAAGGAACCACCTGTGTCGACCTGCAGTTCGAGAACCCCCAGTACGCGGCTCTCTTCCAACTGGAGAACAGCATCCTGGCTCTGGCCAACGATCCTCGCCCGCCGATGCGGCAGAAGGCTGCCCAGCAGCTGGCTGCCCTGGAAGATCGCCGGGCCACCTTTCCCCTGATCGCGGCCTGTGGCGATCCGAGCGATGAGGTGCGTCAGGCCGCAGTCGGGGCCCTCGTGCGCATGAACGACCCCGCTGCCCAGGAGCCGCTCATCGCCAAGCTGCAGGACCAAGGCCGAGACGCGCCTGGCTGCGGCCAGCGTTCTGAAACAGCGCAGCATCGATGCTGCCACCGGCGCGGCCCTCATTGGCGCGCTGGCGGCCGACAGCTCTCCCCAGGTACGCCTGGCTGCCGCCGAAGCGTTGGGTCGCGGCGGCGCCGACGCGGCGCGCCCGCTGGCGGCTGACCTCAGGGATGTCGACGTCAACGTGCGGGCGCAGGCTGCGCGCTCGCTGCGAGCGCTGAATGCCCGCCAGGCCGTGCCCGATCTCGTCGCCGCGCTGGACGACCCGCAGCCCGGCGTGCGCGAGGCGGCCGCTGCCGCCCTGGCGCCCTTGCAGGATCCCGCCGCAGTCGACCCGCTCATCCTGCTTCTGCAGGATCCCGCGCCCATCGTGCGGCAGACCGCGGCCAACTCGGTGCTGGCACTCCTCCCGACGCCGCTGGGCCAGGCGCTGCACGCCCTGGTCAACGGGGAGACGCCGTCGCAGCAGGTCCAGGCGGCCGAGACGCTGGGCGAGCTGCTGGACCCGCGGGCTATTCCCGCGCTGCGGCGGGCCCTCCATGAAGACAGGCCCGTTTGCCAAAGCGCTGCCCGAGCGCTGGTGCGCTTCGGGGCGGAACGTGTGCTGGGGGTCCTGCAACAGGTCCTGGCCGATCCCAGCCCCGGTGTCCGCGCCCTGGCGGCCCAGGCTCTGGGCGAACTGGGCGACGGGCGCGCAGAGGGCATCCTGCTGCCGGTCCTGGTGGACGCGAGCGCAGAGGTGCGCCGGGCCGTGGCCGAGGCGCTTTCCTCTGTGAGCCCGCCCTCTTCCCGCGCGCTCGCCGAGGCCGTCCGGGCGTTCGTGGTCGGTGAACCGCCGCAGCGCCGGGAGGCCGTCCGGCGACTGGCCGGGCTTGGTGACCAGCGCGCCGTGCCCCTGCTGCGGCAGGCCCTGTTCAACGATAGCGACCTCCAGGTCCGCGTCGAGACGGCTCGGGTCCTTCCCCTCCTGGGGGTGCAGGCCCTGCCGCTGCTGACCCAGGCCCTGGGCGGCGCCGCGGCTGCCGGGGCCAGGGAGGTACTGAGCGTGCTTGGGAGTGAGGCCCTGGACGCGATCGCCGAGGCTGCCGGCAGAGGCAGCGGGGACGTGCAGAAGGCGGCGATAGGCCTGCTGGGAGAAAGCGAGGACGAGCGGGCCCTCGAGACGCTCGTTGCGCTGTTGGCGACGCTCCGCGACGCGCCGCAGCAGGCGGTCCTCGACGCACTGAGGGGCAGGGCGCAGGACCCGCGCGTGGTGCAGGCGCTGATCGACACCCTGCGTGTCCCGGACACCTGGGTGCGGCTGAAGGCCGTACGCCTGCTGGGGGAATCCGGCAGCTCGCTGGCGGTGGCGCCCCTGGTGCGAGCCCTCGAAGACCACGGCTTGCGGACCGCGGCCGCCGAGGCGCTCAAGCGGCTGGGTGACCAGGCCACGGCGGCGCTGCTGGAGCGCTATCAGGAGGAGAAGGACCGCGACCTACGCCACCTGATCGGTGAGCTGCTGGGGGAGAAAAAGCCGGGTATGAGGGATCGCCTGTTCGGGCGCAAACGGGCCTGATGGGCATCTGGGGGGAGTGCTCACTCCTCCTTGGGGATGCTCCCCAGCGCCGCCGGCGGCGAGGTCTGCAGCGCTCGGATGACGCTGCGCAGGAAGCGGGATAGGCCGGCCGGCAGGTAGCTGAGCAGCCAGTTGACCCATTCGGCGTTGCCGATGGTCACCAGCAGCAGGGTGAGGATCATCAGGGGAAAGGGCAGCGTCGGCACGAACTGGCGCAGGAGGACATTGTCCTGCCAGACGCTCTGCAGGCGGATGGCCGCCGTGTCCAGCGTCACAAAGAGAAAGACGCCCAGCGCGGCCCGGAGCGGGTGCCAGTTGCCAAAGATGACGATGGCCAGGGCGATCCAGCCAAAGCCCTCGATGCTGTTGGGCCGGTCCCAGCCCGGTTTGGCCCACAGGGAGAAGGCGGCCCCGCCCAGTCCCACGAGCGCCCCGCCGATGAGTGTGTAGAGATAGCGCATGCGGACGACCTGGCTGCCGCGGGCAAAGGCCGCCGCCGGCCGCTCGCCCAGCCCCTGTAGCTGCAGGCCTGGACGGGTCTTGAAGATATAGACCCACGCTGCCAGCACCGCCAGCAGGCCGAGGTACACGAGCAGGTTCTGGCGAAAGAGGATCGGCCCCACTACCGGGATGTCGGCCAGGCCTGGGATCGGCAGTGGCGCGACCAGTCGGTTCGGCTCGCCGGTGTAGGGCTGGCCCAGCACATCGGCCAGGTTGCCGCAGAGCACCGTCAGGACAAAGCCGGTGGCCACCTGGGCCTGGCGCAGGGTCAGGCTGGCAAAGGCGATCAGCAGGGCGATGAGCGCGCCGACGGCCATGGCCCCGGCAAAGCCCAGGAGGAAGCTGCCACTCCTCACCACCAGGACGAAGGCGACCAGGGCCGTCAGCCGCAGCGACCCATCCAGCGACAGGTTGATCACCCCGGCTTTTTCGGTGATCGTCTCCCCCAGCACGGCAAAGAGGAGCGGCGGCGAGGCTGCCAGCACCAGGGCCAGAAAGTCGACCATCGAGACACCTTGCTCTCTGCCATCAATCGTGTCGAGACCAGCGGTAGTGGTTCATCCTGCCGGTCCATGCTCTCCAGGCGCGGCGGCTGGGGCCGCCATTGTCTTGCGGTGCATGCGCTCGCCCAGCCCCTGGGTGATCAGCACGGACAGGACCAGCAGGGCCTGGATCACGTTGCCCAGGGCGCTGTCGAGCTGCCGCCCCCCAATGGCGATGACGGCAAAGAGGAACGAGATGGGCAGGCTCCACACGGCGTCGAGGTTGGCCAGCAGGACCACCAGGATCGACAGGAACCCGTACCCCTGGGAGATGCGCGGGTAGAGGTTGTGGCGGCCGCCGGGCCCCACGATCAGGATCCACCCGGCCAGGCCGGCCAGGGCGCCGCACAGGGCAAAGGCCAGCAGCAGGTGCTGCTCGGTGGGCACTCCCAGCAAGAAGGCCGAGCGCAAGTTCTTGCCCACGGCCTTCAGGCGCAGCCCGAAGTGGGTGCCCCGCAGGGCCGTGGCGATCAGGGCGATGGCCACCAGGCCGAGCAGTAGCTCGATCGGGCTGACGTTGAACCCCGGCAGGGCCGGCAGCCACAGCTCGGAGGGGAAGGCTTCGGTGCCGCTGGTCGAGGCGATGCCCGGCCGGGCCCACGGGCCGATCACCAGGTAGACGGTCAGGCTCTGGGCGACAAAGTTGAGCCCCAGCCCGCCAAAGATCTCGTTGACGTTGCCGTAGCGCCGCAGCAGTCCGACCAGCGTGGCCCAGAGCGCCCCGCCCAGCATCCCGCCCAGCGCGGCCAGCGGCAGGGTGACCGCCGGCGGCGCGACGCCCTGCAGCAAGCGCACCATACCGGTGGCAAAGATCGCCCCCATGGCGATCTGGCCCTCGATGCCGATGTTCCACATGCCGGCGGAAAAGGTCAGCAGCAGGCCGGCCGAGCACAGCAGCACCGGGGCCCAGGCCGTCAGCACCGCGGCCATGCCGGTGTACGCCCCGGAGAAGATCGCGCCGGCAGCTCCCAGGGGCGACTGGCCGATGGCCAGCATGACCAGGGCGCTGATCACCAGGGCTACGGCGATGCCCAGGACTCGCAGCAGCCAGTCGAGCCAACCTCGCCCCAGCCTGCCCATCAGTTCAGCCCTCGCCCGCCGATGCACTCGCCGAGCTGCAGGACGCTCGTCCGGCGGGCGTCCAGCTCCTGCACCTGCCCGGCGCAAAAGACCAGGATGCGGTCGCTGCGGTCGAGCAGCTCGTCCAGGTCGGCGGAGATAAAGAGGATGGCCGTGCCCTCGCGGGTGCGCTGCTGCAGCAGGCTCCAGATGTACTCCGTGGACTCGATGTCCAGCCCGCGGGTCGGGTGTTCCATCAGCAGCAGGTCCAGGCGGTCCGGCAGCAGCGCCAGCAGCGCCCGCTGCTGGTTGCCGCCGGAGAGCTCCTCGACCGGGGTGGCCGGCTCTCCCTTGACGTTGTACTTTCGAATCCGCTCGGCCGCGGCCTGCGTCGCCGCCGGCCACTTGACCAGCAGAGCCGCGCTGCGCCCGGCCAGGACGACGTGCTCGGTCAGGCTCATCCCGGCGATGAGGCCTTCCTCCAGCCGGCCGGCCGACATGTAGGCCACGCCGGCATCCAGGAAGCGGCTGTAGGGCTGCCCGGCCATGTCGCGGCCGGCCAGGCGCAGCCGCCCGGAGAGCGGGCGGCGCAGGCCGGCGCAGGCCTGCAGCAGCAGGCGCTGGCCGCTGCCCTCCAGACCGGCCAGGCCGATCACCTCGCCCGCGCGCACATCGAGCGACAGGTTCTTCACCTCCAGCCGCCAGTCGCTGACGGTGAGGCTCTCCAGCCGCAGCACCACATCCCCCAGGGGAGTGGCCGGCCGTTTGCTCGGGGCGATCTCCTGGCCGAACATCATCCGCACCAGCCGCTCGGTGGGGCAGGGCAGTGGCGTTTCGCCGGCGACCTGGCCGTGCCGCAGCACCATCACCCGGCCGCACAGCTCCTGCACCTCCTCCAGTTTGTGCGAGACAAAGATGACCGTCATGCCCTGGTCGCACAGCCGCCGCAGCGTGGCAAAGAGCTTCTCCCGCTGCTGGGCGGAGATGGCCGTGGTCGGCTCGTCCAGGATCAGCGCCCGCACGCCCAGCCAGAGCAGGCGGACGATCTCGAGCTGCTGTCGCTCGCCGACGCTGAGGGAGGACACCCTGGCCTGGGGGTCGATGGAAAAGTCGAACTGCTCGGCCAGCCGCTGCAGCTCGCGTCGGGCGCGGGCGCGGTTGGGAAAGACCCCGCCGGTGCTGCCCAGGAGAAAGTTGTCCAGCACCGACAGCGCCGGAAAGTCCAGCGGGTCCTGGTGCAGCATGCCCACCCCGTGGGCGATGGCCTGTGCCGGTGAGGCCATGGCCACCGGCCGGCCGTCCAGCAGGACCTGGCCGCTGTCGGCGGTGATAAAGCCGGAGAGCACCTTCATCAGCGTGCTCTTGCCGGCCCCGTTCTCGCCCAGCAGCCCGTGGATCGTGCCCGGCTCGACGCACAGGGAGATGCCGTCGTTGGCCCGCACCGGGCCAAAGTGCTTGTGGATGTCGCGGAGTTCGACCTTCATGCGGTCACGCCGTCAACCTGAGCAGAGGTCACCTCATCGACCACAAGGACACCAAGATACCGGGATTTCCTGGAGAAGGTCTCAAAACCACGAAGGCACAAAGGCACCATGTCGACAGGGGCCCCTTGCCAATGTCCTCTTGGTGTATTCGTGCCTTGGCGGCCCGTTCATCTTGGTGCCTCTGTGGCTTGGTGGTCGATTTGAGATCGCCCCTTGTTCCTTGTTCCCCATGTCTTCTTGGTGCCTTTGTGTCCTCGTGGTGATGACGAGAAGGCTTCCCGGAACAATGCGCGGTGCGCGCAGGTAACCGGGCACCAGGGGGCAAGGAAACAGGGCCGCCGCCTTGCTCCTTGCCCCCTGTCCACGGCCGGCGGAGGACCGGCTGGCCACCCGCCGCCCGCATCCAGTAGCGCTACTTGCTGGCCCCCTCCATGCCCTGCAGGAGCTGTGGCATGTACCAGACCTGCAGGTCGGAGGCCACCTGGCCGTCGGTGAGGTAGACGCTGCCGTCCTGGTAGTTCAGCGGGCCTTTGAAGAGGTTGATCGAGCCGTCGGCCAGGCCCTTGATAAAGGCGTCCAGCTTGGCCGAGCTGTCGGCGCTGAGCGCCTGTCCTTTGACAAAGCCCACGGCGCTGGTATCGGGGTTGTTGATGTCGCCCCAGTCGGGGCCGTTCCACTCCCAGTACTGCGTCCACTTGTTGTCCTGGACCATCTGGATGGCCTTGACATAGGCCGGCCCCCAGTTGAAGTAGGGCACGCCCAGGCAGACGGCCGGCGCTTCCTGGCAGCCCTCCTGGTAGTCGTACTGGACCGCCCAGACCGTCTTGCCGGACTTGACCATCTTGTCGGCCTCGACCAGGGCCTGGGTCGTGTCGATGCCCGAGAGGACCACGTCATAGCCGCTGTTGTAAAAGTCGTCCGCCACCTGGGTCGGGTCAAGCGTCTGGCCCGGGATGTGGAACCAGAAACCGATCCAGGTCACCTTGAACTGCAGGGCAGCGGGGTCCTTGCCGAGCACGTTGGCCCAGCAGTAGCGCGCCCCCAGGTAGGCCGAGTTGGCCAGCCGGCGGGTCTCGTCGTTGATCAGCGGGCCCAGGTAGCCGATCTTGCCCGTCTGCGTGGTCAGGGCAGCAGCGCAACCGGCGATCATCTTGCCGTACTCCATGCGCCCCATGAAGTTGCTCAGGTTGGAGGGGGCCTTGTAGTCCCTGCCCTCCTTCCAGGCGTGGTCGCCGGAGACGTTGATCATGGGCACGTCGGGATGCTGCTTGGCCGCCTCGAGAGTGCCGTCCTTGAAGTCGTCCGAGGTCGTCAGGATGAGCTTGGCGCCCTGGTTGATCAGGTCGTCGACGACCTGAGGGACGGTGACGCCGGGCTTGGCCCCCGGGTTGACGTTGTCGACATAGATCATCCGGGCGTTGGGGATCTTGGACTCGGCGTACTTGCCGGCGGCGTAGTGCGCCTCGCTCCAGCCGTGGTCGTTGTACGGCCCGACCAGGACGACTCCGAAGACGAATGGCCCGCTGGGAGTGGGCGACGCCGCGGGGCCGCACGAGCCAACGAGCATGATGCCGACGACCAGGATGGCGAGCAAGCTCCAGGAAGCCTTGGGAAACAGCGAGCGTTTCATGGGATTCCTCCTTTTCTCCTGCACGTCCGAGGGCACTGTCCAACCCGGTCTCCCGGCGCGGCTCGTCCGCGCGGGCCCGGGTGCTCTGGTGCTGAGTATATTACAGACCCGTGCCTGTGTCAAACGCGGCCCCGGGCGGGCGAGATTTGACAAATCGGCCTGCTCATAGTAGCATATCTTGGGTCCGACAAGGTGCTGGGACACTAGATATGGTATTCCCCGGCCAACGGCGGTCCGGGCGGTTCTCAGGAGCGGACCGAGGGTGGACTATCGCATCGAGGTCTACTGGCAGGCGCCCCTGCCCGACGGCCGGGCCGCCGACCTCCTTGCCCAGATCGCCCAGCTGGGCCTGGACAGCGTGCAGCATGTCCAGGTGAGCACCCTCTACTTCCTCCGCGGTGATCTCTCCCCGGCCGAGCTGGACCGGCTTGCCAGCGAGCTCCTGGCCGACCCCGTCGTCGAAGGATACCGCTGCGGGCCGGCCGGCGGTGCCGCGGAGGAGCCCGGACCGGTGGTCGAAGTCGGCTTCCACCCAGGCGTCACCGATCCCGTTGCCGAGAACCTCCTGCGGCGGGCCCATCTGGTGGGGATCGGATCGGTCGAGGCTGCAGCCACCGGCGTATGCTACCGCTTCGCCGAGGGGATCGACCCGGCCGGCCTGGAGCGCATCGCCCGCGAGGTCCTCTGCAACGAGGTCGTCCAGCGCTACGCCCTGGGCCGGCTTCCGCCCGCCTTTGTCCCGCGGGCCGAGCATTGCGCTGCCGTGGAGACGATCCCCCTCCGCGAAGCCGGCGACCAGGAGCTGCTCCAACTCAGCACGGCGCGGGTCCTGTTCCTCTCCCTGCAGGAGATGCGGGCCATCCAGGCCGAGTTCCGCCTCCTGGGGCGCGACCCGACCGATGTGGAGCTGGAGACGCTGGCCCAGACCTGGTCGGAGCACTGCCAGCACAAGGCCTTCAAGGCGGCGATCCACTACACGGCGCGCGGTGGAGTACCGCGCGTGCTGCCGGGAGGCGAGCCGGCCGGGGCGTCGGATGGGGAAGAGATCATCCCTGGCCTTCTGGACACCTACATCCGCGCGGCGACGGAGCGGCTGCGCCGCCCCTGGGTGCGCTCGGCCTTTGTGGACAACGCCGGCATTGTCGCCCTCGACGACGACTGGGAGGTCTCCTTCAAGGTGGAGACGCACAACCACCCCTCGGCCCTGGAGCCGTTCGGCGGGGCCAACACCGGGGTCGGCGGGGTCATCCGCGACGTGATCGGCGTCTCGGCCCGGCCGATCGCCAATACCGATGTCCTCTGCTTCGGCCCGGCGGACCTGTCGGCGGAAGAGGTCCCGGCCGGCAGCCTGCACCCACGGCGCGTCGCCCGCGGCGTGGTCGCCGGGATCGAGGACTATGGCAACAAGATGGGCATCCCCACCGTCTCCGGGGCGATCCTCTACGACCCCGGCTACACCGCCAACCCGTTGGTCTATTGCGGCTGCGTCGGCCTGGCTCCGCAGGGTTGCCACCGCCGTAGGCCGCAGCCGGGCGACCTCTGCCTGGCCCTGGGCGGGGGCACCGGGCGCGATGGCCTGCACGGGGCCACCTTCTCCTCGGCCGAGCTGACACACGAGACCGGCCAGACGGTCGGCAGCGTGGTGCAGATCGGCGACCCGATCACCGAGAAGGCCGTGCTGGAGGCGGTGCTGCGGGCCCGCGACCAAGGCCTCTACCACGCCATCACCGACTGCGGCGCGGGCGGGTTCTCCTCTGCCGCGGGCGAGATGGGCCGGGAAGTGGGCGTGGAGGTGCAGCTCGAGGGGGTGCGGCTCAAGTACCCGGGCCTGCGCCCCTGGGAGATCTGGCTCTCCGAGGCGCAGGAGCGCATGGTCCTGGCCGTTCCACCCGAGAACCTGTCCCGCGTCGTGGAGATCTGCTGCGGCCTGGACGTGGAGTGGACCGTCATCGGCCGTTTCACGGGCGATGGCCGGCTGCGGGTGCGCTACGGCGAGCAGGTCGTGGCCGACCTGGACATGGCCTTTTTGCACGAGGGCTGGCCCCGGCGGACCCTGCGGGCCGAGTGGACTGCGCCGCTGCCGGCCGAGCCGGAGCTGGTGCCGCCGGCCGACCTGACCCAGGTCCTGTTGTCCATGCTGGCCCACCCCGACGTGGCCGGCAAGGAGGATGTCATTCGCCGCTACGACCACGAGGTCCAGGGGGCCGTGGTGGTCAAGCCGCTGGTGGGAGTGGCCGGCGACGGCCCCTCGGACGCGGCGGTCCTGCACCCGCCCGAGACGGCCGGCTGGCAGGGCATCGCCCTGGGCGTGGGTATCTGTCCGCACTATGGGCGCATCGATCCCTACGCCATGGCCTGGGCCGCCGTGGACGAGGCGCTGCGCAACGTCGTCAGCGTCGGGGCCGACCCGGGGCGGGTGGCGCTGCTGGACAACTTTTGCTGGGGCAACCCTTCCCTGCCCGATCGGCTGGGGGCGCTGGTGCGGGCGGCGCAGGGCTGCCACGACGCCGCCCTGGCCTACGGGGCGCCCTTCATCTCGGGCAAGGACAGCCTGAACAACGAGTACGTCGACGCGCACGGGCAGGTGCGGGCCATCCCGCCGACGCTGCTGATCTCCTCGCTGGGAATCGTCCCCGACGTGCGCGCGGGGGTGACGATGGACCTCAAACGGGCCGGCGACCTCCTCTACGTCGTCGGCGAGACGCGGGCCGAGCTGGGCGGGTCGCTGTACTATCGCCTCCACGGGGCGCTCGGGGCGGGGGTGCCGGCTCCGTGGCCAGAGTCTCTCGAGACCATGCGCGCGCTGCACCGGGCCATGCGGCGGGGCCTGGTGCAGTCCTGTCACGACCTCAGCGAGGGCGGGCTGGGAGTGGCCGCGGCGGAGATGGCCCTGGCCGGCCGGCTGGGGCTGGAGCTCTCGCTGGCGGCCCTGCCCCGCGCCGCTGCCGTCGAGCGCGACGACGTGGCCCTCTTTGCCGAGAGCGGCGGGCGCTTCCTGGTGGAGGTGGCGCCCGAGCAGGCGCGGGCCCTGGAGCAGGAGCTGGCCGGTTGTCCGCACGCCTGCCTTGGGCAGGTGGTGGAGGGAGAAACCTTTCGCGTGCGGGGCGTGCAGGGGCAGGTGGTCGTGGCGTGCCCGCTCCACGACCTGGTGCAGGCCTGGCGGGGGTGGACGGTTGGCTGACAGGATGGAGGCAGGACCGATGGAGCACCGCAAGCTGGGTCGAACGGGTCTGGACGTCGGCATCATCGGCCTGGGGACCGAGCACCTGGAGCCCGGGCCGGAGGTGCTGGACCGCGTCCTGGGGATGATGATCGAGGCAGGCGGGAGCTACGTGGACCTGCTCTACATCCGGCCGGACTACTGGGAGACCTACGGTGTGGTGTACCGGTCCCATCGCGACCGTCTCGTTGCCGCCGCACACTGGGGCGATGGGCAGCGCTACGACCTCGACTACTGCCAGGCCTGCTTCGACGGCATGCTCTCGGGACTGGGCAACGGCTACGCCGAGGTCGCTATGGTCGCGGTGATCGACAGCGAGGAGCTGTGGAACGGCTGGGTCCAGCAGTCCATCGAGCGGCTGCGGCGCTACCAGGAAGAGGGGCGCGTCGGGGCGATCGGCATGAGCGGTCACAACGTTGCGGTAGCCCTACAGGCAGTCCGTAGCGGCCTGATCGACGTGCTGATGTTCCCCCTCAACCTGGTCGCCTACGGGAACGAGGAGGAAGCGGCCCTGCGCCGGGCCTGCGTCGAGCACAACGTCGGCCTGGTGGCGATGAAGCCGTACCACGGCGGGGTGCTCTTCTCCATCGATGGCCGGCCTTCCGGCATCACCCCGGCGCACTGCCTCTCCTACGTCTTCTCGCTGCCGGTGACCACAGCCGTGCCGGGTCCCAGGAATGCGGATGAGATGCGCGCCACGCTCCACTACCTGGAGGCCACGGCCGAGGAAAGGGATTATCGCACCGTCGCCGCGGACCTGCCGCGCTACCTGCGCGGGAAGTGTGTCTATTGCCATCACTGCCTGCCGTGCCCGCAGGGGATTCCCGTCGGCTGGATGATGTGGCTGGTGGACATGGCGGAGCGCGGCAGCCCCGAGGAGGCGCGGCCCATCTACGAGAGCTTCCACACCGACGTCTCCTCATGTGTCGAGTGCGGGGAGTGCGTGGAGCGCTGTCCGTTCGGGGTCGATATCATGGCCAGGCTGCGCCAGGCGATCGCGATGTTCGAAGGCCAGTGAGGCGGCCGGCCGACGCGGCCCGGAGATGTCTCGCGCCGCGCTGTTGAGGCGGGTACCTGGATGAAGCACCCACCCGTACTGGTCCTCCATGCTACCGGCACCAACCGCGACCGCGAGGCCGCCCGGGCGGTGGAGCTGGCCGGCGGGAAGCCGGCTATCCTCCACGTCAACGAGCTGCGCGCAAGGCCTGCCCGACTGCACGACTTTGCCATGCTCATACTTCCGGGCGGATTCTCCTACGGGGATGCCCTGGGCGCCGGCCGGTTGCTGGCCGCGGACCTGCGCTGGCTCTTCCACGACGAGCTGGCCCGTTTCGTCGAGTCGGGCAAGCCGGTGTTGGGTATCTGCAACGGCTTTCAGGCCCTGGTCAAGAGCGGCTGGCTGCCCGGCCCGCCGGCGGCGGGGGTCCAGGCCACGCTGACGCGCAACGCCTCGAACCGCTTCGAGTGTCGCTGGGTCTGGCTGGAGCCGGACGCCCGGAGCCCCTGCGTCTTTACGCGCGGGCTGGCAGGGTCCATCCACTGCCCGGTGGCGCACGGGGAGGGGCGTTTCGTCCCCCGCGAGGAGGCCGTGCTGACCGGGCTGGAGGCTCGCCACCAGGTGGCCCTGCGCTACGCGGCCGCCGCCGGCGGGCCGGCCGGCTATCCCGATAACCCCAACGGATCGGTGGGCGGCGTGGCCGGTATCTGCAATGAGCGGGGCAACGTCCTGGGGCTCATGCCACACCCGGAAGACCACGTGGCGGCGTGGCAGCGGCCGGACTGGACGCGGGGCGGCCAGGGCGGCTCGGGGCTGGTCCTCTTTGCGCAGGGGGTGCGCTATGCTGCCGGGCTCTAGCGGTGCCGGTCTGCCCCGTCGCCGCGGTCGTCCCGCCGCCTGCCCCCCCTGTCGCCACTGACGGAGGCTGCCATGTTGGACCACGAGGTGTTCCTTTCGCCCTTTGCCTGGCGCTACGGCAGCGCCGAGATGCGCCAGGTCTGGTCGGAGCGGCACCGCCGGCGGCTGCTGCGGCGGGTCTGGGTGGCCCTGGCCCGGGCCCAGAGCGAGGCCGGGCTGGTGACCCCCGAGCAGGTCGCCGACCTGGAGGCCCACCAGGACGAGATCGACCTGGAGCGCGCGGCGCAGATCGAGCAGCGCACCCGCCACGACCTGGTGGCCGAGCTGCGCACCTTTGCCGAGCAGGCCCCCGTAGGCGGGCCGATCCTGCACCTGGGGGCGACCAGCGCCGATATCCTGGACGACGCCGAGGCCCTGCGCTTGCGCCAGGCGCTGGACATCGTCCTGGGCAGGCTGGCCGGCCTGCTCGACGCCCTGGCCGGGCAGATCGAGCAGCGCGCCGAGCAGATCTGCATGGCCTGGACGCACCTGCAGCCGGCCGAGCCGACCACGGTGGGCTACCGCCTGGCGCTCTACGGCCAGGACCTGCTGGCCGACTGGGAGGACCTGCGCCGCCTGCAGGGCTCCATCCGCGGCAAGGGCATGAAGGGCGCGGTGGGCACGGCGGCCTCCTTCGCCCTGCTGCTGGGCGGCAGCGGCGTGACCCCCGCGGCGCTGGAAGCGCGGGTGATGGAGCTGCTCGGCCTGGCAGCCTTTCCCGTGGCCGCGCAGACCTATCCCCGCCGCCAGGACTGGCAGGTGCTGGCGGCCCTGGCGGCGATGGCCGCTACCCTCTACCGCTTCGCCTTCGACCTGCGCTTTCTGCAGTCGCCACCGGTGGGCGAGTGGAGCGAGCCGTTCGCGGCCGAGCAGGTCGGCTCCTCGGCCCTGGCGTTCAAGCGCAACCCCGTCACCGCGGAGAACGTGGACAGCCTGGCCCGCCTGCTGGCGGCCCTGCCGCGGGTGGCCTGGGACAACGCCGCCCACACGCTGCTGGAGCGCACCCTGGACGACTCGGCCAACCGCCGCGAGGTGCTGCCGGTGGCGTTCCTGGCAGCGGACGAGATCCTCGGCTCCGTCACCCGCCTGGTGCGCGGCCTGCGCCTGGACGACGGTGCGATTGCCGCCAACCTGGCCCGCTACGGGGCCTTTGCCGCGACCGAACCGTTGCTGATGGCGCTGGTCAGGGCCGGTGCCGACCGCCAGGCCATGCACGAGCGCATCCGCCAGCACAGCATGGCGGCATGGGAGGAACTGCGCGCCGGCCGGCCCAACCCGCTCGGCGAGGCCCTGGCCGCCGACCCGGCACTGCTGCGCTACCTCGGCGCCGCCGGGGTGCGCGCTGCCCTGGACGCCTCCGGCTACGTCGGCGACGCGCCCGAGCGGGCCCGCGCCCTGGCCGGGCGTATCCGCGCGGCGGTTGGGCCGGCCGGCGCGCCTGCGACCGCCGACGGGTGATGCCCGCCGACCTTCCAAGGAGACCGGTATGCTCGAGCGCGAGACGATTCGCCGGCACGTCACCCAGGTGCTCACCGCCGTGGACCTGCCCTGGCCCCACCGCCGCCTGCAGGGCAAGGTGCGCGAGTCCTTCTTCCTGCCGCCGGACCGCCGCCTCCTGGTGACCACCGACCGGCTGTCCGCCTTCGACCGGGTCCTGGCGGCGGTGCCCTTCAAGGGACAGGTCCTGAACGAGCTGAGCGCCTTCTGGTTCCGCGAGACGGCCTCGATCGTCCCCAACCACCTCCTGGCCGTGCCCGATCCCAACGTCAGCCTGGTGCGCGCGTGTACCCCGCTGCCGGTGGAGGTGATCGTCCGCGGCTACATCACCGGCGTCACGCGTACCTCGTTGTGGGCCCTCTACGCGGCCGGCGAGCGCAGCCTCTACGGCTACGACCTGCCGGAGGGGCTGCAGAAGAACGACCCCCTGCCCCAGCCGCTGGTCACCCCAACGACCAAGAGTGGCCCCGGGCAGCACGACGAGCGGCTGACCTGCGACGAGGTCGTCGGGCGCGGGCTGGTCGACGCTGCCACCTGGAAGGCCGTCAGCGCGGCGGCCCTGGCCCTCTTCCGCAAGGGGCAGGACGTTGCCCGGCGGGCCGGCTTTGTCCTCGTCGACACCAAGTACGAGTTCGGCCGGGCCGCCGACGGCACGGTCGTGCTGATCGACGAGCTGCACACACCCGACTCCAGCCGCTTCTGGCGCGTCGACGACTACTCCCGCTCGCGCCGCAGTGGCGACGATCCGGAGCAGTGGGACAAGGAGTACGTACGCCTGTGGTACGCCGCCGAGGGCTACCGCGGCGACGGTCCGCCGCCGGCCCTGCCCGCCGAGATGGTCGTCGACCTGGCCTGGCGCTACATTGCCCTCTACGAAGGGCTGACCGGGCGCGCTTTCCTGCCCGGCCTCACGCCTCCCGGCCCGCGGGTGGTGGAGGCCCTGCGCGCGTACCTGGCATAGGAGGCAGCGATGCTGGCGGTGATCCTTCTCGGTTCCCCCGGCGACAGCGCCCACGGACAGCAGATTGCCCAGGCGCTGGAGCGATTCGCCATCCCCTGGCAGATGCGCGTGGCCTCGGCCCACAAGACGCCGGGTCACCTCCTGGAGCTGCTGCAGCGCTACGAGGACTCTCCCCAACCCAAGGTGTACATCACCGTGGCCGGTCGCTCCAACGCGCTCAGCGGCATGGTCGACGCCCAGGTCTCCGCGCCGGTCATCGCCTGCCCACCCTACGGCGACAGGTTCGCCGGGGGCGACCTCCTCTCGTCGCTGCGCACGCCCTCGGGGGTGGCGCCGGCCGTCGTCCTGGAGCCGGAGAACGCCGCGCTGTTGGCGGCCAAGGTGCTGGGGTTGGCCGAGGCCGGCCTGCGGGACAAGGTGCGCCGGTCCCAGGAGGAGCAGCGCCGCCGCCTGCTCGACGCCGACCAGGCGCTGCAGACTTCCTGATCGTGGAGGGTTCTCTGATCGCGTCGCCCGCGCCCATTCGTTCGCTCCAAGGAGTCCCGATGCCGGCACAAGATGATCGTCCCCACGAGTCCTGTGGCGTCTTTGGCATCTGCGCCCCGGGCCAACAGGCCGCCCGCCTGACCTTCTTCGCCCTCTACGCCCTGCAGCACCGCGGGCAGGAGAGCGCCGGCATCGCCACCGGCGAGGGGCCGGTGGCCCACATCCACAAAGGGCTGGGCCTGGTGGCGCAGGTCTTCTCCGAGGAGAACCTGCACCCCCTGCGCGGCCACCTGGCCATCGGCCACACCCGCTACTCCACCACGGGGGCACCGCGCCTGCGCAACGCCCAGCCGTACCTGATCGAGACTGCGCTGGGGCCGCTGGGGGTAGCCCACAACGGCAACCTGACCAACGCGCCGGCCCTGCGCCGGGATCTGCTGCAGCGCGGCTTTGGCCTGACCTCCTCCACGGACAGCGAGGTGATCACGGCCATGCTGTCCGGCGCGCCGGGACAGACCTGGGAAGAGCGCATCGCCGCCATCATGGGCCAGGCGCAGGGGGCCTACTCCCTGGCTCTGCTCACCCGCGACGCCGTCTACGCCGTGCGCGATCCCTGGGGCTTTCGCCCGCTCTGCCTGGGCTGGCTGAACGGCAGCGGCTGGGTGGTGGCCTCCGAGTCCTGCGCGCTGGCCACGATCGGGGCCAACCTGCTGCGCCAGGTAGAGCCCGGCGAGATCGTCCGCCTGGACGAGTCCGGGCTGACCTCCGTTGCGGGCGCGCCGCCGGCGCCGCAGCCTGCGCTCTGCATCTTCGAGTACATCTACTTTGCCCGCCCGGACTCGATCCTCGAGGACCGCTCGGTGCACTCGGTGCGCCTGGCCCTGGGAGCCCGCCTGGCCACCGAGTACCCCGTCGAGGCCGACCTGGTCGTCGCCGTGCCCGACTCGGCCACGTCACACGCCGTGGGCTACGCCCAGGCCGCGGGCATTCCCTTTGGCGAGGGGCTGATCAAGAACCGCTACATCGGCCGGACCTTCATCCAGCCGGACGACCGCCTGCGCCGCATGGGCATCGCGCTCAAGTTCAACCCCCTGCCCGACGTGCTGCACGGCAAGCGGGTCGTCCTGGTCGACGACTCTATCGTCCGCGGCAACACCAGTGGGCCGATCGTGGCCCTGCTGCGGCAGGCCGGCGCATCCCAGGTGCACATGCGCGTGGCCTGCCCGCCGCTGCGCTATCCCTGCTTCATGGGCGTGGACATGGCCACCCAGCGCGAGCTGATCGCCGCCAACCTGGACGTGGCCACGATTGCCCAGCGCCTGGGGGTGGACAGTCTGGGCTACCTCTCGCTGGAGGGGCTGGCGGAGGTCGTCGGCGGCATCGGCCGGCACTGCCGGGCGTGCTTCAACGGCGAGTACCCGGTGCCGGTGGACAAGGGCACGGGCAAGAAGGCCCTGGAGGCCGGGTAAAGGAGGTCCCATGCGCGTCCTGATCGTCGGCTCCGGGGGCCGGGAGCACGCCCTGGCCTGGAAGCTGGCCCAATCGCCCGGCGTGACCCGCCTCTACGTCGCCCCGGGCAACGGGGGCACCGCGGCGCTGGCCGAGAACGTGCCCATCGCTGCCACCGACACCACTGCCTTGCTGGCCTTTGCCCGGGAGCGGGATATTGACCTGACGTTGGTAGGACCGGAGGCCCCCCTGGTGGCCGGCCTGGTGGATGCCTTTGCCGACGCCGGCCGGCGGGCCTTTGGCCCCGGTGCCGCCGCGGCCCGGCTGGAGGGCTCCAAGGCCTTTGCCAAGAGCTTCATGCTGGAGGAAGGCATCCCCACCGCCCCGGCGGCGATCTTCCGGGAGTATGGCCCCGCCCGGGAGTATCTGCGCCGGCAGGCGCTCCCCGTCGTCGTCAAGGCCAGCGGGCTGGCCGCCGGCAAGGGCGTCCTGGTCTGCCCCACGCTGGACGAGGCCGAGGAAGCGCTGCGGCGGATCATGGTGCAGCGCGAGTTCGGCCCCGCTGGGGACGAGGTGCTCATCGAGGAGTGCCTGGCGGGCCAGGAGGCCTCGCTCCTGGCCTTTTGCGACGGCCGGACCGTCGTGCCGATGCTGCCGGCGCGGGACTATAAGCGGGTCGGCTTGGGCGACCACGGCCCCAACACCGGCGGGATGGGCGGCTATGCCCCCTCCATCCACCTCACCCCGGACCTGGTCGAGCGGGCGCTGGCGCAGGTCCTGCGGCCGGCCGTGGCGGCGATGCACCGGCGCGGTACTCCCTACGTCGGCGTCCTCTACGCCGGCCTCATGCTCACGCCGGCCGGCCTGCGCGTCCTGGAGTTCAACTGCCGCTTCGGCGACCCGGAGACGCAGGTCCTGCTGCCGCTCCTGGAGAGCGATCTCGTGGAGATCCTGCTGGCCTGCCTGGAGGGCCGCCTGGCCGAGACGGCGGTGCGCTGGCGGCCGGGCTGCGCCGCCACCGTCGTCCTGGCGGCGGAGGGCTATCCCGGTCCGTACCGCAGCGGCGACGAGATTACCGGGGTAGAGGAGGCCGGCCGGCTTCCGGGGGTTGTCATTTTCCACGCCGGGACGAAGCGCGAGGGCGAGCGCCTGGTCACGGCCGGCGGGCGCGTCCTGGCGGTGACGGCGACCGGCCCCGATGCGCTCACGGCCCTGGAACAGACCTATGCCGCCGTCAGCCAGGTCCGCTTCGCCGGCATGCACTACCGCATCGACATCGGCGCGGAGGCGATCAGGACGGCGCCGCGAGCGGCTGCGGTCCCCGCGGATGCCACGGCGCCCGCCCCGGAGGGCGCGTACGCCGCGGCCGGCGTCGACATCGCCGCCGGCGGCCGTGCCGTCGAGCTGATGCGCGCGGCGGTGCAGGCCACCTATACCCCGGCCGTGCTGGCCGGCCTCGGCTCCTTCGGCGGGCTCTTCAGCCTGGCCGAGCTGCGGCGGGCGGACGATCCCGTCCTGGTGGCCTCGACCGACGGCGTCGGCACCAAGACGCTCATCGCCGCGGCCATGGGCCGCTACGACAGCGTCGGCCACGACATCGTCAACCACTGCGTCAACGACATCCTGGTGCAGGGAGCGCGGCCGCTCTTCTTCCTGGACTATATCGCCGCCGAGCGGCTGGACCCCGAGCGGGTGGCGGCGATCGTCGGCGGCTGCGCCGCGGCCTGCCGCGCCGTGGGCTGTGCCCTGCTGGGCGGCGAGACGGCCGAGATGCCCGGCGTGTACCAGCCGGGAGCCTTTGACCTGGCCGGCACGATGGTCGGCTGGGTCGAGCGGGCGCGCATCGTCGACGGGCGCGCCGTGCAGCCGGGGGACGTCTGCCTGGGCCTGCCTTCCTCGGGGCTGCACACCAACGGCTACTCCCTGGCCCGGCGCGTCTTTGCGGATACGTCCTGGGAGGCAGTGCTGCCGGAACTGGGCCGGCCGCTGGGCGAGGTCCTGCTCACGCCGCACCGCGCCTACCTGCGCGAGCTGGAGGCGCTCTGGGCAGCGGGGGTCCAGGTCAAGGCCATGGCCCACATCACCGGCGGCGGCTTTGCCGAGAATATCCCGCGCGTGCTGCCGGCGGGCGTCGGCGTGCGGCTCATGCCGGCCTCCTGGCGCGTGCCGGCCATCTTCCGCCTCATCCAGGAGCGCGGCGGGGTGGGCGCGGCCGAGATGTACCGGGTCTATAACATGGGCATCGGCATAGTCCTGCTGCTGGGCCGCCGCGACGTCGACCGGGCCCGCGCCATCCTGCCGGAGGCGCTGGTCATCGGGCAGGCCGTGGCCTGGGACGGCAGCGGGCCACGGGTGACTTTGTAGGGCCGTACGCCGGCCGTGGCGACCTTCGATTGGAGCCGAAACGATCTGGCGGGGTAGCCCGATGGCGAGCCGCTGGGCAGCCGCAACGCTGCCTACACGGTGCCGGAGGCGGCCGAGCTGGCCGAGCGCTCCGCCCTGCGCGGCTGGCGGGTCACCGGCGGGCCGCTGTGGCTGACGATCGAGGGGGTCATCCCCGGGTAGGCGCCCTTCCGCGTCTCGCGGATCACGTCTTCCCGTTTCAGGAGAGGTGCCAGGTGTCCCGTCTCGCCATTCTGATCTCCGGCCACGGGTCCAACCTCCAGGCGATTCTCGACGCCGCTGCGGCGGGAGAACTGCCCGGCGCCGAGATCGCGCTGGTCGTGTCCAACCGCAAGGACGCCTACGGTATCCAGCGGGCCGTCCAGGCCGGCGTGCCGGTGGTCTACTTCCCGCTGGCTCCCTACACCCGGGCCGGCCGGCCGCGCCAGGACTATGACGGCGACCTGGCCGCCATGCTGCTGGCCTGGCGCGTCGACTGGGTCGTCCTGGCCGGCTGGATGCACGTGCTGAGTGCTGCCCTCCTGGGGCGGTTCCCCGGCCGCGTGCTCAACCTGCACCCGGCGCTGCCGGGCGCCTTCCCCGGCACGAACGCCATCCAGCGCGCCTACGAGTCGTTTCAATGCGGCGAGATTGCCCACACCGGCGTGATGGTCCACCTGGTGCCGGACGAGGGGGTGGACGTCGGCCCGGTGCTGGCCCAGGAGGTGGTGCCGATCTATCCGCAGGACACCCTGGACGACCTGGAGGCGCGTATCCATGCCGTGGAACACCGGTTGCTGGTGCAGGCACTGCAGTCGATATGCTGCCGGGGCGTGCAGGAGGATCTGAAACGTGACAGGTGAAGCGTGAGGGCTTGCCGCTCTCTTCTCGTTTCACGCCTCACGCCTCAGCCGTCAGAGGAGGAGCCGTGGTCAATGTTGTCCGGCAGGTCGACGACTGGGTGAAGGTGGAGCGCGTCCTGGTGAGCGTGTCCGACAAGGCCGGCCTGGAGCAG
This sequence comes from uncultured Chloroflexia bacterium, assembly GCA_964613665.1. GTDB lineage: Bacteria > Chloroflexota > Chloroflexia > DTKN01 > DTKN01 > CAZQFV01. The sequence continues at coordinate 25,003 of CAZTIG010000022.1, forward strand.
CTCGTGTCCGGCCTGGTCGAGGTCAATCCGGAGGTTCACTTCTACTCGACCGGCGGTACCTACAGCGCCATCTCCGCGCTGCTCGGCGCGGAGCGCGCCGCCCGCCACCTGACGCCGGTGTCGGCGTACACCGGCCAGCCGGAGACCCAGGGCGGCCTGGTCAAGACGCTCGACTTCAAGATCTACCTGGGCCTGTTGACCGAGACGTACAACGCCGCCCACCAGGCCGACCTGGCCCGTACCGGGGCGCTGCCGCTGGACATGGTGGTGGTCAACCTCTACCCCTTCGAGGCGACCGTGGCCCGCGCGGGGGCGACGGTGGAGGAGGCCCGCGCCAACATCGACATCGGTGGGCCCTGTATGCTGCGGGCGGCGGCCAAGAACTACCTGCGGGTGGCGGCGGTGTGCGACCCGGCGGACTATGCGCCGCTCCTGTCGTTCCTGCGCGCGAACGGCGGCCGGCTCGACCTGGCCCGCCGCTTCGAGCTGGCGCGCAAGGCCTTTGCCCACACCGCCCGATACGACGAGGCGGTCCACAGCTTCCTTGCCCGGTTGGACAGCGGAGCGGTGGCCGCAGCCTATCCTCGGCTGTACCCCGAGAAGCAGGTGTAGGGGAGATCACTTGCCGACCAGGCCGGCCGCCCGGCCGGGCCGGGCGCTACGGCTCCTGGGGCTGGCCCATGAGGTCCTGCAGTTGCCTGGTCAGGTCCTCCAGCTCGGCGGCGGCGCGTTCCACCTGCCGGGCGGCGCTGGAGCTCATGACCGTGACCTGGTGGATACTGTCCATCGCCTGGCCAATCTGCTCCATGCCCCAGACCTGCTGGCCCGCCTCGGAGGCGATGACCGTGATCTCGTTGACCGACTCCTGCACCGTGTCGGTGAGGTGTTGAAGGGCTTGGCCGGCCTGCGCGGCCAACTGGCTCACGGCCACGGCGGTCTCCTGCCCTTTGGCACTGGCGGCGGTCGCTGCCGTCATGCTGTGCAGGATATTGCCCACGATCTTCCCGACCTGGTCGACGGCTTCTTGGCTGCGCTCGGCTAGTTTGCGCACCTCGCTGGCGACCACGGAAAAGCCCCTTCCGAACTCACCGGCCCGCGCCGCTTCGACGGCGGCATTGACCGCCAGCAGCTTGGATTGGGAGGCGATCTGCCCGATCGCTGCCGCAATCTGGCCGATCGCGGCGATCTGTTCGGCCAGGACAGAAATGCTGGCGGATATGGACTCGACCTGTGCCTTGACCTGTGCCATGCCGGCGACCGACTCGGTGACGGCCTGCCGGCCGGCCTGCGAGATCTCGGCGGTCCGCTGCGCCAGCGTCGATGCTGTCTGCGTGCTGGCGGCAGTCCGTTCGGATATGGCCCGCACCTGGGCGATGGTGGTCAGGGACTGGGAGATCGCCGTGGACTGCTCGGCGGCGCCCGCCGCCTGCTGGCTCGCCGTCGCGACCATCTCGGCCGCGGTGGAGCTCAGTTGCTGGGAGACTTGGCGAATGCTCTGCAAGAGGTGATCGCGGGTCGCCACTTCCTGGCCGAGTTTCTGGAGTGCCTGGCTGAGCGCTGCGGTACGCTCCGAGACCCGCTCCTCGAGCTGGGCCTGCGACTCGCGCACGCTTCGCGCCATACGGTTGAACTCCTCTGCCAGATCGGCTACCTCGGTCTTTCCTTCCGGGACCAGCGTGTGGCCCAGGTCGCCGGCTCCGATGCGCCGCACGCCTTCCCGCAGGCGCATGATCGGACGGATTGCCCGGCGCGAGATGTACCCCCCGACCGCGAGCGCTGCCACCACTGCGGTGGCGACCATGCCGACCGCCACCAGGAGGAGGGGCAACAGCCCTTGCAGCGGCTGGCGCAGCGGCTGCTCGGCGACGATCGACCAGGGGACTCCATCCATCCGCTGGTAGGCGCCAATGACCGCTTGCCCCTCGGTGTTGAGCCCAGGGTACACCAGGGGCGCTACCTGCTGTGCGACGGCTGCCTCGATCCCGGCCACGTCGGTGTATGGGGTCCGGACAAAGACAAAGGGGGAGTGCTCGTGGACGATCAGCCGCCCCTGCTCGTCTACCAGGTACAGATAGCTTCCCGTCTCCTCGTCGCCCAGTTGTCCCAGCAGGCGGTAGGCGGGGCTCAGCTGGGCGTGCGCCAGGACGACGCCGGCTACCTGTCCCCTCTCTTCGACGACAAGGGCCAGCCGCACGAACGGCACGCCCGCCTCGCTGTAGGCGATGGTGCTGATCTGCCTGCCCCCGGCCAGAACGGCCGCGAACCATGTCTCGCCGGAGTAGTCGGCACCGAGAGGGGAAATGCCCTCGCCGATGCGGAACAGCTCGCGCCCGCGTTGGCCTGAGCGGGCATCGACCAGGGCGATGTCTGCAATAGCGGAGTTGCGCAGCATAACCTGGCGCAGATGATCGTTCAGCGTGTTCGGAGGCAGGTCCAGCAGGCCGGGGTAGCTGGCAGCCACCCGCAGGTTGCTCTCCAGCTCGGCCAGCCAATCGTCGAGGGAGGAGGCTGCCCAGCGTGCCGCGCGCTGCTGCGAGAGCTTCACCTCCTGCAGCTGTTGCCAACCGGCATAGAGGAGCGCCAGGAGCACCAGCGCCAGGGAGACGATATTCAGCAGGGCGAAGCGCCCCATGATCCCCCGCCCCAGCCGGCCCAACTGGGGTCGGGATCGCCGCGGCGGCTCTGGCGGGGCCGCCGGTTCGGGCGACGTCGGGCGGTCTGCTGCGTGGGTCTGCTGGGGTGGCATCTCAGCCTCAGACATCAGGGCTCCCGGCAGGGGTACACCAGGGGAGCGGAGCGTCCGGCCTCGGGCCAGATCACCTGCTTGACCATTGCGCCGGGACCGCCCTCCTGCCACTGCAGGTAGACCATCTCGTGTCCAAGCTGTAGCCCGTGGAGCGTTCCGGTATCGAACTGGATCCGCCCGAAGAATGTCAGGATGGACATCCTCTCCAACGCTTTCTCGACCGCGGCCGTCGCGGTGCTGCCGGCCTCTTCGATGGCGCGCTGCAGGACCAGGCCGGTGGCATAGCCGCCGGCGGCATGGTACCCCGGCGCATGCCCGTACCGCGCCGTGTATGCCTGCGCGAAATCGCTGACGCTGGGACCGTAGAACGGGATCCCTAGCGCGCTGGCCCCCTCCGTGCTGTAGCCGACCTGCGGTTCCCACTGGCTGGGGCCGGTCACATGGAGTGCGGCCGGCCCCATGTCAGCGAATTCCGGAAGCGCCGGGGCGACCAGGAGGGAGATGAGCTTGACCGGGACCCTCTTCTCGGCCACCTGCCTGGCCAGGGCGCTGCTGTCGGCGAAATGGCCGCCGCCGATGAGGGCATCGGCGTCCGCCGTCGCCAGTGTGCCGAGCCAGGAGGAGAAGTCGGTCGTGCCCGGCGGGTACTTCTCGTACATGACCACCTGGAGGCCCTGTCGCTCGGCATACTCCTTGGCCGCCGTCGCCACGCCGGTGGCGAAGCTCTCATCCTCATAGAGGATGGCGATTCGCGTCGCCTGAGGGTCGTTGGCCCGCAGCATGTCCACCGCCCCGGTCAGGTAGCGGCTGCCCGGGGTGTAGATCTGGAAAACGTGCTGGTACCCCTTGTTGAAGATGCTGTCCGACGCCGCGCCAACGGCGAGCAGGAGCCGGCCGTTCTGCTCGGCGACCACCGCCGCGGCGGCCGTCAGCCCGCTGCTGTAGGGGCTGATGAGCAGAGCCACCTGGTCCTCGGTGACCAGCTTGCCGTACAGTGCGGTCACCTGGTCCTTGTTGCTGGCGTCGTCGTACGACTTGAGCTCCACCTGGATCATCGCCGAGCCGGCCTGGAAGCCGCCCCGGGCATTCACCTCTTCGGCCCAGAGCTGGAGTCCCTGGACCTGCTCTTTGGACTCGGCGGTGTAGCTGCCCGTCAGCGATGCTGTGAAGCCGATGAGCAGGCGCTGGGGTGTGGCAGTGGGGGCAGTAGCTGCCCCGCAGCCGCCCAGCGCGAACGGGAGAAGCAGTGCCGCGGTGACGATCGCCCGCAATGCGCGCATGATCTGCCTCCTTGGCTCGGTGCGCTCGAACCCGTCACTGTGCCGGCCCACCCTCATGTCTATTGTACCAGCTTTGGCCATGCAGGTCAATCGTTCTGCCTGACGGGATAGCGCGACAACTCGCCGTAGCAGGGCCGGACTACGGGTACCCAGCGGACGGCCGGCGACAGCCCAAGCGTGACGAGGGCCCAGAGTGGGCAGAGAGCGCCGAGTTGTCCCCAGCGGCGTGCTTCTCTGCGGTCTCCGCGCCCTCGGCGCTCTCTGGGGCGCCAACCGCTCGCTTGAAGGAGTCGCCCGCTTGTGGTATATTCTTCTCACAGATGCTTTCGCCTCCAGCCGCTATGCAGAACAGGTCAAGGAGATGCCCGATGCTCGATCTCAAGCAGGCCTACCGTACCATCATGGCCGACCACTTCCCCGAGCGCATGGAGATCGCCTTCGTCCAGGGCGACCAGCGCACCACCATGGTCTATGAGAAGGTGACCTGGGTGGTCGACGACGTCCGCCAGGGCCTGCGCTACGGCGAGAACCCCGGGCAAGAGGCGGCTCTCTACCGGCTCGTCAACGGCAACCTGGTCCTGGGCGACGTGACGACCATCGCCCCGGGCCGCTACCTGGTCTCGGACGCCGAGCTGCTGCAGTTCGGCAAGCATCCTGGCAAGACCAACCTGACCGACGCCGACAATGCCCTGAACATCCTGCGCTACCTGATGGAGCGGCCGGCCTGCGCCATCATGAAGCACAACAACCCCTCCGGGGTAGCCCTGGCCGATACGATTCTCGACGCCTACCTGCGGGCCGACCTGGCCGACCACGTCGCTGCCTTCGGCGGCTGCATCGCCCTCAACCGGCCCGTGGATGTGCCGACGGCCCAGGCCATCGCCGAGCGCTACGCCGAGGTCGTCGTGGCCCCGGACTTTGCCGAAGGGGCCGTGGGCATCCTGGCCCGGCGCAAGAACCTGCGCATCATGCGCATCGGCAACATCGCCCGGCTGGCCGAGTGGGCCGGCCAGCGCTTCCTCGATTTCAAGAGCCTGATCGACGGGGCGGTCGTCGTCCAGACCTCTTTTCTCCCGCTGAGCCGCCGGCCCGAGGACCTGCGGCCGGCCGAGGCGACCCACCAGGGCCAGGTCTACCGCATCGGCCGCCAGCCGACGGAGGGCGAGCTCGCCGACATGCTCTTCGGCTGGCTGGTGGAGGCCGGGGTGACCTCCAACTCGGTCCTCTACGTCAAGGACCTGGCCACGGTGGGCATCGGCACCGGCGAGCAGGACCGCGTCGGCGTGGCCGAGATCGCCCGCGACAAGGCCTACCGCAAGCTGTGCGACCGGCTGGCCTACGAGCGGTACGGGGTCAACTTCGCCGACCTGGAGGAGGGGGTCCGCCGACACGAGATCCAGGAGGAGGTCGCCGCCCGGCACGGTGGGCTGGTCGGCGCGGCCATGGTCTCGGACGCCTTCTTTCCCTTTCGCGACGGGATCGAGGTGGGCCTGCGGGAGGGGGTGACGGCGGTCATCCAGCCCGGCGGCTCCCTGAACGACCACGAGGTCATCCAGGCCTGCAACGAGCACGGGGCGACGATGGTCTTTACGGGGCAGCGCAGCTTCAAGCACTAGCCCGGCCTATCGCACCAGGCTGGCGATCAGGAGCGCCGCCATACCCACCAGCTTCATGAAGATGAGGAGCGACGGCCCGGCCACATCCTTCATCGGGTCGCCGATGGTGTCGGCCGAGACGGCCGCGGCGTGCTCGGGAGTCCCCTTGCGCCCCTGGTTCTCGATCAGCTTCTTGGCGTTGTCAAAGGCCGTCCCGGTGTTGTTGAAGAACGGCCCCAGCAGCGCGGCGCTGAGGACGGCTCCTACCAGGAAGGCCCCCAGGGCCCAGGCTCCGAACGACAGCCCGATGATCGCCGGGATGGCCACGCTGATCAGGCCGGGCAGGATCATCTCGCGCAGGGCATGCCTGGTGGCGATGTCCACGCAGGCGGCATAGTCCGGCTTGGCCGTGCCCTCGATCAGCCCCTTGATCTGCTGGAACTGCCGCCGCACTTCGTCCACCATCTGCTGAGCGGTCTTGGCCGTGGAGCCGATGACCAGCGAGGAGATCAGGTAGGGCAGGGCGATGCCCAGGAAGAGAAAGGCCAGGGAGAAGGGAGTGGACACCTCGATCCACGGCAGGTTGACCTGGGCGAAGAAGGTGAGGAAGATGACAAAGGCGGTCACCGTCCCCGAGGTCATGGCAAAGGCCTTGGTGCTGGCCTTCATGGTGTTGCCCACGGCGTCCAGGGCAGAGAGGGAGCGCACCGTCTGCTTGCCGGCCTTGGACATCTCGGCGATCCCGGCGGCGTTGTCAGAGATCGGCCCGAAAGCATCGGCGGTCATGATGTAGCCGATCAGCATGTCGGTGCCGATGTTCACGCCCACGACGGCCAGGAGGGCGATGGCCAGCGAGCTGGGGTTGAAGCTGCCGGCCACGAAGAACGATGTCGAGACGGCCACGGTGATCATGAGGATCGAGGCCAGCGGGCTCTGCAGGCCGTAGCCCAGTCCGGTGATCAGGTTCAGGGACACCCCCCGCCGGGAGGCCTCGGCGATCTTTTTCACCGGCCGTCCTTCGGTGCCGGCATAGTACCGGGTGAAGATGGCCGAGACGAGCGTGGTCACGATGCCCAGGAAAGCCCCCAGGAAGATCGTCAGGGCATCGCGGATGCCGCTGCCGTTGCTCAGCAGGAGCACGGAAGCCAGGAAGCAGCCGATGGTGGAGATCACGGAGGTCACAGCCATGCCGATGTTAAAGGCCGCGTTGGGGTTGCGGCCGCCGAACAGCCGAATGGAGAAGATGCCGGCCAGGGATGAGAGCAGGCCGACCGCCTGCATCGTCAGCGGGAAGAAGAGCACGGCCGGGCCGAAATGAGCGACGTTCAGGGTGGCGACGATCGTCCCGGTGATGATGTCGTCGGAGAAGCTCTCGAAGAGGTCCGCGCCGCGGCCGGCGCAGTCGCCCACGTTGTCCCCCACCAGGTCGGCCACGACGGCCGGGTTGCGCGGGTCGTCCTCGGGGATGTTCTTCTCCACCTTGCCCACCAGGTCGGCGCCGACGTCGGCCGACTTGGTGTAGATGCCGCCGCCGATCTGGGCAAAGAGGGCCGCCAGGCTGGCGCCGAAGCCAAAGCCGATCAATGGTGCCGGGTCGCGGAAAGAGAGGTAGAGGATGGTCAGCACGAGCAGGCCGAAGCCGATGATCGAAAAACCCATCACGGAACCGCCCAGCACGGCGGTGAGAAAGGCCTGGTGGGGGGATTCGGTGGCCTCCTCTGCCGTCTTGACGTTGGCCCGCACCGCGGCGTTCATGCCGAGGAAAGCGGTGCCGAGCGAGGTGGCTACCCCCAGCAGGAAGGTGACCGCGACCCAGGGGCGGGGCTCGAAGAAGATGCCGATGGCGATGGCCAGGAATGGGGTGATGATCAGAATGGTCCGGAACTGCCTGGAGAGATAGGTGCGCACGCCCAAGGTGATGGCCCCGGCGATCTCGGCCATCCTGGCGTCGCCGATGACGTGCCGGCGCAGTTGCAGGAAGAGCAGGCCGGCGGCGGCGATGCCGGCGAGACCGCTCAGAATAGGGATCAGGGCCAGGAGGCTGGTCATGGGCCCTATCCCAGCAGGATCTGGCGCAGCGCTGCCTCGCTGGCCTCGGAGGTCACGGCGATCACCCGGTCGCCCGCCTCGAGCACAGTGTCCCCGTAGGGGATGATCGCTTCCTTCTCCCCGCGGATCAGCAGCGGGAAGATGCAGTCGTCGGGGATGCCCAGGGCCCGGAGTGGCCGGCCCAGGGCCGGCGAGTCGGCCGGCACCTCCATCTCGACGAACGAGACCCCCACGTTGCGCAGTGTCAGCAGGTGGACGAGCGATTCGGCGGGAATGCTGGGTCGAATCTGGGAAAGGATCGCCTCCGTGCTGGATACGGTGACGTCGATACCCAGCCGCCCGAAGATGTTCTTGTTCCGCGGGTTGTTGATGCGGGCGATGGTCCGCGGAACGTTGAAGCGCCGCTTGGCCACCTGGCAGATGACCAGGTTGTCCTCGTCGTCCCCGGTCACGGCGATGACGACGCTGGCGCGGTCCATGCCGGCCTGCAGCATGGTCATGACCTCGGAACCGTCGCCGAACAGGACCGCGGCCGCCAGCTCGTCGCGCAGGGCAGTGTAGCGCCGGGGGTCGGCCTCGATGAGCAGGACCTCCTGCCCCTGTTCCAGCAGCGATTTGGCCAGGTAGTAGCCGACCTTGCCCCCACCAACGATGATGACGTACATAGCTACACTCCTTCCGCTCAAGAGCCGGCCAGGATCTCGCGGATCCGGTCCGCGTCCAGCAGGGTGGGGCAGACCGTCTCTACCCCCAGGCCACGGTAGATTTCTTCGCGCAAGTAGTCATAGATGCGGCAGATCACCTGGCGAACGCCAAAGATCTCCTTGGCCACCTGCGCGGCCATCACGTTGGTATTGTCCCAGTTGGTCACGGCGATAAAGGCATCGGCCTGCTCGATGCCAGCCCGGCGCAGCACGTCCTCGTCGATGCCGGTGCCGACAACCATATCGCCGGCGAAGCCGGGGCCCAGTCGGGCGAAGCTGCCGCTCTCCTGGTCGATGACGGTCACCTGGTCGCCCCGCTCTTGCAGCTGCCGGGCCAGGTAGGCCCCCAGTCGTCCGCAACCCAAGATTATGACCCGCATACCTCCTCCTTCTCTGCCGCCAGGTACTCCACCCGCACCCCCTGCTCAGCCAGCCAGACCAGGCCCTGCTGGACCTGCTCCGGCTCGCCGCTGACGATCACGGTCAGGCAGCCCTCGCTGTCAGTAACCCGGGCGGCGACGATGTTGGTCAGCAGGTCGAACTGGCGGATCAGGTGGTAGATGAGCGGTTGGTCCAACAACTGCACTGGATAGGTCAGGCGAACCTTCCGTTCGGTGCGCATCGCGCCACCTCCGCTATGCCCGGCTGGGCAGCTTGTCGAGGATGACCTCACACCTGGCCCGGCGCAGGACCTCCTGCGTCGTGTGGCCGATCTCGGCCGCCGGACCACCCGCTCCAACGCCCATCACGATGGCGTCGGCCTGCTCCTGCTGGGTCAGCCGCAGGATGCCGTCCCAGGCGTAGCGGTGCGGCACAATGTGCGTCCGGGCTAGCAGGCCGTGCTGCTCGACGATGAAACGGGCCGTACGCAGAGCCTCTTTGCCCTTGGCCTCCTCTTGCGGCACGGGCGTGTTCAAGGAGAGGGTGAAGGGCACCTCGATGATATAGGCCAGCACGATCTCGGCCTTTTGCGCTTCGCCCAGGCGGCAGGCCAGCTCCACGGCCCGCTCCGAGGCCGTTCGGCCCGAGACAGGCACCAGGATGCGCTGCAGCGCGGCCACGGAGCGGCGCACTGCCGCCACCTCGTGCGGCACCTGCGGCGGCACGCGGAACATCCACCAGAACAACAGCGCCATCGAGACGGCAAAGACCAGGGCCAGGGCAATTCCCAGGGGGTGGAGTATCGGCGTCATCTTGTGCTCCCTCCTCTCCTCTGCCTGTAGAGCAGGTAGCGGTGCCCGGCCAGCCACAGCCGGTAGACCCCGAAGCCGACAAAGGCCACGCCGACCAGGATGCCGGTGGCCGTCACGGCAATAGCCAACGTGCGTACCAGGATGACCACCCCGAGGGGGATCATCAGCGCCGCCAGGGCGATGTGCAGCATGTCCGTGCGCGTGAAGCTCTCCGGCGGGGGCAGCGGTTGCCTAGGCATGGGGCTCTTCCTCGCTCCAGCGGGAGCGCACGCCGCGACTCTTGTCGCGGCGGATCAAGGCCTGCTTGTACTGCTCCACCAGCTCGTACTCCTCGGCGCTGGTCAGGACCTGCACCTGCTCTTTCTCCCAGTCGTGGGGCACGTTGCCCAAGACGGGCAGGCCACTGCGGCGGCGGAAGACGGCGTAGTAGATGAGCGCGATGAGCAGCCAGGCCGGCCCGGCGATGCGGGCGATGTTGTGGGTGATGAGCACGGCGACAAAGATGCTGAGCACGCCCAGCAGCCCCAGGGTGCCCAGGATGGGGATCTCGATGACCGCGCCATCCTTCCGTTTCCAGCGCAAGTTCAGCGGCACTTTGTAGGGGCGGGGTGAGTAGGGGTCGCTGAAGCGCAGCCAGATCAGGGACAGGTAGACCAGGATGTAGCCGAAGGTGGCTCCGAAGGCATACAGGTTGGCCAGCGTGTCGAGCACGAGCTCGCCGGTGAGGAAGGCGATCACGGTCAGGGCGATGCCGACACAGCCAAAGCCCAGGATGGCGTTCTTGGGAGTGTGCCGCTTGGGGTCGACGTGCCCGAACCAGGGGCTGACCAGGCGAAAGTGGCTCATGGAGAAGATCAGCCGCGAGTCGCCCATGACGCCGGTGTTGGCGGAGATGAACAGGATCGTCGCCCCCAGGAAGGCAGCAAAAGGCCCGGCCAGGATGCCCAGGTAGGGGATGTGCGACGCCAGGTAGGCGATCGGGTCGGCCTCGCGGGCGGCAAAGCCCTGCCAGGGCAGGATGCCCAGCCCGACGGTGGAGAAGCCGACGGCCAGGATGAAGACAGTGAAGATGAGGGCGATGGAGGTGCGCGGGATGACGGTGGCCGGCCGGCGCGTCTCCTGGGCCGCCTGGGAGATGCTCTCCAGGCCGACGAAGGAGATGATGGCCAGCGAAAAGCCGTAGAGAAAACGGTCCGCGCTGGGGAAGTGGTGCAGCCACTGGTCCACCAACAGTTCCGGCTTCCAGGCCAGGACAAAGCCCAGGATGACGATGGACATTTCCATCAGCAGGTCGACGGCACCGATCACCTCGTTGACCCAGGAGGACTCGCGGATGCCGCGCACGTTCAGCGCGAGCAGCACGACGATTAGCAGCACCGTCTCGCCCATCCAGAGGAGGTTGAGGTTCTGGAACGGCCCCAGGGTCACGACGAAGCTACCGATGTCAACGCCCAGGTAGGGCAGGAAGAAGTTGATGTAGCCGGTGGAGGCGGTGGCGAAGAGGGCAATGTCGATGGTATAGTCCAGCAGCAGGGCGGCCCCGGAGAGAAAGCCGCAAAAGTCGCCCAGCCCGCGCAGCGAGTAGTACTGCCCCCCGCCGGCCACCGGATAGGAGGAGGCCAGCTCGGTAAAGGCCAGGCCGATCATGATATAGACCAGGCCGGCCAGGGCAAAGGCCAGCGGGGCGCCGCCCTGGGCCGCGCCGATGACCAGCCCCAGGGCGACGTAGATGTCGGCGCCCACGTCGGCATAGCCCCAGGTGTAAGAGCCCCAGACCGTGACGTCGCGGCGCAGCTCGGCCCGGGGTTGGGCCGGTGCTGCGGTTTGTTCCTTGGCCATTCGTATCCCTCGTCAACAGCTCAGATTCACGGGGCGGCCCGGGAAGGCCGTGCTTGGCATATATTCCACGTCCATTGTCTATATTTCACGGCGGACTATTTTATCACGCCTCTATCGAAAGGTCAAGCTGAACACGGCGTGGTGCCGGCCAACCTGGCGGAGCCCAAAAGAAAGCCCGTCGCTGATCAGCAGACGGACGGTTCAGCTCCTGTTCGCTTGGCGGCGCCATTATACTACAACCTGCGCCGGTCCGCAACTTGCGGCGCCGGCATGCACGCCTGAACCGTGCCGGCAGGCGCCGGCAGCGAGCTGCGGCTGGATGGCCATCAGGTCAACTCCCGGCCGGCCTCCCGCGCGGCTCGGCCAGCGGCCAGGTCAGGGCGAAGCTGCCCAGTGCCAGCGCGGTGGCCACGACGAAAAAGGCCGGGTAGCCCAGCAGGTCGGGCAGGAGGCCGCCGGGGCTGGCCAGCAGGCTGGCCACGCCGGCCACCGTGTTCACCAGGCCCAGGCCGGCCGGCCGCTCCCGCTCCGCCAGCAGCTCCAGGATATAGTTGCCCACGCCGATGCCCAGACAGGTGTCGCCCATTCCGGAGAGCACAAAGACCGCGGCAAAGAGGTAGGCGTTGGCCCACACCGACAGGCCCAGCAGCCCGCCCACCCAGGGCAGCAGCGGGGCCAGCGGCGGCGCGGCGGCGAAGAGGCCGGCCCCCAGCCGCAGCAGCAGCCGGTTCCCCCACCGGTCGCTCAGGTAGCTCCACAGGACGTTGGAAAGGAGCACGACCGCGGAGATGATGGCCATGTAACCGCCGATCATCTCCTGGGGCGCCCCCAGCACCTCGCGGGCGTAGAGGATGTAAAAGGGCAGCACCACGCCCGCCAGCCGGGCCAGGACCTTGTGGGCCAGAAAGAGGCGCAGGTCGCGGGAGCTGCGCCACAGCCCGGGCAGCAGGCGCAGCTGCTCCCGCAGCGGGCTGGCCTGCCGCGTCTCCGTCGAGGGCGGCTCCCGGACCAGGCCGAAGCTGATCATCCCGCCCACCACGCCGGCGGCGGCCAGGCCGAAGAGCAGTGCGTAGTTGCGCGGAAAGGGCCAGGTGCTGCCCTCGGCCAGCGCCACGGCCACGACCGGGCTCACCAGCAGCAGGGTCACCAGGCCGCCGCACAATTGCCGTAGGCCAAAGTAGCGCCCGCGCCAGCGAGCCGGGATCGTCTTGGCCACGACCTCCTGGAAGGGCACGGCCGCCCAGCCGGAGCCCAGGTTGTAGAGGGCATAGAGCCCCAGGAAGAGCCCCAGAGTGAGTTGCGGGGCCAGCCGGTCGGCTAGGGCGATCAGCGGGAGCATAGCGCCGAAGAGGAGTCCACGCGCAACGGACGAGGCCTGGTACACGGGCAGCTTGCGCGGACGGTCCTGGATGCGCGTCCCCACCAGCAGCTGGGGCAAGAGCCAGCCGCCCTGCTCTATGGCCGAGAGGGTCGTGACGACCACGTTGCTGCCGCCCAGCAGGCGGATCAGCCCGGGCAGGACCAGGCTGCTGGAGATCAAGTTGCCGGCACTGATGAAGAGAACGCCGTTGAGCACACCCAGGGAGAAGTTGCGGCGAAAAGCCGGCGGCCGGCCGTCCGGGCCGGCAGAAGCCGGGGAGGTGGATCGGGACGACATGACCTGTCTCCCGCTGGCTGGCCATCCAGGCGGCCCCGGAGGTGGGATTCCTCGGGAGACCTGCTGGCGAGTCGCCTCAGGAGGGGATACCCGCAAGCGTGTCGCTCACGCCAGCAGGTCCGGCGAGATGCGATCCCCGTACCGGGCCTGGGCCTCGAGCAGGTCCTGGCGCTGCTGTTCAAAGACGCGATAGAGGATCTCGGGCGTGTCACTGACCTGGCTGCGGTAGAGGCCGGTGATCCGCTCGATCTTGGCCAGGTTCTCCGGCACGACGACCGAGAACTGCTCCAGGTAGGACTCGTGGCTGTACTCCCGGCCCAGTACCTGCCGGAAGAGCCGCCGCAGGTCCTCGTAGCGCGGGATCCACCCGGTCGGCGTGCGCAGTGCCGCCACCTCGCCGTGGATGCGCAGCTCGATCCACTTGTACCAGACCTTCTTGTCGGTCTTCTCGTTTAGCCAGCGCCCGGTCTTGCTGTCGCGCAGGAAGTAGTTGACGGAAAAGATCAGCGGTGGGCGGGACAGGGCCGCGCCAAAGTCCAGGTTGTTCTGGATGTAGCGGCCGATGGGGATGGAGAGAAAGTCGCGGTTGGACATGGGGTTCCACTCGCGCACCCCCTCCTTGCCCAGGATGGCCGCCGTGGTCTCCGACTCCAGCGCCGCGCCCTTGGTGATGATCCCGTGGGTCCAGTCGAACGACTGCTCGACCGGCACCCAGATGTCCGAGTCTCGCCCGCCGTAGACGATGGCTCCCACGGCCACGCCGGCCGGGTCGTCACGGTGCGCGTCCATGTTCGGCAGCGACTGCAGGTCCAGCGTGAAGCGGCCGTTGGGATGGGAAGGCGGGATCTCCTTGCCCTCGGCGTCCTTCTTGCCCTTGAACCACTCGCCGGAGTGGTTCTCGCCGCGCGGCGGCACCGCGCCATCCTTGCCGATCCAGTGCACCCGACCCTCCGGCGTGACCAGGACGTTGGAGAAGATGACCTCTCCCGGGCTGTGCAGCGCCTGCCAGAGCAGCGGGTCGTCGGCCGAGTTGATGCCCTGGATGATGCCGAACATGCCCTTTTCCACGTTGACGGCCCGGGCCTGGCCGTCGATGCGCCGCAGGTAGATGATGTCGTCGCCCACGATGGTCTCGCCGTCGAGCATGGCCGTGGAGGTCTTGCCGCACAGGGAGGGGAAGCCGCCGGCGACGTAGGTGACCCGCCCCTCCGGCCCGTGCACCCCCATGAGCAGCATGTGCTCGCAGAGCCAGTCTTCCTGGGAGGCGTGGTAGATGGCCAGGCGCATGGCCAGCTTCTTCAGACCCAGGGTGTTGCCGCCGTACTGCGTGTTGACGCTGTAGACGGTGTCGTCCAGCAGGTCGATGAAGACGCGGCGCATGGCCAGGTTGCGGCTCGTCTTGCGCTCGTCGACCTCGCCCTGGGAGTGGAGGAACTTGAAGAAGCGGCCGCCGGCCCCCTGGCGGATGAACTCCTGGTAGCCGGGGCGGTAGAGCAGCGTCTCGCTGTGGGCCACATAGCTGGAATCGGTCAGTTGGAGGCAGGGGATGGAAAAGGCCGACCCCGTGGGTCCCAGGCAGAAGAAGCAGACATACAGCTCGTGGCCCCGCATGATGTCGGGCAGGACCTGCTGCACGTCGGCCAGGCCCTCGCCGCGGTCGCGGGTGTCGATGCTGGGTCCCAGGTCCATCCCCGGGGGCACCAGGATGCGGGTGTTCTTGCGGTCGCGGGCCATGTCGTAGTAGTTGTCGAAATGGACGGTGTGGCCGGCGATGGGCAGCGCGCGCTCCTCCCCGTCCCGCAGGGCGGCCTGGCGGATGTAGGCGATGTCCGCCGGCGAGTCGTCGCAGACAAAGACGCGCGCCGGCCGGCAGATCTCGATGGCGCGGGCCACGAACTCGTACACCGCGGGCTGCGGAATACGGGCCAGTTTGGCCCAGCTCTCTTCTCCTAGCCGTTCCCTCAGAAAG
>CAZTIG010000022.1:40044-59732 GCA_964613665.1 uncultured Chloroflexia bacterium
AGGCCGCGGTCTCTGCCATCGTCGCCTCCATCCTGGTATGGGCGAATGGTCCGGTCCAGAAAGATACGACCCGCAGGACAGTGAGGCCTGCGAGTCGCTGAGCCAGCGCGGTTCCCTTTGGCCTTGCGACAGCGCCGTTGCTGTCCGCCTGGGTGAGCCGGCGGGAGGATTCGAACCCCTGACCCGCTGTTTACGAAACAGCTGCTCTACCGCTGAGCTACGCCGGCCGGCAAGGGTAGTATACCACAAGTGGGCTGTTTTGTGAAATCGGGGGTGGTCTGGGCAAAGCGCGGGGCCGACCCGGCGGTCGGCCCCTACCCCAAGGAGAAAAGTCAGCCGGCTTGCCTGCCTCAGCTCAGGCGCCCCAGCTTCGGATGCGACGGCGAGCGGTGGAGCGGCTCTGGTCCCTTCGCCGCGCCACCGGCAACGCTCTCGAGTGGTGGCGGGCTGGCCACCATGCTAGCACGGGCCCGCCTGCAAGGGACCATTCAAACGGACAGATCGGCGTACGAGGAAAGGCGTGTCCGCCCGGCGGCTGCCTTCCACGAAAGGCGCGCCGCGCTACAACAAATGTACAATGACAGACATTTCGTGCCTTTGCCTTCGTGGTTCATGAGGTGACCTCTACTCATGGGGCATGTTCTCCAGCGAGGCCAGCCCCTCCCGCAGGGCGTAGAGCGCGGCCTGGGTGCGGCTGGCCAGGTGCAGCTTGCCCAGGATGTTGCTGACGTGCGTGCGCACCGTGGCCTCGCTGATGACCAAGGCGTCGGCGATCTCCTGGTTGCTGTTGCCGTGGGCCAGGAGCTGCAGCACCTCGACCTCCCGCTCCGTCAGGGGATCGCGCGTCGGCGGCCGCTCCGCCGGGTGCGAGAGCTCGTGCAGCAGCTTCCGGGCGATCGCCGGGTGCAGTGACGACTCGCCGCGGTGGACCTGGTGGATGGCCCGGACCAACTCCTCGGGGCTCGAGTCCTTCAGCAGGTAGCCCAGTGCGCCGGCCTTGATCGCCGGAAAGACCTTGTCGTCTCCGCCGAAGCTGGTCAGCACCAGGATGCGCACCCGGGGCAGGCTGGCGGTGATGCGGCGGATGGCCTCGATCCCGTCCACCTCGGGCATGACCAGGTCCATCAGGACGACATCGGGCTGCAGCCGCTCCACCCGCGCGATGGCCTCCGCCCCGTTCTCGGCCTCGGCCATCACCTCGATATCCGGCTCCGTCGCCAGCAGGGCCCGCAGACCCTTGCGGACGATGGCGTGGTCGTCGGCGATGAGCACCCGGATCGGCTTGTGGGTCATGGGACTCCTCCTATCTGCACTCGCACTCGTGTCCCCTGTCCAGGTGTGGTCTGCAGCTCCAGATCTCCACCGATGCTCTGGACCCGCTCCTGCATCCCGCGCAGGCCCAGGCCGGCGTGTTGGTGCACGGATGCCGGATCGAACCCGATGCCGTCGTCGCTGACCTCCAGCACGACTCTGCCCGGCTCCTGGCACAGGTGGATGACGATGTGGTGCGCCTGGGCGTGCTTGATGATGTTGTTCAGCGCCTCTTGGGCGACCCGGTAGAGGACCGCCTCGACCTCGGGCGGCAGCTGGCTTGTACCAGCCACGAGCAGTTCTGCCTCGATGTCCCCGCGCGCTTCCACCGCCTCCAGGCGGGCCTGCAAGGCGGCCACCAGCCCCTCGCGCTCCAGCACCGGCGGGCGCAGCTCAAAGATCAGCAGGCGCATCTCCTGCAGCGCCTCGCGGGCCGTCTCGCGCAGCTCGTCCAGGTAGGTGGCCACGACGTCCATCTGCCCGGCGCTCAGTGTCCGGGCTGCCGCCTCGGCGTAGAGGTTCACCCCGTAGAGCGACTGGGTGACCGAGTCGTGCAGCTCCCGGGCCAGGCGGTTGCGCTCGTCCATGATGGCCCGCTGGCGGGCTTCTTCGTGCAGGTAGACATTCTCGACGGCCACGCCGACCTGGTCGCCCACCGCGCGCAGCAGTGCTCGTTCCTCCGCCGTGAAGCGGTGGGCTGCCTGCCGCGAGCCCAACATCAACGTGCCCAGGACGCGCTCCTTGGCCCGCAGCGGGAAGATGGCCAGGGAGAGTAGCCCGGACTCCTCCGCCCAGCGGTAGCCCGGTGTGGCCAGCACGCTCTCCACCAGCAGCGGCTCCCCGCAGCGGACGACGTGCGCGTGCAGGCCCTCTTCCTCCGCGTGCCTGGCGTGCTTGGCAACAGGCGGTTCGCCGCGCTGGGCGCGAACGGTCAGCCGGCCGTCGGGATCGGCCAGGCGGATCTCGCTGACCTCCAGGTCCAGCAGGCTTTGGATGCCGTCCAGCGTGCGGTTCAGCGTCGTGTCCAGGTCCAGCGCCTCGCTGATCGACGTGGCCATGGCGTTCAGGGCGGCCAGCTCCTTGGTGCGGCTGGCCACGCGCTGTTCCAGCAGGGAGTACGACTCCTGGAGCGTCGCCGCCATGCGGTTGAACTGCTCGGCCAGCTCGTCCAGCTCATCGCCCGTGGCCACCGCGATGCGCTGGTCGAAGCTGCCGCGGGCCACCTTCTGGGCAGCACCGATCAGCCTGGCGATTGGATCCGTGATCCGGCGCACGCCGATGCTGATCACGACGGCCGGCGCGATCAGGCCGAGCAACAGGAGCAGCAGGAGCAGCTGCTGGTAGCCGCGGCTGGGGGCGCTCAGCGTCGCCCAGCTCTCCTGGCTCACCAGGCCCCAGTTCGTCCCCGGCACCGGGGCGAAGCTGGCAACCACCTCGCGGCCCTGGGGATCGTGTGTGCGGATGGTACCCTGGTGCCCGGCAAGCACCTCCTGCACCGCCGCCTGGGTCGAGAAGTCGGTCCCCGTCAGCATCGGGTCGGAGTGGTAGATCGCGCGGCCGGTGGCATCGACCAGATAGGCGGCACCGTTCCTGCTGGCGCGCAGCCTGACGATGCCGCTGACCCGTCCGACGATCAGGCTCTGGAAGGCGGGGTTGTTGCTGTAGATGTTCCAGGCCCGCACCAGGGCCTGGATGTCGGGCTCCTGGTACAACTGCAGTGCCAGCAGGCCGGCCGAGAGGTTGTTCAGTTCGCGGTCCCGCTCGAACACCAGTGTCTCGGTGATCTGCTGGGTGGCGTAAAAGTTGATCAGGGCGATCGATACAAAGATCACCGCCATGGGGATGAACGTCCATCCTATGACCCGGTTGCGCAGCCGCCGACGCCGCAACCCCGGTTGTGCTGTCATCTAGGGCCCTCCCAACCCGGCCTGGCGCCGGACCATCTCCTCCAACACTCGCCCCACCCGCTCCAGGCTCTCGGGCGCGACCTTGTCGGCCATGTCCGCCACCGTGTGCCAGTACGGGTAGTCAAAGTCGATGATGACCACGGCGGGGATGCCCCGCGCGGCAAAGGGACGGTGGTCGTCGACCAGGCTGTGGCGCACTGTCGGCGTAAAGACATCGCCGTACCCCAGCTCCGCGGCCAGGGCCCAGATTTCCCGGCGCAGCGCCGGTTCCGAGTTCCGCTCCCAGTAGAGCTGCTGCTGGGCGTCGCCGACCATGTCTACGACGACGACGTAGCGGAGATCCTGGGGCTCGATGCTGTAGGCCAGGTAGCCGGCCCCCACCGAGAACGGCCAGCCGTCGATGCCGCCGTTGTCCTCGGCGTCGAAAAAGGCCAGCCGCACCTGCACCGGAAGCTCCTCCCGGCCCAGCACGCGGGCGAGCTCCAAGAGGACGGCGACGCCGCTGGCGCCGTCGTTGGCCCCGGGAACCGGCTCCTGTCGGCGCGCGGGGTCCGGGTCGCGGTCGGCGTAGCGGCGGGTGTCATAGTGCGCGCCGAAGAGCACGGCCGGTCCCTGCCCGCGCACGCCGACGACGTTGCGCACGGCGACCCCGCGGAAGCTGAAGTGCTGCTCCTCTACCTCCCAGCCCTGCCGGCGCAGCTCGGCGGCGATGTAGTCGGCGCACTGCTGGGCCCCGGCGGAGCCGGTGATGCGCGGGCCGATGGCCATCTGGGCCAGGACGTGCCGGTAGGCCAGATCGCCGGAAAAGTGCGCCGGCGTGGCCGGCCCGCAGGCTGCCAGGAGCAGGGCGAGCAGGACCAGCCAGCCAAGACGCCGCAGCCTGCTCATGCCTGACCTCGTGCCGCGCTTCCGGCATTTCCGTCGGACGCGGCGAGCGCGCCCCGCGCCGGCTAGACCCTGTACTCTCCCAGCCGGCGCACGGCCTCGTTCAGTCGTTCCTCGGGTGCGGCCAGCGAGAGCCGGAAGTAGCCCTCGCCCTGCTCGCCAAAGCCGCTCCCAGGGGTCAGCCACACGCCGGTCGACTCCAGCAGGCGCAGGCAAAAGTCGAGGGCCGTGCCGCCCCGCGGCGTGCTGCCCCACACGTAGAGGCTGGCTCTGGGCGTGGCCGCGCGGATGCCGGCCGCCTGCAGCGCGCCTATGACCTGGTCGCGCCGGCGCTGGTAAATGGCGTTGCGCTCGGCTACCCAGGCCTGGTCGCCTTCCAGCGCGGCGACGGCGGCGTACTGAATGGGCGTGAAGATGCCGCTGTCCACGTTCGTCTTGACCCGGGCCACGGCCTGGGTCACCTCGCTGTTGCCCACGACCGCGCCGACGCGCCACCCGGCCATGTTGTAGGTCTTGGACAGCGAGTAGAACTCGACGGCGGCGTCGCGGGCCCCCTCTACCTGGAGGATGCTGGGAGCCAGGTAGCCGTCGAAGCAGACGTCGGCGTAGGCGTTGTCGTGGGCCACGACCAGGTTGTGCTCCCGCGCAAAGTCGACGGCGCGGGCGAAGAAGCTCAGGTTGGCGACTGCCGCGGTGGGGTTGTTGGGGTAGTTCAGCCAGAGCAGGCGGGAGCGCTGCGCGACCCAGGACGGGATAGCGTCCAGGTCGGGCAGGTAGTTGTTCTCCTCCAGCAGCGGCACCGGGTAGACGTCCGCGCCGGCCAGGATAGCGGCGATGCGGTAGACCGGGTAGCCCGGGTCCGGCACCAGCACGATGTCGCCGGGGTCGCACAGCACGTTGGTCAGGTGTACCAGACCCTCCTTGCTGCCGATGAGCGGGACGATCTCCTTCCCCGGGTCCAGGTGGACATCGAAGCGCCGCGCATAGTGGTGGGCAAACGCCTGCCGCAGCTCGGGGATGCCGTAGTAGTTGGGGTAGCCGTGGTGGTGCGGATCCTGCGCGGCCCGGTGCATGGCCTCGACGATGAAATCGGGCGTGGGCAGGTCCGGGTTGCCCATCCCCAGGTCGATCACGTCCACGCCCTTGGCCCGCATCGCGGCGATGCGCCGATTGGCCTCGGCCATCAGGTACGGGGGCAAGTTGGCCAGCTTCTGTGCCAGCTGCATCTTGTTCCTCCTGCGGAGAAGAGTCGCCCAGAGACACCCGGGCCGCGCCATCGCGGCCGCCATGGGCCGCATTATACTATCACTCGTGCAAACGCGCAACGCGGCGGCCCGGGGTAACCGTCCTGTAATCTGCTTTGCTTGCCACTCCCTTCCCGCGGCCATACAATGGGCCTACCGCAATGCTCTCGTGGAGGAAGAGATGACCCTGCCCATGCGGCTCGAACGGGTGCCCACAGCGGAGGTGCGCCTGGCAGAAGATACCGCTGCGTTGCTCCGGGCCATGGGCATCGTCCTTGTCCACCTCTTTGGGCCACCCGGCGCCGGCAAGACCAGCCTGATCGTGCGCACGGTGGAGAGCATGGCCGGGAAGGTGCGGCCGGCCGTGGTCGTCGGCGGCCTGGCCAGCCAGCCCGGGCCCTCTCCACTGGACGACGTGGACCTGCCCGCCGTACAGGTCAGCACCGGCGGCCAGCCCTGCCTGGACGCCAATATGCTCCGCGAGGCCCTGGACAAGCTGCCCCTGGCCGATGTGGACCTGGTCCTGGTGGAGGAGGTGGGCACGCTGACCATCCCGCTGGAGCGATCGCTGGGGGAAACGCTGCGCGTGGTCGTGGCCAGCCTGCCGCAGGGAGAGGACTGCCCGTCGCGTTACCCCGCGCCCTTCGCCCGCGCCGACGCCATCGTGCTCAACAAGCTGGACCTGCTGGGGTTCCTGGGCTTTGACCGGCAGCGCTTCCGGCAGGCCGTGCGCCGGCTCAACCCCCAGGCCCCCTTCTTCGAGCTGTCCTGCCGCACCGGCGAGGGACTGGAATCCTGGGTGGCATGGCTGCTGGCGCGCGTGCGCGGGCCGGGCGGCTAGAGCCATCGCATGACTGCCGCGAAGGCAAAGGCACAAGGAAGGGCATGGGGAAGGACAACCAGGCACCGGTCGTGTTTTGGACTATCTCAAAACCAAAGGCACCAAGACACAGAACAGCATGTCGATAGGGGCCCTTTCTCTTGGTGCATTCGTGCCTTGGTGGTCAGTCCATCCTGGTGCCTCTGTGGCCCGGTGGTCGATTTTAGATAGTCAAGAAGTTCCTCTATGGTCCACTGGCTGACCTCTCGTCAGGCCAGATGGTGATGCAAAGCTGCCGTCCCGGGCCGAGCGCCCGGGACGGCAGTTGCTGCATGCAGATGCAGCCCCTACGACAGCACCTTGCCGCAGTGCGGGCAGAAGGCCGCACCAAAGGGCACGGGCTCGCCGCAGTTCGAGCAGGGCACGGTGGGCTCGGGTGGGGCCACCGGCTCCGGAGCCGGCTCCATGGGCGGAGTGGCGGCGGCGGGAGGGGCCGGCGGAGGAACGGCTACAGGCTCTGCCACCTCCGGCGGCTGGGTGGCCCGGACCACGAAGCGGCCGAAGCGCACCAGGGCCACGATCAGCACCGTCAGGCTGACCGCGCCGGCGGCGACGAGAAAGGCCCACGGCAGCCAGCGGCCGGCGATGGCGTAGAAGAGCGAGTTCATCACCACCGACTCCTGCCCGGCCAGGAAGTCGTCCTGGATGTAGCGCAGGGAGAGCGCCGCCAGAAGGGCACCGTTGGCCAGGCCGACGCCGGCCCCGGCCAGGCGCTGCCACCACAGCAGCGGCCGGCGCGGCAGGAAGATGGCGCAGCCGTAGCCGATGAAGAGCACCACGCCCAGGAGCCCACCCAGGTGGATGACCCCCTGGACGTTGCCGGCCAGCGCGTCGACGCCCCACATGCCGGGGCGTGTCCAGAAGGTGACGAGCACGATCCCCAGCACGATGCCGGCCAGCGTGACCATGATCTCCTTCCACAGCCCGCGGAACGCGCCGAGCACGGCCAGGCCCACGGCCAGGACGATCGCCACGATATCGACCCACTGGATCGCCATCGCTTTCTCTCCTTTCGCGGTCGGGATCGCTTGACAGCCAGGCCCGCGGCGTGCTAGAATGTCGGCGCACCGGCCCGGGAGTGGCTGCCGCCTTATAGCTGGAAAAGACCCTGGGGCTGCGTCACTCGCTGGCGGTAGTTCACGATCAGTCCCTGCAGCTTCTCCTGGAGCTTGTGCCAGTCGGGGTGCTGCATGATCTGCTCCAGCGCCCGTTGGTCCTCGGCGACGCCGCCGATGATCACCTGCGGGCCCTGGCCGGCGACGGTGTACCAGGCGTCGGTGATGGTCAGGCCGAGTTGGTTCAGGGCCGGGCCCAGCTCGTGGACGATGAACTCCATGTAGGTGGACTCCTGGCCCTCGCGGATGTCCCAGGTCATCAGCAGTTTGACCATGCGGCTTCACCTCGCGGCGCTGCTCTTCACGCTGTCCGTAGTGTACCAGAAAACGCGGGCCCCGTCAAGGAGTGAGAGGAACGATGAAGATCGCGATCACCGGCAAAGGCGGCGTGGGCAAGACCACCCTGGCCGGCACGCTGGCCCGGCTGTACGCGGCCGCCGGCCGGCCCGTCCTGGCCATCGACGCCGATCCCGACGCCAACCTGTCCACGGCCGTGGGCGTGCCTGCCGGGCGCATGGCCGCCGTGCAGCCCATCGCCACCATGGACGACCTGATCGAGGAGCGCACCGGGGCCCGCCCCGGCTCCCAGGCCCCCTACTTCAAGCTGAACCCGCGCGTCAGCGACCTGCCCGAGACGCTCTCGGTGGAGCACCAGGGCGTGCGGGTGATGGTGATGGGCTCGGTGAAAAAGGGCGGCGGGGGCTGCATCTGCCCGGAGAACGTGCTGCTGCGCTCGCTCGTTCGCCACCTGCTGCTGGAGCGCGACGAGGTGATCATCCTGGACATGGTCGCCGGGGTCGAGCACCTCGGCCGGGCCACCGCCGACGCCGTGGACGCCTTTATCGTGGTCGTCGAGCCGGGACAGCGCAGCGTGCAGACCGCCCATACCATCCGCCGCCTGGCCGCCGACATCGGCATCACCCGCATCTACACCGTGGGCAACAAGGTGCGCACCCCCGAGGAGCGCGCCTTTGTCGAGCAGGCCGTGGGCGACCTGCCGCTGCTGGGAATCATCACCTATCGCCCGGAGATCGTCGACGCCGACCGCATGGGCCAGGCCCTCTATGACGTCGGCGGGCCGGCCGTGGAGGAGGTGCGGGCCATCCAGGCGGAGCTGGATCGCCGGCTGAGCCTGGCTTCGTAACCACAAGGGCCCCACCGGGCGAACCGCCAGGACACCACGGATCGAACCACAAGGGCACAGAGACACCAGGAATCCATGGTTCCTGCTGTCCTTGCGCCTTGGCAGTTCCAGGCCTTGGTGCCCTGGCGGGTAGCGGCGGGGCTCACCACTGGTAGTGCGCCACCAGGTCGCCCACGGCGTTGACGAAGCCGTGGGCGACCATGCTGCTGCCGATCGAGCGCGAGCGCCAGGCCAGCAGGCCAAAGACCAGCCCGCCCAACGGCACGACCACCCAGAAGGAGAGGGGATCGTGGGCCACGTAGTAGATGTGGGCCAGCATGAAGAGGCCGGCTTGCAGCAGCCAGATCCAGACCTCGCGCAGCCCCAGCTTGCGCAGATAGCCCCACAGGAAGCCACGAAAGAACGGCTCCTCGTAGGTCGCCGCGCGGGTCAGCTGGCTGATGACGAGCGGAGGGACCAGCCAGAGCGAGCCGGCCGGTCCCCGGGGGCTCTCCAGCAGGCGGAAGAGGCAGCCCGTGCCGACCCCCAGGCCGATGCCGGCCCCCGCGCCGAGCAGCACCCACAGCACTGCGGACCAGCGCCAGGCCGGTGGCCGCGGCCGCCAGACCAGCAGGGCCAGGAGCAGCCCGGCGGCGATGCCGATCTCGGGCCAGCGCAGCGGCGGCCCGTGGTCCCACCCGGGCAGGGGAATCTGCCAGAAAGCCGACTCCAGAGCAGGAGCGCAGATGAACAGGCCCACCACCGCCGCGCCGAGGTGAAAGTCGGGCCAGCGGTCGCGCTCCCACCAGATGAGCAGCGCGGTGAGGGCATAGGTACTGATCTCATAGGCCCGCAGCAGCCAGGGAGGGTGCGGATAGAGGAAGAAAGCCACTCCACCCAGGAAGGGCAGGCGCAGGAGAAAGAGGCCGGCCAGAAGGGCCAGCCCGACTCCGATCGCCTTGTGGGAATCACGTTCCTTCATAGGCCGACCCTCGCTCACGGCCCCAGCCGGAACTCGGCCACGTTCCACATCTCCGTGCTGGCCGTCGGGTCCAGCAGCAGCCCCTGAGGGTGCGGCCAGTGTAGGCGGTGGGGACCGGCGGGGTGGGCGAGGGGCCGGGCGTCATCTCCGGCGGGACGAATAGCGCCGTGGGCCAGGGCGTGGCGGCCGGCGACGGGCTGACCACGGCCGTGGGCGAAGGCTGCGGGCCGCAGGCAGCCAGGATGAGGCCCAGGAACAGAAGTGGCAGTCTCCGACCCATTGTCTTCCTCCCGGCGAGCTGGGCTGCCCATCCAGGGCGCGATGCCAGGATGCCCAGAATCCCTGATCCCTGAGCCCTGAGCCCTGATCCCTGATCCCTAATTCTCCTTCCAATCTGGCCGCGGGAAGGGGGTCGCCCGGTAGGGCCGCGCCAGGGCGACGACGCGGTGGTCGTAGACGCGCACCGGCCAGCAGGTGACCATGGTGATGCGTTCCTCGTCCGTGGGGGCGATGTACTGGGCGTTGGCCAGGCGCTGCTCCACCGGCACGCCGACCTCCTTGAGTAGCAGCACCTCCTCGACGACGTAGAGGTACTGGCGGTCCGCGGCGTGGAGGACGACCTCGTCGCCGGGCTTGAGCTCGTAGAGCCGGCGGAAGACGGCCCCGTAGCCGCCGGAGTGGCCGGCCAGGACGATGTTGCTGCCCTCTCCGGGGTTGGCCGAGCCCTGGTGGTGGCCGGCGGCGTACTGGGCCACATCCCAGACGCTCAGGGGCTGGCCGTTGACCTGCTCCACGTGCCAGCCCACTGGCACGACGGGGGTGTCGACGGCGATGGCCGGGATGACCACGCGCGTCAGGACCGAGGTCCACCGCCGGGTGGGGCTCGGCAGCGTCACCGAGATGGGAGCCTGGTCCCAGTTCAGCAGCGGCAGCGGCTCTTCCGGCGTGGCCGTTGGCTGCAGGGCCAGGGCCGGCGCGCGGCGGACCTCGGGTGTGGCCGGGACTTCCGGGGCCAGCGCCCGCCCGCGGCTGTAGGCCTCCAGCCCGCCGACGTAGAGGAGGCCAAAGAGGCCGGCCACGATAAAGACGTTGCCCAGCCCCCACAGGAGCCACTGCCGGGGCGAGCGCGGCTTTTTCTCCGAGTCGTTCGTCGTCATGCTTCTCCTCGCCGTAGCCTGCGACGGCACCAGTATACCACAAGCGCCGCACCCTGGCAACGCGGGCGCAGTTGCCGCCCTCTACCGCCTGCGGTATAATGGTGCAGCGACGAGGTCAGGCGGCGGAGCGCATGCCCACGGAGGAGGACCCATGGCAGAAGCAGAGATCGGCATCATCGGCGGAACCGGGCTCTACCAGATGCCCGGCGTGGAGGATGCCCGCGAGGTCGAGCCGGAGACGCCCTTCGGCCGGCCAAGCGCGCCCATCGTCGTCGGGCGGCTGGCGGGGAAGCAGGTGGCCTTCCTGGCGCGCCACGGGCGCGGCCATCGCCACATCCCCGGTGAGGTGCCGGTGCGGGCCAACATCTACGCCCTGAAGGCGTTGGGCGTGGAGCGCATCGTCTCCATCAGCGCCGTGGGCAGCATGCGCGAGGAGCTGCGTCCGCTGGACATGGTCGTCCCCGACCAGTACCTGGACCGCACCCGCGGCCGGCCGGCCACCTTCTTCGGGCGGGGCATCGCCGTGCACGTCTCCTTCGACGAGCCGGTGTGCCCGCGCCTGTCCGCGGCACTGTACCAGGCGGCCGTGCAGTCCGGCGGGCGCGTGCACTGCGGCGGGACGTACATCTGCATCGAGGGGCCGGCCTTTTCGACCAAGGCCGAATCGCGCGTCTACCGCCAGTGGGGCGTGGACGTCATCGGCATGACCGCCCTGCCCGAGGCCAGGCTGGCCCGCGAGGCCGAGATCTGCTACGCCACGCTGGCCTTTGTGACCGACTATGACGTCTGGCACGAGAGCGAGGCCGCCGTCACCGTGGACATGATCCTGGAGAACTTGCAGAAGAACGCGGAGATGGCCCAGCGGGTCATCCGCGCTGTTGTGCCCCTGCTGGACGGGCCGCGGGACTGCCCCTGCGCCGAGGCCCTGGCCACAGCCATCGTCACCCGGCCCGAGGCCATGCCGGTGGAGGAGCGGGAGAAGATGCGGCTGCTGCTTGGGAAGTACCTGGGGACGAGCTGAGGGAAGGAGGCCAGGGAGCCGGACGGGCGCAGACCATCACCGTCGGCCGGGCTGCGCGCCCCAGGTTCCGCTCTCGATGAAGCGGCGCAGCGGGGCGAAGGAGCGCCGGTGCAGCGGGCAGGGGCCGCAGCGGATCAGGGCCCGGCGGTGCTCGGCCGTGCCATAGCCCTTGTTGCGCTCGAAGTTGTAGTGCGGGAACTGCCCGGCCTGTGCGACCATCCAGGCATCGCGGTGCACCTTGGCCACGATGGAGGCCGCGGCGATGGACAGGCAGCGGGCATCGCCGTGCGCCAGGGCCCGCTGGGGCAGGGGCAGGTCGATCCGCAGCAGCCCGTCCACCAGGAGGTAGTCGGGGGCCACTGCCAGGCACTCCAGCGCCTGGCGCATCGCCAGAACCGTCGCGGCGACGATGCCTAGCGAGTCGACCAGCGCCGGGGAACCGGCGCCGATGGCCACGGCCACGGCGACCTCCCGGATGCGGCCGGCCAGCTCCTCGCGCCTCCGCGGAGACAGCCGCTTGGAGTCGTCCACCCCGGCGAGCAGCCCTGGTTCGGCCTGCAGCCGGGCCAGCGGCAGGACCACCGCCGCGGCCACAACCGGGCCGGCCCAGCTGCCTCGGCCGACCTCGTCCAGGCCGGCTACCAGCGGGTAGCCCTGCGCTGCCAGGCGCAGCTCCTCATCCAGCGTCGGGGCCATCGTCGCGCTCCGCAAGCAGCAGGCCCACCCGATCCACCCCCGCATCCACCACCAGGTGCCGCACCCGCAGGCTGTCCTGTCCCTTCCAGGCCGGCCGCAGCTCGGTCCCGCCCGCCTGGCCCAGCGCCAGCAGCCGGCGCACGAGCCAGCGCGAGGGGGCCGGCCCGCCGGCACTCACCCCGTAGACGACCACCGCCCGCCCCCCGCGGGCCAGCACCCGGGCGAACTCGGCCCAGGTGCGCTCGTCGGCGATGTAGCCCGCGGGAAAGGTGCAGACGACGGTGTCGCAGGAGGCGCCGGCCAGGGGCAGCGCCTGCGCCCGCGCCCGACACAGGGCGACCTGCGGCGGCCGGCCGGCCGCGCGCCGCCGGGTCTGCCGCAGCATCGCCGCGGAAGGATCGCAGCCGCAGACCTGCCGCCCTCCGGCCGCCAGCGCCGCGAGCAGCCGGCCGGTGCCGCAGCCGACCTCCAGGACGCGCCGCCCGCGCACGTAGCGCAGCGCCACCCGCCGCCAGCCATCCCAGCGCCCCAGCGACACCAGCCAGCTCACCGGATCGTAGGCCCAGGCCAGCTCCGCGTACAGGCGGTCCAGCAGAAAGCCGAGCAGCGCCATAGAGGCCACCTCAAGCCGACCACAAAGCCGCCAAGGCACCAGGACGAACGGACCACCAGGACACCGAGGCACCAGAAAGGCATGGGGAAAGAACCGTCGTTGCCATCGTGTCCTTGTGTCGGCGGTTCTGGGGTGGTCTTGGCGTAGATCACCAGGGGCCCTGGTCGGCGTACTGGTCGAGCATGCTCTGCGCATCCTGGGCCAGCGCGGTGCCTGGAGCCACCTCGACGACGCGCTGCCACATCGCCCGGGCCTGGTCGATCTGGCCGAGGTCGATGTACCCAAGGCCAAGGTAGTAGAGAGCCTCGGGCTTGTCGGGTGCGTGGGAGAGGGCCGTCTGCCACGCCTGGATGGCGCGGTTCGTGAGGGCCTGGTCGCCCGCGATCAGCCCCTGGTAGCGATACATCGTCCCCAGGTCGGTGCGCACATCCGTGTCGACGGGATTGCGGGTCAGCGCCTTTTCGTAGTACAGGGCCGCCTGTTGGAAGGACGCCAGGGCGGCCTGGCTGTCGTTCTGGCGCAGGCCCTGGTCGTAGTAGAGGTCGCCTTCGTGCACCAGCGCCAGGAAGATGCCGTCGGCCCCCGCCGCGCCGAGCAGCGCGCGGGCCCTGTCCTCGTAGTAGGTGCCGCTGCCGACCTGGAGCACCACGGGCCAGATGGCCTGGGCGTCGCTCTCGCGCCCCAGGGCCAGGTAGGACACCCCGAGCGTGTAGAGCAGGCCGGCGTCGGTAGCCTGGAGCGCGGCGGCCTGCTCGTAGTAGGCGACGGCCTGGCGGAAGGCGGCCTGGGCCTCGGCGGTCCGGTCGGCCAGGAGGAGCTCGGCAGCGGTGTTGTAGGCGCGGTCCCCGGCTGCGGCCAGGGCGTCGAAGGCATCCTGCGGCTGCTGGGTGGCCGTACCCCCGGGGGTGGACATCGGCGGTAGCAGCTCCACAAGCAGCCCGCCCCCGACCAGGACGACCAGCGCGGCCAACGAGGCCAGGATGAGAAAGCCCTTGCTGCGCAGGAAGCTGCCGCGCTTGCCGCTGCGCTTGCTGCCCTGCCCCCGGGCGGCCGGGCGCACGTACGGCTCGCGGCGAGCCGGCCGCGGGGCCGGCTGCTTCGGCCGGACCGGCCGCGCGGCATCAGCCCCGGCCTTCTCCGCCGCCTGGCGC
Source organism: uncultured Chloroflexia bacterium (assembly GCA_964613665.1). Lineage (GTDB taxonomy): Bacteria > Chloroflexota > Chloroflexia > DTKN01 > DTKN01 > CAZQFV01. The sequence goes on from CAZTIG010000022.1 coordinate 54,130, forward strand.
GCGGCCGGGGGGCTCCTGCGCCCCTTCTTTCCCTCTCGCCGGGGAAGGGGGGTGTAGTCGATCTGCTCGTCGGCCATCGCCCGCCTCCGGAACAGGCCATCCGCCAACGGCTGACAGCTGACAACTGATCGCTGAAAGCTGACCGCTGAAAGCCGAAAGCTACATATATCCCAGCGAGCGCAACCGCTCCTCGACCTCGGCCTGCTCCTGGGGCGAGTAGACCGGCCCGGCGGCACCGGGGATGTAGCCCTGCGCCTCCAGGTAGCCCAGGAGCCGGGCCAGGCTCTCGGCCGGCGTCTCGCGGTCGGTGTCGAGAACTACCTCGGGATCGAGCGGCTCCTCGTAGGGGTCGGAAATGCCGGTGAAGTTGGCGATCTCGCCGGCCAGCGCCTTCCTGTACATGCCCTTGACGTCGCGGGCCAGCAGTGCCTCCAGCGGGCAGCGGCAGTAGACCTCCACGAACTGCCCGATCTCCTGCCGCGAGCGGGCGCGCACCTCGCGGTAGGGCGAGATGAAGGAGCACAGCACGGCCACGCCGTTGCGGGTCAACAGCTTGGCCACAAAGGTGACCCGCTCGATGTTCTTGTCGCGGTCCTCCTTGGAAAAGCCCAGGTCGCGGGTCAGCCCCTGCCGGACGATGTCGCCGTCCAGCCGCTCCACGCGGGTCAGCCCGCGTGCCCGCAGCTCCGCCTCCAACATCTGGGCCAGGGTGGTCTTGCCCGAGCCGGAGAGACCGGTGAACCAGACCGTGAAGCCACGATCCAAGGGCATCATTTCCTCCTGCGGAACAGTCGGGCAGCGGGCTTCGGCAGCCCGATAGCCTATCGAACCACCTTGCCCCCCATCCCCTGCGGCACGGGCAGGCCCAGCCGGTCGAGGATGGTGGGGGCAACATCCAGGATGTGCAGGTCGTCCCGCCGGCCGCCCTGGGCCCGCGGATCGTACAGGGCAAAGATGCCGTGGCGGGCGTGGTTGGCGTCGTCGGGGCCGGTGTCGTTCTCAAAAGTGTAGATGCTGTCGAAGCCGACGCTGCCGACCGAGCGCCAGGCCAGGTCGCCAAAGTACACGATCAGGTCCGGGGCGATGTTGCGCACCTGGCGATAGACCTGCTCCGGCCTGTAGACGACCGTACCCAGGGGCCGGCCCTGCGGATCGGCCATGGCCGTGAGCGCGGCGCTGAGCTCGTCGCGCACCGCCTCGTAGCGTTCCGGAGGCACCAGCCCCTGTGGCTCGCGGCCCTGCACGTTCAGGAAGAGCCGGCCGTAGTAGCCGCCCGCTCCCCAGGCTGCGGTCCGCGGCCAGTCGATCTCCACCTTCTCGATCGGGACGATCCCCTGGGGTGGCTCCTTCAGGACCAGGTAGCCCTCCTGCCGCAGCCAGTCGTTGAAGCAGATGCCGCCCTCCATGGTCCGCGCGCCGTGGTCGGAGACGAGCAGCACCAGCGTATCCTCGTCGACCATCTCCAGGAGCTCGCCCACCTCGCGATCCAGGTAGCGGTAATAGTCGCGGATGGCGTTCTCGTAGGGGTTGCCGGGGACGTGCTTGGGGTGGCGCGGGTCCATCAGGCTCCAGAAGCCGTGGTGCATACGGTCGGGGCCCATCTCCACCACCGCGAAGAGGTCCCAGCGCTCCTGGCGCAGCAGGCGGCGGACCACGCGGAAGCGGCGCTCGGTCATGTCATAGACCTGGCGCAGCAGGGAGGCCTTGTCGTCGCTGCGAAAGTCCTTCACGTCGAGGATATACTCCCCGACCCACTCCTCGAGCTGGCGCTTCAGCGAAGAGGGGTAGGTAAAGTCGCTCTGGCTGCTCGGGGTCAGAAAGTCGCCGATCAGCACGCCGTTGACGGGACTGGGGGGATAGGTCTGCGGCACGCCGACCAGGGCCACGCGCCGGCCGGCGCGCGAGAGAATGTCCCAGACGCGGTCCGCGGGGATGTCGCGCGAGGTGGCGATCGCCATCCTGGTGTAGCCGCGGTCGGCGCGGTTGCGAAAGCCGTAGACGCCCAGCTCGCCGGGGTCCTTGCCGGAGAACATGCAGCTCCAGGCCGGCACGGTGATGGGGGGGACGATGCTCTCCAGCGGACCGGAGATGCCGCCCTCGACCAGCCGGCGCATGTGCGGCAGCTCCTCCTTCCACTCCTCCAGCAGGCGCGGCTCCATGCAGTCCATGCCGAGCACCAGCAGGCGGGGCCGGGCGGGGGGCTGCCCCCCACTCGCTCCCGGTCGAACCGCGCTCGCCGAGGCGGCGGCGGGCTGAGGCGGGGCGGGGGCCTCTCGTCCCATCAGCACCCAGGCCACCTCGGGCCGCGTCATCTCCGGCGGGGGGGGCTGGCCCTCCTGGAGGAGCTGGCGCACCTGGGTGCCGCTCAGGGAGACGTGGTCCTCGGCCCCGTGGGGACAGGTCTTGGGCGTGGCCATGCCGCCGCACTTCAGGCAGTAGAAGGCGTGCTCGAAAAAGAGCGGCACGATGCCCAGCTCGTCGAGGGAGAACTCGTCAAAGATGAGCTGGGCATCGTACGTGCCATAGTACTTGCCGACGCCGGCGTGGTCACGGCCGACGATGAAGTGGGTGCAGCCGTAGTTCTTGCGGCAGAGGGCGTGGAAGACAGCCTCGCGCGGGCCGGCGTAGCGCATGGCCGCCGGAAAGACGCCCAGGAGGACGCGGTCGGGCGGGTAGTAGTCGCGCAGCAGGCTCTGGTAGGAGCGCATACGCACGTCGGCGGGGATGTCGTCGCCTTTGGTCTCGCCCACCAGCGGGTGCAGGAAGAGGCCGTCGACGATCTCCAGCGCGGTCTTCTGGATGTACTCGTGGGCGCGGTGGACGGGGTTGCGCGTCTGGAAGCCGACGATACGCTTCCAGCCGCGCTGGTCGAACATGCGGCGGGTCTCGATCGGGTCGTGGCGGAACTCGGGGAAGTCGACCTGGGCCGGCCGGTCCAGCAGCCAGACGTCGCCGGCCAGGAGGACCTCGCCCTGGGCATAGAGGCGGGCCACGCCGGGGTGGGCCGCGTCCAGGGTGCGAAAGACCTGCTGCGCCTCGCGCTCCTTGTCGTAGCGGTAGCGGCCGGCCAGCTCGAGGAGGCCCAGCAGGTGGCCGTCGGGCTCGCGCAGGGCCACCTCATGGCCGTCGCGCAGGCCGGCGGCGGATTCCTCCGAAACCGCCAGGGTGATGGGCATGGACCAGACCAGGCTGCTCTCCAGGCGCATCTCGGCCACGACGCGCTGGTAGTCGGCCTGGCCCAGGAATCCGGTGAGCGGGCTAAAGGCGCCCACGGCGATCATCTCCAGGTCCGAGACCGCCGTGGGGGCAAGGGTCACGCCGGGCAGTCCGCGAGCGCGCTCCAGGGCGGCCTCGCGGGCTGCTCCGCGCAGGATGCGGTCCACCAGGACCCCGCCGTGCGGCCGCACACCCGGTACGTTCTGCGCCACAGTCATCATCTTTCTCCAATTGTCATTCCAGACACTCTACGGGGCAGGCTTCGCCGGCCCGCCCCGCCTCGCGCGCATTCTACCGCAAAAGGGCGATTTCGACAACTACGGCTCGCGCTGGTGATGGGTCAGCACGTCCCCCTCGAAGGAATAGGCCCGGCCTTTCCAGACCGTGCCCAGGCCCAGGCGGGCGACGAAGAGCGAATGCAGGACGATGCCAATGGTGACCAGGACCATGACGCCGTGCAGGAGGCAGGGCCAGGCGTCCAGGCGCAGCCGGCGGGCCATCAGTAGGCGCGCCGACCACATCATGGCCACCTGCAGCAGCGGCAGGCCGGCGTTGAGCCAGTCGGTCTTGCCCGCCTCCAGGGCCAGGAAGAGATCGGAGTACGGCCGGACAAAGAGCAGGAAGACGAGGACCAGCACGCCCAGCCAGCCCAGGAGGACAAAGTCGTAGGCGTAGTAGGAGCTCTTGGCAAAGCCGCGCCAGACCTCGCCCAGGTTGTGGTAGAAACGCACGCTGAGAACGTCTTTTCCGTCGAGCAGGGCCAGCCGGCCGCCGTGGCGCTTGACCAGTCGCCCCAGCACCATGTCCTCGGTGATCTCCTGGCGTACCGCGGCGTGCCCGCCGATGCGCCAGTAGGTGGCGCGGGGAAAGAGCAGGAAGGTGCCCACGGCCATGGAGAAGAGCGGCTCGCCGCGGGCGACGAGCGGCAGCGGCATGAGGAAGAGCGGGAAGAACGCCATGAGCGGCATCATCACCTTTTCCCAGAAGGTGCCCGTCACCAGGTAGGGGATGTAGGTGAGCAGGTCGGCGCCCTCCTGGACGGCCGCGCGTAGGGAGGCCGAGACGCAGCCAGGAGCGTGCACGGTGTCGGCGTCGGTAAAGAGCAGCCAATCGCCGCGGGCCACCTCGGCCATCTGCTGGCAGGCGTAGGCCTTGCCGTGCCAGCCGGGAGGCAGCGGCTGGCCCCGCAGGAGGCGCACGCGGGGGTCGCGCCGGGCGAACCCGGCGACGATCTGCGCCGTGTGGTCGCTGGAGTTGTCGTCCAGGACGATGACCTCCAGCCGGGCATAGTCCTGCCCCAGCAGCGAGTCCAGGCAGCGGGCGATGTTGCGCTCCTCGTTGCGCGCCGGGACGAGCACCGAGACCAGTGGCAGGGGGTCGGGCAGGAGGCCGTGCAGTGGCGGCGCGCGGAAGCAGCGCAGGTTGTTGATGACGTTGGCCAGGACGATCAGCAGCAGGACGGTGATGACCAGGTGATAGAAGACCATGGCCGCTCCTATCTCTGCTCGGGCGCTTCGGCTGAGTGCTGGGGGTCCTCCTGGGAGTCGCGGTAGAAGCCGGGCCGGGCATTGTCCTGCCAGCCGGCGCTCTGCCACACGCGGCGCTCGTGCTCCAGGTCCAGCCGTTTCTTCAGCGCCAGTGAGCAAAAGAGCACCGTGGCGTACACGGAGAGCGTCCAGGGATAGCCCAGCGGCGGGGGCAGCAGGTAGCCCAGGGGCGGGGGCAGCAGGTAGCCAAAGGGCAGCGGCAGGAGAATGCCGGCCAGCACGCCGACGACGATGCTGCGGTTGAAATCGCGCAGGAGCGCCTGGGCCAGGCCGAAGAGGGCCAGCGCGGCCAGGGCGGGAGCGGGCGCCCAGGCCATGATCACGCCGGCCGTGGTGGCCACGCCCTTGCCCCCCCGAAAGCGCAGGAAGAGGGGGAAGGCGTGGCCGACGATGGCTCCCGGGCCGGCCAGCAGCACGGCGCCCGGAGAAGCCTCCAGGGCCGCGGCCAGGAGGACGGCGATCATGCCCTTGGAGATGTCCAGCAGGCCGGCCAGCAGGCCCCAGCCGGGCCCGACCACGTGCCAGACGTTGCGCGCGCCGACGTTGCCCTCCCCGACCTCGTGGATCGCCAGGCCGGTGCGCCAGCGGGTCAACACGTGGGCAAAGGGGAGCGAACCGATCAGGTATGCCAGCACGACGACGCCGATATCGCGCAGCAGCATGGCTTCACCTCCTACATGCCACTACCGGCGGTTCCGCGGCCTGCATGGAGGAGCAGGAAGGGCCGGCATCATGTTAGCGTAGAAGTCGCTCCCTGTCAATAGCCCGTCAATCTCGAGCACGGTGATATCAAGGTCGCGCCGATGCACAGCGGATGGCAAGTGCCCGGCCGGCGTACAG
>CAZTIG010000023.1:0-16255 GCA_964613665.1 uncultured Chloroflexia bacterium
TGGGGCTGGAGAACCGCATCGTCTACGACCTGGTGGACGTGGTCGAGGGGCGCTGCCGGCTGCGCCAGGCCATGATCAAGGACAAGCGGCTTCCCGACCTGTACCTGATCCCCGCCGCGCAGACGCGCGACAAGACTGCGGTCAGCCCCGCCGACATGGTCGAGGTCTGCCGGCAGCTCCGCAGCGAGTTCGACTTTGTCCTGGTGGACAGCCCGGCCGGCATCGAGCAGGGTTTCAAGAACGCCATCGCCGGGGCCGACGAGGTCGTCATCATCACCACGCCGGAGGTCTCGGCAGTGCGCGACGCCGACCGCATCATCGGCCTGACCGATGCGGAGGACAAGGGCGTGCCCCGCCTAGTCATCAACCGCCTGAGCATTGTCCAAGTCAAAAAGGGGGAGATGCTCAGCGTGGAGGACGTCGGGGAGATACTGGCCATCCCGCTGCTGGGCATCGTCCCGGAGGACGCCCAGATCCTCAACTCGACCAACCGCGGCGTTCCGGTGGTGCTGGAGAACCGCTCGCCGGCCGGCCAGGCCTTCTTGCGCATCGCCCGCCGGTTCATGGGCGAGGACATCCCCGTGGTGCTGCCCGAGGAGCCGAAGTTGTGGGAGCGGCTGACCGGCTGGTTCGGCCGCCGCAACGAGAACCGGTAGGAGCGAAGAGAGCCCGGGAGGCTGCCTCTCCTGGTCGTCTGGCAATGGAGCATGCATGGAGGTCGTGCCGTGGCATTGATGCGCAGACTGTTCGGACGCAAGACCAAGAGCTCGCACATCGCCAAGGAGCGCCTGCAGTTGGTGCTGGTCCATGACCGCGGCTTTTCGCCGCAACTGCTGGAGACGCTCAAGAGCGAGATCATCGGCGTGATTTCCAAGTACGTCGAGGTAGAGGACGGTGGCATCGAGGTCCAGGTCACCCGCAGCGAGCGACAGGACCGCCTGGTGGCCAATATCCCGGTGCGACGGACGGCGATGCGCTAGCAGGCGGGAGCGGACCATGGCCACACTGGACACCTGGGGCGAGCGCTACATCCGCCTGGGCCTGCGCCTGGAGCGACACATCCCCGGCTGCGTGGACTCTTACGTGGGCCCGCCGGGCCTGCGCGAGGCCGTACAGGCCGAGGAGCCCCGCCCGCCGGCCGCGCTGCTGGACGACCTGGCCGCCCTGGGGCAAGAGCTGCCGGCCCAGGGTTATGGGGCGCGCCGCCGCGCTCTCCTGGAAAAGCTGCTGACGGCCATCGAGACGATGGTCCGCAAAGCCGCCGGGGAGTCCTTTTCCTACCGGGAGGAGGTGGAGCGCTGCTTCGACATCACCCCGCCCTGGGTGGACGAGGCGCGCTTCGCTGCGGCCCACACGGAGATGGATGGGTGCCTGCCGGGATCGGGGACGCTGCGCGAGCGGATGCAGTCCTATCGCGACCAGTTCATCGTGCCGGAAGAGCGGGTCCTGCCGCTGGTGCAGACGGTGCTGGCGGAGCTGCGCGGGCGGACGCGCACGCTGGTCCCACTCCCGGAGGATGAGGACGTGGAGGTGATCACCGTCCGCCAGCAGCCGTGGTCGGCCTACAACTGGTTCCTGGGCCGGGCCCGCTCGCGGATCGAGGTGAACCTGGACCTGCCCACGAGAGCGCAGAATCTGCTCGGGCTCCTGGCCCACGAGGCCTATCCGGGGCACCACACCGAGCTGATCCTCAAGGAGAGCCTGCTCTACCGGGGCCGGGGCTGTGCCGAGCAGGCCATCTACCTGCTGCACACGCCGGTGAGCGTGGTCGCCGAGGGCATCGGCGACAGCGGGGCGCGCGTCGTCTTTTCCGACGAGGAGCGCATCGCCTGGCAGAACGAGGTCCTCTTCCCCCAGGCCGGCCTCCCCCCGCGGGATGTGGAGCAGGTCCTGCGGCTGGAGCGGGCCATGGAGGAGCTGCGGTTCGTCTCGGGCAACGCCGCGCTGCTGCTGCACGAGCAGGGCCGGCCGGCCGCGGAGGTCGTGGACTACATCGCCCAGTGGTCCCTGCGCCCGCGCGAGGAGGCCGAGCACTCGCTGCGCTTTATCCAGTCGCCGCTCTTCCGGGCGTACGTCTTTTGCTACGCCACCGGCGAGGTGCTCATCCAGCGGGCCATGGAGCGCGTCGGCGACCGGCGGGCTTTCTTCCGGCGGCTGCTGACCGAGCAGTGGACACCGACAGAGCTGGCCACGATGGCAGGAGACTAGGGGTCATCTCCTGATCACCACAAAGGGAAGCATGGGGAAGGGCAGTCAAGAACCGTTTGTGTCTTTGGCTTCGTGGTCGATTCGAGATCGTCCGATGTCCTTGCTGCCTCGGTGCCTTGGCGGTCCGTCCATCCTGGTGCCTTGGTGGCTTGTTGGTCGATTCACCGTCGTCTCTACGGCCCGCCCGCCTCAAAGTACTCCTGGGTCAGGGAGATGGCCGCGGCCGCGGCCTCTTTGACCGTCGCCTGCCCGTAAAAGGCGCGCTCGATCTCGCGGTTGGCCGTCTCCTCGATGGCCGGCCACCTGGGCAGCAGCGGCAGCTGGCGCGCAACGGGGATGACGTCCAGGAAAACGCGGCTGCTCGCCGGCGGCTGCGCCGGGTCGAGAAAGGCCGGCGACTCGGCCACGGCGCGCAGCGAGGGCACCGTGCGCCCCGTGGCGGCCACGATCTGCTGCCCGACGGCCGCGTTGGCGTACTCGATCAGGGTCCAGGCGGCCTCCTTGTCCGCGGTACCGGCCGCCATGCAGTAGCCGTCGCTGTGCAGGATGCCGGCCGGCTGCTTTCCGGCCGGCAGCGGGGCCACGTCCCAGGCAAAGGCCGTGATCGTGCGCAGGGTGGGCACCACCCGCCGGCTGTTCAGGTACATGCCCAGGCTACCCCGCAGGAAGCGGCTCTCGCTCGACTCGGCCTCCTCGGCCACCTGGTCGGGAACGACGCCCTCCCGCACCTGCAGGTCGACGAACCACTGCAACGCCTCCAGCGCGGCGGGGCTGTCCAGCGCCAGCCGGGTCGGCCGGGCGACGTCGTCCACGACCTCGCCGCCGTTCTGCCAGACAAAGGGCGCCAGACGCATCAGGCTGGGGTCGATGCCCACGCCGTACTGGTCGACCTGCCCGTCGCCGTCCAGGTCGCGCGTCAGGGCCCGCGCCGCGCGGAGAAAGTCGTCCCGCGTCCAGCCGGGCGCCGGGTAGGGCAGGCCGGCGGCGTCGAAGAGGGTGCGGTTGTAATAGACCACCAGGCTGGAGGCATTCTGCGGGATGCACCAGAGCTGACCCTCCCAGCGAAAGGCGGCCAGGCTCGGGGCGTAGAAGTCGGCCTCGCGCAGCAGCGCGCTGCGGGCCAGGTAAGGCCCCAGCGGCTCCAGGCTGCCGGCCGCGGCGAACATGGCCATGCGCCGGTAGCTCACCAACATCACGTCGGGCGGCGCGCCGGCCGAGAAGGCCGCCACCAGGCGCTGCTGGTAGTCGCCCTGCCCGGCGACGTAGCTGAACTGGACGGCGATCTCGGGGTGCTCTTTCCGGAAGGATTGCACCAGCGACTCGTAGGCGGCGACCTCGGCCGGGTCGCCAAAGACCATGAAGGAGACGCTCTTCCCAGTGGCCGGCTCGCCGCAACTCACCAGGCCCAGCACGAGCAGCGCGCCTAGGCACAGAACCTTGCGCATCGTTCACCTCTCAGTCTCTGTCCACCAGGCTTCTCAGCGACAGGTCCCCGCCCAGCAGGCGCTGCAGCGCCAGCAGCAGCAGGACGATCGGCAGCGCCATCAGGACCGCGCCGGCCATCAGCAGGGGCCAGTTGGTGGGGTCCATCTGCCGCAGGATCTCCAGGCCGATGGGCATCGTGTACAGGTCCGGTCGGTACAGGTAGAGCAGTGGAGCGGTGAAATCGCTCCAGTACAGCACAAAGGCCAATATGGCCACGGCGGCGCTGGTCGGCCAGGCCAGCGGCTGGGCGATGCGCCACCAGACGGCGCCGGCCTCGGCGCCGTCGATGCGCGCCGATTCATAGACCTCCTGCGGGACGCGGCGGTAGGTCCAGTAGAAGAGCAGCACAAAGAGGGGGTTGCTGGCGGCAAAGGCCGGCACGACCAGCGCCCACAGCGTGTCGACCAGGCCCAGCCGCTGCATGATCTGGAAGCGCAACACCCAGACGGCCGTGCCGGGGACTAGCAGCAGGAGGATGCTCCACATGGCCAGCCGGCGGCCGGCCCCGCCGCGCAGCTGCGACATTCCGAACCCGGCCAGCGAGGCCGTGAGCAGCGTGGCCGGCACGGCCACGGCGACGACCAAGAGCGAGTTCAGCAGGTAGCGCTCCAGGGGAATGAGGCGGAAGATCTCGGCATAGTTCTCCCAGTGCGGCGCGGCCGGCCACCACTCGATCGTGCGGGCCGGCGGCAGGCCGGGCGCGTGCAGGGAGGCCACCACGGCCCAGTAGAGCGGCAGCAGGAAGGGCGCTGCCAGCAACGTCGCCAGGAGATAGTGCAAGCCGGTCCTGACCCTAGACCTCATCGCTGCTCCCGCGCAACCCCTCGACCAGGTTGCGAATGCCGATCACCAGGCCGGCGATCAGGAGGTAGGTCACCACCAGCACGGCCGAGGCCAGGGCGATGTCGCCATAGTCAAAGGAGAGCTCATAGACCAGCAGGGGCACGAAGGTCGTGCCGTAGTAGGGCCCCCCGTACGTCATCATGAACGACGGGGCGAAGGTGTTCTGCATGCTGACGACCAGGTCGCGAAAGGTCAGGAGCAGCAGCCACGGGGTGATGAGGGGCAAGGTGATGCGCCAGAAGGACTTCCAGGCATTGGCGCCGTCGACCGCCGCGGCCTCGTAGAGCGACCGGGGGATGCTCTGCAGGCCGGCCAGGAGGACGACCATGCCCTCGCCGATCTGGAAGGCGGCCATGATGCCCATGGCCAGGCGGGCCGTGCCGGCCTCGGCCAGCCAGGCCGGCGCGGGCAGGCCCAGGCCGGCCAGGATCATGTTGAGCGGCCCGTGCACCGGGTTGAGCAGCCAGAGCCAGATCAGGGCGTAGGCGGCCTCGGGGATGACCGTAGGCAGGTACACCGCCGCGCGGTACAGGCCAAAGAGCCGTCGGCGGCGCTGCAGCAGCAGGGCGGCCAGCAGCGCTCCCAGCAGCCGCAGTGGGACGGCGATCGCCCAGAAGATGCCCGTGTTGCGCAGGGTGAGGCGTACCAGGGGCGACGCCACGAGCTGCTCGAACTTGGCCCATCCCACCCACACGGGCGCTGCCAGGCCCCCGTACTCCGTAAAGGCCAGGAAGATGGTGAACAGGGCCGGCAGGAGGACCAGGACGGCCGTGCCCACGATATAGGGGGCCAGGAACAGCAGCGCCTGCCTCTGGTAGGATAGGAACCGGCGCCTGCCGGAGCGGGAGCGCATGGCCATCTCCAGGCCGTCCTCGCGGGTGCGCCAGGGACACCGCGGTGCCGCGCCCCATTATAGGGGCTTCGGGAGAAAAGTCAAACGACTTGCCCGGCCGGCCGGGTCGTGGTAGAATGGGCGGCAGGAAACGGTGTACTGAGGAGGCGTGCATGTCCGAGCAGGTTCCGCTGTCGATCTACCTCTACGGCAAGCTGCGCCGCTTCGCCGACAAGCAGGCGCCCGACGCCGAGTCGCTGCTGCGCGTCCCCGTCCAGGCCGGCGACACCATCGCCACCGTCCTGGAGCGGCACGGCATCCCGCTGCACGAGCTGGGCCTCAACATCTTTCTCAACCGGCAGTACTCGGCCCTGGACCGCCCCGTCCAGCCGGGCGACCGCCTGGCCCTCTTCCCCGACGACATGCAGCTCCTCTACAAGTGGTACTTTGAGAAGAAGCACGAATGATCCACATCGAGGTCCGCCTGTACGCCACCCTGCGCCGCTACGCCCCCACCGGGGGCGACGAGGCGCTCGCCCTGGAGCTGCCGGCCGGCGCCACGGTGCGCCACCTGGTGGAGCGGCTGCAACTGCCGGCGGCCGAGGTCAACAAGGTCTTTATCAACTATCGCGCAGTCCCCGAGGAGCACGTGCTGCAGGAAGGCGACCGCGTCGGGATCTTTCCCCTGGTGGCGGGAGGGTAGCGCCGGCCGCTCCCGGCGAACGTCCCCACAGGATGCAGAGACAGGGGTAGGTGTTATGACAACAGCGTAGCCCGGCGCCCAGGCGCCGGGCTACCTTTGCCGAGAGCCAAGAAGCCCTGCTATGGATCGGACGAACCCCTGGGCATTTGGCTCGCGCTGCGGCGATCCGAAGCCACACAGGCCGCTAGAAATCCCACACGCTGTCGAGCATCGCGTCGGGGACGTCCCAAACGGTGTTGTGCGGCGGGAGCTTCTCGTACTTCATGAACTCCGGCACGCGGTCGTGCGCCGGGGTGAAGCCTGCCGCCAGGTTAAAGGCCCGCTCTGTCTTCAGGATCTCCTGGCCGATCCGGGTGACGTCATCGCCGGTCCAGTTCGTGCCCAGGACGCCGTTGATTTCCTCGACCATGCCGTTGAAGCCGGAGGCGATGTCCAGGATGGCAAAGGCGATGAAGAGGCAGTGGCCCGAGGCATCGAGGAAGGCGGTGGCCGTCTGCAGGTTGCGCGAGATCGCCGCCTTGCCCTGGATGGAGAGGGGATCCTCCTTGCCGCCGACGGCCAGGATCTCGGGGGCGATGGTGTAGCCGGCGGTGTGGTCGGCCCCCATGGTGGTGGTGGCGTAGGTCACGCCGATGCCCTTGACCGCGCGTGGCTCATAGGCCGGCATGTTCTGCCGCTTGACGGCCGGCACGCGGACGACGCCAAAGGCTTGCCCCGTGAAGGCCGCGCCCTGGCCCAGGATGTGGCCCAGCGGTGTGCCTTTCCCGATCTCGTGCATCAGGCGGATGGCCCCCGGCCCGTCGCCGAACGGGGCCAAGCCGGCCTCCATGGCCACGGCGATGGTGCCGCCGGCCTCGATCGTGTCCAGGCCATAGTCGTTGCTCAGGCGGATCAGCTCGGCGACGTCGTCGAGGTTATCGATGCCGCAGTTGGCGCCAAAGGCCCAGGAGGACTCGTACTCGATGCAGGAGACGTGCTCGCTGCCGTCGGGGCGGGACCACACGTTGGAGCACTTGATGATGCAGCCCGGGCTGCAGTTGTGGCCGACCATGCCGGCCCCGCCGCGCTCCTTGGTACCGGCGTTGATGGCCTCGCCGGAGATCTTCGCTGCGCCCTCGAAGACGCCGCTGGAAAAGTTGCGCGTGGGCAGGCCGCCGGCCTCGTTGAGGATATTGACCAGCACGGCCGTGCCATAGCTGTTCAGGGCGCCGTCGGGCTTGGTCACGGCGTGCGTGCGCAGCGCATCCGCCAGGGCCTTGCTCCCGGCCTTGAAGCGCTCCATGTCGGCAATCGGCACCCCGGGAGCATCGGTGGGGTCGAGGATGATGAACTTGAGTCCCTTGGAGCCCAGGACCGCGCCCAGGCCGCCGCGCCCGGCGTAGCGGCTGGGCCGGCCGTCGATGTCGTTGAAGCAGATGCCGGCCATGCTCATGCACATCTCGCCGGTCACGCCGATGGACATGATGCTGACCTTGTCGCCAAAGCGCCGGAACAGCTCGGGGTAGACCTCGTACAGGCTCCGCCCGACATAGGCATCGGCCGGCTCGAAGGCGGCGCCGTCCTTGCCCACGCGCAGCAGCCAGAACTTGCCCTTGTCCTCGGGCCGGCCCTCGACGATGATCGCCTTGATGCCCATGCGGGCCTGGTGAAAGGGGAAGGTGGAGCCGGCGTTGGCCTCCTTGATGCCGCCGGTAAGCGGCGACTTGGCCCCGACGGAGATGCGCGCGCTGGTCGGGGCAGGCGTACCGGTGACCATGCCCGGGGCCAGCACAACCTTGTTGTTGGGGCCCAGCGGGTGGCAGTTGGGATCCACCTCGTCGCTGACGAGCGTCGAGGTCATCCAGCGGCCGCCCATCAGGCGGTACTTCTCGGGGACGTCCTCGAAGCGGGCCGTCCGGTCGGTCATGTTGACGCGCAGGATCTTGCTCATGGCACCATCCTCCTACTCTGCTGAGTCAACCGCAACCGTAGCGCTGTTCGAGCCGCCGACACCTCCTTTCTGCGAAAAGACAAGAGACCACCGGCCCGACTGGGGCGCGCGGTGGTCTCCTTTCCGAGGTGGGAGGCACAGCCGTTTCCCGCTGTACCCTGCCGGCCACAGGGCATGGGGAACGCCCCGGTAGCGCCCGTGGCTCGGAGACACCGTACACTGAGTTGTCGTCCCTATTATACAGCAAACCCGGCGGATTTCAAGGGGCAGTTGCACGGATGGCCGGGTTATAGTAGAATAGGAGCGCCAGCGCAGGCCATCCGGCCAGTCGACGCGCTGCACGGTGCAGAGAAGGAAGGGCACAGGTGTACCTGTGCCCTTGGGCTTTCTGTGGTGGAACAATGGAACAGGTGCTGCTCGTCGAGGACAACCTGGCACAGGCGGACGCCATCGCCTTTGCCCTGGAGAAGGACGGCTTCCAGGTCGCCCGCGCGGAGACCGGCCCCGCTGCCCTGGATCTGGCCCGCAGGAATCCCGTGGACGTGGTCGTGCTGGACCTGGGCCTGCCCGACCTGGACGGGTTCGAGGTCTGCCAGACCCTGCGGCGCGATTCTGCCGTGCCCATCCTGATCCTGACGGCACGTGATGCCGAGGACGACATCCTGCGCGCATTTGCCCTGGGCGCGGACGACTACCTGACCAAGCCGTTCCGCTACCGCGAGATGGTGGCCCGGGTGCGCGCGCTGTTGCGCCGCAGCCGCAACAAGGCCCGCCCGGACGAAGGCCGGCTGCAGGCCGGGCGGATCGAGTTGGACCTGGACACCCACCGGGCTACCTTCCAGGGGCGGGTGCTGTCCCTCACCCCGGCCGAGTTCCGCATGCTCGAGTTCCTGGTGCAGAACCAGGGCCACGTCCTGAGCTGCCGTGCCCTGCTGCAGTATGCCGTGGGCTATGACGCGAACGAGGCCGAGGCGCGCGAGATCGTGCGCGTGCACATCTGGCGGCTGCGCAACAAGATCGGCTGCTCGCCCAGCGACCCGGAGTACATCGACAACATCCGCGGGATCGGCTACACGATCCGCTGACCGGAGCCCACGAGCCAGGGAACGGAGCCATGAGCGAGGCTCGCCGACGGCTTTACCACATCGAGGGGATCGTCATCCGCCGCCATGACGCCGGGGAGACCGACCGCGTCCTGACCCTGTACACCCCGGAGCAGGGCAAGATGCGCGCTGTCGCCAGGGGTGCGCGCCGGCCGGGAAGCCGCCTGGCCGGCCACATCGAGCTGCTCTGCCACAGCACTTTCCTCGTGGCCCGCGGGCGCAACCTGGACATTGTCACGCAGGCCCAGACGATCGCCGCCTTCCCGGCGCTGCGCCAGGACATGGAGCGGGTCGGCTGGGGCTGCTACCTGGCCGAGCTGCTGGACCGCATGGCCCCGGAGCAGGCCGAGAACCTCCCGGCCTTTCGACTGCTCGTCGAGGCGCTGGAGCACTTGGACCAGGGCCGCGACCCGGTCCTGGTGGCCCGCGCCTTTGAGCTGCACCTGATGGGAGCCATGGGCTATCGCCCGCAGCTCTTTCGCTGCGTCTCCTGCGAGGTCGAGCTGGAGCCGCGGCCCCAGGTCTTTAGCGCGGCCATGGGGGGGGTGCTCTGCCCCCGCTGCCAGGAGCTGGACCCCCGGGCCCGCCCGATCTCACTGGAGGCGCTCAAGGTCCTGCGCTACATACAGCGCAACAGCCTGGCCGAGACGGAGCGGCTGCAGCTGGGCAACGGCTGCCGGCGGGAGATCGCCGACCTGCTGCAGCTCTACATCCGCACGATTCTGGAGCGCGACCTGAACGCGACCGGGTTCCTGGAGGCCTTGCACGGCGCGGGCTTGTCGGAACCGCAGGAGGAACCATGACGAACACAGGATTGCGCGAGGAGATTGCCGCGGCCGTGGCGGCCATCCGCGAGCGCAGCGGGGTGGTGCCGGCCGTCGGGTTGATCCTGGGCTCGGGCCTGGGCGCCCTGGTCGAGGCCATCTCCGGGGGGACCAATATCCCCTTCGACCAGGTGCCGCACCTGGGGCGGGCCACGGTGGCCGGACATGCCGGCAGCTTCGTGCTGGGGCAGCTGGCCGGCCAACCGGTCATCGCCATGCAGGGCCGGCTGCACTTTTACGAGGGCTACACCATGGCCCAGACGACCTTCCCGGTGCGGGTGATGCGCGGCATGGGGGCCGCTACCCTCATCGTCACCAACGCGGCCGGCGGGATCAACCCCTCCTTCCAGGTGGGCGACATTATGCGCATCGTCGACCACATCAGCCTGCTGGGAATGGGCGGGCAGAACCCCCTCTGGGGACCCAACGACGACGCGCTGGGGCCGCGCTTCCCCGACATGAGCGAGGCGTACGACCGGGCCCTGGGGGCCCTGGCCGACGAGGTAGCCCGCGGGCAGGGCTGGGAGCTGCGCCACGGGGTCTATGCCCAGCTCAGCGGCCCCTCCTTCGAGACGCCGGCCGAGATCCGCTTCCTGCGCGGCATCGGCGCCGACGCCGTGGGCATGTCCACGGCGTCGGAGGTGGTGGTGGCCCGCCACGGGGGGATGCGCGTGCTGGGACTCTCGCACATCAGCAACGTCGCCGCCCCGGAGGCACCACCACAGGCACCGGCCGGCGGCGACCCCCACCAGGAGGTGCTCGCCGCCGGGCAACGGGCCATCCCGCGGCTGGTGGCCCTCATCCGGGGCGTGCTGGAGAGGTTGTAGGAGACGGGGAGGCATTCCGCAGAGCAGCGGCGACCTGCCGCGGAGGAGGACGGGCTGTGGAGAAGGCGACGGACAACCTGGCAGCGGCCTACGGGGGCAGCGGCTGGTCCCAGCGGAGCGCGCCCCTGCGCGCCGAGATGGGCACGATCTGGGGGCCCTGGGGCCTGGACTCGGAGTGGAGCCCGCTGCAGGCGGTGCTGCTGCACTGCCCGGGGCCCGAGGTGGAGGACCTGGCCGAGCCCGGCGCCGCGCTCATGCTGGGCACCCTGGACCCTCTGCAGATGCGCCGGGAGCACCAGGCCCTGACCGCGGCCTACCGCCAGGCCGGGGTGGAGGTCCATTTCCTGGAGCCGGAGGGGCCGGTGCCCCCGAACACGATGTTCTGCCGGGACCTCTTCTTCATGACCCCCGAGGGCGCCGTGCTGGCCCGGCCGGCCTCGACCGTGCGGGCCGGCGAGGAGCGGGCCGTGGCCCGCCGACTGGCGGCACTGGGGGTGCCCATCCTCCTCAGCGTGCACGGGGAGGGCCTCTTCGAGGGGGCCGACGCCCTCTGGGTGGACGCCACGACGGTGCTCCTGGCGACCGGGCTGCGCACCAACGTGGCCGGCGCCGACCAGGTCGAGGCACTGCTGCGCCAGATGGGGGTGACGGTCGTGCGGGTCGATCTGCCCTACGGTAGCATGCATCTGCTGGGCGTGCTGAACCTGGCCGGCCCGGACCTGGCGTTGGCGCGGCCGGAGGGCGTGCCCCACCGGGCGGTAGAGGTCCTGCGACAGAAAGGCTACCAGGTTCGCTTCCTCCCGGACGAGGAGGAAGCCCGCCAGGGGATGGCGTTGAACTTTGTCCCGCTGCGGCCCTACCATGTGCTCATGCCGGCCGGCTGCCCGCGCACGCGGGCCTTTTACGAGGCGGCCGGGATGACCTGCCAAGAGGTGGCCATCGATCACCTGCGCCGGGCGGCGGGGGGCATGGGCTGCCTCAGCGGAATCCTGCGGCGGGCGCGGATTTGACGCCCCGGCAAAAGTGGCGTACAATTCGCAGGCGCCGCGCACCTGCGACCGCGCGTCGGGTTGTGAGCATCCTGGCCGAGCGTCTGCCGCGCTCGCGCCGCGAGGAACCGGTAAGGAGGCCAGCGTGAGCCCATCACGCCCTCAACGCCGCAAGCGCCACGCGCATGCTCTGCACGTCCCTGTGTGGTACTATGTGGGGCTGGCCGTCGCCGCTGTCGTGGGCATCGTGCTAATCGTCCTGGGCACACAGGTGCGCATGGGCGGGATCACCACGGAGGGCGACTACTTTGCGGGGAGCGCCGAAGCCGAGGTGACGATCATCGAGTGGGGCAGCTTCGGCTGAGGGGCCTGCCAACTCCACGCCCGGGAGACGTGGCCCCAACTGGAGCAGGCCTATGTCAGGTCTGGCAGAGTGCGCTACATCTACCGGCCGTACCTGTTCAACCCGCAGGAAGAGACGGCCGAGCGGGTGGCCGCGGAGGCACTGTACTGCGCCGGCGAACAGGGCCGCTTCTGGGAGATGCACGAGTGGCTGTACGCCAGCGTGGACGACTGGGAAGCCAGCCCCGATGTGGCCGGCTATGTGACGCAGAACGCACCGGGCGCGGTGGGGCTGGACGCGGCAGCCCTGCAGGCGTGCGTGCAGCAGGGACGCTACCGCGGCAAGCTCGAAGAGATCGCCGCCGACGCCCTGAGCCGCAACATCACCAGCACCCCCACTTTCCTGGTGCAGAACAGCGCCACGGGGCAGAGCCAGGTGGTCGAAGGGGCCCAGCCGTTCGCCAACTTCCGGCAGATCATCGAGGGCGAGGCGGCCGGCCCGGGCGTGCCGGCCGAGGTCTGGCTGCTGCTGGCCATCGCCGTGCCGGCCGTGGTCGGGCTGGTCATCTCCGGCGGGGCCGGGCCGCGGACAACGCCCCGCACGCTGCTCTTCCGCATGATCATCGCCGGCCTGGCCCTGCTGGGCCTGCTGGTAGCCGTCTACCTGGCGTTGTTCGAGCTGAAGCTTTCCGGGAGCCTGGTCTGCCCAGACGCGGGCTGCGGGGAGGTGAACCGCAGCATCTATGTCAACATGCTGGGCATCCCCATCGGCCTGATCGGGGTCATCGCCTACAGCACCATCCTCTTCGGCACGCTGGCGCGGCTGAAGCGCCGCCTGCTGTGGGGCATTCCCGTCAGCGTCATCCTGGTCGTGCTGGGAGCGATCGGCTTTCTCTTCAGCGCCTTTCTCACCTACCTGGAGCTCGGCCCCATCGGGGCCATCTGCACCTGGTGCACGGTTTCGGCCGCGGTGATGACGGCCATCCTGGTCCTGGCCGTGCTGGCCTGGCGGGCAGAGCGCGAGGCCTGACGCCGACTTGCCAGGTCTGCGGAGTTGTGGTATAGTACCTGCGCGCCGGGGCGTGGCGCAGTCTGGCTTAGCGCGCGCGGTTCGGGACCGCGAGGTCGACAGTTCAAATCTGTCCGCCCCGACCTGGAGGGGACGGTCTTGCGGGGCCGGTTCCCTCTGGCGGATTCCAGAGACAAGCGAGGAGGTCGAACAAATGCCGCACCGGATTACCGAAGAGTGCATCGCCTGTGGAGCCTGTGAACCGGAGTGTCCCGATCATTGCATCAGCGAGGGCGAAGAGATCTATGTGATCGACGCCGCCTGCTGCACCGACTGCCACTCCTGCGCCGAGGTCTGCCCGGTGGATGCCATCGAAGGCGAAAAGAAAGCCTAATAGGGTCCCGTTCGTCACACGGCGGCACCGCGCGGTGCCGCCGTCGCATTTTCGTTCCCCTAAAAAAAAGATCGCGGCCTCGGAACGCTGCCGAGGTCCGCGGTGGTGGCGGAGGTGGGAGTTGAACCCACGGCCAAGGGCTTATGAGTCCCCTGCTCTACCACTGAGCTACTCCGCCGCAGTTGCGGGGGGCGGATTCGAACCGCCGACCTCCGGGTTATGAGCCCGACGAGCTGCCACTGCTCCACCCCGCGTCGCAGAACGCATTATAGCGAACTGCCAGGCCTTTGTCAAATCGCCGCCGGCCCACTTGTGTCGCGGGCGCGGCGGTGGTATACTATCCCCCGCTGGCCCCCCTGGCCGTTCCGCCACCTCGTGACAGGCAGCGCAAGGAGGTCGATGCCATGCCGCAACGCAGATTCCTCTCCGCCCTGCTGATCGTAGTTCTCGGGGTGACCGGGCTGCTCTCCGCTCGCACCCTGCCGGCCCGTGCCGACCCCACGCCCCAGCCCCACCCCAACTGCCGCCTCCTGGACGAACCCCAGGCGCGCCGGCTCATGTCGGCCATGTTCGAGGAGGCCCTGCTCGAGGCCTGCGGGCGCCTCCCGTCGCCCCAACAGACCCTGTCGGCAGGGACACCGCGGCCGAACGGCGTGGAGCAGGGCGGTCCGGACGTGCGCGTCAACATGGAGGACCCGCCCGAGTGGAGCACCATCCAGAGCGAGACCTCCATCGCCCTCAACCGCGACAACGGCACCATCTGCGTGCACTACAACGACTCCTACCACTACCGCGTCCAGGGGCTCAGCTACATCGGCTTCGCCAACTCGACCGACGGCGGGCAGACCTTCCAGGACACTCCGACCAACTACCTGCCCATCGGCGGCAACGGCAAGGCCCGCGGCGACCCCACGGTGGTCTGGCGGGCCAGCGACGGTTACTTCTACGCTTCCTCCATCCACGAGAACATCAGCAATGGCAACTACGGCCTGGGCTTCTGGCGCTCCACCGACGACTGCACGACCTTCGAGTGGGTCGGTATGGCCCACGCCGGGACATCGGACGACAAGGAGCTGCTGGCGGTCGACAACAACCCGGCCTCGCCCTACTACGGCCGTTTCTACCTGGCCTGGATGGAGTTCGGGGCCGGCCGCATGAGCCTCAGCTACTCGGACAACGGCACCACCTGGTCGGCGCCGGTGCCCCTCAGCTACAACTCCGTGCAGGGGGCCTGGCCAACCGTGGCGCCCAACGGCGACGTCTACGTGGCATGGCTGCGCTATGGCTCCGGCGACCTGATCAGCATGGAGGTGGCCCGCTCGACCAACGGTGGGGCTTCCTTCACCCAGGTGACCAACCCGCGCAGCAACGTCACCAACCCCTACGACGAGCAGGCCTCCAACAACTGCGGCCGCGACGCGCTCAAGGCCAACCCCGGCGACGGCATCCGCTACCTGCCCTCGCCGCAGATCGCCGTCGGCCCGGACGGCTGCCTGCACGTGGTCTATCCCTACGACCCCGACGGCCACAACATCGGCGACGTGATCAACGCCTACTACCGCCGCTCCTGCGACCACGGCGCGACGTGGGGACCGGAGGTCCAGCTCAACGACGACGGCGGGCTGACCGACCAGTTCTTCCCCAACGTGGCCGTGAACGACGACAACGTCGTCGTCGCCACCTGGTACGACCGCCGGCTGGACCCGGCCGACAACTACCTCTTTGACCGCTACATGGCCGTCTCCACCGACGGCGGTCTCACCTGGGGTCCCAACGAGCGCGTCTCCGACGTCTCCTCGCCGGTCTTTGTCCAGACCAACCCCTTCAACTGCTACCACGGCGACTATGACCAGCTCGCGGCCGACGGCAGCGCCATCTACCACCTCTGGTCCGACGACCGCGTCTTCTTCAACGGCCACTACGACCCCGACGTCTATGTCGAGCGCTGGCCGCTGCAGTGCGACCCGGTGGCGGGGGTCGATTTCACCTGGCAGCCGGTGACGCCGACAACCGGCCAGCCGGCCACCTTCACCGCCACCGCCACCGCCACCCTGCCCATCACCTACACCTGGTCCTTCGGCGACGGCTCCGTGGTCAGTGGTTCATCGTCTGTCGTCACGCACTCCTACACCCTCCCCGGCCCCTACACCGTGACGCTCACCGCCACCAACTGCGCTACCGCCACGGCCACGGCCGTCCACACACTCACCGTGGTGCCCGCCATCCTGCCGTGCGACCCCGTGACGGCGACGGCCTTCTCCTGGACGCCCTTCACGCCCACCGCCGGCCAGCCGGCCACCTTCACCGCCACCGCCACCGCCACCCTGCCCATCACCTACACCTGGTCCTTCGGCGACGGCTCCGTGGTCAGTGGTTCATCGTCTGTCGTCACGCACTCCTACACCCTCCCCGGCCCCTACACCGTGACGCTCACCGCCACCAACTGCGCTACCGCCACGGCCACGGCCGTCCACACACTCACCGTGGTGCCCGCCATCCTGCCGTGCGACCCCGTGACGGCGACGGCCTTCTCCTGGACGCCCTTCACGCCCACCGCCGGCCAGCCGGCCACCTTCAGCGCTACCGCCACCGGCACCTTGCCGATCACCTTTACCTGGGACTTTGGCGACTTCTCCCCCGTCGTCGTTGGCCCCTCGTCCTTGGTCACCCACACCTACGCTCTCCCCGGCCCCTACACCGTGACGCTGACGGCCACCAACTGCGCTACCGCCACGGCCACGGTGGCGAACCCGCTGACGGTGCTGG
>CAZTIG010000023.1:16355-23862 GCA_964613665.1 uncultured Chloroflexia bacterium
GCCACCAACTGCGCTACCGCCACGGCCACGGTGGCGAACCCGCTGACGGTGCTGGGACCGCCGCCGCGCTGGACGATCTACCTGCCCGTCGTCTTGCGGCAATAGCGCCGTCCTGCCGGACAAGCGCAGACCTGCCAGGCTCCGGCGACCTGGCAGGTCTGCACTTGTGCCCGGGCGTCCCCGGTGGCTCATGGCTGCGGGTCAGCCGTCCGTATCGGCGTACGGGCAGGTCGTTCGCAGTGGACAGCGCTCGCACGCCCGCGCTTGTTTGGAGAGGTCCTCCTCGCGCCCGACGGGCCTGGCCCACGATAGCGACTTTAGCGGGCTCATGACCGCGTGCTCGCTCAGGTACACGCCGATGCGCTCGGGCCGCAGCAGGGCGAAGATGGCGGCCTGGTCCTCGATGGGCCAGTCGTCCTGGCCGGGGGAGTGCTCGCAGCCCAGCACCCAGGGAGCCACCGTCGCGGCGACATGCTGCTGGAGCCGGCGGGACACCTCCAGCAGGGCGACGTTGCCCAGGGCGTCGAGGAGAAAGGCGTGGGCCAGCTGGCCCTCCTGGGACAGTGCCAGGTTACGGGCCTCCAGCTGGGGACCGATCGTGCAGACGGCCAGGAGCAGGTGGTCAGCCCGGCCGAGGGCCGCGTCCAGCAGCGGGTCGCGCAGGAGGCGTCCTCCGCGCAGCACGGGCCCCTGGGAAGAGCGCTTCCATACGGGGACGATCTCGTAGACAGCCTGGGGGTGGAGCAGGGCCTGCACTTCCGCGACAGCCGCGGGGATGGCCTCGGCCGGCCAGTGGCCGCGCCACGGCAGGTGCTCCGCGCTGATGGTGACCTGGGATGCAGTCCAGATGGGCATGGGAAACCGAGTACTTGACAGCCTCGAACGGGTATGGTACACTATTCGACGCGAGGCGACGTAGCCAAGTGGCAAGGCAGGGGTCTGCAAAACCCCGATTCAGCGGTTCGAATCCGCTCGTCGCCTCCTCTCTCTTTGCCCGGATGCACGTAGCGCTCCGGCCGGCCGGGGCCACTGACCGGCGGAGACCCACCTACTGCCGCCACTTGCGCATGACCACGGCGACTTCGGAGCCGTCGCCGATCTCCACCGCGAAATCGTCCACCAGCCGCTCCACACCGCCGATGACGCCGCCGCTGCCAGGCCCGGGCGGTGCTCTGAGCTCTTCCCCTCCCAGGCAGACGCACTCCAGGCCGCGCCGCGGGCCGCTGCCCACGACAGCGAACCGGATACTCCCCCTATTGCGCCCGTCGAGCACCCGCCGCGCCACCTCGGAGACGGCGGTAGCGATGCGCGTCTGATCGGTCAGGCCAAAGCCCAGGTCTCGGGCCATCTCGCGGGCGCACTGCCGGGCCTGCACGACATCGAAGCTGTTGACCAGATCGAACGTGCGCGTGTCCGCTTGCATCATCACCTCCTGGCCACCGTATACCCCCTTCGCTCAAGCCGGCAGGATGCCCAACTCCTCCAGCGCCTGCCGCAGGTTGGCCTCGGCAAAATCGTCCTTGGGGATATAGGCATCGGCCCCCGAGTCCAGGCCGGCCAGGGTGTCGCTGGCCCGATCCTTGACCGTCAGCATGATCACCGGCGTGTCCCCTGTCGCCGGATGGTCCTTCAGGGCCTGGCAGACGTGAAAGCCGTCGATATCTGGCAGGTTGACGTCCAGCACGACTGCTGCCGGCAGCAGCAGTGTCGCCAGGGATAGAGCCTCACGCCCGTTCTGGGCCACCGACACCCGGACACCGGTCCGCTCCAGTGTCAGCTTCAGGCGCAGGGCCTGGGTTGGGCTATCCTCCACCAGCAGGATCTCTTTGGTCATCTGTTTCCTCCTAGACCAGTTGGCGGATGGTCTCCAGCAGCGCATCCTGGTCAAAGGTGCTCTTGACGATATAGGCGTCCGCGCCCACCTGGATGCCGCGGGCCTTGTCCTCGGCGCTGTCCAGCGATGTCACGAGGATGATGGGAATGTCGCGGTAGTGATCGTCGGATTTGAGCTGGACCGTCAGGTCAAAACCGTCCAGTCGCGGCATGTCCACGTCGGCCACGATCAGGTGGCAGGGGTTCTCGCGCAGGACCGCCAGCGCCTCCACCCCGTCGGTCGCCAGCCGCACCTGGTACCCGGCGGTGGTCAGGATGTTCTTCTCCAGGGTGCGGGTGGTGATCGAGTCGTCGACGATCAGGATGCGCTTGCGCTCCTCCTGCGCGGGTGCTTCCTCCTCCACCGGCGTGCCGGCCCGGCCCGGGGTCTGCTGCGCGTTCTTGACCAGGTCGAGCACGTTGAGGATCAGGACCACCTGGCCCGTGCCCAGGATCGTGGCCCCGGCGATGTTGGGCACGCGGGCGAGCTGCTTGCCCAGGTTCTTGACGACGACGTCCTCCTCGCCCAGCAGCTCGTCGACCAGGAAGGCCAGGCGCTGGCCGCCCGCGGTCAGGATCACGGCCGGCAGGGGCGCCGAGAGGGGCTCGCGCTCGCCCGGCAGGCGCAGCACGTCGGCCAGGCGCACGAGCGAAAGCGGCCGGCCCTGGTAGCGGATGGCCTGTTGGCCAGCCACCCACGACACATCGGCCGACCTGACTGCCACCAGCCGCTCCACTGCCGAGATGGGCACGGCAAAGGACCGCCCCGCGGCCCGGACGAGCAGGCAGCGCGTGCTGACCAGGGTAAAGGGCAGAGTGAGGGCGAAGGTGACGCCCTGGCCGCGGCGCGAGCGTACCTCGACCCGCCCCTGCAGCGCCTCCACGTTGCGGCGGACCACGTCCAGACCGATCCCGCGCCCCGAGACCTCGGTGATGACCCGCGCCGTGGAGAGCCCGGAGAGGAAGATGAGGGCATTGAGATCGTCGTCATCCATCTCCGCAGCGGTTTCGGGGGTGAGGAAGCCCCGCCGCAGGCCCACTTCCCGCACCGCCGCCGTGTCGATGCCGGTGCCGTCGTCGGCAACCTCCACGACGATAACCTGGCCGCGCCGCTCGGCGCTCAGGGTGATCGTGCCCACGGGAGGCTTGCCCCGCTGCAGGCGCACTTCGGGTGGCTCGATGCCGTGGTCGATGCAGTTGCGCAGCAGATGCATCAGGGGGTCCTTGATCTGCTCCAGGACGAGCTTGTCCATCTCTGTCTCGGCCCCCTGGATCACCAAGGCGGCTTCTACCCCCTTCTCGCGGGCCAGGTCGCGGACCATGCGCCGGAAGTTGGCCCCCAGGGTGCCCAGGGGCAGCATGCGCGCCCGCTTGACGCCTTCCTGCAGCTGGTCGGTCACGAGCGATAGGCGGGAGACATCTTCGGCAGCGCGGCGGGCGTACCGGTCCAACTGCTCGGCCAGGGAGCCAAGATAGCCCTCGTTGTGATCGAGAAAGACGCGTACGGCCTTGCCCCGGCCATCGCCGTCCTGCTGCATCAACGGCCCGATGGTGCCACGCACTCGCTGCCACTCGCTCTGCCAGCGGGCCAGCAGCGCCTGCAGCCCCCTGATCTCATCCATCTGCTGGAAGAGCCGCAGCCTGGTGACGAGCAGTTCTCCGGCCTGGACCATCAGGTCATCCAGGCGCGCCGCGGGCACACGGATGGACTCGCCGCTCCAGAGCTGGATGCCGGCCCTGGTCTCCTCGCCCGGGCGGGCCTCCTCCGCCGCTGCGCGGGTCGGCTGCTCTCGCCTCCCTTCCTCTGCCGGGGCTTCGGCGGCACGAGGTGCGGCCGCGGGGGGCGGTGGTGCGGCTGGCGTGGCCAGCTCGATCTGCGGCGGCACGATGGGCTGCGCGCGCCAGGCGGCGGCCAGGCGCACCAGGTAGCCCGAGAGGTCCAGCGCGGGATCCATCCGCTGGCCGCTCTCCACGCCCCCCATGATGGCCCCGACCAGGTCGAGGCCCTCGTAGAGCAGGTCAAAGAGCGCCCCGGAGAGTTGGATCGTGCCGCGCTTGGCCGCGCCAAAGACGTCCTCCAAGCCGTGGGCCAGCTCCTCGATCGGCCGGATCTCCACGGCCCGCGCGGCGCCCTTGAGGCTGTGCACGTGGCGGAAGAGATCCTCCAGCAGAGCGCTGCGCTGTGCCGGAGCCAGGTCTTCCTCCATGCTCAGCAGGCCGGCGTTGATCGCCGCCAGGCGCTCGGCCAACTCCTCGCGGAAGCTGTCCTGTAGCTGTTTGCGCATGTCTTCGTCCAGGGACATCGACTTTCCCTCGCTACACTTCCTCGTGGACCACCATACGACGGTCGCTCAACAACGCCTCCAGGTCGAGCAGGACGACCATGTCGGCGGCCACGCCGCGGGTGTAGCCGGCGGCGACACGGGTGGTGGTCGGGAGGGCCGGCTGCAGGTCATCGAGGCGCATGGTGCGGACCGCGCGGACCTCGCTGGCCAGGAGGCCTACCTCGAGACCGGCCGCGTGCACGGCGATGACCCGGGCCTCCTCGCCCGTAGCTGTGTACTCCAGGCCCAGAAAGCGATGCAGATCGACGACGGAGAGGATGCGCCCGCGCAGGTTGACGATGCCGGCCACAAAGTCGGGGGTGCAAGGGACCGGCGTGAGATCCTCCAGCGGGTAGATGTTCTCCACGCAGGTGGCCTCGATCCCGTAGGTCTCCTGGCCCAGGGCAAAGACGACCACCGGCACGGCCGTGCCCCCCTCCTCGGCCGGGGGCACCTGGGCCAAGGCACGGGCGCGGCGCTGCAACACCTGGGCCGCCTCGGCCATGGGCACGTTGGGATCGGCATAGAGCGGCACTGCCGCGGGTGGAACGACAGCCGACGTGGCGGGGGCTGGCGGCCGCTCTTCCGGCGGAGCGTGTTTATCCGTCTTTTTTCTGGTCATCACCGCTGCTCCTGTTCATCCCTGAAGCGATACTGCTCCACCACCTCGCGCAGAGCGGCCGCCAGCGCGCTCAGGTCCTGCGCCGCCCGCTCCGACTGCCGCGTGCTCGCCATGCTCTGCGCCGTCACCTGCTGAATGTTCTGCATCGCCAGCGCAATCTGCTCCATCCCCGCCAACTGCTGGTTCGCCGCCGCCGCTATCTGCGCCGCCGCCTGCGCCGACTCCGTCACGCTCTCCGCCAACCGCTGGATCGACAAACCCGCCTCCCCCGATAGCTTCATCCCCGCGTCCGCTCCCTTCATCCCCTCCTCCGTCGCCATCACCGCCGTGTTCACACCCCGCTGAATCTCCGTCAGAATCTCCTTCACCTGCACCGTCGCCCCACGCGACCGCTCCGCCAGCGACCTTACCTCCGACGCCACCACCGCAAACCCCTTCCCCGCCTCCCCTGCCCGCGCCGCCTCCACCGCCGCGTTCAGCGCCAGCATGTTGCTCTGCGCCGCAATCTCGCTCACCGTCGTGATGATCTGCCCGATCGCCTGCGTCTGCTCCGACAACGCCAGAATGTTGTGCGAGATCACCTCCACCTTCCCCTTTACCTCCTCCATCCCCGCGATCGTCTGCGCCACCGCCCCCTGCCCCGCCCGCGATATCTCCGCCGTCCGCTGCGCCGCCTCCGCCACCGACTGCGCCCGCTGCGCCGTCTGGTCCGCAATCGTCCGCACCTCGTCGATCGTGCTCGACGTCTGCGTGATCGCCGCCGACTGCTCCGATGCCCCCGCCGCCTGCTGCGTCGTCGCCGCCAGAATCTCGCTCGACGCCGACGACAGGTTCCCCGCGGCAGCACGGACCTGGGCCAGGACTGCCTGCAGCTGCCGACTCTGTTCCTCTTCGGCCGCCGCACGCGCGGCGATCTCCTGGTTGGCCTGCTGCAGGCGCTGCCCCTGCTCCTGCGCGGCCCGGGCTTGCCGCTCAGCCTGCCAGCCGGCCCGGCGGGCCTGGCGAAAAGACTCCTCTTGTACCAGGATGATCTGGCGCATGAGCACGACAGCGATCAGCAGCACGACGGCGGAGAAGAGGGCACCGAGGATCAGAGCAGTGGTCTCGTCCAGGGGAGTGAACCAGGGGATCGTCACCACCTGCACCAGGACAAAGTCGGCGACAAAGCCCAGGACACAGACCCCACTCAGCCAGAGACCCCTGCTGCCGCCCAGGAGCAGATAGCCCAGGGCGATGAGGATCACATAGTCGCCGACGACCGAGGGCAGCAGTGCAGGTACCACGAGGGGAAACACGGCCACGGCCACCACGGCCGAGAGGATAAAGAGGTACATGGCCTGGGTGCCCCACCCCCGGCGATGCAGCAGCGGCTGAATCGCGGAAGCAAGAAGCACCAGCAGGATCATGCCCGCGAACACGAATATCTGCGCGTAGGAGCGGAGTACCAGCCCGAGCGCAAAGGTGAAGATGACAACGACCACCGCGACCCACGTCACGATCCGGGTGATATTGAGGGCGAACTGCGCCCGGCGCTGCGCCAGCTCGTTGCTGAGCTGGCCCTCGTCCAATGCTGAGTCTGCCATCGTATGCCTCTCCAGTCGCTCCTCGCTGGCGCTCACAGGCGGTACTGCCCCACCGCCTCCGTCAAACGCCCCGCCAGCGCGCTCAGGTCCTGCGCCGCCCGCTCCGACTGCCGCGTGCTCGCCATGCTCTGCGCCGTCACCTGCTGAATGTTCTGCATCGCCAGCGCAATCTGCTCCATCCCCGCCAACTGCTGGTTCGCCGCCGCCGCTATCTGCGCCGCCGCCTGCGCCGACTCCGTCACGCTCTCCGCCAACCGCTGGATCGACAAACCCGCCTCCCCCGATAGCTTCATCCCCGCGTCCGCTCCCTTCATCCCCTCCTCCGTCGCCATCACCGCCGTGTTCACACCCCGCTGAATCTCCGTCAGAATCTCCTTCACCTGCACCGTCGCCCCACGCGACCGCTCCGCCAGCGACCTTACCTCCGACGCCACCACCGCAAACCCCTTCCCCGCCTCCCCTGCCCGCGCCGCCTCCACCGCCGCGTTCAGCGCCAGCATGTTGCTCTGCGCCGCAATCTCGCTCACCGTCGTGATGATCTGCCCGATCGCCTGCGTCTGCTCCGACAACGCCAGAATGTTGTGCGAGATCACCTCCACCTTCCCCTTTACCTCCTCCATCCCCGCGATCGTCTGCGCCACCGCCCCCTGCCCCGCCCGCGATATCTCCGCCGTCCGCTGCGCCGCCTCCGCCACCGACTGCGCCCGCTGCGCCGTCTGGTCCGCAATCGTCCGCACCTCGTCGATCGTGCTCGACGTCTGCGTGATCGCCGCCGACTGCTCCGATGCCCCCGCCGCCTGCTGCGTCGTCGCCGCCAGAATCTCGCTCGACGCCGACGATAGGCTCCCCGCCGTCTCCAGTATCTGCCCCGTCACCCGCTGCAGGCTCCCGATCGTCTCGTTCAGGCTCTGACTCAGCCTCGTGAACGGGTCATCCGCCCCCCGTTCGTACACCGGCACCCGCACCGTCAGGTCCCCCCGCGAGACCTCGGCCATGGCGGCTACCGTCTCCTCTACCATGCTCTGGACGAACTCCCGCTGCTCCTTCTCCAGCGCCGCCCGCCGCTCTACCTCCCAGTTGGCCCGCCGCGCCGCAGCATACTGGGT
>CAZTIG010000023.1:23872-54400 GCA_964613665.1 uncultured Chloroflexia bacterium
GGTCTCTTGCCCCAGCACCACCATCCGCACGATCAGGCTGGACGCGAGCGCAGCGACGGCGGCAAAGAGCACCGTCCCGATCGCACTGGGCACTGCGGGCAGATGGGCCTCCGCGAACCATCCCCGCGCCACCGTCATGGACACCGCAATCGTGGCGATGAGGGCAAGGATGCCCAAGCCAACCAGCCAGCGGCCCGGCCCGTCCCCCAGCAGCAGGAAGATCATCACGATCAGCATCACGAAAACGATGCTCACTGCCGGCAGCACCTCCGGCAGCAGTATCGTGGCCAGCACGAGCACTGTGAGAATGCAGACGAGCAGGACATAGTAGCTGAGGACCGTCTGCCCGCGCCGGTGCAGGAACACGTGCAGGCCTGTCCCCGCGGCCATGAATGCGAGGGTGGCTGCGAGCATCGGCAGCTGGACATACTGCCGAAAGGCCAGCCAGAGGGCCATCAGCACCACCGCCATGGGGATCGCAACCCCGAGTGCGTAGCGGCTCAGGAGCAGGGCGAACTGCGCCCGACGCTCGTGGACGTCGGCAAGCAGCGCGGCTTCCTCGTTCACGTTCGTTACCATCCCACACACCTCCATGACTCAGCGAGACTACCCCGTGATGCCTGTCCGGTTCGCCGACCTGGCCCGGCTGCCGCGGCGGGGCGTCGGCGAGCTCGCCGCCGCCCCGGCATCCTCACTCTTCACCGCCGGCTCGTCCTTCTCCCGCACCGGCTCAGGCGCAGGGGGGGCGGCCGGCGCCCGCAGCAAGGCCTCCTGCTCCTGCCGCGAGAGCAGCGTCGCCGGGTCGAGGAAGAGCACAAGACCATCGTCCAGGCGGGCTACCGCGCTGACAAAGTGGGCCACCGTCCCCATAGGCGGCGGGACGATCCGGGAAGTCGGCTCCACCTGCCCGGCGCCGATCTCGACCACACCGCTGACCCCATCGACGACCAGTCCCACGGTGCACCGGTTCAGGCGGGCGATGACGATCGGGGTGCGCAGGGTATAGGGCTGTACCGCCCAGCCGAGGCGCCGGCGCAGGTCGACGATGGGGATGACCTGTCCCTGAAAGTCCACCACCCCGACCACGGGCTCGGGGCCGCCGGGCAGCGGGCTGATGGCGACCATCTCGACGATGCGGACGATGTCGTCCACCGGCAGGCCGAAGCGCTGGGCGTCGACCGCAAAGACCAGGGCGGGACCACCGGCAAAGGGCGGCACCGATGGCGGCGACTGCATCGCCGCGCTCTCCCCTATTGTCGGGCCCGTGTCGGCCGCGCGAGCCTCGCTCCGGGCCGACCTCTGCCGCACGGCAGACCGGGCCGAAGGCCGGCGCGTGCGGGCGGCGGGAGCCTGCCGGGGATGCTTGGCCGGCTCCGCCGACTCGTCCATCGAGCGGGCCGGCGAGGTTCTCCTGCTAGGGCTCATCGCTGCCCTCCTGGGTCCCTGTCTCCACCGTCCTGGTCCGTGCTTTTTTGCAGCAGCTCCATGACCCTACGGCAGAGATCGTTGACATCAAAGGGAAAATCGAGATGCGTGGCGCGGCGGTCGAGGTCGGTGTAGGTATGCCGGTCCGAGATGAGCAAAAGGGGAACGTGCGAGGCGCGCCCGGCCAGCTCCTTGATGGTCGCTGACCGGGTGGTGAGCGAGCTGACGGCGGCCACGATCAGGTCGATGGGACCGAGTGCGGCCACATCGGCCTCCTGCCAGGGCCGATCCGGTACCACGCGGACGATCTCGACGGCACAGTGCCGCAGGTTCAACTCGATCGCCCGCGCCAACCGCTCGTCGTCGCTCAGTACCAGGACCCGCTTTGCCATGAGCTTCACATCCATGGGCATCTTCCTCGGAGCGGCCGCGACCTCTGTGCCAGCCATTCTACTCCCCAGCATACTCCCTTGTCCTCTCCGCAGGTTCACCGGGGCCATCGCCGGCCTTCCAAACACCTTCCAATCCCAGCGCCCCGGTCGTCCACGAACGCAGAAGCACCAGGATTCCGGGAATCCTGGTGCCTTCGTGGTGATCACGAGATGGCTTCTATTGCGCTCTGCATCAATGGCCAAACTTGGTGCGCACGAAGGGAAGACTACGCGATGTTTCGCAGGTAATGCAGGGGTCAGTAGTCCGGTGGAGCCAACATGTAGCCGATCCCGGCGCGGGTCTGGATATAGCGGGGATGCCGCGGGTCCGGTTCGATCTTCCGGCGCAGGCGGTGGATGGCCTGCCATACCAGGCGGGTCTCGCCGGCATAGCCCATTCCCCAGACTCGCTCCAGCAGTACGTCCGGCACCAGCACCTGGCCGGCGTGGCGGGCCAACTCGCTGAGCAGTCGGTACTCGGTCGGGGTCAGGCAGACCTCGCGGTCACGGACAAAGACGCGCTGGCCGGCGACATCGACCCGCAGGTCACCGGACTGGAAGACCGCCTGGACGGCGGAGCCCTCGGCCGGCCGGGCGCGCCGCAGGACGGCCTGCACCCGCGCCAGGAGCTCCTCGGCGCTGAAGGGCTTGGTGAGGTAGTCGTCCGCGCCGCTCTCCAGCCCACGCACCTTGTCCGCTGTCTCGGCCATGGCGGTGAGCATGATGATCGGCACCTGCGAGAAGGCGCGGATGCGGCGGCAGACCTCGTAGCCGTCCATCCCGGGCAGCCGTATGTCCAGGAGCACCAGGTCGGGGTCCTCGCCGGCCACCATGTCGACTCCGGCCCGGCCATCCGCGGCGGCCAACACCTCGTAGCCGCTGCCCTCCAGGTTGACGCGAATGGCCCGCACGTAGCGGGGCTCGTCCTCAATCACCAGGACGCGAATCCGGCCTCTGACCATCCTCCTCCTCCTTGCCGGCGCCAGGCGGCTAGGGCGCCCCGGCCTTGCCCCCCACGGGCAAGGTGAAGATGAAGGTGCTACCCGCACCGGGGGTGCTCTCGGCCCAGATGCGCCCGCCGTGGGCCTCGATCACGCCGCGGCAGACGGCCAGCCCCAGGCCGGCACCACGCTGGCGCCCCGTCACATCGTTCTCCACGCGGTAGAAGCGCTCAAATACGCGCTCCAGTTCCCCGTTGGGGATGCCGATGCCCTGGTCGCTGACTCGGACCACGACCTCGTCTCCTTCCCGGCGGCCCCGCACGGCAATCGCGCCGCCGCCCGGCGAGTACTTGATCGCGTTGTCGAGCAGATTGCGCAGAACCTGCTCGATGCGCTGGGGATCGGCCTCGGCCAGCAGTGCCCCCGTGGGGAAATCGTCGACCAGGCGGTGTTCGGTGACCCGGGTCTGCATGCCCGCGATGACCCGCCGCGCAAGCTGCCCCACGTCCACGGACTCTCTGCGCAGGAGGAGCCGCTCTTCCTCCATGCGGGAGAGATCCAGCAGGTTGTCGACGATCTTTTCCAGCTTGCCGGTCTCGTCGACGATGTCGGACAGGAACTCGCGCTGGGTGGCGCTGTCGAGTGCCAGGTCGTCGCGCAGCAGCGTCGTGCCGAATACCTTGATCAACCCCAGCGGCGTGCGCAGCTCGTGGGAGACGTTGGCGATCAGCTCCGAGCGCAGCCGGTCCAGCTCGCGCAGCACTTGGACCTCGGCCGACTGCCGGGCCAGGCGGGCGTTCTCCACGGCCACGCCCAACTGGTGGCCGATAGCGCCGAGGACCTGGAGCTGCTCTGGGCTCAGCTCGCGCGGGGTGCGCCGAAAGGCCACCAGCACTCCCATGACGCGGTCCTTGGCCTGGATCGGGACGAGCGCCAGTATCTCCACGCCGCCCAGGGCGGGCGGCAGGGGCAGATCCGAGTCGCGGTGGACTACCAGCAACTCCCCCGACCGGACCACCCGGCCGCTCAGGCTTCCGTCCAGG
The DNA here is from genome assembly GCA_964613665.1 of uncultured Chloroflexia bacterium. GTDB lineage: Bacteria > Chloroflexota > Chloroflexia > DTKN01 > DTKN01 > CAZQFV01. The sequence goes on from CAZTIG010000023.1 coordinate 27,713, forward strand.
AGCGCGGCGCTGGTCGTTTCGTCCACTGTCGCGGGGAGACCACGCTGGACGGCCACGTGCAGGGAGCCGCCTGCCTCGTCGAGCAGCTCGATCCAGCCCCCGTCCGTTTCCAGGACCTCCATGGCCTTGTCCAGCGTGGTGTTCAGGATATGGTCCAGGTCGAGCGATTGGCCGATGGTCGTGGCGATGGTGTTGAGCGCGGTGAGCTCCACGTTGCGGCGGTGCAGCTCCTGCTCGGCCCGGTGGCGAGCCGTGACATCGCGCAGCACGTGGACGGCCCCGCGGATGGAGCCCAGCTCGTCGTGCACGGGATAGACCTGGCAAAGGAAGACGCCGGCCAGTCCCCGGTCCTCCATCTGCACTTCCTGCGGCCGGCCGCTGGCCAACGCCGCGCGCATGGGGCAGACGTCGAGCGGCGCGCTGGTGCGGTGGATGATCTCGTAGCAGCGCCGGCCGATCAGCTCGCGCACCGTCCTGCCCAACTGCCTGGCCAGCGCCTTGTTGGCGCGGACGATGCGCCAATCGCTGTCGTGGATGGAGATGCCATCGGCGATGGCGTCAAAGGTCTCTTCCCACTCGCGCTTGCCACGGGCGATCAGCTCGTAGAGCTGGGCGCTCTCGATGGCTGCCGCGATCTGCCCACCCACGATGGACAGCAGGTTCAGCTCGCTCGGGGTGAAGGGCGGATGGCCCAGCGACCGGGCCAGCACCAGCGCCCCGACGCAGCGCTTCAGGGTGCGCAGCGGCAGCCAGACGATGGCGGCATCCTCCGGCAGGTTCAGCAGGTCCTGCAGGGGCGGGTCGAGATCACCAACGCCTGCCAGGCGCAGCGGCTCCGATCCGACCTGCAACAGCCCAGCGGCCCGGCGGCTCAGGCCTACGCGCCGGGCCTCCGGAGATGGGTCGGGCGGCGGCAGCCCGATCACCCCGGCCACGGTCAGGATATCCCCCCTCTCTGCCAGGAAGAGCACGGCCCGGTCAACCGGCACCTCGCGGGCTACCGGTTCCAGCAGCTGCTCGGCCAGCAGGCCGGGGTCCCCCTCCGTGGCCAGCACCTGGGCGATCTGCAGGATGGGCAACTGGGCCCGCAGCCGCTGCCGTTCCTGGTCGCTGCGCCGCTGGGCCAGGGCATCCCGCACCGCCGGGAGCAGCTCAACGCTGCTAAAGGGCTTGAGCACCAGGCGGTGGGCCCCGGCGTGCAGGGTGGCGATGGCGTTCTCCATGGTGGTGTGGCCGGTGATGACCACGGCGGTGAGCTGGGGGTCGATCTCCCGCCCCCGCCGCAGCACCGTCAGGCCGTCGACGTCGGGCATCTTGATGTCCACCAGCAGCAGGTCGAACCGCTCGGCCTCCAGCCAGGCGATGGCGTCGTGCCCGCTGGTGACACCTTGCACGATGTAGCCCTCTCCCGTCAGGATACGCTCGCACAGCTGCACGATGCTGGGCTCGTCGTCGGCAACAAGGATACTCTCGCTCGCCACTTTGCGCTCCTTGTACTGGCATAGACCTGGCCTTCCGGCGAAGCGATCTCAGGACGTGCCGGCCGACCGGGCCGGCAGCCAGACCGTAAAGGTGCTGCCCCGCCCGACCTCGCTCTCCACCGTGATGCGCCCGCCGTGTTCCTGCACGATGCCCAGGCTGACGGAGAGCCCCAGGCCGGTACCCGAGGGCTTGGTCGTGACGAACGGCTCAAAAAGATGCGCCTGGACCTCGGGGGGAATGCCTGCGCCGGTGTCGGCGACCTCTGCGGCCACCCAGGGTCCATCGCGCCGGGTGCGCAGGCGCAGCGTGCCGCCGGCCGGCATGGCCTGCACGGCGTTGCTGATCAGGTTGAGAAAGACCTGTTTCAACTGGCCCACGTCCACGTCCAGCGGCTCCAGGTTGGGGGCGTACTCCTCCACGACCGTCACCCCGGTCTTGCTCAGGTGCTGGCGGATCAGCGCCAGCGTGGCGTGGAGCAGGTCGTTGATGCCGGCCGGCCGTTTCTGCGGCCGGGTCTGTCGGGCAAAGTCGAGCAGGCCTCGGATGATGTCGCGGGCGCGCCCGGCCTCCAGGAAGATCGTCTCGGCGTCCTTGCGGCCGGGGTGCTCAGGCGGCAGGTCGGTCATCAGGATTTCGGCGAAACCCAGCACGCTGGTGAGGGGGTTGTTCAGCTCGTGGGCCACGCCGGCCGCGAGCTCGCCGATCGCCGCAAGCTTGGCCGACTTGACGAGCTGCGCCTGGGTGGACTTTAACTGCTCCATCTGCAGCTGCAGGTCTCCATACAGGCGGGCGTTCTCCATGGCCATGGCGGCCTGGTTGGCAAAGGCCAGGGCCAGCTGGCAGCCCTCGGCCGTGTAGGGATGCACCGCGGCCCGATCCAGGGCCAGCATGCCGATGACCCGGTCCTTGACCAGCAGCGGCACGCCCAGCCAGGAGCGGATGTGGCCAGAGTGGTAGCTGTCGGCCTCCTGGTAGAAATGGGGATAGTCGCGGGCGACATCGTCCAGCGACACCACCGAGCGGGTATGGATGACGCGCTCGTTGGGAAAGCGCGCGCTCAGGGGGAAGGTGAGCCCCACGACCTGGGCCGGCTCGAATCCCTCGCCGGCCACGATGCGCAGGGAGTCGCCTTCCAGGCGCTGCACCGAGGCGCTGTCGTAGGGAACGACCTGCCGCAACTGGCGCAGGATCAGCGCCAGGACCTGGTCCAACTCCAGAGTCGATCCGAGCATTGCCGAAGCCTGCAGCAGGATCTCGGCGACCTGGCGCCTCTCGCGCTCGGCCGCCAGCAGCCGGGCGTTCTCCAGCGCCGCTGCAGCCAGCGGGGTAAAGCGTTCCAGGAGCGCGATGTCGTCGGCGGAAAAGACGCGCGGCGCTTCGCCGTCCACGTCGAGGACCCCCAGAAACCGCTCGCCCCAGCAGATGGGCACGGCCACGCAGGCGGTGAAGCCACAGCCCTCGAACTGCGGCGAGCGGCCTTCCCACTGGCTGTAGTTCTCCACTGCCAGCGGCCGACCCGTCTCCAACACCTTGCCGGCCAGGCCCTCGCCGCGCCGGAGCACCAGGTCCTGCCACTCTGTGCCCGTCATGTTGTACGCGGCGGCGTGCTCCAGATCGTCGCTGGCCGGGCGGTACAGGTAGGTCGTACCGGACTTGCCCCCCAGGAGCTCCGTCGCCCGCCTGACAATGGCCTGCAGCAGGTCGGGCAGGGCGCGCTGCGCCGCGAGGTCCAGGGCTGTCTCGTGCAGGGCCGCCAGCGCCTCCGCCTGGCGGCGCACCTGCTCCTCAGCCTGCTTACGGCCAGTGATGTCCTTGGATATCGCCAGCAGGCATGTCTCACCGCCGATGACCACGGGCTCAGCCGACATGAGCACCGTGCCTACCTCTCCAGACCTGGAGCGCATGCGGAACTCGAGGTCGCGGACCTGGCCCCGCTCCTGCAGGGCGCGCACGAGACGAAGGCGCTCCTCCGGGTCGACCCACAGGCCGAGCTCGACCGAGGTGTGCCCGATGACCTCCTCGCGGCGGTAGCCGCTCATCTCCAGGAAGGCTTCATTGACGTCGACGTAGCGCCCATCACCCAGCGTGCTGATAGTGATCGCGTCCGGGCTGGAGCGAAAGGCCCGCGAGAACTTGTCCTCGGAGGCCCGCAGAGCGCTCTCCGCCTGGCGCCGCTCGGTGATGTCGAGGGCGGTAAAGATCACCCCGGCCGATGGGTCGCCGGGATCGAGCGCGGTCGAGCTCAGCAGGACGTCGATGCACCGGCCGTCCTTGCGGCGAAAGCGGGTCTCGATCGATCCGCTGCCATAGTGGGCCATGTCGGCGTGCTTTTCCCGACCGACCCGCTCGAACTCCTCGTCGCTGTCGTAGAGCATACGCACGCTCTGTCCGGCCATCTCCTCGCCGGAGTAGCCCACCATCTGCTGCAGCGTCTCGTTGGTCCAGCCCAGGATGCGGTCCGTGGTCAGCCCGATGCCGATCGGGGCGGCGCGGAAGATGCTGCGCAGCGTGGCCTCGCTCTGGCGCAGCTTCCTCTCGGCCTCGATCCGCTCGGTAACGTCCTCCACCGTGGCAGCCACGCCCTCGACCTGGCCGGACGCGTCCACCAGCGGGGCAGCATTGATCGAGAGGAACCGCCGCTGGCCACTGGGCCATTCGATGGCGTGGCGGATGTCGTGGACGGGCCGGCCGGTAGCCATCACCTGGCGGAAGGGGAGCTGTTCATCGGGGAAGGGATTCCCATCAAAGTCGGTGATGTGCCATTCCGGGGCGTTGTAGGCGCGCTGGGTGATCTCGTCGCGGGTCAGGCCGAGAGTGCGCAGCATGTAGGGGTTGGCAAAGATGATCTGTCCCTGCCGGTCCACCACGACGATGCCGGCCGGGCTGGTCTCGGTGATCTGGCTCAGCAGATCGTGCTCCCGGCGCAGGGCCTCCTCGGCCTCTTTCTGCGCGGTGATGTCCTGGGCCGCGCCGACGAGGCGCACGGAGCCTCCCCGCTCCGCTTCCCCTTCCAGCCGGCCGACACTGCGCAGCCAGCGCGTCTCTCCGTCACGGGTCACAATGCGCAGCTCGGCCGTGGCGGCCCGGCCGGAAAGGATCGCCCGACCCTGCTCCTCGGCCAGCGAGAGATCGTCGGGATGGATGAGAGCGCGCCAGCCGCCGCGCAGCCGCAGGTCATCGGCGGTGAACCCGGTGATGCGACGAAAAGCATCGCTCAGCCATTCCAGCACCAGCCTGCCGTCCGGCTCCAGGCGGAAAACGTAGGCGAAATCGGAGGTGAGCTCGGAGATGATGCCCAGGCGGGCCTCGCTCTGCCGGCGCAGTGCCTCGCTCCGGCTCCGCTCGACGGCGTAGCGGATCGATCGGGTAAGCAGCCGGCTGTCCGCCTGGCCCTTGACCAGGTAATCCTGGGCACCCCGGCGCACGGCCTCGACGGCCAGGCCCTCGTCATCGAGGCCGCTGAGGACGATGATCGGCAGGCGGGGCGCGTGCTCGCGCAGGCGGAGAAAGGTGTCCAGGCCCTGGCTGTCGGGGAGCACCAGGTCCAACAGGACGGCGTCGAATCCACCCTGGTCGAGCCGTTCCAGGGATGCAGAGAGGGAATCGGTCCATTCCACGGAAAAGTGCCCCGCGTGCGGCGCGGCCTGGGCCAGGATGCCCTGCACCAGGCGCGCCTCCGTGGCGGAATCCTCTACCAGCAGGACACGGATGGTATCGTCATTCATCTCCTCGTCCGTCTGGGTTGGGTGAAACAGCACCGGGCAGCAACGCCGGGCCGGCCCTTGCAGCCGGGCGTTGGCACTCCGATTCTCGCCGTCATTGTAGCACAAGGGCCGGCCGAAAGCAACTGCGCAGCAGGCCAGGGATACATGTCTCTAGATGGGCAAGGAGCGCGGCCGCCCTTCGACTACGCGGCCTTTGGCCGCTCCGCTCAGGGATCGGCCGCGCCTCCAGGGGCAAGCGGCCCTTCGACTTCGCCGCTCTCCGCTTCGCTCCGAGCGGCTCCGCTCAGGGACCGCTTGCCTGCCCATCCACAAACATGCATCCGCAGGCCAGCTACCCCTCCGCCCGGCCCACGATCAGCGGCAGGTAGATGGAATAGGGCCAGGCATCGTAGACACGCACCTGCCGCATGCCCTGGCACTGGCCGCAGGCGTTGGCCGCGCTGGCGGTGATCGCATAGGTCCCCGAGATGGTCCAACTGTAGGCGGCCGTCGGCCCGACGGTGCCGTTGTCCCAGGTCACGGTCAGCGGTCGGCTGGCGGTGATCGGCTGCACGGCCGCCGCGTAGCTCCCGGCCTGGCCCACGAGCAGCGCCTGCGGACCCAGCAGCGCCAGGCCGGTCACCTCCTGGCAAAAGACCGTCACGGTCCAGACAGCGCTGGCCGACCCGCAGCAGTTTGTGGCGGTGACGGCGACGTTCTTCGTTCCCACCGTGGTCCAGCTGTACACCGCGCTCTGGCCCAACGCGCCGTTGTCCCAGGTAACGGTGATAGGCGGGCTGGGAGCCGGCGGAGGATAGGTGACCCCGAACAGGCCCTCGATGCCCATCGAGAGCCGGTCCGGGCCGCTCACGGCGACCGCCGTCACGGGTTGAGCCGGCTGCAGCCAGACTACCTGGCCGGGGGCCACCGTCCCCGCAAGCACGCGGTAGGCCGGGTCTGCCTCGCTCACCATGGCCAGATAGTCGCCCGGCAGCAGGTCCACCGCCCCGAAGAAGCCGCTGCCGTCGTTGTACAGCGTCCGGGGCGAGGGCCCGTGCAGCGTGATCGTGACCGGCACGGTCAGCGGCACCAGCCCCGGCCCCAGGGCCCAGCCGGCCAGCTGGCCCCGCTCCGGGGTGTCTTTCCAGGACAACGTCGGCGTCGGGACGACCCCGGCAAAGATCGGCGCCGTGGCGTAAAAGGCGCCGTCGGCCGGGTCGGTGTAGCCGTAGGGCAGCGCCAGCGCGCGCCATAGCCACCACTCCGCCTGCGGCGTATAGTACCAGGGCTGGCGCGGCGGCTGGATGGAGCGGCTGTTGCCATCCGGGTCGGCGTAGAGGTCGGCCGGGATGTACCAGGCCAGGCCGGCGGCGCCGCCCGTAGCCACGGCCTCCTGCACCTGGGCCAGCGCGTGCTCGGGGTAGTTCAGGTAGGCTCCCTGCAGCACGAGCAGGCCGCGGTCGTAGCGCTGGCCGGCCTCCCAGGCCAGCCAGTGGTCGTACCAGGATTGCTGATCGACCTGGTATTCCCGGTCATAGTTCGTCGGCGCGGCCAGGTCGACGATGCCCTCCTGCAGCCAGCCGCGCCAGTCCTGCAGCAGCCGGCCGTAGGCGCTGCTCTGCTCCCAGCCGCCGGCATGGTCGGGGCTGTCGCCCCAGGCGATGCCCACCGCGGCGACGCGCAGGCGCGGCCGCAGTCCCGTGCAGCGCAGGTAGAGCTGGCGCAGCAGCGCCGTGAGCTGCTCCCGCCGCCACGACAGCCAGACCGGGTCACCGGGGCTGGGGTCGCCGCTGCCGCCGTAGCGGGCGTGGAAGCGCTGCAGCGAGACCGGGTGATACCCCCACACGGCGTAGCCGACGGCGGAGCCCTCGTAGGGGTAGTGCAGGCTGTCCAACAGCAGGCCGTCCAGCGGGTAGCGGCCGATCAGATCCACGGCCAGGTCGACGGTGTAGGCGAGGGCGCCCGGGTGGCCGGGGTCGAGGTAGTAGACCCCGCCCGCGGACTGCGTCCCGCTGATGTTCTCCGTCAGCCAGTCCTGGTGCGTCTGTAGGACGTGGCCGGCCGGGAGCCCGCCCAGGTCGCCGCTCCAGACGGCCAGGGCCGGCACCCAGGCATAGACGGCGATGGACGGCGTGCCGCTGTGGGCCTGCTGCAGCAGGTAGGCCAGCGGGTCAAAGCCGGCCGCCAGCTCGGGGTCGGCGGCGCGCGGCTCGTAGGGGCTGTCGTAGTAGATCTGGCCAAAGGAGCGCATCTGCACGACGACGGCGTTGAGGTGGGCGGCGCGGGCGTCGGCCAGGAGCACGTCCACCTGGTCGGGCGTCTTGAAGCCGTCGTGGGCGGCGTCGACCAGGACGGCGCGCAGGGCCGGCGGCTGCGAGGCAGCCACCGTGGCCAGGGCGACCTTCCCGGGCGTCACGGTGGCGTAGAGCGGCGAGGCTGCCGGGGCCGGCAGGGTGATGGTATAGTCGCCCGGCGGCAGGTCGGTCGCTCCGAAGAAGCCGTTGCCGTCGGTCAGCAGTCCGAGGCTGACCGGGCCGCTGACCTGGACGTTGGCCCGGTCCAGGGGGCCGCCCGTGCCGATGGCCCAGCCGGCCAGGTGGCCGGTGGTGGGCGCCGTCTTCCAGGGCAGGCCTGGCGCGGAGGCCGGGGTGGCCCAGGGAGGGGTGCCGAAGCCGCTGGGCTGGGCCAGGGCGGCGTAAAAGACGCTGTTGGGCTGCCCGTCGATGTTGGTCGAGGCATAGGAGTAGAAGGCGGTGCCCAGGGCATGGAAGCCCTGGCTGGAGGGCGCCTGTACCACCGCTGCCTGGACCAGGGAGCCGCTGATATAGTTGATAAAGGCACCCGGCGAGGGGGCCACCGCCCGGCCGTACTGATGGTTCTTTTCCCAGTCCACCCAGTTGCGAAAGTACTGGTCCTGCGGCGGCTGGTGCTCGCGGTCATAGTTCATCGGCAGGGCGAGGTCGACGATGCCGGCCTCCAGCCAGCCGCGCCAGTCCTGGAATACGCTCTTGTAGGCGCTGGAGTTCTCCCACCCGCCGGCCTGGTCGGGACCGTTGCCCCAGGCAATGGTGGCGGCGCCGACGACCAGGTCGGGCTTGACCGCCAGGGCCTCCAGGTAGATGCGCCGCACCACCTTGGTGACCTGCTCGCGCCGCCAGGCCATCCAGTTGGCGTCGGTCGGGCTGGGGTGGCCGCTGCCGCCGTAGGCGGCGTGGAAGCGGTCCTCGCTGACCTTGTTGTAGCCATAGTCCTGGCCGCCGTAGCGGATATAGTCCAGGGCGATGCCGTCGACGTCATAGTGGCGCACCAGGTGCAGGACCACGTCGACCGTATAGGCCGCGGCGGCGGGGTGGCCGGGGTCGAGCTCATAGTCGGGGACGGGGTTGCCGCCGTTGTAGCGGTAGGTCAGCCAGTTGTCGGGGTCACTCCAGTCGCAGCCGTTGCCGCAGCCGTGGCGGTAGTAGACGTGGCGGGAGGGGTCGGTCGTGCTGTAGTCGTCCCAGTGCCAGACCGGAAAGACGACCACCCAGGCATAGACGTGCAGGGGCGGGTCGGCGGCGTGGGCGGCGGCGATGAGGCTGGCCAGGGGGTCGAACGGCGCCGGATCGAGGGCCGCGTCGGCGGCGCGGGGCTCGACGCTCTCGTTGTAGTAGGAGTCGCCGCGCCGGCGCACCTGGACGACGAGCGTGTTGGCGTTGGCGGTGTGGGCGTCGGCGACGAGCTGCTGGACCTGGGCGGGGGTCTTGAAGCCGTCGCTCCAGGCGTCGACCCAGAAGGCGCGCAGCTCGGGGGAGGCCGCCTCTGCCCGTACGGGAGGCGGAGAGGACAGGCCGGCCCCGGCCGGCAGCGCGGCCGGCAGGAGCAGGACGAGGAGCGCCACGGCGGTGATGAGCGGAGAACGCGGCATGGGACCTCCTGGCGGCCCTGGAACGCAGTCAAAGCCGGGAGAGAGCGACGGGCCGCCCGTGGGCGCTATCATACCACAGGCCTGGGCTCCATGTCCAGTGGCCGTGGCACAATGGCGCACCTCTGGCAGTGAGATGCCAGCGAGATGCGCCCGCGCTCCCAGGGTGCGGCCGGAAACGGTACTCCCTTCCTATTGCAAACCGCGGGCCCAGCCGCTATAATGGGACCACGGCAGTAGCCTTCCAGCTTGGTCCCCACCCGGCTGCTGGACCGGGCTGGTGGCGCGGCCGGCCACCGTGCGCCGGCCTCGCCTGCACGATCCGCCAAGGAGGCCATCATGAACCACACGCCCGCCTTGCGCAGTGTACTGGCGCTCTCTCTCCTGATCCTCGTGGCCGCAACCTTGCCAGCCTTCCCGTCCTCGGAGACGCACCTTGTCCTCCTGAGCAAACTCGATGGTCCACCGCTGCCGGCCGACCTGCACGTCCTGGAGGACTATCAGGCCTTTATCCTGGCCGAGGTGCCGGAGGAGGATTTGGCCGCGCTGCAGCAGGTCTACCAGGTAGACCTGCTGCCCGAACGGACGATCCTCTCGCTCAACGGAACGGTCTGGGACACCCGCCAGGGGGAGCCGGCCATCGGCCCGGCGCTGCGCGCGGCCCCCGACGATCCCTACTTCCTCGTCCAGTTCTACGGGCCGATCCAGAACGAGTGGGTGCAGGAGTTGGAGGCGCTGGGGGTAGCCTTCCTGGGCTACCATCCCAGCTTCACCTACATCGTGCGTATGGATCCGGCGCTCGCGTCCCGTGTGCGGGAGCACCACGCCGTGCAGTGGGTGGGGCGCTACCACCCCGCCTACCGGCTGCCTTCGGAGGAGGAGCTGGCCCTGGCGCTGACCCGCGAGGGCCGGCTCGTACTGGAGGTGCGCGGCTTCCCCGATGTGGATGTGGCCGACCTGCGGCGGCAGTTGGAAGGCGCCGGTGCCTGGGTCGAGTTCGTCTCGCCATCGGGCCCGCCGATCGCCCAGGCGTGGGCGGTGCCGGAGCTGGCGCCACGGCTGGCGGGGCTGCCGGGGGTGTACCGGGTAGAGGCCTACAACCCGCCGGAGCTGCACAACGACAAGGGCGCGCAGACCATGCACACCTGGGAGGTGTGGCGGGCCGGCCGCAACAGCCTGCTGCAGGACCTGATGGGGGCCGGCCAGATCGCCGGTGCCGTGGACTCGGGCCTGGACAACAACACCACGAATCCGACGATCGAGGACTTTTACGACTACACCGGCGGTACGACGACCAGCCGCGTGGCGGCCAACCAGGCGGGAAACGGCTGCACAGGCTTATGCCGGTGCCGGAGCAGCGACGACGACGACCAGGGTGCCCACGGCACGCACGTGGCCGGCTCCATCGTCGGCAACGGCTATCTCTCCCTGATGCAGCGCGGGCTCACGGCCCATGCCACGGCAGCCGACCCGTACTTCGACTATGCCTGGGCGGTAGGCGCGGCTCCCGAGGCCCGCGTCGCCTTTGCCCATGTCTCCGGACGTGTTTTCGGCTTTCCTAGTCTCTGCGGCATCGGCACGGCCTACACCACCTGGCAGAGTCTCTACAACGCCGGGGCGCGCAACGTGAACAACTCGTGGGGCAATACCACCTACTCGTATGGCGGCGACGCGCTCAACGCCGACGACCTGATGTGGGACTATCAGGACTACCTGGTGGTGGCCTCGGCCGGCAATGCCGGGCAGTCGCCCAATACCTGCGCGCAGCCCTCCAATGGCAAGAACATCGTCACCGTGGGGGCAGCGCTGAACCACCGCTCGCCCTGGTTCCTCACGAGCGAGACGGCCTCCCTGCTCATGTACTTTAGCAGCCGCGGGCCGGTCAACCCGAGCGGCGGAGACGGCCGCTTCAAGCCGGACGTGGTGGCCCCCGGCGCCGACGTCCTGTCCACACGCTCCAACTTCCTCAGCGGGCCCGCCGTCGTCGGGCTGTGGGGCAACGAGCCGGGCGACGGCGACGGCGACGGCAACCCCGACTATGCCTGGAGCGGCGGCACCTCGATGTCCGCCCCGTTGGTCACCGGTGCAGCCACCATCCTGCGCGACTATTTCCAGGACATCCAGGGCATGGGCAACAGCACCCCGCCCAGCGCGGCGCTGATCAAGGCGGCGCTGGTCAACGGGGCGGTGGACATGGGCTACGGCTACGAGTCGCTCACCAGCCCGCCCGGCGGCAAGGTCTACTACGGCGGACGCAACCTGCAGGGGTGGGGCTTTGTCAACGTCGAGCAGTCCATCACCCCGCGGGCGCCGCGCTCCTTCTTCTTCGACGATTTCACCGACATCGACAACACACGCCACACCTCCAACATCGGCTTCACCGCCTCGGGCCAGTACAAGGAGTACACCGCCGTCGTCGTCGATCCCAGCGAGCCGCTCAAGGTGACCCTGACCTGGACCGACCGCCAGAACGGCAGCGACGGCTTCGCCGTCAACAACCTGGACCTGCGCGTAACGGCGCCTGGCGGGAGCGTATACCTGGGCAACGTCTTCAGCGGCTCCTGGTCCACCACCGGCGGCTCGGCCGACACCAAGAACAACACCGAGGCGGTCTACCTCCAGAACCCGGCGACGGGCACCTGGACGATCCGGGTGACCGACACGAGCCACGGCGGCGGCACGCAGCCGTACGTTCTCTTCGCCTCCGGCGGCTTTGGACCCAACCCCACCTACACCCGCAGCGATACCAGCGGACGGGCCGGCTCCTCCGGCCAGACCTACGGCGGGACGGCGCTCGACTACTTCCCCTCGCTCAAGCCGCTAGCCCAGCCCGAGGAACACGTGCCGGCCGGCGGGATATCGGTCATGACGTTCCGCCTGACCAACTGGGGTCGCAGCGCCGACACGATCAGCCTGTCGTTTGCCGCCACCGACATGACGGGGGCTGGCGTGGCCAACGTCACCGTGGCGTTCAGCCCGGCCGGCCCCTTTGCCCTGGCCTCGGGCGCATCCCAGGACGTGCAGGCCACCATCACGGTGGGTGGGGCGGTCCCCAACGGCGCGTACGATGTCCTGGTCACGGCAACGTCGGCCGGAACGGGCAACCGCAGGGATGCCCTCGTCATTCCGCTGAACGTCCTTCCAGACGCCGACCTCTCCAACGAGGCCCGGGTGGTCTCGCTGCCGGGGCCGCAGGTGATGTCGGACTTCTGGGCGAGCGGGCAGACGCTGTGGGCCGGGTTCGTGTCCGGCGAGAGCCACAACAACGGCGAGGGCAAGATCTGGGCCGCCTGCTCGGCCGACGGCGGCTTGACGTGGACCAACGTCGGCCAGGTGGACAACGACGACGGGGCGCACTACTTTGGGCCGGCCATCGCCGGCAACTCGACCGGCAGCAGCGTCACGCTCGTGTGGGTCAAGCCCAACCTGGGCGTCTATGCCCGCACCTGGACGCAGTCGAGCGGCTGCACGGGGACGTGGAGGAGCATCCAGACGCTGGCCAGCTACCCAGGAGGCAACTACCGCATCAGCTACCCCGACGTCATCTACGACACGGACGGCACGATCCTGGCCACCTGGCGCAAGAACGACAACGCCACCGGCGGGACGGACGGCGTCATCTACAGCCAGTCGACGAACGACGGCGTCTCGTACGGGGCGGCAGCCGGGGTCCCGGACGCGAGCGGGACCGACGCGGGCCACAGCCAGGGGCAGCTGACGTTGGACACGACGCGCAACGAGGTCTGGCTGGCTTATCGCAACGCCGGCAGCGGCGGCGGCGACATCCGCCTGAAGCGGTGGGTCGGTTCCAGCAATGCCTGGGACGCCGCCGGCACGCGCCACATCGCCGTCGCCACCACGGCCGATTTCGAGACGCGGCCCGCCGTCTCCTACATCGCAGCGACCGACTCGCTGTGGGTGACGTGGCATCGCTACGCCGATGCGGCCAACGCCAGCGCGCGGCTGTACTATGTCCGCTCCAACGCCGGGACGCTGCCCAACCCGACGTGGGGCACGACCTACCAGCGTCCCGTCGGCATCCGCACAGCGGAGCTGCACGCGGCGATGGTCGTGGGCGATGCCACCTCTGCCTACATCAGCTACCTGGCCTACACCGATACCCCCTTCCGCGGCGGCAACGTCTATGCCCTGCGCGTCCCGGCCGCGGGAGGCACGCCGGACATGACCTACCAGCTCTCGGCCACGGTGGACGACCCGCCGCTCTACGCCCGCGGCAACGCCGGCGCACCCCGCCTGCTGTGGGCCACGACGACGCTCAACGGCAGCACTTTCACCGGGCCGACGCTGCTCTGCTCCAAGAACGCGCCCGACAGTGAGGACCCCGATTACGGTGCGAACCTGGGCGTGCTGCAGACCCTCTACAACATGGAGGAGAACTTTGACCTCTACATGGCCCAGCTCGGCAACTCTCCCACGGCCGTCAAGCTGATCTCCTTCGCCGCCCGGCCCGTGTCGGCCGGCATCCTCCTCACCTGGGAGACGGCCAGCGAGCGCGACAACCTGGGTTTCAACCTCTACCGCAGCGAGGCCGCCGGCGTGCAGGGCACACGGCTGAACGACGCGCTCATCCCCTCGGCTTTGCCCGGCGGCGACCTGGGGGCCTCGTACGAGTACCTCGACGCCGGCGCCCGGCCGGCCGTGACCTACTACTATACCCTGGAGGACGTCGACTTCTCCGGCCGGCGCACCGCGCACGGCCCCGTGGCGGCCGCCGCCTGGCACATCTACCTGCCGCTGACAACGAGATAGGCGGCCCGCCGGGGTGCGCGCCACTTGTGTTGGCAGAGAGCTGCTGGAGTGCGGCCTTCAGGCCACAGACGAAGCCTTTCGCGGGCTGAAGCCCGCACTCCAAGACTCCCAGGCCGGCTGCTCCTGCACAGATGGCTCACGCGCGCCGCGTTTGCGCCGGCCAGCCGGATGTGCTACAATCCCCCCACAGCACCTGGGCACTGCCGGCGGCGGGGCACACGCACTGCCCTTGCACTGCCCGTAGCCGGGCAACCACGGGAGGCCCGATGTCGCGTGCCAGATCGATCGTTCCGGCCGGCCTGCTCGTCCTGCTCCTCTTCTGGCTGCCGGTCCTCCTCGTCGCCCTGGCAGGCTGGCCCCAAGGCGAGGCAACCGCACCGCTCCCGGCCGCTCCCCTGTCGCCCATTGCCGAGCCCGCCCCGCCGATGGGCTTGTCCCCCGACCTGATCCGCTGGACCCTCGTCGCCGCGGCCGTGGCCGTGGGTATCGGCCTGGGCGCCTGGCTGCTGGCCCTGGTCCTGCGCCGCGAGCTCGGCCCGGGAGCAGAGGCGCCGGCCCAGCCGCGGCCGTACCTGGTGGCCTTCCTGGGCCTGGAGTCGCTGGCCGTCTACGGGCTGAACTTCCTGCTGCCGTTTCCCCTGCGCAAGTACTACAGCTTCAAGCAGGTCAGCATCGGCGTAATCGCCGAGCGCAACGGCGAGGTGGCCCTGGGCACGGCCCTGGCCACGGTGGCCCTCTTCCTGCTCTACATGTTGGCCCATCGCCTCTGCCGCGGCCAGGGCCGGCGCTCGCTGTGGGCCGTCGTCCTCGTCGGGGCCGTGCTCTTCGCCCTGGTCAACGGCCTGGTGGCTACCATCACCACCCTGGACCCCTACGACTATGTCGCCCGCGGCCGCATCACCGGACTGTACGCCGGCAACCCCTACACCCTGAAACCGGAAGACTATCCGGGCGATCCCTTCATGGACTATGTCTCCTGGCGCGGCAAGACTTCCGCCTACGGCCCGCTGTGGGAAACCGTCAGCGCCCTGCTGAGCCGCGCGGCCGGCGGGCAGCTCTGGCCGAACATGCTGGCCTACAAGGTCCTGGCGCTGCTCGGCTACCTCGGCAGCGTGCTGCTCATCGCTGCCATCCTGCGCCGCGTCGCTCCGGAGCGGGCCCTGGCCGGCACGCTCCTGTTCGCCTGGAACCCCCTCATCCTCATGGAGGGCCTGGCCAACGGCCACAACGACATGCTGATGCTGGCCCTGCTGCTGGCCGCCTTCTGGGCGCTCTCGCAGGCCCGGTTGCCAGGGGCCAGGCCGGCCCTCGACGAGCGTCCCTGGGACCGCGCCTACGGTCCGATCGCCATGGTGCTGCTCGGCGCCGCCATCCTGGTCAAGTTCGTGCCCGCCCTGCTCCTGCCGCTCTTCCTGCTCTACCTGCTGGCCGGCGAGAAGCCCTGGTGGCGCTGGCCGGTCCGGGGCGCGCTGCTGCTCCTGCCGCTCGCGCTGCTCGCCGTCGAGTACTACCTTCCTTTCTGGCAGCAGGATGCCGTGGCCAACACCTTTACCCGGCGCACCGATATGTTCTTCATGTCGACGGCCAGCGTGGCCAAGGAGTCGCTGCAGCAGCACATGGGAGCGCCGACGGCGGCCGCGCTGAACGGCTGGCCGTTCCAGGAGATCAACCCCGCGCGGACACTGGACACGCTGGACCGCCAGGCCGCCGCCAAGGCCCTGGTGACCTGGCCCTTCCTGGGGGCCTTTGCCCTCTCCTACCTGAGCCTGGTGGCGCGCTCCTTCTGGAGACACCTGCAGCTGGATGAACGCTGGGCCCACCGGCTCGAGCGCTCCTGGCAGGTCGCCGGGGGCGCGGTGGCCGGGTTCCTGTGGGGCTGGCTGGCGGGCAGCTGGGGCCTCTTTCCGCTGGCCACGTGGGCCGGCATCTCCGGCATCGTCCTCTCGGCCCTCCTGTGGGGCGCCCTGGGGGCCATCGCCGGGGCGGCCCTGCCGCGCCGGGGCACGGCAGGGCCCCGGGAGCAGCCCTGGTACAGCCTGGTGCGGACCTCCCTCTACGCCGTGCTCCTCTTCCTCCTCCTGGGTAACTCGTACTTCTGGCCGTGGTACCTCATCGTGCCCATCGGCCTGCTGGCCCTCGCGGGTGATGAGCGGCTGGTGGCACCGCTCGCCCTGGCCGCCTGCGCCGGCGAGGTGGCCCACCTCGGCTGGAACTTTCTCGTCTACTGGTGGGGCATCACCTGGGACACCTGGTACCAGGTGGACGCCCTGGTGACCTTCTGGACCATCGTCCCGGCGCTGGTCGTCTATGCCATCCTCGGCCTCGGGCGGCAGCGGGCGCCGGCCGGCACGGCCGCCCCCGACCCCGGCGGGCGACTGTAACGCCTCCCTCCTGTCTGCGTCTAACTGGGCAGTTCCCCCGTAACACGCACCGCAGACGTACAGGAGGTGCCCCTGTGAAGAGAATACTCGCAATCGCGCTCGCTGCCCTGGCGGCCGGCCTGTGGCTCCCTGCCGCCGCCCACGCCGATGGCCTCATCGTCATCGAACCGCCACCCCCTCAGGGGCCGGCCTACCTGACCGTGGTCTACCACCACGTCGAGATCACCATCGAGGACCAGGTCGCCACCACCCGCATCGACCAGGTCTTTCGCAACGACAACAGCTTCTCCGTCGAGGGTACCTACATCTTCCCCCTCCCGGAGGAAGCCTCCATCGAGCGCTTTGTCATGTACGTCGACGGGAAACCCCTGGAGGGGCAGGTGCTGAAGCGGGACGATGCCCGCGCCATCTACGAGTCCATCGTCCGCCAGAACCGCGACCCGGCCCTGCTCGAGTACATCGGCCACGACACCTTCCAGGCCAGCGTCTTTCCCATCGCCGCCCACGAGGAGAAGCGCATCCAGATCGAGTACCGCCAGGTCCTGCCGCTGGACCAGGGCCTGGTCGAGTACGTCTACCCCCTCAGCACCGAGCGCTTCTCGCCCCAGCCGATCGAGGACGTGGCCATCACCGTACACCTCAGCTCGAAGGAGCCGCTCAAGGCGGTCTACTCCCCCAGCCACGACGTCGCCGTCACCCGCGCCGACGACTACCACGCCACCGTCGGCTACGAGGAGGCCGACTGCCTGCCGGAGCGCGATTTCGTCCTCTACTACACCGTCTCCAACGCCGACTTTGGCCTCAACGTGCTGACCTACAAGCCCCAGGGCGAGGACGGCTTCTTCCTGCTGCTGGTGGCTCCGCCGGTACAGGCCCAGGACCAGGAGGTCGTGGCCAAGGATGTCATCTTTGTGCTGGATACCTCCGGCAGCATGGAGGGGGAGAAGATCGCCCAGGCCAGGGAGGCGCTCGTCTTTGTCCTGGACCATCTCAACGCCGCGGACCGCTTCGCCATCGTCTCCTTCAACTCGGCGGTGAGCACCTACGCCGGGGAGCTGCTGCCGGCCTCGGAGCGCAGCGCCGCCCGCAACTATGTCCGCGGTCTCGGCGCCGGCGGCAGCACCGACATCGACGGCGCACTGCGGCGTGCCCTGGAGCTCGCCGACACGGCCGGCGGCCGGCCGCAGGTCATCCTCTTTCTCACCGACGGTCTGCCCACCGTCGGCGAGATGGAACCGGCCCGCATCCTGGCCAACGCCCGCGAGCGCAGCGGCACCAGCGTGCGCCTCTTTCCCTTTGGCGTGGGCTACGACGTGAACAGCGCCCTCCTGGATGCCCTGGCCGAGGAGAACCACGGCGCCAGCGCCTACATCCTGCCGGAGGAGAACCTGGAGGAGCGCGTCTCGGCCTTTTACAGCAAGATCAACAGCCCCGTGCTCACCGGTCTGCGCATCGACTACGGCGGTATCGTCGTAGAGGACACCTACCCCGCTCCCCTGCCCGACCTCTTCCTGGGCAGCCAGCTCGTGCTGGCCGGCCGCTACCGCGAGGGCGGCACCGTCACCATCACCGTGCGCGGCACGGTCAACGGGGAGGAGCGCACCTACCGCTACAGCGGCGTGACCTTCTGGCAGGAGGACACCCGCCGCGACTTCCTGCCGCGCCTGTGGGCGTCTCGCAAGATCGGCTACCTGCTGAACCAGGTGCGCCTGCACGGGGAGAACAGGGAGGTCACCGACGAGATCGTCGAGCTGAGCCTGCGCTACGGCATCATCACCCCCTACACCTCCTTCCTGGTCGACGAGACCGGGCGCGTCCTGACCGCGGAGGGCCAGGCCGAGTACAAGGGCGCTTTCCACCAGGCCCTGCCCACCATGGCCCCCCCTGCCGGCGCCGGCGGGTTCAACTACAGCACCGAGTCGCAGCGCCTGCGCGAAAGCGACGGTGCCTACGCGGGCCAGTCCCACACCGCCCTGCGCCAGGTCGGCGACAAGGCCTTCCTGCTGGTGGACGGCACCTGGACCGACACGACCTACCAGGCCGGCACGGCGACGACTCAGGTGACCTTTGGCAGCGACAGCTACTTTGCCCTGCTGGCCGCCCACCCGGAGTGGGGCAAGTTCCTCGCCCTGGGGGAAAGGGTCATCGTCGTCCTGGAGGGCGTGGCCTACGAGGTGGTGACCGAGGAGGTGCCGCCGGTGACGGTGCCGCCGGCCGTGGCCAGGCCCACCGCGGCACCGCGGGCCACTGCCGAGACCTCCGCCGCCCCGGAGCAGCCGGGTGCCTGGGCCTGCGGCGGGGCAGCGGCGATCGCCCTGGCCGTAGCTGTCGGGCTGCTTTTCGCCTGGCGGCGGCGCTGAGACATGGCCGACGACGTGGCCTCTGCAGGGGCGGGTCTGAGACCCGCCCCTATTTTGTCACCACGTTGACCGCGCGGCCAGGCACGACGATGACCCGGCGAATCTCGCACCCCTCCAGCGCCCGCCGCACCAGCGGCGCGGCCAGCGCCGCCGCCCGGACCGCGTCCTCGCCGGCCTCGACGGCGACGGTGATGCGGTCGCGCACCCGCCCGTCCACCTGCACGGCGATCTCGACCTCTTCGGGGCGGGCCAGGGCCGCCGCGGCGGCCGGCCACGGCTGCTGGTGGATGCTGTAGGGCTGGCCCAGGGCAGCCCAGGCTTCCTCGGCCACAAAGGGGGCCAGCGGGGCCAGCAGCAGCAACAGCGTGCGGCGGGCCTCCTGCCAGGCCGGCGTGTCGCCGTGCTGCCGGCGATGCTCCTCCAGCGCGCCGGCAAACTCCATCAGCCGGCTGATGGATGTGTTGAAGCGCAGCGACTCGATCCCCGCCGTGACCTCCTGGATCGTGCGGTGCACGACCCGTTCGATGGCCGCTTCGTCGGCCACCTGAGAGGGCACCGCCCGCGGCACCACTGCCTGCACCAGCCGCCAGACCCGCTCCAGGAAGCGCCGCACCCCCTCGATGTGCTGCGGCGTCGTGCCGTCCGCCTCCACCTCCCAGACGGCGTTGGCCTCGAAGGGGGCGATGAACAGGATGTACAGCCGGGTGGCGTCGGCTCCGTACCGGGCGGCGACGCTGTCCGGGGTGACGACGTTGCCGCGCGACTTGCTCATGCGCTCGGCGCGGCCGCTCCCGCGATCGCGGATCTGCAGCACGCCCTGGCTGCGCAAGGTGGGGAAGGGCTCGCGGAAGGAGACCATGCCGGCGTCGGCCAGGACCTTGGTGAAGAAGCGCGCGTACAGCAGGTGGCCGACGGCGTGCTCCACGCCGCCCATGTACAGGTCGGCCGGCAACCAGCGCGCTACCTCGGCCGGGTCAAAGGGCCGCTCTCGCTCGTGGGGGCTGGTGAAGCGGAAAAAGTACCAGGAGGAGCAGACGAACCCGGTCAGCGTGTCCGTCTCGCGCTCGGCCGGGCCGCCGCAGCGCGGGCAGGCGGCCTGGACAAAGTCGGCCACGTTGGCCAGGGGCGCGCGCCCGTCGCCGCGGGGGCGATAGTCGGGCACGGTCGGCAGCCGCACCGGTAGGTCCGCTTCCGGCACCGGCACCTCGCCGCACACGGGACAGTGGACGATCGGAATGGGCACCCCCCAGTAGCGCTGGCGCGAGACCAGCCAGTCGCGCAGGTGGTAGCGCACGGCGCCGTCGTCCACGCTCCGCCCGATCCACTGCCGCTGCGCCGCAACGACCGCCGCCGGCCAGTCCAGCTCGTCCAGGCTGTCCAGCAGCTCGTCGGCGTAGGCAGTAATGCGCAGGAACCACTGCAGGCGCATGCGCTGTTCCACCGGTTTGTGGCAGCGCCAGCAGGCGCCCTCCTCGATCTCCTCGTCGGCCAGGACGGTCTGGCATGTGCGGCACCAGTTGACCGGAGCGGCGGCACGGTAGGCCAGGCCGCGGCGGTGGAACAGCAGGAACAGCCACTGCGTCCAGCGGTAGTAGTCCGGGTCGGCCGAGCTGAACGCGCGATCCCAGTCGTAGGAGCAGCCCAGCAGGTCCAGCTGCCGGCGGTAGTTTGCGGCGTAGCGCGCCGTGCTCTCGGCCGGGTGGGTGCCATGGGACATGGCCTCGTTCTCGGCCGGCAGGCCAAAGGCGTCCCAGCCCATCGGGTGCAGCACGGCCTTGCCGCGCATGCGCTGGTAGCGGGCGATGACGTCGCTGGGCACATAGTTGCGCCCGTGCCCGACGCTCAGTCCGTAGCCCGAGGGGTACGGGAAAAAGTCCAGGCAGTAGAAGGTCTCCTGCCCGGGGTGGGGGACCGGAGTCCGGTAGATAGCTCCTTCGGCCCAGCGCTGGCGCCAGCGGGCCTCGACGGCGGCGAAATCGTAGCCTTTCATGGGAACCTCCTCGTCGTCTGCGCTCTCTGAACCACCAAGATACCAAGACGATCTGGGTCGAACCACAAAGGCACCAAGACACCAAGAGAATACTGTAAAAGAACCCTTATCACCATGGTGTCTTTGCCTTCGTGGCTCAAAAAACGCAGACGACGAGGCCACCGGGGGCCGGTGCCCCGACCGCCCGGATGGACACCTCCTGGCATTTGCCCCTATGCCTGCTGGTGCTCATGAGCACCTCCAAAAGAAGAGAGCCTCCCGCTTGGGAGGCTCTCGGGAAAACAGGACCGCATGCGCCGCGCTCAGACGCCCCCCAAACGCCTCTTGCCCCTCACGAGGAGGAGCCGGCCGGCAAGGGCGAGCAGGCTGCGGACTGCCTGGTACGAGCGCATAGCCACATCTCCGTCGAACGATTCTGGCGCCAGTATACCACAGCCGGGCGATTTCCGCAAGCAGGGGCGCGACCGGCCGGCGGCCCCTGTCAGCCTACCTCCCTGCCCCCCGGCAGACGATGGGCAGGTAGACCGTCCAGAACTGCTGCGGCGGGGCCGTCACCGTGACCAGATGCGTGGCCACGTCCCAGCCGCAGGCGTTGGTCGCCGTCATCACCACGGTGTAGGTGGCACTCACGGCAAAGGTGTGGGCGACGGTAGCCCCACTGCCACCGCCGCCGTCGCCAAAGCTCCAGGTGAAGGTGATCGGCTCCAGTCCTTCGGCGCTGCCGTAGAAGGTGACCGGCTGGCCGACCAGCGGAGCCGGCGGCACCCAGGTGAAGTCGGGATTGCTGATCGGGATGCAGCCCGTGGTCACCACCAGCGTCACGTCGACCCCGACCAGCGGCTCGTCCGGGTCGTCGCTCAGGACCTCCAGCGCGGTGGTGTAGGTGCCCACATCCAGCCCTGTGGCGTCGAAGGACACGGTAACCACGGTGCTGCCGGCCGGCGCGATGGTTCCGCCGCCGGGGTCTTCGGCCAGCCAATCGGCCGCCGGGTTCTCCGCCAGGCTCCACTCCAGGTCAGCGTCGCCGACATTGGCGATCGTCAGCAGGCGCGTGGCGCTACCGCCGGGGTCGACCATCGCGCTGAGCGCCAGCGGGCTGACGACGATATCGGGCGCCGCCAGCACCTCGACCGCGGCGGTCTTCTGGAAGGCGTCGTGCACACCGTCGTCGATCCAGACGACGTTGGTGAAGAACTCGCCGCCGACCAGGTCGGTGTGCGCGCGGGCCTGGAAGACGAGCGGCACCTGCGTGCCGGCCGTGACCACGCCGCTCCAGAGCAGTTGGCCGGCCGTGTAGCTCCAGTACGCCGGCAGCGTGGCGGTGACGACGTCGACCTCCAGCGGGACGACGTCGGTGATCGTGGCGGCCGCGTCGCCCTGGCCCACGTTGATCAGGCGGATCGTGTAGGTCAGTACCTCGCCGGGCAGGACGGCCGGCACGCTGGCGATCTTGAAGGAGGGGGTCAGGTTGGGCTCGGGCCGGGCCGTCGTGGTAAAGGACCAGGCGTACTCCTCACACAGCGGCGCCCCCCAGTAGCTCACAATGTCGGTCGTGAGCGTGGCCGTGTAGGTGGTGGCATAGGCCAGGTCGGCTGCCGGATCGAGCAGGGCAGTGTAGGTCCCCTCGTCGTAAGAGACGTCCGCCGGCACCGCTGCGCCGCCGGGGCCTTCCAGGAAGAAGGTGGCCGTGTTGACCGTGGAGGCGGTCAACGACACGCTGAAGGTGGCCTGGACCGCCGTGTCGATCGGCACACCGGTGGCGCCGCCGGCCGGGTCGGTGCCCAGCACCACCGGCACACCGCCGCCCAGGTCCGCGGCATAGCGGGGCTCGAGCTTGTAGTCGTCGAAGGAGTAGTAGAGCATGCCGCGCACATAGGCAAAGGTTTCGCCCAGAACCGGGCTGTAGGCATAGCCGACGTCGTCCACGCGGGCCTGCACGCCGCTCGCATCGGTGATACCCCACTCGCCGTAGCCCAGGTTCGGGGCAGTCACGGTGGCGCAGCGCACCTCCACCATGACGCTCTCCAGGGCCTCGGCAGCGTGGGGGGTGATGTCGCTGATCGCCGCGGTAGTGGTCAGGACCGGGTCGGGCAGCGGCCAGCTATCGCTGATGACGGCGTAGGAGTCGATATAGTGCAGCTCGGTCAGGTGAAAGTACTCGTAGACCTCGCCCAGGAGCAGCAGCACCTGGCCCTCGGCCGGCGTATGGTCATAGTCGTAGACAAAGAGCCCCTGCCATGGGCCATAGGGCGCCTCGGGATCGGCCAGGGCATAGCCGCGCACCGAGCCGCTGTAGTAGCCCGCGACCACGCCGCCGCGCACCCAGACCGTCTGGCCGTCGTAGGGCGAGAGGTCGTTGCTGCCCGGGTCGGGCACGTACTGGATGTCGTAGATGGAGACCAGCGGGTAGAAGGTCGTCCCCCAATCCGCGCTGTTGTTGGCCGGGTTGTCGCCCGCGGTGGTGGTCTGGGCTACCACGGTGTTGGTGAGGGTCGTGCCGTTGGCGATGCCGGCGGCGGCCGTCACGGTGAGCTGGAAGGTGTAGGAGGTGCCGGCGGGCACCGTGCCGACGGTCCAGACCAGCGGGCCGGCGGAGCCGGGGGTGCAGGCCGGGCAGGTCCAGCCGCTGTTGTCGGCGAGATAGGTGACGTCGAGCGGCAGCACGTCGGTGAGCACCACGTTCTCCGCCGGGTCGACGCCCACGGCCTGCAGGGTGATGTCGTACACCAGGTTCTGCCCGGCGATGCCGTACGCGGGGCCGGCCTTGTCCACGATCAGGTCCAGCGCGGTGACGGCCGTCGCCCAGTCGTCGCTGTTGTTGTCCAGGCTTACCTCGTTGTCGGTCGTGGCGATGGAGACGCTGTTCGTGAACACCGAGCCAAAGGGCACCGTCGCGGTCACCCAGCCGACCAGGTCGAAGGAGCCGGTATCGGCAACACCCACGACGCCCACCGACCAGGTCAGGACGCCGGTCGCTCCGGGGACGCAGGCCGGGCAGGCCAGGCCGCTGTCGTCGCCGACGTAGAAGACGCCCGTCGGCAGCAGGTCGGCGATGACGACATTGTGGGCACGGTTCACCCCGGTATTGGAGTAGACGACGGTGTAGGTGATGTAGCTACCGGGCATGGCCAGGTCGGGGCCGGCCTTGGCGATCGCCAGGTCGGGCCAGGCCTGGCCGGGGGTGGGGTTGGGCTGGAGGCGAAAGTCGACGACGCAGTCGTTGCTGTCGTGATAGACGGGGAGGCGCTCGATAGAGTTGGCCGAGTCGGTCCATGGCAGCGTCGTGACCCCGGGCCAGACTCCCGCACCGTAAGCCGCCACGTCCAGCACGGTGTCGGAGCGATCCAATACGATGACCTCGTCGCCGCTGTTGGACAGGGCCAGGTTGTTGTTGGTGGCCCAGGTCCCGTAGAGCGAGGTGTTCGGCGCGTTGCAGTTGGGCCCGGTCGTGTCGATGGTCTCGAAATCGGGGCAGAAGCCGTAGAGCCACCAGAAGCCATCCGTCCCGGTATCCGCGCGGGCCGCCAGGATGATGACGCCGTTCGCGGGGATGGAATAGCCGTCGGGAAAGAGGAACATGCTCTCCCCAGCGCCGATCGTCTCCTCGTCGCCCACCTTGACCGCGTCGAGGGAGAGCGGGAACGGCGTGCTGTTATAGATCTCGATCCACTCGCGGTTGGCATCTGTTCCCGGCGGGTTGGGCTGGAACTCGCTCACCAGCAGCGGCGGGAAGACGTCGCCGTCGGCCTCGAACCAGAGGTCGAAGAAGTAGTCCACGAACTGGTCCGATACCTCGGTCCATGTGTTGGTCTGCAGCCCGGGATCGCCATAGTTGGTCACGCAGTCCAGGGCGTTGCTGGTCCCGCTGCCACCGGTGTCCCAGGTGTCGTCGCTGGTATTGGCGCGGAAGGTAGCCACGGTGAAGCGCAGCGGCAGCTCCGGCGGCCCGGCCAGGCCCAACACGTCCCAGCGCACGCGCATCTCGATCACGTCGGTCGTGGAGGAGATCACGTTCGTGGCCAGGTTGGTGTCGCCGTTGACCAGGTCGGTCCAGGTCGTGTCGAAAACCTTGGGGGCCGGCGTGCCGCTGCCGAAGCGGGTGATGACCAGGCGCTCCCAGGCGGCGCTGGGGCTGACCTGGGTGTCGGCAAAGCCGCCCAGCCACGTCTGGCCGCTGCCCTGGACGCGGTCCACGTCGATGGCCACCTGGACCATCGGCGCGCCGTCGCCGGACATCACCGCCGTGTCGCTGACCTCGGCCATGAAGTAGAGGTAGAGCGGATCGGCGGTGACGCGGAACTGCAGCAGATCCACCCGCGGGTCGGGGGTGGAAAAGTCGGTGCGCTCGTCGACGCCCTGGTCGCGCCAGACGTACTCGCCCTCCTCGGCGGCGTTGCGGCCGATGTGGCCCAGGTTGACCTGGGTGGGCGGGACCATCGTCCAGTCGGCCGGATTGGCGTCCACCGAGACGGGGTGGGCCAAGGCCAACGGACCGGCCGGCAGCAGGACGCCGGCCAGCAGCACGAGGATCAGCACCAGCGGAAGCGGCTTGCTCTTCATGGGAGTTCTCCTATTCTCTCGTCCGCAACACGCAGATGGAACAAGCGGGGGCAGAAGGGCACCTCCTTTCGGCGAAGAGGCAGGAGGCAAGATTCCCTGCCTCTTGCCTCTTCAGTATAGCAGCGCGTCGCCCGGGTGTCAACCTGCCACCTTCCCGTACAGCGCCACGATCCGGTCGGCGATCTTGGGCCACGCATAGGCGCCGGCCATCTCCACGCCGTAGAGGCCCATCTGCCGGCGCAGTTGGCAGTCCAGCAGCAACTGGGAGACGCGGCTGGCCAGGGCCACGGGGTCGCCCTGGGGCACGAGATAGCCGTTGGTGCCGTCCTCGACGATGCAGGTGAGCCCGCCCACCCGCGAGGCCACCACCGGCGTGCCGCAGGCCAGGGACTCCAGGGCGACCATGCCGAACGACTCGTAGTGCGACGGCACGATGCAGACGTCGGCGGCGGTGTAGTAGTGGGGCAGCTCGTCCTGGTCGCGCCGGCCGAGAAAGATGGCAAACTCCCCCATGCCCAGCTCCTCCTTCAGCCGCTCCAGGCGGGCCATCTCCCGGCGCAGCGATTCGTCGCTGCTCTCGGCGTCGCCGCCGATGAGGGCCAGGCAGATGCGGCAGGGCCAGTCGGCCGGCAGCTCGCGCACGATATAGGGCAATGCCCGCAGCAGGTCGTCGACGCCTTTCAGCGGGTCCATCCGCCCGACGTAGAGCAACATGTGCGAGTCCTCGCACGGATCGCAGGGGCTGCCCACGCGCACGCGGGCATCCTGGCGCGAGGCCGGCCGGAAGAGCTCCAGGTTCACGCCGGGCGGGATCACGGCGATGCGCTCGGCCGGGGCCTGGTAGTAGTCGATCATCTGCTGGCGGTCGACCGGCGTAGCGGCGACGATGGCATCGGCAAAGGCGACGATCTCGCGCTCGGCCTGCAGCCGGCGGCGGTCCTCGCGGTAGCCCTGGTTCTGCCCGACGACATCCTTGACGGCCGCCAACGTGTGGAACATGTGCACGATCGGGGTGCCCCAGCCGCCGTCGCGCAGGTCGCGGGCCACCAGCGCGGAGAGCCAGTAGTGGCTGTGCAGGACGTCGTAGCGCAGGTGCTCCTCCGCGGCCATCCGGCGGACGTACGCGGCGAACGCGGGCACGTACCGCCAGAGCTCGTTCTTGTCGACCGGCTCGGCCGGTCCGGCCGGCACGTGGATGGTGCGCGCATTCTCCCCCAGCCAGCGGACGCGGGGGACGTGCGGGTCCTGGGAACGCGTGAAGACGTCCACAGCGATGCCGCGCCGGCCCAGTTCGCGGGCCAGCTCGCGCACATAGACGTTCATCCCACCGGTGTCCTTGCCTCCCAGGGTGGCCAGGGGGCAGGTGTGCACGCTGAGCATGGCGATGCGCATGGTCGACCTCGTCTGTAATGCGGGCAAGTGGATGATACCACAAAACGGCGCGGCGTCAAGGAGGACCGCTGCCCGCGGATGCATGTCTCGAGATGGGCAAGGAGCGCGGCCGATCCCTGAGCGGAGCGGCCAAAGGCCGCGTAGT